>DASVQX010000062.1:0-120654 GCA_036388915.1 Pyrinomonadaceae bacterium
GCGTCCGCCTCGCCATCGTCAGCGCCCTCGCCGTCAACGAATCGCTCACCTTCAACGACCTCAAACAACTCCTGAACACCACGGACGGCAACCTGAGCGTGCACGCGCGCAAGCTCGAAGAGGCGCAGTACGTCGTCTGTACCAAGTCGTTCGAGGGGCGCGTCCCCAAGACCGAGTACAAACTGACGGCCGCCGGTCGTCGCGCGCTCGAACGCTACCTCAGTCACATGGAGAGCGTCATCCGCGCCGCGCGCGGGGGGTGAGACGGGACAAGGGGGAAGAGTCGGGCCGCCGAAGCCCGAATTTTTTTGCCCGGTTGCTTTGCAATGCAAAGGGCTTTGCTTTTAACCGGTCGGAGTTTGAGTCGATGAAGGGGGCGCCGTCGTGAACGCGAAAGGGACGCGCGTCAGCCCCGGAGGGGCGATGTGGGTATGCCGCTCGACACCCCGCCGCGCCCAGGCGACTCTTACGCGACCGATGCAAGCGAAGACCGAGTTCGGGCTTTAAAGGCCGCGCTCTTCGGGTCTTCGCGCGGCGCGGCGCTTTCGGAGGAGGGAGTGCATGTACGAGGCGGATTTTCGTCCCGCGGTCGCGGTCGCCACGCCGCGCAGGTGGGACTTCTGGCGGAGGCAGTTCGGCGAGCAGGCGACGCCGGCGCAGAGGCGTTTCGACATCGCGTTCGGGATTATTCTCCCGGTCCTATGCTTCGTCTTCGACCCCATCGTGTTCCGCGACTGGCACGTGGAGAACTTTGGCGTCTACGAGCGCTGGCAGTCCTACACCTACACGGTTTGCACGTCGGAAATGGTGGCGCTCGCCGCGTGGCTCCTGAGGGCGCGCGGGGCGGGGCGGCCGCCGGCGGTGCTGGGCGGTGTGCTGTTCGCGGGCGGACTCTTCTCGCTCCTGATCGGCGTGGCGATACTGCCGTTCAGCCTTCTGGGGCTCATCGTCTTAGTAGGCGTCTTCGGCTTCACGCCCTTCCCGACGGCGCTCGTCTACCTGCGCAACGGCTGGCGCGCGGCGGCGCTCGGCCGCCCGGGCGACGACGTGAGTTTGCGCGACGCCGTCGAGTTCGCGCTCGGCTTCGTCTTCGCGCTGGGCGCGCCGGCGCTCATGCGGCTCTGGATACTTTTTGACTTTTGATTGAGGGGGATTCAAGTGGAGCATTTCGACGTGTTGGTCGTGGGGGCGGGTCTCGCCGGGCTTCAGGCGACGAGGCTTCTGGCGCGCGGCGGCGCGCGCGTGCTGCTGGTTGACCGGAAGAACTCGGTCGAGGACGCGGTGCACACGACGGGCATCTTCGTCCGCCGCACGCTCGAAGACTTCGACCTGCCGCGCGACTGTCTGGGGCCGCCCGTCAGGCGCGTCCGCCTCTACTCGCCGGCGCGGCGCTCGCAGGTTCTTGAGAGCGGGCACGACGAGTTCCGCGTCGGACGCATGGGCCGACTCTACGCGCGCATGCTCGAAGAGTGTCTGGACGCGCGCGCGGCGTGGTCGCCCGCGACGCGTTACGCGGGGGTTGAGACGCCCACCGGAGACGAGGGAGGCGTCGTCGTTAAGCTCGAACGCGCGGGCGTCGAGAGACGCGTCTCGGCGCGCTTCGTTATCGGCGGCGACGGCGCGCGCTCGCGGGTGGCGCGCGACCTCAAGCTCGAAGAGAACCGCGAGTGGATCGTCGGCGTCGAGGACGTTTTCCGGGGCGTGCCGCCCGAGGGCGAGCCTTGCTTCCACTGTTTCCTCGACCCGCGACTCGCGCCCGGCTACCTCGCCTGGGTCATCTGCGACGGCGAGGAGACTCACGTCGGCGTCGGCGGTTATGCCGACCGCTTCGACCCCGCGCGCGCGCTCGAAGAGTTCCGAGCGGAGGTCGCGCGCCGCTTCGACTTCACGCGCGCCCGGCGCGTCGAGCGTCGCGGCGGTCGCATCCCCGTGGGCGGCGTCCTCAAGAACATCGTCTGCCGGCGGGGCCTGCTCGTCGGCGACGCGGCGGGCGCCGTCTCGCCGCTGACGGCGGGCGGGCTCGACCCGTGTATGCGTCTGTCGAGTCTCGCGGCGGAGGTCGCCGCCGACTACCTCTCGACGGGAGACGAGTCGGCGCTCGCGCGCTACTCGGGCGCGCGCTTCCGCTCGCGCTTCCGCTCGCGCCTGTGGATGAGGAGGGCGCTGTCTTCCGTCCGAAGCCCGGCGCTGCTCGAAGCGGCGTGCGCCGTCTCGCGCCTCGCGCCCTTCGACGCGATGGCGCGCCACGTCTTCTTCGGCCGCGGCTCGTTCCCCGACGACGCGCCCGCGCGCCGCGCCCTCGCGCCCGGCGAGAGCCGCGCGGCCGTCTGAGCCGGCGGGGGCGGCTTCGTGGGAAGCCACAGGCGCGCGCCGTGGCTCGTTCCGCTGCGGCGGGGGCGGCTTCGAGTTTTAATCGGCCGAGACACGCGGGGCAACTTAAACCGGAGGAGTGTGTAAAAGAGCATGTTCAAGCGCATCGTAGCCATCGCCTTCATCTTCGTGTCGGCCTCGGCCGCGTGGATGATTCTCGGCGCGACCATCTTCTCGCGCACGTACGACTCGGACTCGGTGCTTGAGGGGCAGGTCGCCTCCCTGTGGGGCACGCCGCAGACGCAGTCGCCGCCCGTCGCCACCGTCGAGCGCACGGTGCCGAAGACGACCGAGACGGTCGAGAACGGCAAGCTCAAAGTGGTCACGGAGAAGGTGACGCTCACCGAGACGCTGCCGATTGAGTCGAGCCGCGTGGACGTTCGGCTCGGGCTGGAGCACAGGCAGAAGGGGCTGCTCTGGTACAGCACCTACAAGGTCGGGTTCGAGGGCGTCTACGCCTTCCGCAACATGACGGGGCAGGAGAAGGTGACCTTCACGCTGAAGTTCCCGGCCGAGCGCGCCATCTACGACGACCTCGTCTTCACCGTTGACGGCGCGCCGGTCGTCCTCACCAGCGAGAAGAACGCGGCGACGGGGACGGCCGCCGTCAAGACGGGCGAGACGGCGACGTTGCGCGTGGCCTACCGCTCGCAGGGCTTGAACGACTGGCGCTACAACTTCGGCGGCGACGTGGCGCAGGTGCGCGACTTCCAGATGCGGATGCTGACCGACTTCAAGGAGATTGACTTCCCCGAGAACACCCTCTCGCCGTCGGACAAGCGCGAGACCCGCGACGGGTGGGAGTTGGAGTGGAACTATAAGAACCTCGTCTCGGGCTTCCAGATCGGGATGGCGATGCCCGAGAAGTTGCAGCCCGGTCCGCTCGCCGGGCGCATCAGCTTCTTCGCGCCGGTGTCGCTCTTCTTCTTCTTCTTCCTGATGTTCATCATCACGACGATGCGCGGGATAGAGCTGCACCCGATGAACTACTTCTTTCTCGCGACGGCCTTCTTCTCGTTCCACCTGCTGCTCGCGTACCTCGTCGATCACGTCTCGATACACGCCGCGTTCGCCGCGTCGTCGGTGGTGTCGATCTTTCTGGTCATCAGCTATCTGCGTCTGGTGGTCGGGACGCGCTTCGCGGCGCGCGAGGCGGGCTTAGCGCAGTTCATCTATCTGGTGATGTTCTCCTACGCGTTCTTCTTCAAGGGCTTCACGGGCCTCGCCGTCACGGTCGGCTCGATCCTGACGCTCTTCGTCGTGATGCAGATCACGGGGCGCGTGCGCTGGGCGGAGAAGTTTGCGGCTAAGCCCGGCGGCGACAGGGACGCGCCCTCCGACTTCTCCGGCAAGGTCGCGCCGTCGGTCAGCGCCTGACGGGAAAGGGTGAAGGCGGAAGGATGAAGGATGAAGTAAGGAGTGCCTAAACTTCGTCCTTCCGCCTTCCGCCTTCATCCTTTTAGTTCGGCGGGTACTGCCGGTAGACCTTGACGCGGTTGGCGAACTTCTCGGCGACCTTGTTGGCGATCTTCTTGCCGAAGAGGACGCGGCGCGTCTTGCCGCTGGCGACCACCTCCAGCGTGCGCGGGTCGATGACCGAGAAGGTGAAGCGCCGCGTGAGCGGCTTGCGCGTGATTTCGATGACGAGGTCGGCCTCCGCCTCGTTGCGCGTGACGACCATGCCCCACGCCTGAAACTCTTTGCGCTTGCGCAGCGAGTCCTCGACCTCCTGCCCGCTGATGAAGGCCGAGTCCGAGCGGACGAGGACGAAGCGCGCCTTGCGCAGTATCGTCGCCGGGTCGGTTGCCTGCGGGCGCGCCGACACCGCGGCGGCCCGCCCCACACTCTCACTCTCGCCCTCCTCGTCGTCTTCGTCATCATCCGCGGCCGGCTTCATCTGCGACTTTGTCTGTTGCTGTTGCAGCGTTGGCGGCACGCGCCCCGACTGCCCCGTCGCCCCGTCAGCGACCCTCGCGCCCGAGGCCGCGACGGCAAGCGCGGCGGCGAAGAGAAGCGCGAGGGCGCGCGCGGCGTGCGTCGTCGGAATAAAGTTGTTCATAAATGCCTCCTGCTCTGAAGTGCTCCCGCGCGCGGGAGCGAGCGTCGGCAGGATAGACGCGCGCGGCGGGCGCCTTCGGGCTTTCTGTGTCACTTATCGTATTGCCACAGGCTTGCGGCGTGTTCTGTTTGCCTACAAAACGCGGCCGGCGCACGGACGCAAGTGGGGCGTAAACGTCTACTAACTCTGGCGTTTAAGCGCGTGCGCGCCTGCGGCCCGGTGTTTGCAAAGTCAGTGGGGCTGGCGCCCGTCGGGCGCGAAAGCGGGAAAACGTTCAAGGGGAGGTTCTGAGGTCTGATGCGTGCGCGCAAGGTTACGGGGTGGGTGGTGTTGGCCCTGCTGACGTTGCAGACGGCGTGCGGGGGCTTGCTGGCGGGCGCGGGGCTCGTTCGCACGACGGGCGCGCAGACGCGCGCGGGCTTCAACCTCTTCAGCCCCGAGCAGGACATCGAGTTGGGCGAGGCTTCGGCCGAAGAGATCAGGCGGCAACTGGTCGTCGTCAGCGACGAGCGCACCGAGGCTTACGTGCAGCGACTCGGCGAGCGGCTGGCGGCCGAGGCGCCGGGCTTCAAGTTCCCTTACAAGTTCGTCGTCGTCGCCTCGCCGGAGGTCAACGCCTTCGCGCTGCCGGGCGGCTACGTCTTCGTCAACGAGGGCGCGATTCAGGCTGCGCGCACGGAGGGCGAGCTGGCGGGCGTGCTCGCGCACGAGATCGCGCACGTAAGCTTGCGCCACGGGACGACGCAGGCGTCGCGCGCCTACCTCGCGAAGACGGGGCTGAACGTGCTGAGCGCGCTGCCGGGCGCCTTGCAGGGTTACGTCGGGCGTCTGGCGGCGGTCGTCGGCGGCGCGGAGGCCGACAAGTTCTTTCTTGAGTCGAACCGCGACGCCGAGGCGCAGGCCGACGCCGAAGGGGCGCGGCTGATGGCGGCGGCCGGCTACGACCCGCGCGACATGGCCGAGTTCTTCGAGCGGCTCTACGAGAGCGGCGGCGAGCGCGAGCGCGAAGAGGCGGGCGACCACCCCGACCCCGCGAGCCGCGTCGCGGCCATCGGCCGTGTCGTCGCCGAGTTGAACGCGCCGCCGGCGGGCGGGCGCGACTCCGAAGAGTTCCGCCGCATCAGGTCGCGGCTGTCGGTGAAGTGAAGGCGGACGGTCGAAGTTCGCTTACAAGAATTAACCGCGGAGACACCGAGAGACGGCCTTGAAGATTTATGTCTTCAAGGCCGTCTCTCGGTGTCTCCGCGGTTAATTTCTTTTCTCTAAGTCCGTTAGTCGGCGCGGCGCGGGTCGCGCACGCGGACGAGGCTGCGGCGGCGCGGGACGATGGGCGTGCGCGCGTGGAGCAGCCCCTTGTGCCGGTTGTTCAGGAGCGCGACGAAGGTCTGGTGGTGTCTGAAGCCCAGCAGCTTCGCCGCGCGCGAGACGATGCCGTCGGCGTCGCGCAGCGCGCGGCCGATCAGTTCCTCCTCGTAGCGCAGCACCTCCGCCCTCAAAGAGAATCCGGCCCAGCGTTGCTCGGGCGACGCCTGCGCGTCTTCGTCCGCCTCGGCGGCCAGGGAGAGCGAGCCGACCGCGCGCCGCGCGCATTCGGTCAGGCGCGCGAGCGCCGCCGCGTCGCGCGTGCCGCCCAACAGGTCGTGCGCGCGCGCGAAAGCCTCGCACAGCTCGCGCGAGGTCAGGTGCCCGCCCAACTCTTCGGCGAGAGCGAGCGCCGCCGCGCCCGCGACCGCGCGGTCGCCCGCCGCCTCGGCCGTCTCGGCGGCTCGCCTGAGACTACGCCTCGCGTCTTCGTGGCTCCCGAGCCGCGCCTGCGCCACGCCGAGCGTCGTCAGCGCCTTGGCTAAGAGCGCCGGCCGGTCGGCCCCCTCAAGCGAGCGCACGGCCGAGGCGGCAACGCGCTCGGCCTCTTCGAGCCGCCCCTCGGCGGTGAAGACGCGCGCGAGCGTGTCGTCGCAACGCGCGACGCCCGCCGCGTCTTTGAGCGCGGAGAAGAGTTGGCGTGCGCGCGCGACGTGGCGGTGCGCCTCCCCTTGGCGGCCGATGTTGTTGCAGAGGACGGCGAGGGTGTTCTCGGCGTGCGCCTGGTGGCGCGTGTGGCCGGCCTGCTCGAAGTAGTGGCCGGCGGCGGCGTACTCGACGAGCGAGCGGTCACGCATCCTCGCGTCCTCGCCCGTGTCGGCGAGCGCGCGGAAGGCGGCGGCGCGCTGTTCGTGGAAGCAGCCCTTGAGGTAGTCGCTCGCGCCCGACTCGACGTGCGGCGCGGCCTCGTCGAGCAGTTCGAGCGCCGCGTCGTAGCGTCGCGCCGAGAACTCGACGGCCGCGAGGCGGACGAGCGTCTCGCCCTTCCGCTCGGGGTCGGAGCCGGGGAGCGCGTCGAGCGCCGAGCGCAAAAGGGCGCGCGCCTCGTCGAACGCGCCTTCGCGCCAGTAGCAAAGCCCGAGCTCGGCGCGCGCCTCGGCGACCCTGGATGCGTCGCCCAGCCGCTCGAACGCGAGCGCCGACTCCGTCAGGAGGTCTTTGGCGGACTCCTCCGCGCCGCCCGTGGCGCCCGTCAGCCTCCCGGCCTGCAAGAGAACTTCGGCGGCCGCGCGCGCCCCGAGTCCCTCGACCGCCGGCCGCGTGCCCGCCCGCCTCCACAGCGCGCCCAACGCCTCGCGCGCCAGCCCGTCATCGCCCGCTTCGAGGTAAGACTTCGACAGAGCGCAACGCCGCAGCGCGTCCTCTTCCGGCGAGACGCGGCCTCCGGCGACCGCATCGGCGGCCGCCGCTCGGGAACGTTCGAGAAAGTTCATGTGAGGACTCAGTCCTCCTCTCTTGGTCGAAGGGTGAACGCGCGCGCCGAGAAGTGTTTGGGGCAAGACCGGCTCGCGCCCCCGTTCCGAAGGTTGCGGCGTGCGGGAGGCGTCGGGCGAACGAGTTCGCGCCCGCGCCGTCACACCGCCGTCGTGCTCTCTGGGCCGGCCGGGGCCGGCGTGAATAAAGGAAAGGCGAAAGCGACTCCGGCACCCGGCGGCTCGCCCGCCCGAACGGGGGCGGCCGCGGCCGGTCGCGCATAAAAGGTGAGAACACCGGGGCGGCCGCGACGGCCTGACGCGGTCCTGCGCCCGGTGGCGGCAGCTTAAACCCGCCCCGCGGGGAAAGGCAAGACAGAAGTACGGGGCGGGCGGCGGTTTGGAGTGGGCGGAACGGGGGTAAGCGGTGAGCCGGATACGATTGTCGGCGACTGCAAAATTGTCGATGGCGGGCGTTAAAATTATCCGCTGCGGAACCGGCGGCGCGTAACCGCCCGCCGCTTTCTCTACGTGATGAGGTCGAAGTCGCCGTCGAGGACTCGCTCAAGCCGGCCGGTGCGCCAGCCGCGCGCGGAGTCGCGGACGAGCGGCGAGGGCTGCTCGCGGTAGCGGCGGACGATTGTCGCCGGATTGGCGGGGTCGGAGGCGAGTGCGTGCGCGGCCTGTTCGGCGAGCGCGCGGGGGGCGCGCCCCGCCGGCTCGTCCGGCTGCGCGACGACGCGGACGGTGGCGAGCGCGCGTTTGAAGGCCGTCCTCTCGTCCTGCGGCGTCTCGAAGACGTGAAGCCCCGTCTCGGCCTTCAGGATGGGGAAGGCCGCGTAGCCCGAGACGGCGGCGACCGCCCGGTACTCCTCGGCGCCCGCGCCGTTCGCGTTCGCGCCGTCGTGCTCCTCAATCAGCTCGAAGCGCATCCGGCGGCGCTCGGCCCAGCGCCGGTACATGCGCGTGAGCGTGCGCGCGAAGTCGTCGCTGCGCGCGCGGTCGGTGCCCGGTTCGCGGCTGGCCGTGATTGAGAGGAAGGCGTCGCGCGGCGCGCCCTCGGCCAACCCCCGGCAGGCCGAGTCGAGCAGGTAGAGCTGTTCGGCGAGGCGCGAGACGAGTCCCGGCGGCAGGCGCTTGCGGTCGCCGCGCAGGCGCGCGAGCAGCGACCCGGCCGTGTTCAGCCCCGCCTCGATGCGATCCATGTATTCGACCGCGCCGAGCACGCCGAAGCGCCGCGCCGAAGACCAGAAGTCGGCCGTCTGCATCTCGCCGAGCGCCTCCGCCTTGCGCCGGCGCCACGCCTCCGTATCGACGCGCGCGGCCACCTCGTCGTAACGCTCCTGAAGGAAGCGAAGCTCCTCGGGCTCGCCCCTCGGGTCGAGCGCGACCGATTCGAGACGCAGCTCGCGCGCGGCCTCGTCGTCAACCGCCTCGTCGTCGGACGCGTGCGACTCTTCGGGCGCCCCGCCCTGCTCGGGCGCGTCCGGGTCTACGAACTGCACGTCGAGCGCCTGTCCGTCCGCCGAGGAACGCACGAAGAGGAACTGGTCGCCCTCTGGGAACTGGTGGTTGACGATGGTCATCGCCAGCGGCGAGAGCAGGTAGCGCTCGACGGCGCGCTTGAGCGGGCGCGCGCCGAGGTCGGCCGTGAAGCCCTTCTCCAAAAGGAACTCGACCGCCGACTCGTCCCACTCGACCGCCCACTGTCGCGTGCGCAGGCCGCGCCGCGTGAGCACGTCGTTCAACTCCTTGCGCAAAAGGTCGCGCATCACGCCGCGCCCGAGCGGGCGGAAGACGACGACGCGGTCGATGCGGTTGACGAACTCGCGGCGGAAGGCGCGGCCCACGGCGCGCTCGACCGAGGCGGAGGCGAACTGCGACTGCTCCTGCGCGAAGCCGACCGACGCGCCGTGCGGGAGCGTCGCGCCGAGGTTCGAGGTGAGGATGATGACCGAGTGGCGGAAGTCGGCGGTCATGCCGCTGCGGTCTGTGAGCCGGCCGTCGTCGAAGACTTGCAGGAACAAATCCCACACGGACGGGTGCGCCTTCTCGAACTCGTCGAGGAGGACGACCGAGAAGGGCTGTTTGCGAATCTGGTTGACGAGGGCGGCGCCCGCGCCGGTCTCCTCCGCTTCGCCGAGGACGCGCGCCTGCGACTCCCACGTCTGAAGCTCGCTCATGTCGAGGCGGATCATCCGCTCGGGCGAGCCGAAGAGGAACTCGGCGAGCGTCTTGGCGATCTCGGTCTTGCCCGTCCCCGTCGGCCCGACGAAGAGGAAGACGCCCTGCGGCCGCGTCGGGTCGGTGAGTCCCGCCTTGATCATCGCCACGCGCTCGACGAGGCAGTCCACGGCCTCGGGCTGACCCAGCACGCGCCGCTCGAAGAAGGCGCGCAGCTCCGCGAGGTCGAGCCCGACGCGCTCGTCGAGTATCTGCACGGGCAGCCCCGTCAACTGCGAGAGCGTGACGAGCATGTCGTCTAGCTCAATCCCTCCGGCCTCGCCGCCCTCGGCGCGCAGGCGGCGCTCGGTCGCGTCGAGCAGCAGCAGGAGGTTGCCGGGCGCGGCCTTGTCGCCGAGGTACTGCTTGGCGAGCTGCAACGCCTCGCCGAGCGTGCGCTCGGAGGCGAGCGGCGCGGGGCGGGAGGTGTCGTCGGACTCCGGCGCTTCCTCAACGCCATTCGCGCGCGCGCCGCGACGCCCGGCCCAGCGGCGTCCGAGCTCCAGCGTGTCGGCGTCCGAGAGCGGCGCGACGCGGCAGGTCTGCATCGCGGTGCGAAGCTTGGGGCGCAGGCGCAGAAGCTGCTCGTAGGCTTCGGGCGTCACCTCGCCGACAATTTTGACGGCGCCGCTCTCTATCGACGGCAGCAGCAGGTCGAGCACGCCGGTCGGGCTGTAGCGGTGGCGCCCGGCCCACATCGCCTCGTGGAAGTTCGGCATGACCCAGAGGACGCGCTTGCCCTCGACCTGTCGGACGATGGACTGCACGCGCTCCTCGATCTGTCCGATGTAGGTCTGGCCGGCCATCACCTCGGAGGCGGCGGCCTCGAAGACGAGCCAGTTCTCGCGGCGCAGTCGCGCGGCCAGAGCGCGCACGAGCGCCGTCTTGCCCGTGCCCGACTCGCCGACGAGGAGCACCGAGCGCGCCGGCTCGCGCAGGAGCGCGGCTTCGAGTTCCGCGACGCGCGCGGCGACGGGGTCGAGCACAAAGACCTCGTCGTCAACGCCCGGCCCCCACACGCGCCCGAACGACTTGACGAAGTCGGCCGTCTCGCGCCAGCCCGCCCATGTAGACAGCTCCTGCCTCACCTCGGGCGGCAGCAGCACGCCGACCTCCTGAAGCGTCTCCGCCAAGTCCGCGAGCTGGCCGTCGTCGAGCGAGAGCGCCTTGACCTCTTCCAGCAGCTCGCCCGGATCGACCGTCTCGCCGGCCGCCGCGCGCGCGGCGATGAACTCGCGGAGCGCCGCGAGCGGCGTGTCGTTGCGCCACGTCGCGTTGAGCCCCGCGAGCAGCCGCGCGAGGAGTCGGCGCCCGCCGGCGTGCGCGCCGAGCGCGCGCAGCGCGTAGAAGCACGGCCAGAAGAAGTAGGCGTTGATTTCGCGCAGTATCGCCTCGACGATCTGCTCGTCGTCGCCCGCGCGCCGCGCCAGCGCTTCGAGCGTCATGCAGGCGAAGACCACCTCGTGCCCGGTCGAGTACGCGAGCAGCCAGGCGGTCGTGTACTCCCCGCCCTGAAGCAGCCCGACGGCGCGCTCGAAGGTGACGTGCCCCAAAAGGTCGCGCGGGTTATACGTCGCGCCGAAGTACTGCTCCATGCTGCGCGCGAGCGCGAAAACGTCGGTTGACTCGTCGGCCGCTTCCGAGCCGGCCTGCGCGGAAGCGGACGCGTATGACTGACCCGCGGACGCGCCGCCGTGCTCCGCATCCGCGAGACTCGTCCCGGCGTTTAACTCCGCGAGCCTCTCGGCGGCCGCGCGCTTCCTCGCCGCCTTGATGTCGCGCTTCGTCACGCGCTGCGGCGCGGCCTCCAAGGCTTCGAGGCGCGTCTCCAACCGCCCCGCCCGCCCGCGCTCAAGCTCGAAGTACTCGCGCAGCGCCCCCATCTCGCGCCCGAACCGCTCGCGCAGCTCCGTCAGTGTGCGCGCGGCGTCGGCGTCCCTCCCGGCCGACGCGCGCCCGCGCGCGAAGGCCAGCCACAGCGCGGCGAGGCTCAGCAGGGTCGAAACGATGACGGCGGCAATCAGCATGGATTTCGTCGCGGGGCGCGGCCGCGCCTCGGCAAAGTCGCGCGGGGAGGGACTGAGAGTTTAAGGGTGGCTCGAATGCATCGCCACCGCCTTCCACGCCCCGCCTTTGTTGACGAGAGTCAGCGTGTAGAAAAACTCGAACGGGGCGGCGTCGGCCGCCGCGCCGGGAACCGCGGAGCGCTGCCGCAGAGACTTGCCGCGCGCGACCGCCGCGTCGCCGTAGACATCGACCGTCACGCCGCTGGTCTCAAGCCTCGTAAATTTCAGACGACCCGAACTGAACTCTTCGAGCACTTCCCGCCGCGTCTGCCGCGAGCCGTCGCGGAACGTGCGGACGAACGTCTCGTCGAGCAGCGACTCAAGTCTCTTCACGTCGCCCGCGAGCATCGCCTGATGGAAGGCCGCCTCGGCGGCGGCGGCCTCTTTCTTAACCTCTTCCTCCGCGCGCGGCAGCCTCGTCGCCTGCCAGCTCACGACCTGCCAGCGGCCGCCGCGTTTGAGGAAGGTGCCCGAGTTCAGAAACTTCGAGACCTCGGTCGCGCCGCCTCGCGCGGTCGTGCCGACGAGGCGGAAGGCGACGACGGCCGTGTCGCCGTACTGCTGTATGCGCACGTCCTCGGCCGTGTAGGCGGTCGTCGGGTCGCCGGCCTTAGGCGCCGGAGCCGAGCGCACGTCGCGCATGATGTCGGCCTTCCCGACCCGACGCCCCGAGGAGCCCGTGTAGATCAGGTCGTCGGCCCAGAAGCGCTCGTGTACCGCCGCGTCGTTGCGCCCGGCGCCCGCGAGAAACTCGTTCAGCAGCCTCGTCAACTCGGCCGCGTCCGGCGCCGCCTGCGCGAGCGCGCCCGGCCCCGACACAAGCAGCAGCAACATCAGCGAAGAGAGAATCCGACCCATCTGCGTTCCTCCGGAGTTCGGCGGTCGTCTGGCGGCCGGTATCATATCCCGTCCCGCGCGGCGGGCGCAGAGTTTTTGCGGTCGGGGCCGGGGCGCGTGTGATCTGGGAGGCGTGCGGAGGAAGGCGGGCGCAAAAAAGAAGTTGGGCTGCTGCCCACAAGGAGCAACAGCCCAACCCCGGTATCCCTTTGAACCGCCGAAGCGATTCGGGGGGACGGCAACCCTTGCTTGTACACGCGACAGGCTGCCTGATTTGTATCCCGAAGCGTGTGCCAGCGGTGGCTCACCCCCGGTCGGCACGGGTTAACTTTCGCCAACCTCTCAAGTCCGAAGACCTGGTGCCTCTTGGTTTTTGTTCTGGTGGCTTTACCTCCACCTCCAGTCTACGTTCTGGACAACGAGGCTCAACCGAAGTTGAGCGGCGTTCGCAACCCCGTCGGTTAATTATTCCGTCGGAGCGCCGACGCGTTTTTATCCGCGCGGCTCGGGAAGCACCCGTCGGCCTCTTCCCTGCGCAGACCTTTCGGTCTCGGCCGGGGCGTCAGTGGCAGCGACTTTTGCCGCTTGTCGCTGTCCTCAGATTAAAGCGTTTCCGCCCCAATCTGCCGATCCCCACGCCGGTCACGGTTGCCGTAACAACCGCGACGGGAGCCGGACTATACGCACGCGCCTCCGGGGTGTCAAGCCTTTTTTTGAAAAAAGTTTTAGGGCGAATTATGCCCGTTTTTTCTGCTTTTCAAGACATCTGAAAACTTCATCAACAGGCAATTTCCACAGGTGGAAATCTCATGGCCGTTTTGTGGAAAACTCTCCCCGGAAAAAGTTTTCAACGCGGCAGGCTCTAATAGTCCGGGTACTCCCGTACGACGAAGCCTTCCGCGGGCGCCTGCTCGGCGAGGCGTTTTTTGAGGTAGGCGTGGTGCTCGTAGCCGGTGAGGACGACCGCCCGCTTGGGGCGCAGCTCTTTCGAGTACCTGACGATGTTTCTGACCATCTCGCCGTTCCGGCGTCCCCAAAAATCGTCGGCGAGGGCCCAGAACGCGGCCGACTCTTTGAGGGCGGGGGTCAATTCGATAATCCTGCCGAGTCCCTTAAAAGCGTAGTAGTGCTTCTTCTCGACGGCCACGTCGCAGGCGTTGGAGTTAACGACCTCGGGCCGCTCCGCGCCGCACGCGTCCCGCACCGCGGAGAAGGAGAGCAGCCCCTCGTAGAGCAGCCTCGCCTCCGCCGAGAGCCGCCCGGCCGCGTACAGCCCGGCGACCTCGCGGTTGAGTCTCATCTCACGGTTAAAGTAGTCGTGCTCCTGATAGAACCTGTTTCTGCCTTCGATGTCGAAGGGGCGCACGCTCGCGCCCTGTCATTAACTGTGTTCTCCTATTTCGTCTTTGAGCAGACCGAGTTTGGTGACGACTTCTCAGGTAAAACACCGCCCCGCCCCGCTTTGTGTCATCAAATGCGAGGGCGCGCGGGTGCGACTTTCCCGCGCCGTCGTTTATAATCGACCTTTCGGGAATCATCAGATAATACGCGGTCATACAAGAGGAGTTTGGGATGACGTTTGAGAAGACGACGAAGCGGCCGGGGCGCTTGAAGTTAGACGGGCGGGTGCTGTTTCTGACCGAGGACGTGTCGCTGGTGAGGCGGCAGTTGGAGGCGGGCGAGGACTTGGAGTTCGACGCCGGCCGCCCGCTGATGAACAACATCTCGACCGACGAGATCACGCCCGGCTGGGTCTGCTTCTACTACGACGAGACGCTGGGCGAGTACGTCTATGTGGGGATGAGGGAGTCGGCCGTCAAGAAGGACGAAGTTGAGAACGGCGGGTTCGCGGTCGTCGTCTCGGGGCTGTCGAAGGGCTGCGGGTCGTCGCGCGAGACGGCGCCGTTTGCCGAGAAGGCGGCCGGGCTTCAGCTCGTCATCGCCAAGACCATCGAGAAGATTTACGGGCAGAACTGCCAGAACATCGGCCTGCTGACCTCGACCGACTTCGGGCTGATCGAAAGAATCAGGGGCGGCGAGGAGATTCCGCTCGAAGAGTTCACGCGCGGGCTTGACCCCATCTCGCGGCAGATCGTCGAGTACGGCGGCCTGTTCAACTACAACAAGGCGCGGCTCGCCGGCGAGGCGACGCCGCCCGCGCTCGAAACCCCGCGGCGGCCGATGAACATCGTCGAGAAGATCGTCGCGCGTCATGCCTTCGTCCGCGCGGGCGAGATCGGCGTCGAAGCCGTGAAGCCCGGCGACGCGCTCTTCGCCGTCGCGGACGTGCGGTTCTCTCACGAGTACGTGACGCCGATGGCGGAGAGCCTCTTCAAGCAGGCTTTGGGTCAGGGCGCGCGCGTCACCGAGCCGGAGTCGGTGTACGCCTTCCGCGACCACCTGACCTTCATCGGGCGGGTGATGTCGGACGACAAGAAGAAGATGGGACTGCTGGAGCGCGCCAACGGCCTCGCCACGACGCAGGAGAGTTTTACGGAGCAGCAGGGCATACGGCTCTACGGCGGGACGGAGGAGCGCGGCTCCGAAGCCATCTGCCACAACGCCGTCGTGGAAGACATCGCGCTGCCGGGTCAGCTCGTCATCGGGACGGATTCGCACACCTGCATGGCGGGCGTGCTCGGCTGCTTCGCCTTCGGGGTCGGCTCGACCGACATGGCGAACGCCTGGTACACGAAGGACATTCGGGTCAAAGTCCCCGAGGTCGTGCGCTTCGTTCTGCGCGGCGAGAAACGCGCCGACGTTTCGGCGAAGGACGTGATGCTCGTCATCCTCGCCACCGACTACATGAAGCAGGGCAAGGGCATCGGGCAGGTCTTGGAGTTCGCGGGCGAGGGCTTGAAGGATTGGTCGATTGACGAGCGCGCGACTCTGACCAACATGGCGGTCGAGGCCGGCGGCTTCACCGGCATCATCGAACCCGACGAGGTGACGCTTCGCTACTTGAAGGAGACGCGCGGACTCTCCGAGGAGGAGATTCACGCGGGCTTCCTCCGAAGCGACCCCGACGCGGAGTACGCGGCGAGCTTCGAGATTGATTTGAGCGAGGTGCGGCCGATGGTCGCCACGCCCGGCGACCCGCGCAACGGCCTGCCCGTCTCCGAGTTGGGCGAGCCCGTTAAGATCGACATCGCCTACGGCGGCTCGTGCACCGGCGGCAAGATGGCCGACATGGACATGTACGCGGCCGTCCTCCGCAGCGCGGTCGGGCAAGGGAAGCGCGTCGCGCCCGGCGTCCACCTCTACCTCCAGTTCGGCTCGCAGAAGATTAAGGAGTACGCGCGCGCGAAGGGCTACATCGAAATCTTCGAGCGCGCCGGCGCGGAGTTGATCGACCCGAGTTGCGGCGCGTGCATCAACGCCGGCCCCGGCGCCTCCCGCTCGGCGGAGCAGGTCACGGTCAGCGCGCAGAACCGCAACTTCCCCGGCCGCTCGGGGCCCGGCAAGGTCTACCTCGCCAGCCCTTACGTCGTCGCCGCCTCGGCCGTCGCGGGCCACATCATCGAGCCGGAAGAGTACCTGAAAGAGCCGGAGGCCGAACTGGTCGGGGCCTGACGCGGCCGCGCTTCGTTCCCGGCGGAAGAAAATAGGATGGGCGTCGTCTCCCCCGCTGACATGAAACTGGCCGCGCTCGACGGCAGCCGCTACGCGCGCGTCGAGCGCGAGCGCCGCTACCTTCTGCGCGAGCTGCCGCCCGGCCTCAAGCCCTCCGACCCGCACACGCAGATCACGGACAATTACGTGACGGGCACGCGCCTGCGGCTGCGAAAAGTACGCGACCCCCGCACCAACGAGTGGACGCTCAAGCTCACGCAGAAGCACGCGCCCGCGCCCACAGACTTCTCACGCACGCTCATCACCAACATTTATCTGAGCCGGTACGAGTACGAGGTGCTCTCGGTCTTCGAGGGCAACGAGGTGCGCAAGAACCGCTACCGCTTCGAGCACGAAGGGCGGCTCTACTCCGTCGATGTCTTCCTCGGCCCCTTGCGCGGCCTCGTCCTCGCCGAGACCGACTTCGACACGGACGAGGAGATGGACGCCTTCCCGCCCCCCGCCTTCGCGCACGCGGACGTCAGCCGTGACGAGGTGTTTACCGGCGGCCGCCTCGTCGAGCTGACCGCCGAAGAGCTGCGCGCCGAACTCGCGCGCCGCGCGTGACGAAGAGATGAACGACCACACGACCAACGCGGGTCCCGTCACCGTCTACACCGTCGGCCACGGCCGCCACGCGTGGGCCGACTTCCTCGCGCTGCTCCGGCAGTACGAGATAGAGCTTCTGTGCGACGTGCGCAGCGCCGCGCGCTCGCGGTGGCCGCAGTTCAACGGGCAGGTCTTGGCGGCGAATCTGAGGGAGGCGGGCATCGGCTACGAGTGGCTGCCCGAGTGCGGCGGGAAGGTCGTGGCGCCGACCGAGGAGCTGAACCGCGGGCTGGAGCGCATCATGGAACTGGCGTCGGACGCGCGCGTCGCGCTGATGTGCTCGGAGTCGCGTCCGCTCACGACCCACAGACAGCCGCGCGCCAACTGCCACCGCGTCGGCCTGCTCGGGCCGCCGCTCCGCGCACGCGGCGCGCGCCTCATACACATCCTCCCCGACGGCGACGCGCTCGAACTCGACGAGTCCTCCGTCCCTTCCATCTGGTGAAACGCAGTGGGCAGATGGCAGTCGAAAGACAAGAGAACCTTTTCCTGTCTTAGCTGCCATCTGTCTACTGTAATTTCATCGTCATCAGCGCGGCGTAGGTCTCGACACCGTCCCAGAGATTTTGGAGGCGTATGTTCTCGTTCTCGGCGTGCTGGTTGTTGTCGTAGTTGGCGATGGGGACGGTGATGGTGGGCGCGCCCAAAGTCTCGCGGATGAGCGAGAGCGGGAGGCTGCCGCCGAGCGTAGGCATGAGGACGATTGGCTGCTCCGACGTTGTCTGGACGGCCGCGACGACCGCGCGCGAGACGGGCAAGTCCATCGGCGTGCGCTCGGCGTTGTAGCCGCCGGGCGCGACTCGTACCTTGGCGACGAGCGGGTGCGCGAGGCGCTCGGCGTCGGTCGGCTCGCGGTCGGTGACGAAGAAGCCTTGCGCGCGTATGTGCGTGACGAGTCGCTCGACCTGCCGGCGGTGGTCTGTGCCGAGGACGAGTCGGAGGTCGAGCGCGGCGACGGCCGTCGTCGGGATGACGTTGCGCGAGAGCGCGCCCGTCTCGGCGCTCGACAGGCCGTTGACGTTGAGCGACGGCTGGTTGATGAGTTCGAGCAGCGTGCGGCCCGCGCCCTCGGGGCGATTGATGCCGAGCGCGCGCTTCAGCTCCTCGTCGTAGGCGGGCGCGTCGGCGAGCGCGCGGCGCTCGGCCTCTCCCAAAGGCACCACGTCGTCGTACCAGCCCTTGACGGTGACGCGCCCCGCGTCGTCCTTCATCGAGGCGAGCAGGCGCGCGAGCGTCATCGCGGGGTTGGGCGCCCAGTTGCCGTAGTGGCCGCTGTGCAGAGGGCGCGCGGGGCCGTAGACGGTGACCTCGACGTTCACGTCGCCGCGCACGCCGAAGACGACCTGCTTGCGCCCCGACTGGTGGACGGGACCGTCGCAGATGATCCACGCGTCGGAGGCGAGCAGTTCCTTGTGGCGCGAGAGTATCTCGACGAGGTGCGGCGAGCCGGCCTCCTCCTCGCCCTCGAAGAAGAATTTGAGGTTGACCGTCGGCCGGATGTTCTTCGCGCGCAGCGCGTCGAAGGCGGTGAGGATGGACATCACGCCCGCCTTATCGTCCGAGGCCGAGCGCGCGTAGAGACGCCACTCCGGGTCGATGGCCTCGCCCTCTTTGGGCATCGGAAGAATCGTCCCGCCGCGCTCGAACGGCGCCGTGCGCAGCGTCGGCTCCCACGGCAGCGTGCCCCTCCACTTCTTCGGGTCGGTGGGCTGGCCGTCGTAGTGCGCGTAGAGGACGACGGTGCGCGTCGCGCCCGGCGCGCGCCACTCGCCGTAGACGGCCGGCGGCGTGTTCGGCGTCTGAGCCTCCAGAAGTTGAGGCTTGAGGCCGCGCGCGGTCATCATCTCGACGAGGCGCGCGGCGTTGCGGCGTATCGCCTCGTTGTCCGAGGCGACGTTCGGGAGCGAGAGAAGCCCGACGAACTCGCGCAGGATGCGGTGCTCGTTGGCGCGCCGGTACTCGCGCACCGGGCCGTTCGTCTGCGCGAAGGCGAACTGGCAGAGCAGCACGGACGCGGCGAACGCGCGTGCGAAACGTCTCTTCATGTGAAAAGTCTTCATCCCGGCTTTCGTCACGCGCCGCTCGCGGGGACGGCGTCTTCGCCGGCGCGGTAATCAGAGGCGTAGGCGCGCGCGAAGTAGGCGGCGAGCAGGAAGGCGACGAACATGATGGCGGCCGCCGCCCAGAACGTCAGCCCCACCGAGCGGTCGCTCATGTTGTGCGCGCGGCCGTCGTGGCCGACGGTCGCCACGGCGCTGTAGATGAGCGCGGCCGAGACGAGCGGGCCCACCGCCCGCGCCAGGCTCGCCACCGACTGCGTCACGCCGAGCACGCCGCCCTGCTCGCCCGCGCCCGCGCTCTTCGACGCCAGAGAGGTGAGCGAGGGCGTCGCCAACCCGTTCCCCAGCGCGAAGAGCGCGCCCAGAGAGAGCAGCGCCGCCGTCCCCGTGCCGGGCCCCGTCAGGGGGATGAGGACGAGGCTCACCGTGAACAAAAGCGCGCCCGCGATGACCAGCGCCGGCTCGCCGAAAGTCTTCACCAACCTCCCGATGAGGCCCCCCTGCACCAGCGCGCCGACGACGCCGACGAAGGCGAAGATCCAGCCCGTGTCGTGCGCGTCAAACCCGAAGCGGTAGAGCGTGAACAGCCCGAACGAAGAGGTCATCACCGAGAAGGCCGTCACGAACAGGAAGTAGACGGCGAGCACGAAGGCGAGCGACGGGCGCCGCAGCGCCGACGAGAGCTGCGACCAGCGCCCCGTCGCCGCCGACGCGCGCGCGGGGTGGCCCGGCCCCACGGTCTCGGGCAGCACGAAGTAGAGCAGCGTGGCGTTGGCGAGCGAGAGCGCGCCCGCGAAGAGGAAGGGGACGTGGACGCCCCAGCGCGACAGAATCCCGCCGATGGCCGGTCCGAAGATGAAGCCGAGACCGAAGGCCGCGCCGATGAGTCCCATCCCCTTCGCGCGGTTCTCCTGCGTGGTCACGTCGGCGATGTAGGCTTGGGCGGTCGAGATGTTCCCGCCCGTGATGCCGTCGATGATGCGCCCGGCGAAGAGCATCCAGAGCGTCGTCGCGAAGCCGAGGATGAAGAACCCGAGGCTCGTCCCCAAGAGCGAGAAGAAGAGGACGGGGCGGCGGCCGTAGCGGTCGGAGAGTCGCCCGAGGATCGGGCTGAAGATGAGCTGCATGATCGAGTAGGACGCGAAGAGCAGCCCGACCATGCGCGGGCTGGCGTCGAACTGCGTCCCCTCGACGTAGAACGGCAGGACGGGGATGACGATGCCGAAGCCCACCAGGTCGATGAAGACCGTGACGAAGATGACCAGCAGCGGAGAGCGCTTCATTGTGACGAACGTTTTAAGGTGACGGTGACGGCCACAGTTTTAGCACAGCCCCCGAGCGCCGACAACGACCGCCTGCCGCCCGCCCTCTTTTGCCGGCGGCGCGGCGGCTGCGCTACACTCGGGGCCGACACGGAAATCACGGGAGAAGAGTTCAATGGCGGTGGCTCCGAAGGAAGGGAAGGGGGCTCGCACCCTCGTCATCAGGCGCGTCCACGAGGAGGCGCGCGACATACGCGCCTTCGACGTGCTGCCCGAGGGCGCGTCGGACTGTCACGAGATGCCGTTCACGCCGGGGCAGGTGGCGCTGCTCGAAGTCGGCGCGGCGGGGCGCTGCTACTTCGCCATCGCCAGCGCGCCCGAAGACGACGAGCTGGAGTTCCTCGTCAAGCTCTCGAACGACCCGGCGACGCGCTCGCTCTACGAGATGCAGCCGGGCGACAGCGTCCGCCTCGCCGAGATCGCCGGGCACGGCTTCGACCTCGCGGCGCAGGAGGGGCGCGACCTCGTCTTCGTCGCGATGGGGACGGGCGTGGCTCCCTTGCGCTCGGCGCTGCGGTCGGTGCTCCGGCGCCCCGAAAGCTTCGGGCAGATCGTCGTCCTCTACGGCGTCCGCACGCCCGAAGACTTCTGCTACCGCGACGAGACGGAGGCTTGGAAGTCAGCGGGCGTCGAGCTGCGCCAGGTCATCTCGCGCCCCGACGGCTACGAGTGGTCGGGGCAGACCGGCTACGTCCAGTCGCTCTTGGACAACGTGCTGCCCTCGCTCTCCGACCCCGTCGCGCTCGTCTGCGGCTCGCGCCAGATGATCGAACAGACGCGCGACCGCCTCCACGAAATGGGCTTCGAGCCCGAGAGGATTTTGACCAACTACTAAAGCCGGCGCCGGCGGTGTGAAAGACGAAAGCCCCGCTCATTTTCGTGAGCGGGGCTTTCGCCGTCGGGGGTCGGGGGAGGGGGATTTACTTCTGCTGCGACTCGGCCTGCTTCTGGACGAGCTGTTCGAGGGCGGCGAGGCGCTGCTCAAGCGTCGTGACCTTGGCGCGGAGCTGCTCGACCTCCGCGGTCTTCTGCTGAAGCTCGGTGGTGCGCGCGTCGAGCGCCTTGACCGCCGCGAGCGAGACGCCGACCGCATCCTGGATGCCGATGGCCTTGTCGGTCGTGCCGAGCTGGAAGGCCGTGTAGAAGTCCTCCGCCATCGGCCCGAGATGGCGCGACTGCTGACCCTCGGCGATGTAGTTCCACGTCGAGACCGGCACCTTGCGGAGCCGCGCGAGCACGTCGTTGCCGTCAACGAATGAGAAGTTCTCCTTCGTCGCGCGGCTCGAAGTGCAGTTGAAGACGCCGGAGCCGGCGGGCAGGTTGCAGCCCGTCGTGCCGCCGAGGTTCGTGCGGAAGCGGAAGCCGCCCGTGGCGCGCGCCGCGAACTCGTTGTTCGCCGTGTTGCGGAACGTGTCGGCGGTCTGCTGCGCCGAGCCGTCAGACCAGATGAACGTGCCCGAGAAGCCGTTGTTCGTGGCGAACTTGCCCATCGCCGTCGTGTGGTCCTGGTCGGCCGTCACCCTGTAGCCGATGGCGACCGCCGCGAGGCCGCGGATGTTGAAGGTGTCGGGGTCGCACTTGCCGTTGATGATCGGGCCGCCCGAGATGGCGTTGTTGCCGAAGGCGACGCCGTAGGTGTCGCACACGCGGTTGCCCGCGCCCGCCGAGAAGCCCGCGGCGCCCTTCACCTGATTGCCGCTGCCGAAGACGATGCTCGACGTGCTCTCGGCCGAGTTCGTGTCGCCGAAGGCGAGCGCGTAGAGGCCGATGGCCGTCGAGTTCGAGCCGCCCGCCCAAGAGAAGAAGCCGACGTTGTTGTCGTCCCACTCGTTGTCGGCGTAGCCGGAGCGGAACGCGCCCTTGTACGAATCCCAAGAGGTGCGGTAGCCCTTGCCCTGCATCGGCGAGACGCCGATGCCGAGGTTGCCGGTGGCGACGAAGCTGCCGTTCTGGAAGACCTTGAACCACGCGGGCGTGTGGCCGCCGGGGCCCGAGCAGCAGGTCGAGCCGCCGCGCAGGTTGATCATCGGCGCCGTGCCGTTGGCGTCGCCGACCGAGAGCTGCTCGGCACCGGGGACGAACTTGACGAAGTTCGCGTCGGTGTAAGCCTTGTTGACCGCGTCGCCCGCGTTGACGGGGTTGCCGACGTTGGTGATGAGCGCGTTGTTGGCCGAGATCCCCGCGCCGAAGACGTTCGCGCCCGACCAAGCGTTCGCGCCGTTCAGTCGCGCCATGTTGGGCGAGTGGCGGTTGTCATTGATGACGCCCACGGTCGCCGGGTCGTTAATCGCCGTGATGATGCTCGTGCCCGAAGGCGCGCCGCCGCCGCCGGCCGCCGCCGTCGTCATCGAGGAGCCGTCGGGGAAGATGAGGGCGCTGCCCGTCCCGCTCAGCTTGAGGCTGCCCGCGACTTCCAGCCTCTGCGCCGGCGCAACGGTGCCGATGCCGACGTTGCCGTTGCGCGCGATGGTCATGCGCGTGCTGGCGTCGAGGCCCGCCTCGCTGTTCGTCCCGTTCGTCGGCCGCACGCGGAACTGGAGGCCGATCTGGTTGTTGCCCGCGATGGACGAGAGCCACTCGGTGGCGTCGGTCAGCTGAATCTGCGAGGTCGCGCCGGCGCCCGCGACGTAGCGGAGCTTGGCGCCGCCCGCGCCCGTGTTCCAGAAACGCTGGAGGATGTCGGTGCCGCTGCTGCGCTGCGCCTCGAAGAAGGGCTGCTGCCCCGGCGCCACGACGCGCGAGCCGAAGAAGTTGAAGACGTTGCCCGCATCGTCTTCGAAGAAGGTCGAGTCGGTGAGCGTGCCCGTGTTGTCCGACCACTTGGCGATCTTGTTGTCGGTGCCGACGCCCGTCGCGTTCGCGGTGGGGACGGTGCCGGTGGTGTTGAGCGTCGCCACGCCGCCGCCCGCGCCCTTCGCTTGATTCGCCGAGGTCAGGACGGTGCCGTCGTCGAAGCGGATGCCGCCCCGCGCGCGGATCGTCCCCGCCACGTCGAGCGCATCCTCGGGCTTATCCGTCCCGATGCCGACGCGCCCCTCGGGCGTGACCCTCATCTGCTCCCGCTCTTTGCCCGAGAAGACATCGCCGGTGCGGAACGTCAAAGCGCCTTCGGTCGAGGTGACTTGGCCGTCCGTCCCGTCGTGCGCCGTCAACGTCAGCGCGTCGCTCTTCTTCGCGCGCGCGGCCGCCACGGCCTCGTCCCGCGGGACGCCGGCCGCGTCGAGCGCCTGCGCGTAAGTCGTCTTCAGCTCCGCCTCGCCCTCCTTGCCGAGCGCGGCGCGCCCCGACTGGACGGTGACCGAGCTGAGCTTGCGGCTCTTGCCGCCCTGGAGGTCTTCGGCCGTCAGCACGCACAGGTACGAGCCGTCGGCCAGCCCCTGCCCGTCCCAGTCGAGGATGCTGCCCGCGCGCACGCCCGAGTCGAAGAGGCGCTCGCCCGCCGCCGTGTAGACTTCGAGGCGGACGCGGCGCGCCTGCCCCGGCGCGACGAAGCGCACGCCCGAGGCGGTCGAAGAGGCCGCGACGGGCGCGGCGCCTTCAGCGCGCTGCCCCGCGGCGTTCTGTGCCGCGGCCGGCCCGGCCAGCAACAAGGCAGACGTCAAGATAGACAAAGATTTACGTATGACGAACATATTGTATGAAACCTCCGGTAGCATCCCTTCACTGGGGCCCTTCAACCCCGGCCGGTCAAAAACCCGGCCACTCACATACGCGCAAAAGGATCGAAAACGGGATCAGCCCGCGCGCTTCCCGCGGCGGGGCTTGCCTGAATGAATACTCATTCAGTATGATGATGCCCGTCTCCGGTCGGAGAAATCTCGGAAAGCTCGGAGTGGAAACCCCCTATGCTTCGGATCGACAAGGCCGCCGTCTTAGGCGCCGGCACGATGGGCGCGCAGATCGCCGCGCACCTCGCCAACGCGGGCATCCCCACGCTCCTCCTCGACCTCGCGCCGAAGGAGCCGACGCCTGAGGAGCAGGCGCGCGGGCTGACGCCGGAATCGAAGGAGGTGCGCGACCGCGTCGCGCGCGCCGGGCTGGAGGCGGCGAAGAAGGCCAAGCCCGCCGCGTTCTTCTCGACGGAGTCGGCCGCGCTCGTCTCGACGGGGAACTTCGACAACGACCTGCCGCGCATCAAGGACTGCGACATAGTCATCGAGGCGGTGGTCGAGAATCTCGAAATCAAGCGCAAGCTCTTCGAGCGCGTGGAAAAATTCCGCAAGCCCGGCTCGGTCGTCGCCTCGAACACGAGCGGCATCCCCATCCGGCAGATCGCCGAGGGCTTCTCCGAAGACTTCCGCGCGCACTTCCTCGGCACGCACTTCTTCAACCCGCCGCGCTACCTCCACCTCGTCGAGCTGATTCGGACGGAGTGGACGAAGCCCGAGGTCTCCTGCGCCGTCTACGGCTTCCTCGACCAGCGTCTGGGCAAGGGCGTGGTGGTGGCGAAAGACCGCCCGAACTTCATCGCCAACCGCATCGGCACCTACGGCGCGCTCGTCACCCTGAGGACGCTCGCGGAGGACGGCTACACCATCGAGGAGGTGGACAAGATCACCGGGCCCGCGCTGGGCCGGCCGAAGTCCGCGACCTTCCGCACGTTCGACATCGTCGGGCTGGACGTTCTGACGCACGTCGCGCGCAACCTCTACGAGGCCGTCCCCGACGACGAAGACCGCGAGACCTACAAGCTGCCCGAGTTCGTCGAGCGTATGGTCGAGCGCCGCCTGCTCGGCGATAAGACGCAGGGCGGCTTCTACCAGAAGCGCAAGGGCGAGGGCGGGCAGAGGGACATCTGGACGCTCGACGTGGCGACGCTCGACTACCGGCCGCAGCAGAAAGCCAAGCTGCCCTCGCTCGACGCGGCGAAGAACATCGAGGACACGCGCGCGCGCATGAAGTCGCTCTTCTGGGGCAAGGATCGCGTGGCCGAGTTCATGTGGAAGACCTCTTCGCGCGTCTTCACCTACGCCGCCAACCGCGTCCCCGAAATCGCCGACACGGTCGTTGAGGTTGACCGCGCGATGAAGTGGGGCTTCGGCTGGGAGTTGGGCGTCTTCGAGGCGTGGGACGCCGTCGGCGTCGAGAAGGTCGCCGCCAGGCTGAAGGAAGAGGGGAGGCAAGTCCCCGCAAACGTCCGGCGGATGCTCGACGCGGGCGCGGCCTCTTTCTACAAGTCGGAGGGCGGACAAGAGTTTTACTTCGACTTCGCCGCGGGCGAGTACAAGCCGGTGACGGAGCAGCCGGGCGTCGTCGTGCTCAAGTCTCTGAAAGACCGCACGGGCGTCGTCAAGCGCAACGCCGCCGCGTCGCTCTTAGACCTCGGCGACGGCGTGGCGTGCCTTGAGTTCCACTCGAAGATGAACTCCATCGGCGGCGACACGCTCCAGATGGTGAAGACGGCGCTGGCGGAAGTCGAGAAGAATTTTCTGGGACTCGTCGTCGCCAATCAGGGGCAGAACTTCTCGGTCGGCGCGAACCTGATGCTGGTGCTCTTGGGCGCGCAGGAGGAGGAGTGGGACGAGATCGACCTCGGCATCCGCGCCTTCCAGCAGGCGACGATGAGCCTGCGCTACTCGCCGAAGCCCGTCGTCGTCGCGCCCTTCCAGATGACCTTCGGCGGCGGGTGCGAGATGACGCTGCACGCCGACCGCGCGCGCGCCTCGGCCGAGACGTACATCGGGCTGGTCGAGGTCGGCGTCGGGTTGATACCGGCGGGCGGCGGGACGAAGGAGATGCTGGTGCGCGCGCTCGACTCCATCCCGCCGGGCGTGACCGAGGCCGACCCGTTCCCGTTCGTCCGTCGCGCCTTCGAGACCATCGCGACGGCGAAGGTGGCGACCTCGGCGGCGGAGGCCAAGTCGCTCGGCTTCCTGCGCGAGGAGGACTCGTTCTCGATGAACGCCGACCGCCTCGTCGCCGACGCCAAGCAGGAGGTGCTGGCGCTCGCCGCCACCGGCTACACGCGTCCGCAGCAGCGCACGGACATCCTCGCGCTCGGCAACTCCGCGCTCTCGACCATCAAGCTCGGCATCCACCAGCTCAAGCGCGGCGGCTTCATCTCTGACTACGACGCGCTGCTCGGCGAGAAGCTGGCGCGGATTCTGACGGGCGGCGACCTCAACCACGAGACGCGCGTCTCCGAGCAGTACCTTCTGGACCTGGAGCGCGAGGCGTTCCTCTCCCTGTGCGGCCAGCGACAGACGCAGGAGCGCATCGCGCACATGCTGAAGACGGGCAAGCCCCTCCGCAATTAAAAGGAGCGTGCGATGAGCGGGAATCGGGACGGAGGCGAGATAGCCGGGTTCGTCCGCGAGTTGGAGGCGGTCGGCCGCGAGGCGCGCGATGTCTTCGGCCGGCTCTCGGCGGCGCAGCTCAACTGGAAGCCGTCGGCCGAGCAGTGGAGCGTCGGCCAGTGCTTCGACCACCTGATCGTGACGAACAGCACCTTCTTCCCCGCCATGCGGAAGGTCGCCGCGGGAGAGTACAAGTCGAGCCTCTGGGGCCGCGTCTCGCCGCTCTCGGGCTTCTTCGGGCGGTACATCCTCGGCGCGCTCGACCCCGCGAAGGGGCGGAAGATTAAAGCGCCGCGCGCCTTCCTCCCGGCGTCGAGCGACGTGGGCGCGGACGTGATCGGGCGGTTCGTGGGGAACCTGTCGGAGGTGGCCGCCCACATGCGCGCGACCGAGGGCGCAGACCTCCGCCGCACCGTCATCACGTCGCCCGCCATGGCGCTCGTCACCTACAGCCTGCACGACGTCTACCGCATCTTCGTCGCGCACGCGCGCGGTCACTTCGAGCAGGCGCGGCGCGTGACCGCGGCCGGGGGCTTCCCCGCCGCTTAAGAGTTATGGACTACCCCGTGACGCCGGCCGTGAGGCTGCTGCGCGAGAAGAAGGTCGAGTTCGAGCCGCACCTCTACGACTACGTCGAGCGCGGCGGGACGAGCCACTCGGCCGAGGCGCTCGGCGTTGACGAGCACACGGTCGTCAAGACCTTGGTGATGGAGGCCGAGACGATGAGGCCCTTCATCGTCCTGATGCACGGCGACCGCGAGGTCTCGACCAAACAGCTCGCGCGACACCTCGGCGTCAAGAGCGTCCACCCGTGCGACTTCGCCGAGGCGCAGAAGCACACCGGCTACCTCGTTGGCGGCACCAGCCCCTTCGGCACGCGCGTGCACCTGCACGTCTACGCCGAGCGGACGATTTTTGATTTGCCGAAGATTTACATCAACGGCGGCAAGCGCGGCTTCCTCGTCTCGCTCGACCCGCGGGTCTTAAAGGAAGTCCTCCACGCCGACGAGGTCGAGGTCGCCATCGAGAAGGGCGCGGGAGGCATCTAAGCGGGACGGGTCGGACGTACAGCTTTAACAAGAGGTTATTTATGAGAGACGCAGTCATCGTTTCCGCCGTGCGCACGGCGGTCGGCAAGGCCCCGAAGGGGACTCTGAAGAACACGCGCCCCGACGAGATGGGCGCGGCCGTCATCGACGAGGCCGTGCGCCGCGCCGAGGGGTTGGAGAAGTCGGAGATCGAAGACGTCGTCATGGGCTGCGCGATGCCCGAGGCCGAGCAGGGGATGAACGTCGCGCGCGCGGCCGCCATCCGCGCCGGTCTCCCCGTCGAGACTTCGGCGATGACCATCAACCGCTTCTGCTCGTCCGGCCTTCAGTCAATCGCCATCGCGGCCGACCGCATCCGCACGGGCGGCGCCGACGTGATCGTCGCGGGCGGCCTTGAGACGATGTCGCTCATCCCGATGGGCGGCCACACCATCCGGCCCAACCCTTACTTAGTCGAGCACTACCCGGACTTCTACCTCAACATGGGTCTGGCGACCGAGAACGTCGCGCGCAAGTACGAGGTCTCGCGCGAGGAGCAGGACGCCTTCGCCCTTCAGTCGCACCGGCGCGCGGCCGAGGCGCAGGACGCGGGCAAGTTCGACGACGAGATCGTCCCGCTCAAGGTCACCTTCGAGGAGTTGGACGAGCGCGGCAAGAAGAAGACGCGCGAGGTCACGTTCACGAAGGACGAGGGCGTCCGCCGCGACACTTCCGAAGAGAGTCTGGCGAAACTGCGGGCGGCCTTCCACGCGAAGGGCACCATCACGGCCGGCAACTCTTCGCAGATGTCGGACGGCGCGGCGGCCGCGGTCGTCATGTCTGAGGAGCGCGCGCGGCAGTTGAACCTGAAGCCGCTGGCGCGCTTCGTCGCCTACGCCACCGCCGGCTGCCCGCCCGAGGAGATGGGCATCGGCCCCGTCCACGCCATCCCGAAGGTCTTGAAGATCGCCGGCCTTCGTGTCGAGGACATCGACGTCATCGAACTGAACGAAGCCTTCGCCGCGCAGTCGGTCGCCGTCATCAGGACGCTGGGCCTAGACCCCGAGCGCGTCAACGTCAACGGCGGCGCCATCGCCCTCGGCCACCCGCTCGGCTGCACGGGCGCGAAGCTGACCGCCACCATCCTGCGCGAACTCGAACGCCGGCAGGGTCGCTACGGGCTGGTCACGATGTGCGTGGGCGGCGGCATGGGCGCCGCGGGAATTTTTGAAAGGCTGTAAAAAGAAGCGTCTGAAAGGAGCAAACTATGTCTGCCGTTGCCGAGGATAAAAAGATTGTCGTGGGCGGGAGTTTCCTCATCGAGGAGAGGACGCCCGAGGAGGTCTTCACGCCCGAGGACTTCACCGAAGAGCATCACATGATCGCCGACACCGCGCGGCAGTTCATGGACGGCGAAGTGCGTCCGCGCCTCGCGGAGCTTGAGAAGAAGGACTGGAAGCTGGCGCGAGAGCTTGTCCAGAAGGGCGCGGAGATAGGCTTCGTCGGCGCGACCGTCGCCGAGGAGTACGGCGGCCTCGGCCTTGATCAGGTGGCGGGCGCCATCCTCGGCGAGGCTTTGGGGCGCGCGGCCTCGTTCGCGACGACGATGGGCGCGCAGGGCGGCATCGGGCTGCTCCCCATCGTCTACTACGGCACCGAGGAGGCGAAGCAGAAGTACATCCCGCGCATCGTCACGGGCGAGCTGATTACGGCCTACGCCCTGACCGAGGCCGGCTCCGGCTCAGACGCCCTGGCGGCGAAGGCGACGGCGCGTCTGTCGGAAGACGGCACGCATTACGTCATCAAGGGCGAGAAGATGTGGATTACGAACGGCGGCTTCGCCGACCTGTTCGTCGTCTTCGCCAAGGTGGACGGCGAGAAGTTCACCGGCTTCATCGTCGAGCGGCAGGAGGGGCTGTCGAACGGGGCCGAAGAGCACAAGATGGGCATCAACGGCTCATCGACCACCGCGCTCGTGCTCGACGACGTGAAGACGCCCGCCTCGAACCTGCTCGGCGAGGTCGGCAAGGGGCACAAGATCGCCTTCAACATCCTCAACATCGGCCGCTTCAAGCTCGGCGCGATGTGCCTCGGCGGGATGAAGCTGGCGGCGAGCGAGTCGGTGCGCTACGCCAACGAGCGACACCAGTTCGGCAAGCCCATCTCCAGTTTCGGCGCCATCAAGCACAAGCTCGCCGAGATGGCGATTCGGACTTGGGTCGGCGAGGCGACGACCTACCGCACGCTCGGTCTCATCGAGGGCGCGATTAACGCGACCGCCGACGACACCGACCCCGAGTCGAAGCTGAGGGCCATCGAGGAGTACGCGGTCGAGTGCTCGGCCATCAAGGTCTCGCTCTCGGAATATTGCCAGTACGTGACCGACGAGATGGTGCAGATTTACGGCGGCTACGGCTACTCGGCCGACTACCCGGCCGAGGGCGCCTACCGCGACGCGCGCATCAACCGCATCTTCGAGGGGACGAACGAGATCAACCGCATGCTCATCCCCGGCATGCTCATGAAGCGCGCGTTGGGCGGCAAGCTCGCGCTGCTGCCGGCGGCGCAGGCGCTGATGGGCGAGGTGCTCTCGCCGTTGATGCCTTCGCTGGATGAAGACGAAACCGTGCTCGCGGCGGAGGCGAAGCTCGCGAAGAACGCGAAGAAGGTCGCGCTGATGGTCTTGGGCACGGCGGCGCAGAAGTACATGACGGCGCTCTCGGAGGAGCAGGAGGTCTTGATCGGCGCGTCGAACATCATCATGGACGTGTTCGCGATGGAGTCGGCCATCCTGCGCGCGCAGAAGGTGGCCGCCGCGCGGGGCGAGGAGGCGGCCGCGCTCAACCTCGACATGGTGCGCGTCTTCTGCAACGACGCCGTCGAGCGCGTCGAGGCCGAGGCCAAGAACACGCTCGCGGCCATCAGCGAAGGCGACGAGCTGCGCACGCTGCTCGCCGCGCTCAAGCGCTTCACCAAGCACACGCCCACCAACACCGTCGCCGCGCGCCGCCGCATCGCCGACGCGATGATCAAGGCGAACCGCTACGCGTACTGAGGAGGGTTAGACAGTTAGACAGTAGCCAGTAGTCAGTAGGGCTGCCGCCCGGCGCGGTTGCTTTTCTACAGACTACTGGCTACTGTTTTTTCTACCGGCTACAGACTACTGTCTACTGTCTACTGATTTCACCATGCGCATCATTCCCATCTCAGTGCCGACGCCCTTCTACGTGGGGCCCGTGAACGTCTACCTCATCGCGGAGGAGCCTCTGACGCTCATCGACACGGGGCCGAAGACGAGGGAGGCGGCGGAGGCGCTGCGGGAGGGTTTGAGAAATGCGCGCGTCCGCGTCTCCGACATCAGACGCATCGTGCTGACGCACGCGCACGAAGATCACTGCGGGCTGGCGAAAGCTTTGCGCGACGAGGCGAAGGACGCCGAGGTCTTCGTCCACGGGTGGGAGACGGGGCACCGCAAGGGGCGTCTGGAGTACGGCGAGAACCGCGCGCTGTTGGAGCGCGCGGGCGTGCCCCCCGAAGAGGTCGAGGCGATGCGCCGGATGTACGAGGGCGTGCGCCGCTTCGCCGACGCGCTCGAAGACCACGAGCACTCGGAGCTGGTGGACGAGGACGAGCTGAAGTTCGAGCGCGGAAGCTTACGCGTCGTCCACACGCCGGGGCACACGCCCGGCTCTTGCTCGTTCCTGCGTGAGGCCGACCGCACCGTCATCGCGGGCGACTGTGTGCTCAAGCGCATCACGCCCAACCCCGTGCTCTCGCCCGACCCCGTAGACCCCGCGCGCCGCTTCCGCTCGCTCGCCGAGTATCTGGTGAGCCTCGCGCGCCTGCGCTCGCTCGCGCCCACGCTCGTCTACGGCGGCCACGGCGACCCCGTCGAAGACTACGAAGAACTCTTCAACCGCTACCTGCGCGCGATAAACGAGAGGCAGGCGGAAGTCGTCCGCCTCATCCCCAAGGCGGGCGCGACCGCGTGGGACGTGGCGCAGGAACTCTTCCCCGGCTCGGACGACGTGCACCGCTTCCTCGCCGTGTCCGAGACGGTCGCACACCTCGACCTCGCACACTCCGAAAACAGACTCGCCCTCGAAGTCTCAAGCGACGGCCGCGAAGTCTACCGCCGGCCCTGACGCGCGTGCGCTGCTTCAGTTGCCGCCGCCGGGCTGGACAGCGGCGCCGGGCGTGATGCGGACGCGGTTGCCCAAGTCGCGGAGCGCGGCGAGGTTCTTGTCGCGCAGCGGGAAGGTCGTCTTGCCGACCGACATCTCGACGTATTCGGCGCGCGCCAGCTTGAGGAACGCTTCGTAGGGGATGGAGACTTCGAGCGTCTCCTTGGCGTCCTCGGCGAGCCAGCTCTCGCTGACGGCGTGCGAGACGAGCGTCATCCGGCCGAGCCGGACGGTCTCGCCGTCGGCGACGGCCGAGAGGTCGCGCTGGCCGGCGGGGTGGCGCGCGTCCCAGTCCTTCGCCTCGAAGGTGATGCGGACGGTCGCGCGGCGGACGTATTCGAGCTGCTGTCCCGGACAGTGGAGCGAGACCTGAAGGCTGACGCACAGCCCCTTGAGCGAGCCTTGTAGCCCGCGCGCGGCCTCGCAGGTGACGCTCATCCTCTTGAGCGCGACGACCGTCTCGTGCGCGAAGCCGTCGTAGGCCGACTCGATCTTGCCGCCGTGTTTGACCGGCGTCGGCGCGGGCGCAGGCGCGGCGGCGCGCCCGGCCTCCTGAGCGCACACGGCGGCCGCGAGCGTCACGTAGACGCAGCAAAGCGTAACTATCCTTTTCATGACGTTAAATCCTAGCGGGGCGCTGGTTCTCCTGCGCTGAGGCGCGTGCGGCGTGGGGCTATAGTGCGAGGGCGACGTGGCATTGTGACGAGCCGCCGCGGGCTTCGTGTCGCCTTACTAAAGATACTAGGGAGCGGGGCGCGCGCCTGTCAAGAGGGAACGTGCGGCGCCGCCGGCCGGCGGGCGCGCTAGTTGTCGCGCGCCTCCACGTCGGCCGCGCGGCGCTCGTCCACGCTGCGCTCAAGGCGTTTGGAGAAGGAGAGGATGACGAGGGTGAAGAAGGTGCTCAGTATCGCCACGCCGAGGCTCCCGAGACCGACGGCGACGCCGACCGCCGCCGTCATCCAGATGCCGGCGGCGGTCGTCAACCCCTGCACGTCGCGCTGCTCGCTCAGCTTGAGGATGGAGCCGGCGCCGATGAAGCCGATGCCGGTGACGACGCCCTGTATGACGCGCGACAGCCCGTCCGAAGACATCCCGACGCCCGCGCACGCCAGGACGAAGACGGCCGTGCCCAAAGTGACCAGCATGTGCGTGCGCAGCCCGGCGGGCTTGCCCGCGCGCTCGCGCTGAATCCCGATGACCGCGCCGAGCAGCGTCGCGGCCGCCAGCCGAATGAGTACGTGAATGAGCTGTCGCGTGTCACCCAGCCCCGCCAGCAACTCCTCCCAGATAACGTCCATCGAAAAGCCCCCCGCGAACCCCGTCGCGTCAGTCTTCAAATCCCGTAGGCGGTGAAGCCGCCGTCCACGGCGACGCATTGGCCCGTGACGTAAGAGGCGGCGGGCATCGAGAGGAAGGCGACGACCGAGGCCACCTCCGCCGGCTCGCCGACGCGCCGCATGGGCGTGCGCGAGAGTATGCGCGCGAGGCGCTCCGCGTCCGAGAGCACCGGCTCGACGAGCGGCGTCGTGATGTACCAAGGCGCGACGGCGTTGACTCTCACGCGGTCGGCCGCCCACTCGACGGCGAGGCTGCGCGTCATCTGGAGCAGCGCCGCCTTGCTCATCGCGTAGGGCGCGCCCGTGCTCGTGTGCGTGAGGCCGGAGACCGAGGCGACGTTGACGACGCCCGCGTCGCCTGTCTCGGCCGCCGCGACTTTAAGGAGCGGGTGGGCGGCGCGCGTCAGCTCGAAGGCCGAGGTGAGGTTGGTCGAGATGACGCGCTCGTACTCTTCGGTCGTGTAGTCGGTCGCGGCCTTCCGCACGTTCGTCCCGACGTTGTTGACGAGCACGTCGAGCCGCCCCCACGCTTCGAGGCGTTCGAGCACGCGCGCGCGACCATCGGCCGTCGAGAGGTCTGCGGCGAGGCCGTCGGCGTCTGCGCCCGCGCGCCTCCAAGCCTCGACGCGCGCCTCGACGCGCGCCGCGTCGCGCGCGACCGCCAGCAGACGCGCGCCGAAGGAGAGGAACTCCTCCGCCACTGCCAACCCGATCCCCAGCGTCGCGCCCGTCACGAGCGCCGTCCGCCCCGCGAGGCTCCAACGCCCGCCGCCCGCCCGTGTGTTTGCGTCAGAAGACAATCAGCGTCCCTCCCGTCCGTCGCTTGAAAGAATAAACAGGCGCGCGCCGAAAGTGGAAGCGCGCCGCGCGCGTGTCACTCGGCCGCGCGCGCGAAGAGGACGAGGAAGGCGCGTTGGCCTTGCGCGGACGCCTCGAAGGTGCGCTCGGGGCGGTAGCCGCGTTCGAGGACGAGCTTTAGAGGTTGGCGCGACTCGTCCCAGTTGGCGTCGCGGAAGGCGAGCCAGAAGCGTTCTCCGCCGAGCGCGTCGGGCGTCGCCGTGGCGACGCCGTCGAAGGCGCGCGGGAGGAAGTAGGCGGGGTCTTCCGCGAGGCCGGGCGCGCCCTTGATTGAGACGACGCGGAAGCGCCCGGCCGTCTCCCCGCGTTCGAGCGCGAACCAGAGGTGGTAGGCGACGAGGTCTTCAAAGGCGTAGACGCTCGTCCGTTCCGAAGCATATCCTTCGACCGCGCCGCCGGGGAGTTGGCCGCGTAGCTCGTCGCGCGCGGCCGAAGAGGCGAGGCCGTCCCACGCGCACCAGACGGGCGCGGCGTCGCGCCTGAAGAGCGCGAGCGCGGCCGTGGCGGCGAGCCAGCAGCAGAGGAGGATGAGCGCCGCGCCCCTCCACCAGTGCGGGCGCAGTCGCCCGAGCGCCAGCCCCGCGAGCAGCGCGTAAGCGCCGTAGGCGACGACGAGGTGGCGCGTGCCCCACACAGACTGCGGCAGCGCGTAGCTCGCGGCGAAGGCGAGCACGACCGGCAGCAACGTGAAGACGAGCAGGAACGCGACCACGCCGCCCCGACTCTCCTCGGCAACGTCCCCCGCCGCCGTGCGCTTCTTTCTCAGCGTGTCGAGCAGCAGCGCGATGACGGGGAGGCCGACGACGAGCAGCCCGAGCAGCGCGCCGCCGTACGCGTAGAGCGGGTCGGCGGAACTCTGCCGGAAGTAGAAAGGCTCGTTGAAGAGCGCGAAGAGTTGGACGAGGTCGCGCGCGCCCGGCCGCTGAATCCAACCGATGTTCTGCGCCAGCCCGCCGCCCCCGCCCGCCGCGCGCGCGCACGCCAAGACCCAAGGCGCGTAAGCCAGCGCCAGCCCGCCGGCCGAGAGCAGCAACGCGGCGAGCCTGCGCCTGTCCTTGAGCGCGACGAAGGCGACCTCGCACGCGACGACGAGCCATCCGTAGTAGTGCGTGTAGACGAGCAGGAGGTTGGCGAGGGCGAGCGCGGCGACTGTCCAGCGCGCCCCGCCCGCGCGGTTGAGCAGGCGCGCGAAGAGCCACAGCGAGGTGAGCGTGAGCAGGAGCAGCAGGCCGTACATCCTGACCTCCTGCGCGTACTTGATGAGGTAGCCGTTTGTACCCGCGACGAGCAGCGCGACGTTGGTCGCTCCCTTGCCCAGACGCAGCTCGCGCGCGAGCAGGAGCAGGGGCGCGACCGCCGCGATCGAGGCGAGCGCGGGGAAGAGTCGCAGCCACAGAAGCGACTCGCCGCCGAGCGCCGTCCAGAGCTTGAGCAGCGCGTAGAAGAGCGGCGGGTGAATCAGGTCGGCCGCGACGAAGCGCCACAGGTCGCCCCAAGCGTGGCGCGCGGCGTGGACGCTGAAAATCTCGTCGAACCAGAGGCACGCCGCCGTCAGACGCCACAGGCGCGCCGCCGCGTAGAGGCAGACCAGCCCGGCCGTCAGCGCGACGCCCGAAGACCACGCGCGGCGCTTCAGATTCTGTGTGCCGACTGCTCCCACTCCTCCTTCAGCATCCCGTATTGGTGTAGGTCGTGGAATCGACCGCCGGTGAAGACCATCCGGCGCAGCGTCCCCTCGCGGACGAAGCCCAGCCGCTCGTGCAGCCCGGCCGACTCGGGGTTGTTCGAGTGGACGCCGACGAGGCACTTCTGATAGCGCAGCTCCTCGAAGTAGTACTTGAGGACGAGCAGCACCGCCTCGGTCGCGTAACCGCGCCGCCGGTGCTCGCGCGCCACGCTCAGCCCGTAGCGGAAGACGCCGCAGCGTTGGTCGCAGTGATGCGTGCTGATGCACCCGACGGCCTCGCCGCCCGCGCTCTCCACGACCCACGTGAAGGCGTCCGCGTCGAGCTTCTTCAGCGACAACTCTTCCAGGTCACGCCTGACGAACGCGAGCGAGACCGGCGGCCAGACGAAGTCCATCTCGCGCGCCGCCTCGCTGTCGAGGTTCCAGCGCGCGAACGCCTCGGCGTCCGACGGCTCCACGCCGCGCAGGCGGACGAGCTTGCCCTGCCAGAAGTTCGCGCCGTGTTGGTTCATGGGTCGGAAGACTGAAAGCCACGGCGCGCGTCACCACGCCAGCGGCTCGCCGTCGCGGAAGAAGCCGCCGGTCGGGCCGGAGTCGGGGAGCGTCGCCGCCCAGACGACCGAGGCCGCGCCCTCCTCGGGCGTGCGCGGCGCGTCGGGGCCGCCCATCTCGGTCGCGACCCAGCCGGGGCAGACCGAGTTGACGAGGACGCCGGCGCCGCCGAGTTCGGCCGCCAGCATCCGGGTGAGAGCGTTTAGCGCCGCCTTCGAGACGCCGTAGGCGGGCGTGCCCGCGCCCATCGAGGCGAGCGAGCCGGACTCGCTCGACACGTTGACGAGGCGGCCGCGCCGACTCCTTTTGAGCAGCGGGATGAAGGCTTGCGCCACGTGCCACGCGCCGAGCGTGTTGGTCTCGAACGCCTCGCGCACGGTGTCGAGGTCGGCCGTCTCGGCGCGCTGCCAGGAGTCATAGAGAATGGCCGCGTTGTTGACCAGCACGTCGAGCCGGCCGAACTGCTCTTCGACAAAGCGCCGCGCGGCCTCAACGCTTTCCCGGTCGGTCACGTCCAGTCGGGCGGGGAAGACGCTCAGCCCCTGCCCGCGCAACGCCTCGGCCGCCGCCTCGGCCTTCGCCGGGTCGCGGGCGGTGAGGACGGTCGTGTAGCCGCGCGCGGCGAGCTGGCGCGCGACTTCGAGGCCGATGCCCCGGTAGGCGCCCGTGACGAGCGCGACCATGTTCGCGTGTGACTTCATCGGAGGTCTTACGGCAACGTCTCCGGCTCGGCGGCGCCTTCGTCGGCGTCGCCGAGGTTCTCGCCCGAAGCCTCTTCGAGGTCGAGCGCGGCCTCGCCGAGTCGCGCGGTGAGCCAGTTGAGGAAGACCTCGGCCTCGCGCCCCTTGCCCGTCCAGCGCGCGCGGTCGAACATCGTCAGCGCCATCTGGAGCGCGTGGTGCTGGCCGGCGCGGTCGCCCGCGAACTCGAACTGGCGGTAGAGCCGGTCGATCAGCTCGACCGACCCGGCGGCCGTCTCCACGTCCTTGAAGCCGAGCTTGTTCGCGAAGAACTTCGAGTAGATGTTCTGCGGGACGGCCGTCGAGGTGTAGAGGTCGAAGTAGCCCTGTTGCAGCCCGGCCTCCTGCAAGACCGTGCCGACGTAAGAGGGGCGCGCGCCCGTGATGACCGCGATGTCCTCGACCTCGCCCATCCCCGAGAGGAAGAGCGAAATAATCTGATCCTTGCGCGAGGGCTTCGCCGAAGACCTGCGCGCGGGCTGCGCGCCGCCGCCGGCCGCGCCCTGAGACTTCTTAGGCTTGCTGCTCATGACAGTCCTCCCTCCTTTTTCACGCCGCCGCTTGTCGCTGGTGTGGTCGGCTACTTTATCACTTCAAACTCAAAATAGATTGTCTTGCCGCGTACGACGAAGCAGAGGTACTGCTCCCAGAAGCGGCGGAAGAAGCGCAAAGACGGGTAGCGGTTGCAGGCGTTGACCGCCAGCTCGAACCCGGCGAGCCGCCACAGCCTGAGCATCGTCACGCGGACGAGGCGCGGCCGGAGGCGGACGTGGCTGTAGAAGTCGAAGTCGGGGCGGTCGCCGGTGAAGTAGGCGAACGACTCGGTGGTGAGGTGGTGCTTGTGCGTCGGGTCTGTGTAGGAGGCCACGTCGGAGAAGTGCGGCGTGTCGAGCCGGATACGGCCGCCCGGTCGCGTGACGCGGTAGAGTTCGGCGACGACCGCCAGCACGTCCTCGACGTGCTCGATGATCTGGTTGCCGACGACGAGGTCGAACTCGTCGTCGGGGAACGGGTAGGGGAAGCGGTCGAGGTCGTGCAGCACGTCGGCGTCCGAGCGCGGGTTGCTGTCCATCCCCACCGCGCCGGGCGTCTTGTGCTTGCCGCAACCGATGTCGAGTATCTTCATGCTGCGCGGAAGTGTAGCGGCCGCCCGCGCGCGCGGACAAGTTAGGGCAGCGGCGGCGGGCGCGATAATTTTCGGAACCCGCGGGGCGGGCGCGGCGTGGAAAGTTGGTGAAAAACTATCTCAGGAGGTCTTTACAACCGTGAAACTCAGAGCATTGTTGAGCATCGCCGCCCTCTCGCTGTCCGCGTCGGCGGCGTCCGCGCAGACGCCGCCGGCCGCGCCGCAGTTGCCCGCGCCGCCCGCCGGCGCCACGACCTTCTTCCTTGAGGGCAACTTCCTCGGCGTCCGCACCGAAGAGGTGACGCGCGAGAACGCGTCGCGCTACGGCGTCGCGGGCGAGCCGCGCGGCGTGGGCGTGCGCGAGGTCGTCAAGGGCAGCCCGGCCGAGAAGGCGGGTCTGCGCGAGGGCGATGTCATCGTGCGCTTCGACGGCGAGCAGGTGACGAGCGTCCGCAAGCTGACGCGGCTCATCGAAGAGTCCGCCCCCGAACACGCCACGCGGCTCACGGTCTTGCGCGGCGGCTCCGAGCAGCAGTTGTCGGCCACGCTCACGCGCCGCCAGCCCTTCGCGGGCGCCGAGGGCGGCCCGCTGACCGTGTACGGCCCCGGCGGCGAGCAGCGCCTCGGCGAGTTGCTGGGCGAGAACTCCGAGCTGTGGCAGCTCAAGGGCGACGAGATGCGCGAGCGGCTCGAAGAGATGCGGCGCAAAAGCCCGGAACTCTTCATGCTCGGCTCGTCGCGCCGGATCGGCGTCTCGACCAGCACGCTCGGTAAGCAGCTCGCCGACTTCTTCGGCGTCCAGCACGGCGTGCTCGTCAACTCGGTCGAGGCGAACAGCCCGGCCGAGAAGGCCGGACTCAGGGCCGGCGACGTGGTGACCGAGGTTGACGGCAAGCAGGTCGAAGACCCCGACGATCTCGTCCGCGCGCTCGGCGCGAAGCAGGAGGGCGAGGTCACGCTCACGGTCGTCCGCGACCGCAACCGGCGCACCGTGCGCGTTACGCCCGAGCGCCGGCAGACGCCGGGCGCGAACATCATCCCCGGCTCGTTCCGCCTCCTCCGCCCGCCGGTATCCATGACGCTCCCGCGCACGCTCGTCACGCCGCGGACGATGGTCACCCCTCGAACGCTCGTCACTCCGCGCGTCATGACCACGCCGCGCGTCCGCGTGTTCGGCCTCGGCGACCGCGTCCTGTAACTCGCGCGCGGCGGGGGCCAGTCCGCGAGGGCGTGCGCGAGCGAAGGACGAAGGCGGAAGGATGAAGGATGAAAGCCGTGCTGTACGGCTACCCTTCATCCTTCCGCCTTTATCCTTCCCCGCGCCCTCCTTCACGACCGGGCCTCGGCCACGAATCCGCGCCTCCGTCCGCTGAAACCGTCGCCCGCGCCGTTGTACAATCACACGGAAGCGAGGAGGCGAGGTCTTGTCGGCGTCCGTCAAAGCTAAACAGAGAGAGTTCGAGGCGCTGGTCGCGGAGGCGGCCGCGTGCCGCCTGTGCCCGGCGATGTGCGGCCGGAGCGCGGTGCTCAGCGGGCGGAACGGGCGCGCCGGAGCGCGCGTGATGTTCGTCGGCGAGGCGCCCGGAAGGCAGGGCGGCGACCGCACGCGCGTGCCGTTCTCGGGCGACCAGTCGGGGCGCAACTTCACGCGCTACCTGGCCTCCATCGACCTCGCGCGCGAGGAGGTCTTCATCACCAACTCGGCGCTGTGCAACCCGCGCAGCGAGACGGGCGCGAACCGCAAGCCGACGCGCGAAGAGGTCTCGAACTGCTCAGGGTTCCTGCGCCGGCAGATAGAAGTCGTCTCGCCGCGGGTCGTCGTCACGCTCGGGGCCGTGTCGCTTGCCGCCCTCCGGGCGGTCGAGTATCATCCGCTCACGCTCAAGGAGAACGTCGGACAGATTCGGAGCTGGAACGGGCGGCTGCTCGTGCCGCTCTATCACCCGAGCCCGCAGGTGCTCGCCTCGCACCGCCGCGAAGCCCAGCAGCTCGAAGACTACAAGTCGGTCGCGCGCGCCCTCCGCGAAGTCAGCGCCGGGGCGCCCGCCGCCGCACTCTAAAGAGGTACCAAAAAACCTATGCCGAACAGAACACACAGCCACGGGGCCTTCAATCTCGGGGGCGGCTTCGTGCGCGCCCTCGCCGCCGTCTTCGCCCTCGCAGGCGCGTGCGCCGCGCAGTCGGCCGCGGGCGGCCAGCCCGTCTCGAAGACCAACCCCGCCTCCGCCGCGCACTACGACTCTTCTGCCTCCGCGAAGGCGTCCGCCGCCGCCGCGCCGGCGCCGGCCCCCGCGCCGAAGGTCGGCGAGGCCGCGCCCGATTTCAAGCTCCCGTACGCGACCGCCGAGAAGCTCTTCATGAAGCCCGAGGAGCAGATGTCGCTCGCCAGCTTGCGCGGCAGGAACGTCATCCTCGCCTTCTACCCGGCCGACTGGTCGGGCGGCTGCACGACCGAGGTCTGCACGCTGCGCGACACGTTCGCCGAACTCTCGAAGCTCAACGCGACGGTGCTCGGCATCAGCGGCGACTACGTCTTCTCGCACCACGAGTGGGCGAAGTTCCACAAGCTACAGTTCCCCCTGCTCTCCGACCACGACCACCGCGTCGCCAAGGCCTACGACAGCTACATGGAGCAGTACGGCTTCAACAAGCGCACCGTCTACCTCATCGACAAGGAAGGCGTCGTGCGCTACGTCAACCTCGCCTTTAAGGCCGGCGACAAGAAGGACTACGACGCGCTGCGCGCCGAGCTTGAGAAGCTGAAGTAGATGACAGAAGCAGTCCAGAGTCAGGCGGCCGGGGCGAACGCGCCGCGCCGCTCGCCGCTCGAAGAGACGCTCGGCCGCGCGGGCGCCTCTTTCCGCGAAGAGGACGGCCGCGTCGTCGCGGCCGACTTCGGCGACGCGGGCGCGGAGTACGAGGCCGTGCGCGGCGGGGGCGCCGGCCTCTTCGACCTCTCCGCACGCGCGCGCGTCGAGGTGTCGGGCGCGGAGGCCGTCCAGTTCCTCAACGGCATGTTGACGAACGACGTGGCGGCACTCGCCGACGGCGCGTGGATGCACGCGGCCTTCCCGAACCCGCAGGGGCGCCTGCTCGCCTCCGTGCGCGTGCTGCGCGACGGCGGCCGCTTCGTCTTCGACACCGAGCCGGCGACCTGCGCGGCGCTCCTGAAGCTGCTCGAACGCTTCACGCTCGCGGGCGACTTCCGCGTTCGCGACCTGACCGGCGAGACGGCGCTCGTCTCGCTGCAAGGCGAACGCGCCCCCGAGGTCGTGCGCGCCGTGCTCGGGGACGAAGTCGCCAGTCTCGCCCGAGGCCGCGTCGCCAGAGTCTCCGAGGGGCGGGACGCGGACGACGGCGCGCCGCTCGTCATCCGCGCGACGCACACGGCCGAGGACGGCTTCGACATCTTCGTCGGCGCGGGCGAAGCGCCTTCGCTCTGGCAGTCGTTAGTCGAAGCGGGCGTGCGGCCGGCCGGCGCCGACGCTCTGGAAGTCCTGCGCGTTGAGGCCGGCGTGCCACGCTACGGCGCGGACGCGTCGGACGCGAACGTCGTGCTCGAAGTGGTGGACGAACCGGAGGCGGTGAGCTACACGAAGGGCTGCTACGCGGGGCAGGAGATCATCGCGCGCATACATTGGCGCGGCCACGTCGCCAAGCGTCTCGCCGGCGTCGTCTTCGACAGCGACAGCGAGCCGCCGGCCGACGCGCGCCTGCGCGACTCCGCGGAGGGGCGCGAGGCCGGGCGCGTCACCTCGCACGTCTACTCGCCGCGCCTCGGCCGCCGCGTCGCGCTCGCCATCGTCAAGTACGACTTCCTCGCGCCGGGCACCGAACTGAAAGTCTACGCGGGCGACGCTGAGGTCTGCGCCGCGCACGTCGTCGAGCTTCCGCTCGTGCGCGGGAGTTGGTACGCGGAAAGTTCGGCGGGAGGTTCGGAGTGACAAGCGGCGGCCAAGGCGAAGGCGCGGCGGGCGGCGCGGAGTCGCGGCCGCCGCAGCAGAGTCTCGCGTACGAGCAGGCGCGGCTCGCCTACACGATAATTCAGGCGCTTTTGGAACACACGCGCGTCACGCAAGACCTCGTCGCGCTGATGGCCGCGGCGCTCGGCGAGGAGACGCAGGAGGCGCTAGTCAACACGCCCCACTGGGCCGCCTACATGGACAGCCGCCGCGTCCTCGAACACACACGCGCCGACGTGGAAAAGTTCGCCGAAGTCTGGACGCGCCTCGCCGAAGAGTTAGACCCGCCGCCCGCGACGTAACATCAAAGCACGTACCGTCACCCGCCCTCACCCGAATCGCGTGTCCATAATAACGAACGCCATGAGAGACACCGGATTTAACCTGAACGACGCCGTGGCAGTCCTTTCGCGGACGCCCGCCGCCCTGACCGCGCTGCTTGACGGGCTGCCCGACACTTGGGTCGCCGCGACCGAAGGCGGCGAGACGTGGTCGCCGTATGACGTGGTCGGCCACCTCATCCACGGCGAGCGCACGGACTGGATTCCGCGCGCCCGGCACATCCTCGCGCGCGAGGAGCGCCCCTTCGACACGTTCGACCGGACGGCGCAGTTCACCGAGAGCAGGGGGCGGAGCCTCGGCGAGTTGCTGGCGGAGTTCGCGGAGTTGCGGCGCGAGAACGTCGCCGCGCTGGCGGGCATGACCCTGACGGGCGCGGACTTAAGCCTGACGGGGCGGCACCCCGAGTTGGGCGAGGTGACGCTCGGGCAGTTGCTGGCGACGTGGGTCGTGCACGACCTCGATCACGTCGGGCAGATAGCACGGACGATGGCGAAGGCGTACGCCGGCGCGGTCGGACCGTGGAGGGCGTACCTGTCCATCCTGCGGGATCGGGAGTGAGCGTCGCGCCGGGGCGCCGGGGCTATTCGGTGACGTAGCGCGTGGGCGTGTCGGCGTGTGGGACGAAGCAGCGGCGGCAGCGCGCCTCGTAGGTGTCGGAGGCGCCGACGACGACCTGACCTTCGACCTCGACGATGCGCTGCGAGTAGTTGGCGGGCTGGCCGCAGCGGACGCAGATGGCGTGCGTCTTGGTGATGTACTCGGCGACGGCGAGCAGTTGCGGCATCGGCCCGAAGGGGCGCCCGGTGTAGTCCTGGTCGAGCCCGGCGATGATGACGCGCACGCCGCGCCCGGCGAGCGTGTTGGCCACCTCGACGAGGTGGTTGTCGAAGAACTGCCCCTCGTCGATGCCGACGACCTCCGTGCCGGGCTGGACGAGTTGGAGTATCTCGGCGGCGGTGTGCACCGCGCTCGACTCGTGGCGCATCTCGGAGTGCGAGACGATGTGGTCGCGCGAGTAGCGCACGTCGATCTCGGGCTTGAAGACCTGCACCTTGAGCCGCGCGATCTTGGCGCGCCGCAGGCGCCGTATCAACTCCTCGGACTTGCCCGAGAACATCGAGCCGGCGATGACCTCGATCCAGCCGGGCGCGTCGTGCCCGACCTTCGCCAGGTGCTCGTCGTTACCTTCCGCCATTAATCTGTCCACCATCTCCGCCGAAAACCTCTCAAACTTCGTCCTAACAGTCTCAAGCGTAGAGCGCCGGGTTGTAGAAGGGCGCGAAGGCCGCGACCAGCGCCGTCTCGAAGCTCATCGCGCGCGTGAGCAGTCCGCGCGAGAGCACGCCCCAAGCGCCCTGCCGGCTCCGCACGTCCGCCTCGCCCGCCACCTCGTCGATGACCTCGCCCAGCTCGCGCCCCGAGCCTTCGACGCGCGCGACTATCGAAGGGGGCACGGTGACGGCCGGGGCGTGGCCGAAGTAGCCGCGCGCGCCGTCGGTCGCGTAGGCCCAGCCGTGGAGGAACGTCCGCCGCTCGCCGTCGAAGGTGATCGAGTGGAAGCCGCCTTCCAGCCCGACGTAAAAGTTCGCGCGGCGCCCCTCCGACGAGAGCAGTTCGCGCACGGCCTCGGCGCGGTTGCGCGCGCCGCGCATGAGCTGCATGTCGGAGAGAGGCATCCGCGAGACGCCCGTCTCGACGGGTCGCGCGACCAGCTCGGCCGCCCGCCAGCGCGGGTCGGCCTCGGCGACTCGCGCGCAGGCCGCGCGCAGCGCCATGATCTTGGCCGAGCGTGCCGACCCGAGTGCGATGAGCATCCTTTTCACCTACGACGCGCGGGGCCGGAGGGGGGTGTTCCGACAGAAGGGCGCGGGGCGCGACGAGGCTACAACAAACGTAAGTCAAAAGTAAAAAGGCGGGGGGCGAAATGAAGACGAGGGCCGCCCGGCTCAACCCCCCCGCCCGCGCCCGCCCCGGGTCGCGGCCGGCGGGACCGCCGAAAAATTGCGTTGACTCGAAAATGTGCGGCGTGTATTTTAGTGCCGCTTCACAGGACGTACGGCCGGTGGTCATCGGACGCCCGCCTACTTCGAGAGTCACACAAGCCCGACAGGACAAAACCCACGCCGGAGCCGACGGCTGCCGCAGGCGAGACCCCATCGCGGCGCGCACGCCGCCACGATGCCGGCGCCAGAACCCTCTTCGCATCCGGTATCGACCCGATCCTGAAGAGGATTTAGCCGCTCACAAGCCTGACGGCGGCGAGTGACAAGGCCGGCGGACGAGCCGGCCGTGTGACGCGACCGCCCACCCCGCGCGCGGACGCCTGCGGCTCCGCGCGCTCTTCACCCAACCCGAAAAGGAGAACAGTATGGAGAGAAGGATAGCCCTCAAGTTGTGTCGCAAATTCCTGGCGCTCGCGGTGCTCGCCGGCGCGACGTTCTACGCGGCCGAGACCCCGGCGGGCGCGACCTCGTGCAACGTCGCCTACGAGGAGTGTTACTACGACTGCTACGGCAGCACGAACGTGCAGACCTGCCAGATGAATTGTCAGGTCGCCCGGCAGGCGTGCGAAGACAGCTCGGGCGAAGGCGGCACGGGCGGCAGCGGCGAAGCCGAGTACTATTGGGATCCGAGCCACACGGGCAGGTGCACCATCACCCTCATCAACTACATCTACTCCAGCAACTATAACGCGTGCATGCAAGGCAGCCATCCGGAATACTGCCCGGCCGGCGACGCGGATTGCTGCGACGCCTACGCCACCGGCCGCGTCAACGGGCGCTGCGGGTGAGCAAAGCGATACGGCGAAGGGACTGTGTCCCGTTTAAGTCGGAGGGGCGGCGCGTCAGAAACGCGCCGCCCCTCCGGCTTTAAGAGTCGCCCCGTGCTCTCGCCGCTTTTGTCTCACTGCTGGTCTTCGTAGAGCACGACCTCGCCCTTGACGATCATGTAGGGGAGGCGGCGCTCTTGTACCCAGGGGTACTGGTCGGCGTAGTCCTTGTAGCGGTCGTTGGTGACGATGAGCGCGTCCAGCTCCTGAGAGAACTGGATGATGAAGAAGTCGGCGTCGGTGCCGGCGGGCACCTGCCGCACCTGCTGCGAGCGGATGAGGTTCTCCAACTGCTCCTGGTCGTCGATGTCGTACTTGAGGCTGGCGTCAACGAGGATGACGGCCTCGAAGCCCTTCTCCTCTAGCTCGCGGCGCACCTTGAGCAGGTTCGAGAACTTCGGCTTGCCGCCCGCGCTGCGCTCCTCGTAGGCCACGTTGGCCCCGTCGATGACGACCATCTTTTTGCCGTTCGCGGACATGGTTCTCGGCCTCCGGCACAGTGGGATTTCGACGCACGCGAGTATACAAGGCGGCGCGCGTCGCGCCGTTCACGAAATCGTTTCAAGTTTCTCCGGCGCGCCCGCCTCGGCCATCTCCTCGGGGCACGTGACGCAAAGCCCGAGGTCGCGCAGCAGCCCGTCTTCGAGCGCGTAAATCCAGCCGTGCACCGACAACTCCTGCCCGCGCTCCCACGCCGCCTGCACGACGGTCGTGCGGCAGACGTTGGCCACCTGCTCGCGCACGTTCAGCTCGCAGAGCAGGCGGAGCCGCGCCTCGTCGTCCGCGGCGGCGGCGAGCGCGCCCGCGTACTTCTCGGCCACGTCCTGCACGTGGCGCAGCCAGTTGTCGATAAGCCCGAGCCGCGCGCCCTCAAGCGCCGCCTGCACGCCGCCGCAGCCGTAGTGGCCGCAGACGATGATGTGCTTCACCTTCAGGGCGTCCACCGCGTACTGCATCACCGAGAGGCAGTTGAGGTCTGTGTGGACGACGAGGTTGGCGACGTTGCGGTGGACGAACATCTCGCCGGGCGTGAGCGAGACGAGCTGCGTCGAGGGCACGCGCGAGTCGGAGCACCCGATCCACAGGTACTCGGGCGTCTGCTGCCGCGCCAGCTTGCGGAAGAACTCGGGCTCGCGCGCCCTGATCTCCTCGGCCCACGCGCGGTTGCTGTCGAAGAGTTTCTTCAGTGTCTTCATAAGGGTTCGGCTGTGCCGGCACGGTAGCACATGAGGGCGGGCGGCGGCCAGCCCCCGCTTGACAGTGCGCGTGGCGCTTGCTGTAATCGAACTCTCCTCGAAACATGCCGAAGAGAGCGGTGAATTGCCCCTACAACGGAGGTGAGCGGAAGTGCCGGCGAGTGAGTTAATCTACGACTGGAACGGCGTCGAGCCGACGTTTGAGGCGCCCGGCCGGCGCATCAGCTTCGACGACGAGACGCTGCGCGACGGGCTGCAATCGCCGTCGGTCTGCGAGCCGCCGGTGGGGCGCAAGCTTGAGCTGCTCCACCTGATGAACGACCTGCGGATCGACACCGCCGACATCGGCCTGCCCGGCGCCGGCGGCACGCACGCCGAGGGCGTCGAGCGGCTGGCGCGCGAGATCGCCGAGCAGAAGTTGAACATCCGTCCCAACTGCGCCGCGCGCACGCACCAGAACGACATCCGCCCCATCGCCGAAATCTCGCAGCGCGCCGGCATCCCGATTGAAGCCTGCACCTTCCTCGGCTCCTCCTTCGTCCGCTTCTTCGCCGAGGGGTGGACGCTGGAGAAACTTCTACAGTTGACCGAGGAGGCCGTGACCTTCGCCGTCAAAGAGGGGCTGCCCGTCATGTTCGTCACCGAGGACACGACGCGCGCCGACCCCGACACCATCCGCGCGCTCTACACGACGGCGATACGCTCGGGCGCGCGCGCCGTCTGCGTCTGCGACACCGTCGGCCACGCCACGCCCGACGGCGCGCGCGCGGTCGTCCGCTTCGTCAAGGGCATCATCGACGAGCAGGGCGGCGGCGTCCGCTTGGACTGGCACGGGCACCAGGACAGGGGACTCGGCGTCATCAACTCCATCGCGGCCATCGAGGGCGGCGCCGATCAGGTTCACGGCTCGGCCTTAGGCGTCGGCGAGCGCGTCGGAAACACACCGATGGATCAACTGCTCGTCAACCTCAGGCTGATGGGCTGGATCGACAACGACCTCTCGAAGCTGCGTGAGTACTGCGAGAAGGCGGCCGAGTCGTGCGGCTGGACGATACCGCTCAACTACCCCGTCTTCGGCCGCGACGCGTTCCGCACGGCGACCGGCGTCCACGCGGCGGCCGTCATCAAGTGCTTCCGCAAGGGCGACAACGAACTCGCAGACCTCGTCTACTCGGGCGTCCCGGCGGGCCTCTTCGGGATGCGCCAGCAGATCGAGGTCGGCCCGATGAGCGGCAAGTCGAACGTCGTCTACTGGCTCGAATCGCGCGGCCTCGAAGCCACCGACGAACGCGTCCAGCGCATCTACGACAGCGCCAAGAGCGCCCACAGCGTACTGAGCGAAGAGGAAGTGAGACAGTTGGTGTAAAGGAAGAAGGCGGAAGGATGAGGGATGAAGTGGAGGCTTTCTGCCGTCCTTTCATCCTTCATCCTTCCGCCTTCTTCCTTCATCCTTTAAGCATGTCTGTCCCCGCCATCACTGTCACGCCGGAGGAGGCCGTGCGCGGCCTGCTCGGGGCGGAGCGCGTGCGCCGCGCGTTCAGCTTCTTCGAGGAGCGCGCCGCCGAGTTCGACGAGGAGCACGCGGAGATAGTCGCGCTCCCGGCGCCGCCGTTCGGCGAGCGCGAGCGCGCGGAGATGATGCGCGAAAAGTTCGGGGCGTGCGGGCTGGAAGGCGCGCGGATAGACGAAGAGGGGAACTGTCTGGCGCTGAGGCGCGGGCGAGCCGCCGCGCCGCTGCTCGTCCTGAGCGCGCACCTCGACACGGTCTTCCCCGCGGGGACGGACTGCGCGGTGCGGCGCGAGCCTTCGGGGCTGATGCGCGCGCCCGGCATCGCGGACGACGGCTGCGGGCTGGCGGCGCTGCTGGCGGTTGCGCGCGCCATGCGGGAGTGCGGGATTGAGACGGAAGGGACGCTGCTCTTCGTCGGCACCGTCGGTGAGGAGGGCGAGGGCGACCTGCGCGGCGTCCGACACCTTCTGACGGCGGGCGAGTGGGCGGGCCGCGCCGACGCCTTCGTCAGCATCGACGGGCCGGGACTCGAACGCGTCACGCACGCCGCGCTCGCCTCGCGCCGCTACCGCGTCACCTGCCGCGGCGCGGGCGGCCATTCGTGGGGCGACTTCGGCGTGCCGAATCCCGTCCACGCGCTCGGCCGCGCCGTCGCGCGCCTCTCGGCCTACCCGGCGCCGAAGCGCCCGCGGACGACCTTTAACGTCGGGCGCATCGAGGGCGGCTCGGGCGTCAACGTCATCCCGCGCGACGCGCGCATGGACGTTGACCTGCGCTCCGAATCTCCGGTCGAACTCGGCCGGCTCGACGCCTTCTTCCGCCGCGCCGCGCGCGAGGCCGCCGAGGACGAGAACGCCGCGCGACGCGCGGGCGCGCCCACGCTCGAAATCGAAATCAAACTCATCGGCGACCGACCGGGAGGCGCCACGCCGCCCGAGCAGGCGCTCGTCCGCCTCGCCGTCGAGGCGACGCGCGCTCTAGGCTCGCGACCTTACTTAGACTGTTCCTCGACCGACTCGAACATCGCCATCTCGCGCGGCCTGCCCGCCGTCACCATCGGCGCGGGCGGCGCCTCCGGCAACACGCACACGCTCGACGAGTGGTACGACCCGGCGGGCCGCGACCTCGGTCTCAAGCGCGCTCTGCTCGTCGCGCTCGGCGTGGTCGGCGTGGTCGGGCTTCAGGAGAACCCTGCGCGGCGCTGAAACTCGCACGCCGCGTCGAAGAACTCTCTCGCGCGGCCGTCGGTCTCGAACGCCCACTTCGGGACGGCGTGCCCCGTCATCGAGCCGATGCGGATGAAGATGTGCGCGTCCGTCTCGTCAACCCTCTCCACCGCGTCCCAAGACAGCCGCGACTCGCCCGGCTCCGACTTGACCGACAGCCAGCGCTCGTCGATCTCCATCCGGTAGGTGCACTGCAAGAGCGCGTTGCTCCCCTCGCCGAGGAGCTCGCGCGTGTTGCGTTCCAGCCCCTGCCGGTATTCGACATGCTATCAAACTCCGAATGAAGAAAAGGCCGCCGCACGCTTAAGCGTCTACTGTGGCCGCGCCTTGTCCGCGGCCTCGACCGCCGCGGCTATCCGCTCCAGAAGCTCCTCGCTCCGCCGCATGTGCTCGTCGCTCCTCTGCATGTGTAGCGTCGCCATGTTCATGTACTGGCGCTGATTTTTGACGCCCGACCTTTTAAACAGCCACACCAGAAACCCAAGGAGCAGGAACACCGGCAGCCACGACATCGCCATCGAGAGCCAGAAGCCGGTCGTCTTCTTGTGCTGCTCGCGCTGTTCGAGCGTGCGCGCCGTCTCCCTGTACTTCGCCGCCAGCCGCGCGCGGTACTCTTCGGACGTGATCCAGGACCCGCGCGCCTCGTCGAAGTAGAGGGCGTTGGTCGCCTGCCAGTTGGCGAAGCTGTGCTCGTACTTCCGGCTGACCTCTTCGGAGAGGCCGACCAGGTCGTACTCGATGACGCCGGTGGCCAGGGCGTCTTTGTAATCGCCCCCCAACTCTTCGTCGGCGAACCCGCGCGGCGACTCGTTGACGGTGGCCTTCAGAATCCGCAGCTCGCCGTCGAACGGGAAGCGGTTGGTCTTGAACCTGTAGCGGCGCTCGCCGACCTTCTCGAAGGTGACCGTCTCCGGGTCGCCCTTCTGCACCTGCTCCCACGCCTTGACGAGCGAGTCCTGCGTCGCCTGCTGCTGCCCCGCGCGCGCGGGTGCGGCCGCGAGCGCGACGGCGAGCAACGCGGCGGCGAGCGTGAGCGTCCTGAGTTTTGTCATGTGTCTGTCCCTAGCCCGCCGCCGTCAGGCTTCGAGCATCTGCCCGGCGGGCGCGGACTTGTCGAGGCTCCGCTCGTGGTTGACGAGCACCACGGCGTTGACGAGCATCGCGGGCCGAGGCCGAAGGCGCTGGCCGCGACGATCTGCAAAGTGTCGGGCATCCGTTCGTTGAAGAAGTAGCCGCCGACGGCCGACGCCGCTCCGCAACGCTTACACGCCGCGCCTTCCACTGGGCCCAGCTCACAAGGCCGCACTTCGCACATTCGACGCTCGTCATACTCCGAATTCACTTCGGACAGACTTCGGCCGCGTCGGGGAAGGCGGAACCGCGTGGGACGTTCGTGTCTTAGTTGACCGGGATGGTGACCACGGTCGAGCCGGCCTTGCCGGCGGGGAAGCGCTTGCCGCGAGCGATGCGGACGGCGGTCGAGCCGTAGGCTTCGGCGCCGGGCGTGGCGCCCGCGACCGAGGCTTGCGTGACGCGCCCGGCCTCGTCGTAGCTGACGGAGACTCTGACCGACTTCGGTCCCGCGGGCGCGACCGGCTTGGGCGCGGCGGCCGGGTCGGTCGCGGCGTTGAGCGCGGCGTCTTCCTTCTTCGCGGCGGCGTCCTCGCGGCGTTCGCGCTCGCGGCGTTCGCGTTCGCGACGCTCGCGCTCCTCGCGGCGCGCGGCTTCGGCGGCGGCCGTGGCGTCGGCCTCCGGGGCCGGGGCGGCGTTCGCGTCGGCGGGTGTGTCGGCGGGCGCGGCTTCGGCGGGCGCGGCCACGGCGGGCGCTTCGGCGGGTGCGGCGGCGGCCTCGGGCGCGGGCTTCGCGGCGGGCCTACTCAGCAGCGGGAAGGCCGCGACGGCGCAGGCGAGCACGACGGCGGCGGCCACGCCCGCGATCACGAACTTCTTCTTCGAGCCGCCGGACGCACCGCTCGCGCTCTCGACCATCATCGAGAAGGGCTCGGGCGAAGAATCCTCCTTCGACTCCCCCGCCGCTTCGCGCGGCGACTCCTCGCGCGACTTTGAAGGGGCGGCGGCGCGCGCCGCCGGCCTCTTCTCGCGCGACTGCTTCTGCTCGATGGCGTCGAGGTGCTCGACCTGATCCAGCATCTGCGCCAGCTCCGAATCGTTCGGCGACCACGCGCCGAAGGCGTCGGCCTCGGTCGGCGAAAGCCCCTCGTCCAGACGGCGCAAGCCTTCGAGCACGACCTGCGTCCACGCCTGGTCGATGGTGCGGCGCGTGGCCTGCACGTCGGGGCTGAAGTCGAAGGCCGCGTTCGGCAGCGTCAGCGAGAAGTAGACGGCCTCGGCCCCGGAGAGCGCGCCGACCTTGGCGTCCACCAGCTCGCCCTCCTTGATGAAGAAGACGCTGTGTCCGCGCTGGTAGTCGATCTTGAGTCGGCCCGTCTTGCGTTGGTTGCAGAAGAACTCGATCAGCTCGGCCAGCGACATGTCGCTCAACTGTCCGGTAAGTGCCATGGATGATTCCTCGGTTTGATGTGGGGACTAACGTGTGGCCGTCGGCCGGCGGGGGAATGGGAGGGGAGTGGGGGCTGACGCTTTAGTCGTCCGCCCCCTTCGGTGTCTGGGCGCGGCCGCTACGGCTGGAGCGTGAAGTTGTAGGTGATGACGCCCGCGACCTTCATCGGCTGACCCGAGAGGAGCGTCGGCGTGAAGCGAGCCATCTTCGCGGCCATCTCCGCCGCCTGTTGCAGCATGCCGGGGCCGCGCACGGCCTTCGCCGAGATGACCTTGCCGTTGATGTCTATGACGACCTCGACCTCGACGAGCCCCGAGATGCGGGCGCGCTTGGCCGCGTCCGGGTAGCTGGGCGCGGGCAGGTTGATGGCCTTGCCGTTGAGGATGCCGCCCGAGATGGGGCGGAGCGGGCCGCTGCGGAAGGGGACGGCCGGCGCGGGGATGGCCGGCGCGGGCGCGTCGCCCTCGGACTTGACGGCCGGGCCGCCGGTCGTGGCCGCGGACGCGTTCGAGGCGGCGCCGAGCGTGGGAGCGCCGGGCGCGGAACTCTTGTCGAGCGACGCGACGAGCAGGGTCGCGTTACGCGGCGCGGCCTCCTTTACGGGCTGTTGCTTCGCCGCGTTCGCCGCCGCGTTGTTCACCGCCGCGTTGTTCGCCGCCGCGTTGGTCGCGGCGGGCGAGGGCTTGGGCTGCGCCGCCGCCGCGTTCGCCTGCGCGTTCGGCGCGGCGGGCTGCGGCTGCGCGCTCGAGGCCGTGATGACGGCGGCCGGCGCGGGCGTCTGCGAGGAGGCGGGCTGCATCTTCGCCAGCATCGACTCGTCGAGGAAGTAGGAGATCATCCGGTAGGTGACCTCCGAAGGCTCGAAGCTGATCTTGCCGCCCTCCATCACCGCCACCGAGGTCGTCATCTTGACCCAGTTGCCGACCGCGTCGAACTCGTAGGTGTAGACCTCCTTCGCCAGCAGCGTCCCGCCGTCGTCGTGCAGCGTCATCTCGACGATGTTGCCGCGCTCGTCGTACTTGTAGACCTCCTTGCCGGTGAGCGAGCCGCCGGCGGCAAGAAAGTACGCGTTATCGACGCGGTTGCCCTTCTGGTCGTAGGTCGTCGTCTCCAGAACCTGGCGCGCGCCCTCGACGGGCTTGCCGCCTTTGACGGTGATCTTGGCCGTCTCCGTCCTGACGCGGCGCACGGGGCCGGCCAGCCCGTCCTGCTCGCGCTCGTTGGTCGCCGCCGGGAGCGGCGCGCTCGCGGCGCGGAGGCGGAAGGCGGCGGGTGTACGCGGGGTCGCGGCCGAGACGGCGGCCTGGGAGAGTAGAAGAACCAGCGGCAGCAGCGTCAGGTTCAAGCGTTTCGACATGACTGTCACTCCTGAAAATAGGCGTGTGTGAAAAGGTTTTACGAGGCGGTCGGGGCCGACGTGTCCGTGTGCGGGTGGGGCGCGGGGGCGGAATCTCGTCTGAGGCCGGCCGTAGGTCAGGCACGGACGCTCCGAAAGGGTTTGGCCGACGGGATTTCGAGGATTTCGGCGTCCTTTGAAGGACTCGGGGCGTGAGTGTCAGTCTGACCAAAAGGCCGTAGAAGCCGCGACTTTTCAAGTCCCCTTACTGCGCTCCTACCGCGAACCCCTTGTGGGAGTGAGTACCCTTCCGGGCGCTCCACGCCCGCGAATATCGCGGACGCGACTATATTACACATACTGAACATTGTTTGTCCATACAAAACATCGGCCAAACAACGTTCGGCTCACAAGAGCCTCCGCGGCCTTTTTTCGGGCGTTTTTCGGGCGTTTTTTCAGGCGTCGAAGAGCGAGGAGGCGCGCTCGGTCGTGAAGGCGGCGCGCGCGGCCGTGTAGGCGAGGTCGGTGCCGATCTCGCCGATGGTGCGCGCGGCGACGACGCGGTGACGCTCGCCGGGCGGGATGTAGCAGTTAAACATCGGGTGGTGCTGCATGAGGATGACGACGGGCGTCCCGACCGCCGCCGCGATGTGCATCGGCCCCGTGTCGTTCGAGACGAAGACCGAGACGCGCTGGGCGGCCGCCGCCAGTTGCGGGACGGTCAGTTTGTCCAGAACTATCGTCGAGGGCGGGAACTGCGGCCGCACCTCGCGCACGAGCCGTCGCTCCTCCGGGCCGGCGAAGAGGACGGAGCGGACGGAGTCGTTGCGCTCAAGCATCCATGCCAGCTCGGCGAAGCGCTCGACGGGCCAGCGCCGGCTCGGGTGCCCGGCGCCGGGGAAGATGCCGACGAGCGGGGCGTCCGAAGCGCCGCCGGCCGTCTGCCTCGCGCCGCGCCACGTCCTGGCGCCGCCCTGCGTCGCCTTGCGCAGCAGTTCATCGACGGCGCGGCCGTCCTCCTCTCGCACCGCGAGGCGCGGCACGCGCGACACCTCGCCCACGCCGAGCGGCGCGACCACGTCGAGGTAACGGTCGATGGCGTGCTTCGAGCGGTCTTCCGGCGCGGGCGCGGGGCGGAAGTTGGCGAGGTAGTCGAGCGAGCGGCCGGGCCGGCGCGCGTAGAGCCTGCGCCCTGCGCCCGAGAGGAACCCGAGCAGGTTGGTCTCCGAGAGGCTGTGCAGGTCGATGACGAAGTCGAACTTGCGCCGCCGCACATCCATGACGAGTCGGCCGATCTGCCACACCGAAAGGTGCTTCGGCCCGTCGCGCAGCGCCACGCGGTCAACCGCGAGCGCCTCGTCGGCCACGCCCGCCATCTCCACGACCGCCGCGGCCGCGCCCCCGACCGCCACCGTCACGCGCGCCCTCGGGAACCTGGCGCGGACGGCCGCGAGCGCCGGCAGACTCAAAATCACGTCCCCCAACTGCCCGAAGTCTATAACGAGGATGTTGCTCGGCTCGAAACTCATCACGGAAGTAGAACGCGCGGGCCGTTCAGGACGTTTCGCGTAAATCGCGCCCCGACATCTCTTCGGGCTTGTCGAGGCCGAGCAGACCTAAGATGGTGGGGGCGACGTCTTCGAGGGCGCCGTCGGGGCGGAGTTTGACGCCGAGGGAGTCGGGGTCGATGAGGTGGAAGGGGACGGGGTTGGTGGTGTGGGCGGTGTGGGGCTGGCCCGTGTGTGGGTCGATCATCTGTTCGCAGTTGCCGTGGTCGGCGGTGATGAGGCAGCGGCCTTTGGCCGTCCTCAGAGCCTTCGTAATCCAGCCGAGGCAGGTGTCGATGTATTGGACGGCCTCGACGGTCTTCGCCAAATTTCCCGTGTGGCCGACCATGTCGGGGTTGGCGAAGTTGACGATGAAGACATCCGTTTCGCGCTCGTCGATGCCGCGGAGGATTTTGTCGGTGACCTTGAAGGCCGACATCTCGGGCATGAGGTCGTAGGTCGCGACCTTGGGCGAGGGGACGAGCAGGCGGCGCTCCGAAGGAAATTCGCGCTCGGTGCCGCCGTTGAAGAAGTAGGTGACGTGCGCGTACTTCTCGGTCTCGGCCAGACGGTAGTTGCGCACCCCGACGGCGGCGAAGACTTCGGCGAGGATGTTCTGGTGCCGTAGCTGCGGGAAGGCGATGGGCAGGTTGAACGTCTGGTCGTAGAGCGTGAAGCAGACGTAGTCAACAACGGGGCGGTCGGGCACCGCGAAGCCGTCGAAGTCATCGACGGCGAGGGCGCGCGTAAGTTGGCGCGCGCGGTCGGCGCGGAAGTTGAAGAAGATGACGGCGTCGCCGTCCTTAATCGTCGCGACGGGAGGGCCGCCCGCCCCGCGCGTGACGACGACCGGCTCGACGAACTCGTCGGTGACGCCGCGCTCGTACGAACGTCTGACCGCCCGCAAGGGGTCGTCCGCCGTCTCGCCCTCGCCGCGGACGAGCAGGCGGTATGCGCGCTCGGTGCGCTCCCAGCGGTTGTCCCGGTCCATCGCGTAGTAGCGGCCGCAGACCGTGGCGATCTCGCCGAAGCCCGTCTCGGCAATTCTGTCCTGCAACGCCTTCACATACAGGTGGGCGGACGAGGGCGGCGTGTCGCGGCCGTCGAGAAAGCAGTGGACGTAGGCGTGCTGAAGCCCGCGCTCCTTCGCCATCCGCAGCAGCGCGTAGAGGTGCTGCTGCGAGGAGTGGACAAGCCCGTCGGAGAGCAGCCCCATCAGGTGGACGGCGCCGCCGCGCGCGCGGGCCGAGTCCAACGCCGTGACGAAGGCGGGGTTCTGGAAGAAGTCGCCGGTCTCGACCGAGTAGTCGATGCGGCGGATGTCCGTCATGATGACGCGCCCCGCGCCCATGTTGAGGTGGCCGACCTCGGAGTTGCCCATGACGCCGCCGGGCAGTCCGACGCAGGTGCCCGAGGCTTCGATGAGCGTGTGCGGATACTTCTCGCGTATCTCGTCGTAGAAGGGCGTCTCGGCGAGCGCGACGGCGTTGCCCTCGCGCGCGTCGCTGTGTCCGAAGCCGTCGAGGATGATGAGTGCGAGCGGGCCTTTCTGCTTGAGCAAACCCCTTGTCTCCTTCGTGTCTACTTGCCTGCCGACCCCTTGGCCGCGCGCGCCTTCTGCGCGGACTTCTTCGCGGATTTCTTCGCGGCCGTAGGCTTCGACGCGGCGCGCGCTGACGCGCCGGGGCGTTCGAGCTGGTAGAAGGCGGAGAGTCCGGGGAAGCGCGCGGCGTCGCGCAGGTCTTCCTCGATGCGGAGGAGCTGGTTGTACTTGGCGATGCGGTCGGTGCGCGAGAGCGAGCCCGTCTTAATCTGGCCGGCGTTGGTGGCGACGGCGAGGTCGGCGATGAAGGTGTCTTCGGTCTCGCCCGAGCGGTGCGAGATGACGGCGGTGCGGCGGTGCGTGCGCGCCAGCTCTATCGCGTCCAGAGTCTCGGTGAGCGTGCCGATCTGGTTGACCTTAATCAGAATCGAGTTGGCGACGCCCAGCTCGATGCCGCGGCGCAGATAGTCAACGTTGGTGACGAAGAGGTCGTCGCCGACGAGCTGGACGCGGTCGCCCATCTCGTCGGTCATCAGCTTCCAGCCCTCCCAGTCGTTCTCGGCCATCCCGTCCTCGACGGAGATGATCGGGTACTGCTCGGACCAGGACTTCCAGTAGGCGACCATCTCCTCGGACGAGAGGCGGCGTCCGTCGGACTTCTTGAATACGTAAGCCTTGCCGTCGTAGAACTCGCTGGCCGCCGGGTCTAAGGCGAGCATGACGTTGACGCCCGCGTTGTAGCCGGCCGCGGTGACGGCTTCGAGAATCGTCTCGACGGCCTCCTCGTTCGAGCGGAGGTTGGGCGCGAAGCCGCCCTCGTCGCCGACGCCGGTGGCGTAGCCGCGCTTCTTCAGCACGCCCTTGAGCGAGTGGAAAATCTCGGCGCCGGTGCGCAGCGCCTCGGCGAAGCTTGTGGCGGCGACGGGCATGATCATGAACTCCTGGAAGTCCACGTTGTTGTCGGCGTGCGCGCCGCCGTTGAGGATGTTCATCATCGGGACGGGCAGAGTGCGCGCGTTCGTGCCGCCGAGGTAGCGGTAGAGCGGCAGCTCAAGGTAGGCGGCGGCCGCGCGCGCCGTGGCGAGCGAGACGGCGAGCGTGGCGTTGGCGCCGAGCCTCGACTTGTTCTTCGTCCCGTCGAGCGCGACGAGCACCGCGTCCACCTCGGCCTGGTCGAGCGAGTCAAGCCCCTCGACCTCGCGCGCGATTAGATCGTTAACGTTCTCGACGGCGCGCGTCACGCCCTTGCCCGCGTAGCGCCGCTTGTCGCCGTCGCGCAGCTCCACCGCTTCGTGCTCGCCCGTGGAGGCGCCGGAGGGGACGGCCGCGCGGCCCACCTCGCCGCTGACGAGAAAGACTTCGGCCTCGACGGTCGGGTTGCCGCGCGAGTCAAGAATCTCGCGCGCGTGTACGGAATCAATCAGGCTCATAAGGGCGGCCGCTCCTCGAAAATTATTGGGTTTGTGTTCAGGAGAGAATCTACCAAAACGGAAACAGAACCGCGAGCCTCCCGTGCGGCGGGGAAGGGAATTCACATGGATGGACAGGATGAACAGGATTAGGAATTAAAGATTTCAAATCTCAAATTCTTATCCTGTCGATCCTGTCCATCCGTGTGAATTCAGTTCTTAATGTACCCGAGGCCGGCGAGGATGCGTTTGGTGAGGGCGATGCGGTCGTCGCGGATGGAGACGTAGGTGGGGCCTTCGATCTCGGTGGCGAAGAAGTAGGTGTCGTCTTTGGTCTCGACGTAGCCGACGAACCAGCCGAGGTAGCGGTTCTCGCCGAGCGGGCCGCCGCCGGTCTTGCCGCTCAGCTTGTAGTCGGGCGTCTCTTCGAGCGTGGCGATCTCTTTGACGATTTTTATCGAACGCTTCGAGACGGGCAGCTCCTCTTTATAAAGTCGCCGGAGGAAATCGACCTGCTCGTCGGCCGAAATCTTGAGCGAGCTGTTGAGCCAGAAGCCGTTGAGCGGGCCGGTGGCGTCCTCGTTGCCGTAGCGGAGCCGCTTCACGTAATCCCTCATCCGCTTCTCGCCGACCTTCAAAGCCAGCTCGCGGTAGTACCAGACGACCGAGCGCTTGAGGGCGGTGCGCAGCGTCTGATCCTGCCACCACGCGCTGAAGGGCAGCGTGTCCTGACTGAACGCGGGGTACTTCTCGGCGTCCCACTTGATCACGAACTCGGCGTCGGGGATGACGCCGGTGTCGAGGCCGATGAGCGAGTTCGGAATCTTGAAGGTCGAGAAGGGCGAGAAGCGCTCGCGGCAGCGCGCCGCGTTGTAACGCAGGTAACGGTCGCGCTTCAGGTCGTAGAGGACGAAGGCGCCGTTGGGGAACTGTTTGAAGTAAGCGGCGAGGTCGTCCGCCGAAGCCTCGCGCGCCGGCGCGGCTTGGGTTTGTGCTTCGCCGGCGCGGGGCGACGACGACGTGCGCGGCGGGTCGGCGCCGTTCGTCTTCGCGCAGGCGAGCGCCGGGAGCAGGGGCGAGACGATTAAGAGTGCGGTTAAGAGTTTGGCCCTCGGTCTCATCTTGTAACCTCCGCCTGTTCGAGCAGTTCGTCGAAAGCGTTGTCGGGGAGTTCTTCGAGCGTGCGGACGACGAGGTCGGCGCGCAGCTCGCCGTGCGAGGAGAGGACGCCGACGCAGCGCATCCCGGCGCGGCGCGCGGCCTCGGTGCCGGCGGGCGCGTCCTCGACGACGACGCAAGCGCGGGCCGGGACGCCGAGCTTCGAGGCGGCGGCGAGGAAGACCTGCGGGTCGGGCTTGCCCTCGGTCACGTCCTCGGCCGAGGCGACGGCCGAGAAATACTTTTCCAGCCCGAGCGCCGAGATGATGACTTCGAGATTTTCACGCGGCGCCGAAGAGGCGACCGCCTGAAGCCAGCCCTCCGCGCGCAGACGTTCGAGCCAGCGGCCGACGCCCGGCAGAAGCTCTATCCCGCGCTCGCGCACGAGGCGGCGGTAGGCGACCTCCTTCGCGTGGCCGACGCGCGCGATGTCCGCGTCGGCGTAGGCGGGGAAATAGCCGCGCAGGATTTCGTCGTTGCGCCGCCCGAAGGTCTGCTCGAACTGCTCGCGCGTGACCTCGAAATTTTCGGCGGCCAGCGCGCCCCGCCAGGAGAGCCAGTGATACTCGCGCGAGTCGATGAGCGTGCCGTCAACGTCCCAGAGCGCGGCGCGCCGTGCGTGTCCGTTGTTCATCGCCGCCGAGTTTAGCCGCGCCGCCGCCGCGTCGGCAAACGGACGAACAAAGAAGCGACGAAGCTGTATGATTGTCGGCAAACGAGTCCTTAAGAATCACGTTGAGAATCTCGAAACGCGGAGGCCCCGACTCCGCCGCGCGGAGGCTTTATGAACAGAATCCTTTTGGGGGCGCTCGCGGGACTGGCCGCGACCGCGCCGATGACGCTGGCGATGAAGCTGATGCACGAACAGCTCCCGCGCGAGGAGCGGTACCCGCTGCCGCCGCGTCAGGTGACCGAAGGCGTCGCGGAGAAGGCGGGCGTTAACAAACAACTCGGAGAGGACGAGCGCGAGGCCGCGACGTGGGCGTCGCACTTCGCCTACGGCACGGCGTGCGGCGCGCTCTACGGCGCGCTCGCGGGCGGGCGCGCGGACTCTCACCCGCTGCTCGCGGGCGTGGGCTTCGGCGTCGCGGTCTGGGCCGGGAGTTACCTCGGCTGGTTGCCCGCCGCCGGCATCATCGCGCCCGCGACCGAGCACCCGGCGCGCCGCAACGCGCTGATGATCGCCGCGCACGTCGTCTGGGGCGCGACCACCGGCGCCGCGCTCGCGGGCCTGTCGGACAAGGGGGAGCAGGGTTGATGGAGCGTAAGCACGGGCCTTGGACGGTGAAGTCTTCGGAGCGCATCTACGCCGACGAGTTCGCGGAGGTGTGGGTGGACGAGGTGTCGAAGCCCGAGGCCGAGCCGTCGCGGCGCGTGACGATGAGGATGAAGCCGGGCGTGGCCGTGCTCGCGGTGGACGGCGAAGGGTTCGCGCACCTCGTCAGGACGTTCCGCTACGCGGTCGGCAAGGAGTGCGTCGAGGTGGTGCAGGGCGGGACGGAGGAGGGCGAGCGGCCCTCGGACGCGGCGCGGCGCGAGCTGAAGGAGGAGTTGGGCGTCGAGGCGTCGGAGTTGACCGACCTCGGGCTGGTGGACGCCGTCACCTCGCAGGTCTACGCGCCCGCGCAAATCTTCCTCGCGCGCGGACTCAGCTTCGGCGAGACCGAGCGCGAAGCGACCGAAGACCTGCAAGCCGTCAAGGTCAAATTCGACGAGGCGGTGCAGATGGTCATGGACGGCCGCGTCACGCAGGGCATCTCCTGCGCGCTGATTCTGAAGGCGAGCCGATTTCTTGAGGGCGAGGCGGGCGGGCGTTAGGAAGAATTAACCACCGCGGACACGGAGACGCGGCTCGAAGGCAACTGTCTTCGAGCCGCGTCTCCGTAGTTAGTCCGTCTTCCGCTTACGCGCCGGCGGACTTGGACTGTTCCTGGAGGCGCTTCTTCTCCTCCTCCATCCGCGCGCCGAGGCGGTCGATGTCGTCTTCGCTCAAGACCTGGCGGGCCTTCTGGAACATCTCGCCCTCTTCCTCTTCGACGTGGTGCTCGACGTTCTCCTGCAAGACCTTGAGCTTTGCCGTCCACTGCTCGGTGTCAACCGGCAGAGACTCCAACTCCTTGAGCAGCATCTTGACGACGTGGTGCTCCTCGAAGCCTTCGAGCACGATCTCGCGCGTCTCGGCCTCCTGCTTGATGGCCGGGTAGAAGATCGTCTCCTCGATGCGCGCGTGCACGTCCAACTCCTCTTTGAGTCGCGCGAACAGCTCGGTGCGCGTCTTCTCGGCGCGCTCGGTCGTCGGCTCAAGCTGCTGGAATATCCCTGAGACCTTCTGGTGGTCTTCCTTTAACAGTTGAAAAGCGTTCATCTGTACTCCTCCTGTCCGTGGTTGTGCCACACCCGTTGAACTATAACCGTACGTGAAAAGTGCTTCTTCGGTTAACACTCAAACTCGGTGCCAGCCGACGGCGGAGGGGAGGCGCGGCTACTGCTGTTTCGCCCACTCGTCGAGCGTGACCCAGGTGCCGGCGCCGTCGCAGCCCGCGGTGCAGACCTCGAACTTGTAGATGGGGTGGATTTCCCAGAGCGAGACGCGGCGGGGGTTGCTGCCGGGCGCGGGCTGGCCGCCCACGCAGGGGAAGTGGCTCGAATCGAAGTAGAGCTGACCCGTGACGCGCACGGGCAGTTTCGCGCGCGAGACCTTATCGACGTTGGCGTGCGTCCAGGAGTCGGGGCGGTGGTGCGGGCTCATCTCGGCGACGACGCCCGAGCACTCCGTGGTCTGGTCGGTCGGGGCCGAGCCGACGAGCGAAATGTGTATGTCGTGGAAGGGGGGCTGGTTGGGGACGTTCGCCCCGCAGTTGACGCTCTCGCCGCCCTCCTGCCGCGCGATGAGCACGTAGGCGCGCAGCGTGACCATCTTACCCTCGCCGAGTTTTTTGAGCGGCGCGCGGTTGATGGTGGGACCCCTCTTCCTCGTCCCCTTGTTCTCGTTGCCGAAGTTGATGGCCGGGTTCTTCTCGACCTGCGCCTGGAGGTTCGTGAGCGAGGCGACGGTGACGGCCTGCGGGGTGCCCGTCGCGCAGAAGTTATTTTTGACGCTGTCCTGCACGCCCTCCGGGGTGGCGCCGCCCGCGCCGTTCAGGCCGCACTGCGAGTCGATGCCGGGGCTCGCCGACGGAGCAGGCGAGGGGTAGTTGGGCTTCGCGCAGGTGGGCTTGAATTTGCTGGAGGCCCTTGCGGCGGCGGCCGCCTGCGGCCGCGGCTTGACGCGCCGCGCCGTCCGCTTCGTCGCCGCGTGCGCGCCCGCGACGCAGAGGCACGCGGACAGGAGCGCGGCCGTGGCCGCGAGGCGCAAAAGTTTTTCGAGTCTCATCATTCTCTCCTTCGTGTCGCTTGCTACCGCCGTCCAGACTTCTTCGCCGCCGACTTGGCCGGGCGCTTCTTCGCCGCCGACTTCTTCACGGCCTTCTTGCCTGCGGCCTTCGTCGTTGCCGGCTTTGTTGCCGGCTTCTTCTTCGCGGGTTTCTTCGCGGCGGTCTTCTTGCCGCCGGTCTTCTTCCCGGCCGCCGTTTGGCGCTGCGCGTCGTAGGCGGCGGTGCGCGAGCGGATGTAGTTCTTGTAGTCGGCGGAGGTCTTGAGCGCGCCGGTCTCGGCGGGGCCGGCGCTGCCCTGCGCGTCCTGAACTGGGAGTTGCGAGACGAGTTCGGCGTGCGCCTGCTCAAGGTGCGAGGGCGCGTCCGGCGTCGGGTGCTGGCCGCCCGAGACGGGGACGACGACGCCCGCGAGCGGGTCGTCCGTGCGCGGCGTCGAGAGCGTGAGCGCGTCGCCGAAGTCGGGCGCGGCGGCGTCGCGCGCCGTCAGCGCGGGAAGGCCGAAGCGAACCTCCAACGTCTTCAGAATCGAAGTGTGGTCTAAGGGCGTCGAGCCTTCGGGGACGCGGAAGACCGTGCCCGCCGCGACGAGCGGCGAGACGAGGACGGCCGGGACGCGCACGCCGAAGCGCCGGAAGTCGAAGCCGTACTCACCTACGCAATCGTCGGGCGGCGTCGCCCCTTCGGGCGGCGCGACGTGGTCGTAGCAGCCGCCGTGCTCGTCGTAGGTGACGACGAGCAGCGTCTGCGCCCACGCCGGCCCGTCGCGGAGCGCGTAGTAAACGTCGTGGATGAGCTGCTCGCCGAGCGCCACGTCGTAGTTGGGGTGCTGGCTGTTGCCGGTCGTGCTCCACTCCGGCTCGACGAAGGCGTAGGCGGGGAGCTGGCCCGAGGCGGCGGCCGCCTGAAAGTCTTTGAAAAGCCCGAAGTGCGAGGCGTCGGCCGCGACCGTGTCGGGGAAGTTCGCGCGCGTGAGCGGCGGCTGGTTGTAGCCGTAGACGGCCCAAGTCTGGTCGTGCTCGCTCATCAGCCCGAAGATGCTCTGCACGGTGAACGAGCCGGTCTTGTCGTTCATGTGCCCCTGACTGGTGCCGGCGTTGGCGAAGGCACGGTTGGGGAACGTCTCGGTCGGCGCGGAACTGTACCAGTGGTCACAGACCGCGTAGCCGCGCGCGAGGCCGGAGAGCACGGGCAGCATCTCGGGCGTGAAGCAGCCCATGATGTTCGTCGCGACCGTGCCGGGAAGAATCTGCTTGGCCCACGAAGAAGACTTCGCCTGCCAGCCGAGCGTGTAGGCGAAGTCTTTGACGAAGCCCTCGTTGGCGGCGACGGGCGGCGCGGGCGCCGTCGTCGTCCCGAACAGCTCGTTGTTGGTCGCGGCGTAGCCCTCGCCGGGGTCTGAGCCGGGCATGAAGTAGGCGTTCTGGTCGGTCGCCTGAATCTTGAAAACGGCGACGGGATTGCCGTCGGCGTCCGGGTTGGACTCGTCGCCGGTTAAGCCCTCGAAGGGCCGGCCCGCGGGCGAGAGGTTCCCCGCGTCGGCGTAGAGGAACCCGAGCATGTGGTCGAACGAGCGGTTCTCCAGCATGAGGACGACGACGTGCTCGATGCTGCTGAGCTGATTAGAGCCGGGCATTGGCGCACCTCCGAAAGTGTCGCGGCTGATGTGAAAACTGCTGGGCGGGATGGGCAGAATACGCGCCGACTCTAGCACACGGCCTTGGGCGTTACAACGTGAATTTCAAACGCCTGTAGTAAACTCAACGTTAAGTCAGAGGCACGAACGGGATGGCAACGAACGAAGAGACTCGGCACGACACGGAGGCCGCGCGCGCGGAGGCGGCCGAAGAGTCTTCGGCCGCGCAGGCGACGCACTGGCACTCGCGCATGGAGTCGGAGGAGCCGGCGCGCGCCGACGCGCCGACCCGCGCGGAGGGCGAAGACGCGGCGCCGCCTTCACGCGTCCGCGCGCAGCCGCCGGAGGAGTTCACGGGCGGCGAGTTCAAAGGCGCGTCGGAAGTCTCCGGGGGCCTCGCGGCCGTCTGGTCGTCGATGAAACACATCGCGCGCGAGGCGGGCGTCGTGCGCGGCGCGCGCACGCTCCTGAAGGTCAACCAGAAGGACGGCTTCGACTGTCCGGGCTGCGCGTGGCCCGACCCCGACGGCGAACGTTCGCACGCGGAGTTCTGCGAGAACGGCGCGAAGGCCGTCGCCGAGGAGGCGACGACGCGGCGCGTCACCCCCGACTTCTTCCGCGAGTGGTCGGTCGCAGACCTCTCGCGCAAGTCCGACTACTGGCTCGGCAAGCAGGGGCGCATCACGCACCCCGTCGTGCTGCGCGCCGGCGCGACGCACTACGAGCCGATTGAGTGGGACGAGGCTTTCAAACTCGTCGCCTCGGAGCTGAACGCGCTGGCGTCGCCCGACGAGGCGGCCTTCTACACCTCCGGGCGCACGTCGAACGAGGCGGCCTTCCTTTATCAACTGTTCGTCCGCCAGTTCGGCACCAACAACCTGCCCGACTGCTCGAACATGTGTCACGAGTCGTCGGGGCGCGCGCTGACGGAGACCATCGGCGTCGGCAAGGGCACCGTCACGCTCGACGACTTCCGCTTAGCCGACTGCATCTTCGTCATCGGGCAGAATCCGGGGACGAACCACCCGCGGATGCTCTCGACGCTGCGCGCGGCGAAGCGGCGCGGCTGCCGCATCGTCCACGTCAACCCGCTCCCCGAGGCGGGGCTCGCGCGCTTCAAACACCCGCAGCACCCCGGCGACATCCTCGGCGGCGGGACGGAGCTTTCAGACCTCTTCCTGCAAGTCCGCGTCAACGGCGACGTGGCGCTCCTCAAGGGCTTGATGAAGGAGGTGTTGGAGGAAGAGAAGCGTAGGCCGGGCGAAGTCATCGACCGCCGTTTCGTCGAAGAGAAGACGCACGGCTTCAACGAGTTCGCGCGCGCGCTCGAAGTGGCCGACTGGGACGAGCTAATCGAGCAGAGCGGCGTCGCGCGCGAGCAGATGCGCGAGGCGGCGAAGATTTACGTCGAGTCCGAGCGCACCATCGTCTGCTGGGCGATGGGGCTGACGCAGCACAAGAACGCGGTCGCCAACATACAGGAGATCGTCAACCTGCTGCTGCTGCGCGGGAACCTCGGCCGCCCCGGCGCGGGCGCGTGCCCCGTGCGCGGCCACTCGAACGTGCAGGGCGATCGCACGATGGGCATCTGGGAGCGGCCGGCCGACACCTTCCTCGACGCGCTGGCGCGCGAGTTCGACTTCGAGCCGCCGCGCCGCCACGGCCTCGACACCGTCGAGACCATTAAGGCGATGCACGAGCGCAAGGTCAAAGTCTTCTTCGCGCTCGGCGGCAACTTCCTGTCGGCGACGCCCGACACCGAGTTCACCGCGCGCGCTCTGGCGGGCTGCCGGCTGACCGCGCAAGTCTCCACGAAGCTCAACCGCTCGCACCTCGTCACCGGCGAGCAGGCTTTGATACTCCCGTGCCTCGGCCGCACCGAGCGCGACGCGCAAGGCGCGGGCGAGCAGTTCGTCAGCGTCGAGAACTCGATGGGCGTCGTCCACTCCTCGCGCGGCAGTCTGGAGCCGGCGTCGGAACATTTGCTGAGCGAGCCGGCGGTTGTGGTCCGGCTGGCGCGCGCGACTTTGGGAGAGAGAAGTGCGTTGGACTGGGGGTGGCTGGTCGAGGACTACGACCGCGTGCGCGATTTGATCGAGCGCGTCATTCCGGGGTTTGAAAACTATAACGTGAGGGTGAGGGAGCCGGGCGGCTTCTACCTGCCGAACCTCGCGCGCGAGGGCGTGTTCCAGACTTCGACGAACCGCGCCAACTTCACCGTCCACGACCTGCCGCGCATCGAACTCGCGCCGGGCCAACTCCTTCTAATGACGGTGCGCAGCCACGACCAGTTCAACACGACCATCTACGGCCTCGACGACCGTTACCGCGGCGTCTACAACGAGAGGCGGGTCGTCTTCCTCAACCCCGAAGACGTGGGGGAGCGCGGGCTCTCGGCCGGTCAGGTCGTAGACCTCGTCAGCCACTTCGAGGGCGAGGAGCGCACCGCGCGCCGCTTCCTCGTCGTGCCCTACCCCGTCCCGCGCGGCTGCGCCGCCGCCTACTTCCCCGAGGCCAACGCGCTCGTCCCCGTCCGAAGCGTCGCCGACAAGAGCAACACCCCCGCCTCCAAGTCAATCGTCATCTCGCTCCGCCCCTCGGCCGCGCCGCTCAAGTTCGACTACGACGAAGTGAAAGGATGAAGCGATGAGAGGGACGCTGACAGCCGTCCTTTCATCCTTCATCCTTCATCCTTCCGTCACGGCGCTTCGTAGATTGTGTCGTTCTTGCTGCCCTTGCCGGTGGCGGCGCCGAAGCCGGCGCCTATCGCCGCGCCGAGGCCGGTGAAGCCGGGGACGGTCGCGGCGGTCATGTCGTCCCTGTAGGGGAAGTAGAGCACCGCCCCGACGGCGAAGCCGGCGCCCGCGCCGATGGCCGCGCCGACGAGCGTGCCGCGCAGGCGCGAGTTGCCGCGGTCGATTTGGACGCGCCGGACGCTCTCGCGCGTGAGCGAGATTTTTTTGCGCCCGTCGGTAAAGTTAATGACGAGGTCTGTCGCCGAGTCGAAGCGCCCGGTGAGGCGGTCGCCGTCCTTCGTGCGGACGACGATCTTCTCGCCGGTCGAGAGCGACTGGACGGCCGACCAATCGTCGGCCGCCCGCCGCGTCTGCGCCGCGGCGGGCGAACTCATCGAGAGCGCGAAGGCGAGCGCAAGCCCCGCCGCCAACAGTCTGTGTGTCACGGTCGAACCTCCTTCTGAGGTCTACTGGACTTCGTAGAGCGTGTCGTAGTCGGTGCCGAGGCCGAGTGCCGCGCCGAGCGCCGCGCCGCCGACGGCCCCGAGCACCAGCCCGGTCGGGATGGCCGACATGGTCAGGTGGTCTGTGCGCGAGAGGAGGTACGTGCCCGCGCCCGCGCCCGCGCCGCCGCCGACGCCGGCGCCGAACAGCGCGCCGTGCAAGCGGTTCTTGCTGCCGACCTCGACGCGCTTGATGCTGTCGCGGCGGAGCGTGACCGTGCGGCCTTCGTGCGTGAAGTTGATGTCGGTCTCCGTGGCGGAGTCGAAGCGCCCCTTGAGGCGGTCGCCGTCTTTGGTGCTGACCCTGACCTTCTCGCCTGCCGGGAGCGTCCGGACGGCCGACCAGTCGGCGGCCGGGGTCGGCGTCGCCGCGAGGGCGGGCGCCGACGGCGCGAGCGTGAAGAGGAGCGCGAGCGTGAGTGCGAAGATTCTGTTTCCCATGATAGCCTTTCCGTCTTACTTCGATTATTTGCGCGGGCGTGGCGCCCCGCCGACACTAATGGCAACGCGCGTACCGCTCGGGACGCGGGGAAAAACGCGGCTTTCGGCGGGCGGGCGGCCGCGCGGCGCAGGAATGTTCCGACACCTGCTGCGCCCGTATTCAGGAGTTTTGGGAAGATTTTAAGAAGAGTGGAGGGAGACTGAGGTGGCGCTGATCGGTGCGAACGAGTTGAAGCGGCGGATGATGATTAAGGTGGACGGCGAGCCTTACGCGGTCGCGGACGTGACGTTCGCGTCGCCTTCGGCGCGGGGCGCCTCGACGATGGTGCGGACGCGTCTGCGCCACCTCCTGACCGGCGCCGTGCTTGAGAAGAGCTTCAAGACGGGCGAGAAGTTCGAGGAGCCGGACGTGGCCTACGCGGGCGCCTCCTTCATGTACGCGGACGGCGACGGCTTTCACTTCATGGACGAGGAGACGTACGAGCAGTTCGGGCTCCCGGCCGAGCAGGTCGGCGACGACCGCGGCTACCTGACCGACGGGCTGGTCGTGCAGGTCTTGAAGTACAACGGCGAGGCGGTCGCGCTCGAACTCCCGCAGTTCGTCGAACTGACGGTCGCCGAGACCGAGCCCGCCGTCAAAGGCGACACGGCCGCCGGGAGGGATTTAAAGCCCGCCACGCTCCAGACCGGCCTCCAGGTGCGCGTCCCGCTCTTCATCAAGGAGGGCGAGCGCGTCCGCGTCAACACGCAGACCGGCGAGGTCGCGGGGCGGGCGTAAAGGACGAGGGGTGAAGGCAAGACAATATTCCTTTCATCCTTCCGCCCTCGTCCTTTACGCCCGTGCATCCTTCGCCGCGGCGGCTTCATCAATGTTTCGTTCTGGTGTAACCTAACGGCAAAGACGGCCAATCGAAAACAGCAATCTTTCGGGGAAGGGGAGCGACGTGATGAAGTTCAGAATTATTTCGGCGTGCGCGCTCGTCTGCGCGCTGGCGCTCGGGGCGGCGGCGCAGGACGCGGCCAAGCAGGCCGAGGTCAAGGTCTCGGGCGGCGAGCGCGACGCGGCGCAGAAGATCGAGAAGGCGCAGGGGACGGCCGCCAAGCTCCAGCAGGCCGCCGCCTTCGTCAAGAAGTACCCGCAGAGCAGTTTGCGCAAGCAGATCGCCGACTCGCTCGCGCGCGAGGTCGCCGCGGCGACCGACGCGCAGGAGTCGCTCTCGCTGGCGCAGACCTATCAGGACATCTTCAGCCTCCCCGAGGAGCGGCAGCAGGTCAGCGCCACGCTCCTCAACGGCTACATCAATACGGGTCAGGTCGAGGAGGCGATGAAGGCGGGCACCGACTGGCTCGCGCAGCACCCCGAAGACATCCCGACGATGCAGAATCTGACCATCCTCGCCTCGTCGCAGGCCATCAAGGGCAACACCGCCTACATGGCGCGCGGCCGCCAGTACGGCGCGAAGGCCATCGAGATGCTCGAAGGCGACAAGATGCCCGCCGGCTTCGACGCCGCGCGCTGGCCCGACTTTAAGAAGGCGGCGCTCGTCTCGCTCTACCGCGAGACGGGCGTGCTCGCCTACAAGGCGAACGAGAAGCCCGTGGCGCTCGGGCTGCTGGAGAAGGCGGCGGCGCTCAACTCGCCCGACCCCGGCGTCTACTTCCTCTTGAGCGAACTCAACAACGACGTGTACGAGCTGCGCGCGAAGGAGTACCAGATCGCGGCGGCCGCCGACCGCCCGGCCGCGCTCAAGCGCGTCGAGGAGCAGCTCGACAAGGTCATCGAGTCTTACGCGCGCGCCATCGCCGTCACCGAAGGCAACGCGCAGTACGCGCAGGCCAACGCGGCCTTCCGCCAAGACCTCGAACGCTACTACAAGTTCCGCCACAACAACTCGACCGACGGCCTCCAACAGCTCATCGAGAAGTTCAAGAGGCCGGCGCAGTAGAATTGAGTAGACAGTAGTCAGTAGGTAAGAAACGGGCGGCGCGTCTCAGTTATCAACCGGGACGCGCCGCCTTTATTTCTTCTACTGCCTACTGCCTGCCGCCTACCGCTCCTTCCCCTCCGCCCCGCCGCGCGTTATACTCCGGCCGCCGATAAAGCTTCACCCGTCCGCCCCGTCGGAGTTTGTCAACAGTGAGCCTCGCCGCGCGTCGCCGCCCGCAAAACGGCGCCGTAACCCGTGTCTCTTTCCCGACCGCAAGGAGGTTTCGTCCCGCCATGCCCAGACTGCCATTGAGGAAGACGGCCGCCCTCTTCACGACGCTCTTCACGCTCTTCGCACTCGCGCCCGCCGCCGCGCGCGGAGCCGACTTCAAGCGCGAGGTCGTCTACCAGATCATCACCGACCGCTTCTTCGACGGCTCGACGGCCAACAACAACCCGCCGCAGTCCTCCGGCCTCTACGACTCGACCAAGACGAACTGGCGCGCCTACTGGGGCGGCGACCTTCAGGGCATCCAGCAGAAGATGTCCTACCTCGCGGGCCTCGGCGTCACCGCCATCTGGATTTCGCCGCCCGTCGATAACCTCAACGCCAACATCCCCGACGGCAACGGCAACCCGACGGCCTCTTACCACGGCTATCAGGGGCGCGACTTCAAGCGCATCGAGGAGCACTCGGGCGACTCCGCGAACGGCTGGACGGCGTTCGACAACCTCGTCACGGCCGCGCACGCGAACGGCATCAAGGTCATCATCGACTTCGCGCCCAACCACACGACGCAGGACAACGCGGGCGAGTTCGGCGCCTTCTACGACAACGGCACCTTCGTCGGCAACTACACCAACGACACCAACGGCTACTTCCACCACAACGGCAACATCTCGAACTGGGACGACCGCTATCAGGTGCAGTACTACACGCTCTTCAACCTCGCCGACCTCAACCAGGAGCACGCCACCGTGGACGCCTACGTCAAGGCGTCGGCCAAGCTCTTTCAGGATCACGGCGTGGACGGCTTCCGCATCGACGCCATCAAGCACCTCACGTGGGGCTGGCAGTACTCGCTCGCCAACTCGATCTACACCTACAAGGACAGCTTCCTCTTCGGCGAGTGGTACCAGACGGGGACGAGCGACCCGCTCTACCGCGACTCCTACAAGTACGCCAACAAGAGCGGCATCTCGATGCTCGACTTCCCGCTCAACACGGCGATTCGGAACGTCTTCGGCTCGAACGCCAACTTCTCCGAGATCGAGAACGTCATCGCGGCCGAGGCGTCCAACTTCACGTGGGACGAAGACCTCGTCACCTTCATCGACAACCACGACATGACGCGCTTCCCCACCGTCAACAGCAGCCAGACGCGGCTCCATCAGGCGCTCGCCTTCATCCTCACGCAGCGCGGCATCCCCTGCATCTACTACGGCACCGAGCAGTATTTGGTGGACAACACCTCGGGCGGCGGCGACCCCTACAACCGCCCGATGATGAACTCCTTCAGCACCTCGACGACCGCCTACACGTTAACGAACCGCCTCTCGACCCTGAGGCGCAACAACACGGCCGTCCCCTACGGCTCGCACCAGCAGCGCTGGATGAACTCGGACGTGTACGTCTACGAGCGCAAGTTCTACGGCAACGTCGTCCTCGTCGCCATCAACAAGGGGGCGTCGGCGGCGAACATCACGGGGCTGAACACCTCCCTGCCCGTCGGCACCTACAACGACTACCTGACGGGGCTGCTCTCGGGCGTCAGCATCAACGTCACTTCCGGCACGGGCGGCAACAACCCCGTCGCGGCCTTCTCGCTGCCCGCCGGCGGCGTCGCCGTCTGGCAGGCGACCGAGACGGGCGGCTTCCCGCAGATCGGCTCCCTCGGCCCGACCTCGGCGCAGCCCGGCGTCAAGGTGACTATCGGCGGCAAGAACTTCGGGACGACGCAAGGCACCGTGAAGTTCGGGACGACGGCGGCGACGATCAACTCGTGGTCTTCGACCAAGATCGTCGCGACCGTGCCCGCGGTGACGCAGGGGAGCTATCAGGTGACGGTCACCAACTCGTCCGCGCAGGTCTCGAACGGCATCCAGTTCACGGTGCTCGCGGCGAAGCTCATCCCCGTCACCTTCACCGTCTTCAGCGCCTCGCCGACCGTGACGGGCGACTACATCTTCGTGACGGGGAACACGGTCGAGCTGAGCAACTGGGCGACGACGTGGGACGCGGCCGTCGGCCCGATGCTCTCGCCCAACTACCCGAACTGGTTCCTCAACGTCAGCGTCCCCGCCGGCCAGACCATCCAGTTCAAGTTCATCAAGATCGCCGCGAACGGAGCAGTCACCTGGGAGGCCGGCGCCAACCACAGCTACACCGTCCCCACGTCGGGCACGGGCTTCGTCAACGTCAACTGGCAGTACTGAAGTCCGACGACGACAACAAGGGAACGGCGATGTTCAAGACTCTCGCACGCCGTGCGTTCACCGCCGCGTTCGCGCTCCACCTCGCCGCCGCGTGCGCGTTCGGCGCGGGGCAGGCGGGCGCGAAGACCGAGGGGAGGCCGAAGCCGGCCTCCCCGTCGCTCAAGGAGTACGCGGGGCGTTACGAGCTGGAGGTGGGGCTGATTCCCGTCTCGACGCTCGACGTGACGCTCGAAGGCGGCGAGTTGTGGGTGAAGCCGTCGCAGGCCAAAAAGCGCCGCCTGTCGCGCGCGCGCCGGGGCGCCTTCACCGACGAGCTTGAGGGCAAGCCCGTCAGCTTCGGCCGCGACGACGAGGGGCGCGTCACGACGCTCACCTTCTTCTACGAGGGCGAGCCTTACACGGCGCGCCGCGTCGAACTCCCCGCCCCGAGCCTGAAGGGCAACACGACCTTCAGGCTCAAGGGCTACGCGGAGGCGTCGCTCGTCGTCCTCACCGGCACCTTCAACAACTGGCACCAGTCGCAGCTCGTCTTCGGCCGCGAGGGCGGCGACTGGGTCTGCCGCGTCGAACTCGACCCCGGCGTCTACCGCTACAAGTTCATCGTGGACGGCGACTGGCTGCTCGACCCCTCCAACCCCGACACCGCCGAGGACGAGGCCGGCAACGTCAACAACGTTCTCGAAGTCAAACCGCCGCGGTAAGCCCGGCCGGAACCCGCGCCGCGTCCGCCCTCCGCGTTTGAGATTCGCCCGCGCCTGTCGTACCTTGTAAGCCTCAAACCCGTAACAAACCACGAAGGAATACGCACGTCTGAAATGAGCACACAGCCCAACAAAATCATCTACTCGATGGTCGGCGTCAGCCGCCATTACGACAAGCGCGCCGTCCTGAAGGACATCTACCTCTCTTATTTTTACGGCGCGAAGATCGGCGTCATCGGCTTGAACGGCTCGGGCAAGTCAACGCTCCTGCGCGTCATCGCGGGCGCGGACAAGGGCTACACCGGCGAGACCGTGCTCTCGCCCGGCTACCGCATCGGCTACCTCGAACAGGAGCCGCGGCTCGACGAGTCGAAGACCGTCCGCGAGACGATTGAGGAGGCCGTCTCGGAGACCGTCTCGCTGCTCAAAGAGTTCGACGAGATCAACGCGCGCTTCGGCGAGGAGATGTCGGAAGACGACATGAACAAGCTCCTCGAACGACAGGGCGAGGTGCAGGAGCGCCTCGACGCGCTCGACGCGTGGGACTTGGATTCGCGCCTTGAGATGGCGATGGACGCGCTGCGCTGCCCGCCGGGCGAGACGCCCGTCAAGGTTCTCTCGGGCGGCGAGCGCCGCCGCGTCGCGCTCTGCCGCCTGCTCCTGATGAAGCCCGACATCCTCCTCTTGGACGAGCCGACCAACCACCTCGACGCCGAGTCGGTCGCGTGGCTCGAACAGCACTTGCAGCAGTACGCGGGCACCGTCATCGCCGTCACGCACGACCGCTACTTCCTCGACAACGTCGCCGGCTGGATTCTCGAACTCGACCGCGGCGAGGGCATCCCCTGGAAGGGCAACTACACGTCGTGGCTCGAACAGAAGCAGGAGCGTCTGCGGCGCGAGGAGAAGCAGGAGACCGAGCGGCAGAAGACTCTGGAGCGCGAGCTGGAATGGATACGCATGGCGCCCAAGGCGCGCCACGCCAAGTCCAAGGCGCGCATCAACTCTTACGAGTCGCTGCTCGCCCAGCAGAACGAGCAGCGCGCGCGCGAGCTTGAGATTTACATCCCGCCGGGGCCGCGCCTCGGCGCGGTCGTCATCGAGTCCGACGGCGTCTCGAAGGGTTACGGCGACCGCCTGCTCGTCGAGGGGATGACGTTTCGGCTTCCGCCGGGCGGCATCGTCGGCGTCATCGGCCCTAACGGCGCGGGCAAGACCACGCTCTTCCGCATGGTCACGGGCGAGGAGCGGCCCGACGCCGGCGACATCCGCGTCGGCGAGACCGTCCAGCTCGGCTACGTCGATCAGTCGCGCACGCTCGACCCGGAGAAGAGCATCTGGGAGGAGATTTCGGGCGGGTCGGACACGATCAAGCTCGGGCCGCGTGAGGTCAACTCGCGCGCCTACGTCGGCCGCTTCAACTTCTCGGGCTCCGACCAGCAGAAGAAGGTCGGCGCGCTCTCGGGCGGCGAGCGCAACCGCGTCCACCTCGCCAAGATGTTGAAGGAGGGCGCCAACGTCCTCCTGCTCGACGAGCCGACGAACGACCTCGACGTGAACACCATGCGCGCTTTGGAAGAGGCGCTGGAGAACTTCCCCGGCTGCGCCGTCGTCATCAGCCACGACCGCTGGTTCCTCGACCGCATCGCCACGCACATCCTCGCCTTCGAGGGCGACAGCCGCGTCTACTGGTTCGAGGGCAACTTCACCGAGTACGAAGAGGACAAGCGCGCCCGCCTCGGCGAAGACGCCACGCAGCCGCACCGCATCAAGTACCGCCAACTCACGCGCGGGTGAGGGGCGGCATGGCCGGCGAGAGAAACGTCTCCGAGTGGGCGGCCATCTGCGGCCTCTTCGCCGCATGGCTCCTGCTCATCTTCTGGCTGAAGAGGGCGCGCCGCGCGGCGGCCGCGAGGGGCGCAATGACCGGCGAGGCGGCGGAGGTTCAGCGCCGCGTCCGCGCGTGGGGGCCGATATTCTTAGGCGTCATCCTCGCCGGAGTCGCGGTCTTCAAATGGGGGAACATCCCGCGCGGCAACGAGCCGGTCGTCGCCTTCATGGTCGCGGCCGGCGCCTTGTGCGTCCTGTACGGCGTGTATCGTCTGTATCGTTTAGGAAAGTGAGGCGGGGCAAAATATGAGAGCGACGTGGAAGGGTGAGGTGTTGGCGGAGAGCGGGGAGACGGTGGTCGTCGAGGGGAATCATTACTTCCCGGCGGCGTCGCTCAGGCGCGAGCACTTCCGCGAGAGCGGGACGCACACGGTCTGCCCGTGGAAGGGGACGGCTAGTTATTACGACGTGCTGGCGGGCGGCGAGGTGAACAGTGACGCGGCGTGGTACTACCCGGAGCCGTCGGACGCGGCGAAGGAGATCAAGGGCCGGGTCGCCTTCTGGCGCGGGGTGAAGGTCGAATGAGTGCGCGGCGCGTGCGTGTGAAGAGTTCGAGGGGCGGACGCATGGCGAGAGTCTCGCTGGCGTTCGTGCTCCTGTTGGTCTCGACGTGCGCCGCGCCGATTTACGGCGCGGCGTCCGCGCCGACTCGCCGGGGGGCGTCCGCGCGGCCGCGTCGCGCCGCCGGCTCAAAGACGCAGACGAGCGCCGCGCGCGCGCAGGCCGAGCCGGCGGAGTGGCGCGCGGCGCTCGAAGGCGTCACGGCCGAGAGCATGCGCGGGCACCTGTCGTTCCTCTCGTCGGACGCGCTCGAAGGGCGGAGGACGCCTTCGCGTGGACTGGACATCGCCGCCGAGTACATCGCCGCGCAGTTCCGCCGCGCGGGGCTTGAGCCGGTCGGCGGCGGCTACTTCCAGACCGCGAACTGGCGGCTCTCGTCGCGCGACACGGCCGGCGTCCGGCTGAGCTTCGCGGGCGGCGCCTCGCCCGCGCCCGCCGTCCGGCCCGAGCAGCTCGGCGTCGGCTTCGCGGTCGCGGGCTTCTCCTTCTGGGCGCCCGACTCCGAGCTGAACCTGAGCGGCGCGCGGCTCGTCAAGGTCGCTTACGACAAGGCGGCGCAGCTCACGGCCGAACAGGTCGGCGGGCGCGTCGTCGTCACGGAGTTCCCAGCCTTCCCGCGCGGCCAACAGGAGGCCGCCTTCCGGCTCCTGCGCGAAGAGAACGAATTCATGACGCGGATGCGCGCGCTCGGCGCCCCGCTCGTCGTCGCCTTCGACCGCAGGACGGAGCGTGCGCGCGGGGCGTCCGCGCCGCGCCTGTTCGACCCCGAGGCGGGCGCGCCCGGGTCGCCGCTCGGCACCGCGCAGGCCGCGCCGCTCCTCGTCGTCCGCGGCGCGGAGGCGGCGCGCTTCTACGACTCCCTGCCCGAGGGCGCGGGCGCGCTCTCGCTCGACGCGCACATCCCGCCGCCGACCGAGACGCCCGCGAGCCTGCGCAACGTCGCCGGCATCCTGCGCGGCTCAGACCCCGTGCTCAAAGACACTTACGTTATCGTCTCGGCGCACTACGACCACATCGGGTTGAAGGAGAACTGCGACCCGGCGAAGGCCGACTGCATCAACAACGGCGCGAACGACGACGGCTCGGGCACGGTGGGCGTCGTCGAGCTGGCGTCGGCGCTCTCGAAGCTCCCGAAGCGCCCGAAGCGTTCGATCCTATTTTTGACCTTCTTCGGGGAGGAGTTGGGGCTCGTCGGCTCGCGCCACTACGGCCGCCACCCGCTGGTGCCGCTTGAGAAGACGGTCGCGCAGGTGAACATGGAGCAGATCGGGCGCACCGACGACAGCGAGGGGCCGCAGGTCGGCACGCTCGCCGTCACCGGCTTCGACTACTCGGAGGTCGGCGACATCATCCGGCGCGCGGGCGAGGCCGAGGGCGTGAGAGTCTACAAGCACCCGACGAAGTCGGACGCCTACTTCTCGCGCAGCGACAACCAGTCGCTCGCCGACGCGGGCGTCCCCGCGCACACGGCCGGCGTCGCCTTCCAGTTCCCCGACTACCACGACGTGGGCGACGAGTGGCAGAAGATCGACTACGCCAACATGGCCCGCGTCGCGCGCGCCGTCGGCCGCGCCGCGCTCCTCATCGCCGACTCCGCGCAGGAGCCGCGCTGGAACGAGCAGAACCCCAACGCCGCGCGCTACGTCGAGGCGTGGAAGAAGCTCCGCGGGAAATAACTGTCAGGACCGCCCGCGGTAGCGGACGGGTCGGTGTTGCGCGGCGCGGGCCTTTGCCGCAGCACACACCCGCCCGCTACCGCAGGCGGTTCTGACTTCGTCCTTAGTTTCGTCCCTCTCGGCACGGGAACCGGGCGGCTCGTCACAAAACCCCTCGGCGCGGAAACCGTCCGCCGAACTCCCCCGTAAACACTACGCAGTCGGCGGCCTCGTTCTCGTTCCCGCGCCGGCCGGCCACCCCGAAACCCGCAACACGGAGACGACGTTGATGACGCAAGCACGTTGGAGAGTTTACGCGCGCACTCTGGCGGCGCTGGCGCTGATGCTGATGCTCGGCGACCCCGCGTTCCGGCCCGGCGGGACGGCGCGCGCGCAGGCGCCGAACCAGACGCCGAGCCAGGCGCCGCAGCTAAAGCAGTCGCTGCTCGTCCTCAACAAGGCCGAGAACACGCTCGCCGTCGTAGACCCCGCGACGATGCAGGTGGTGGCGCGCATCCCGACGGGCGACGGGCCGCACGAGGTGGTCGTCTCGGCCGACGGGCGCACGGCCTACGTCTCGAACTACGGCGCGGAGAAGCCGGGCAACAGCCTCTCCGTCATCGACCTCGTCGCGCGCAAGGAGACGAGGCGCGTTGACCTCGGGCCGTTCTGGCGCCCGCACGGGCTGGCCGAGCGCGGCGGCAAAGTCTACTTCACCTCGGAGCTGGCGCGCGTCGTCGCGCGCTACGACCCGGCGGCCGACAAGGTCGATTTAGTCGTCGGCTCCGGCCAGCTCATCACGCACATGCTCGTCCTGCACCCGAAGCGCCCGGTCGTCTACACGGCCAACATCTTCTCGAACACGGCCTCGGTCATCGAGCTCGACCGACAGGAGCAGCCGGGCCCGCCGCCGCGCATCACGCACGTCGCCGTCGGGCCCAAGCCCGAGGGCATAGACGTTTCGCCCGACGGCCGCGAGCTGTGGGTCGGGCACAACGACGACGGCGGCGTCTCGGTCATCGACACCGAGACGAACAAGGTCAAGGAGACCTTCAAGGCCGGCGGGATGCCCATCCGCATCAAGTTCACGCCCGACGGCAAGCGCGTGCTGATCTCCAGCCCGAGCACCGGCGACCTCGTCGTCTTCGACGCCGCGACGCGCAAGGAGTTGAAGCGCTTCGCCGTGGGCGAGGCCGCGGTCGGCATCGCCGTCTCGTCCGACTCGCGCCGCGCCTTCGTCGCCTCGATGGCGACGGGCAAGGTCACCGCCATCGACCTCGAAACGCTCACGGTCGCCGGCACCGTCCAGACCGGCCGGGCGCCCGACGGGCTGGCTTGGGTCGGGTAGGCCGAGGGTCGCGCGTTTGACAAGACGCGCCCGGCGCGTATTAATCTGGATGAAACCGTCAACCGGAATTGTCCCCCGCAGACTTCAGGTTTTAGAAAGAAGGAGCCCACTTATGCGTTTTTTTAACCTCCGCGCCGCGACGGCCGCGCTCGCCGCGTGTCTGCTGGCGCTGGCCGCCTTCGCGCAGACCGGCGGCAAGAACGGCCGCGGCTTCGACAAGGCGCGCATGGACGAGACGGCCGCCGCCTGCGACGACTTCTACCAGTTCGCCAACGGCGGCTGGCTCAAGACGACCGAAATCCCGGCGGCCTACCCGACGTGGGGCAGCTTCGTCATGCTCGCCGAGAACAACCGCAAGACGCTGCACGAGATCCTCGAAGAGTCCGCGAAGAAGACCGGCGCCAAGTCCGGTTCGGTCGAGCAGAAGGTCGGCGACTTCTACGCCACCTGCATGGACACGACCAGGCGCGAGGCCGAGGGCGCCAAGCCCCTCACGCCGTACCTCGCGCGCATCGACAAGGTCTCCGACGTGAAGGGCCTCGGCGCCCTCGTCACCGAGTTCCACAAGGCGGGCTTGCCCGGCCTCTTCGGCTTCGGCTCGCTCCCCGACCTCAAGAACAGCTCGATGGTCATCGGCTTCGCCGGGCAGGGCGGCATCTCGCTGCCGAGCAACGAGTATTACACCAAGACCGACGAGAAGTCGGTCAAGCTGCGCGCCGACTACGTCCAGCACGTGACGAACATGTTCGCGCTCCTCGGCGACAGCCCCGAGCAGGCGGCGAAGAACGCGCAGACCGTGATGGCCATCGAGACGCGGCTCGCGCAGAACTCGCGCGACCCCGTCAGCCTGCGCGACTTCTCGAAGCAGTATCACCTGATGGGCGCGGCCGACCTCGCGAAGCTCACGCCGAACTTCTCGTGGCCGGACTACTTCGCCGGGTTGGGTCTGCCGAGGGACATGACCATCAACGTCGCGCACCCCGAATTCTTCCAGGCCGCCGACAAGATGCTCGTCGAGGTGCCGGTCGCCGACTGGAAGACCTACCTCCGCTGGCACCTCGTCCACGCGGCGGCCGGCGCGCTCTCGTCGAAGTTCGAGACCGAGAACTTCAACTTCTTCAGCAAGACGCTCTCGGGGAGCAAGGAGCAGCTCCCGCTGTGGCGGCGCTGCACGTCCTCGGCCGACGCCAACCTCGGCGAGGCGCTGGGGCAGGTCTACGTCGCGCGCGCGTTCACGCCCGAGTCGAAGGCGCGGATGCAGACGATGATCTCGAACCTGCTGGCCGCCTTCAACCAGCGCGTGCAGAAGGCCGACTGGATGAGCGACGAGACGCGCAAGGCCGCCATCGCCAAGCTCGCCGCCTTCAAGCAGAAGATCGGCTACCCCGACAAGTGGATCGACTACTCGCGCCTCAACGTGACGCGCGAGTCCTACGCGGCGAACCTCATCCGCGCGAGCGAGTTCACGCAGGCGCGCGACCTCGCCAAGATCGGCAAGCCGGTTGACCGCGGCGAGTGGGGGATGACGCCGCCCACCGTCAACGCCTACAACAACTGGCTGATGAACGAGATCGTCTTCCCGGCCGGCATCCTTCAGCCGCCCTTCTTCAACCCCGAGGCCGACGACGCCATCAACTACGGCGCCATCGGCGCGGTCATCGGCCACGAGATCACGCACGGCTTCGACGACCAGGGCGCGAAGTTCGACCTTCAGGGGAACCTCAAGGACTGGTGGACGCCCGACGACCTGAAGAACTTCCAGGCGCGCGGCGAGTGCGTCGTCAACCAGTTCTCGGCCTTCGAGGTCGAGCCGGGCTTGAACGTCGTCGGCAAGCTCGTCTCGGGCGAGTCGATCGCCGACCTCGGCGGGCTGACCGTGGCCTACGAGGCGTTCCAGAAGTCGCTTCAGGGCAAGCCGCGCCCGGCGAACATCGACGGCTTCACGCCCGAGCAGCGCTTCTTCCTCGGCTGGGCGCAGGTCTGGGCGTCGAAGGACAGGCCCGAGTTCGCGCGGCTCGTCACGCAGTCCGACCCGCACCCGCTCGGGCGCTTCCGCGTCAACGGCCCGCTCTCGAACATGCCGCAGTTCGCCGCCGCCTTCCAGTGCAAGGCCGGCGACCGGATGGTGCGCCCCGACAAGGAGCGCTGCCAGGTCTGGTAAGAGAGTAGGCAGTAGACGGTAGTCAGTAGAAAGACAGGCGGCGCGTCGCGGTTATTAAACCGGGCGCGCCGCCTTCGTTTTCCCTACTGACTACTGACTACTTCTTCCCGTGACGGGCGCGCGGAGACAAGTCCGCCGGAGGGATGGGGAGCATTCCCGCGGAGCGTGCGTCTATTTGAAACGGCTTGTCGGCTTAGTGGCCGGCGGCGGCGCCGGCGGCGACGCGCGCGCGCGCGGGGCGGCGCTCGTGGCGGGCGCAGGCGCGCGCCAGCGCCTCGGTGACGCGGGGCTCGACGTTGCACTCGGGCTGGCGGCAGACGGCCGCAAGCTCGGAGACGACGAGGTAGCGGGCGCGCTCAAGCATCCGCTGCTCGCGGAACGAGAGCGGCTTGAGGTGGCTCAGGTAGGTCAGGTTCTTCAAGACTTCCGCGACCTCGAAGACGTCGCCCGTGCGCATCTTGTCGGAGAATTCCTTGAAGCGATCCTTCCAGTCGTTGGCGGCGCCGCGGAAGTCGTCGGAGAGGTGCTTGATGAGCATGTCGCACTCGCCCGAGCTGATGGGGGAACGAAGCCCGACTTCGCCGGCGTTGGCGACGGGGACGAGAACGATGGAGTTGGTCGAGGCAAGGCGGAGCGTATAGAAGGGAAGGGACGTCGCTCCGATCTGTTTCTGCTCTATGCGTTCGATGGTGCCGATGCCATGATTGGGGTAGACAACTTTCTGGCCGACTTTGAAACCCACCACACACCTCCTGTGCTGCAAAAAAACAAGGCCGCGTACGCAAGGTCGGGTTGGGGGCTCCCTTGAGGGGATGGAGCGCCGCGGCTACGGCGGTTCGTAAATCTAACGAAAGTGTAACAAGGCGTACCCACATGGGTCAAGGTGTAGGATTCGCGCCCAAAGTCACGACAAATTTCTTGTCGAAATTGCAACGGAAACCGCCCGCGCCCGCCGCAAAAACCGTCCGCCGCACGTTCACCGCCGGGAGTGTTCGACCCGCTGACTCTTAGCGCGGCGTGTTTCTTTGCGGCCGCTCGGCCTCGCCGCGGCAGACGGCGGCGAGCGCCGAGAGCCTTTGCAGACGGTCTTCGAGCCGCGCGGCGGCCGAGCGCGCGCGCCCCGCGTCGGCCGCCGAGAGGCGCGCGAAGGCTTCGGGGTTGAAGTTCGGGTTGCCCAGCTCGGAGGTGACGCGCGCCTTCTGCGCGGTCTCGACCAGCGCGTCGAGCAGGTCGAGCGCGACGTGCGGCGCGGCCGGCTCGACGGCGAGCGCCAACTCGCTCAGGGCTTCGAGCGCGCGCGTCTGCTTGTAGAGGCGGATGGAGGCGGCGACCGGCGCGAGCAGCGTCGGGGTGAAGGTGTCGTTGGCGTTGCCGCGCTCGGCCGAGGCGCGCAGGCGGCGTGCGGCCTCGTCGGCGAGCAGGCCGGCGCGACCCGCGTCGGCCTCCTTCGCCAGCCGGCGCAGGAGCGGCGGGTAGACTTGCAGGATCGAGGCGACGCCGTTCAACTGCCGCGCGAGCCTCTCGGCGCCGGCGAGGTCGCCCGCGCCGAGCAGGTGCAGCGACTCCTTCGCGTTGACCTGCTCGGTGAGCTGCGACTTCAACTCGCCGTCATTCAACATCCCGACGAGCTTGCGCGCCTCGTCGAAATCCTGCCGCGACATCGCGGCGGAGGCGGCCATCTCCAGGTCGAGCGGGTCTTTGGTCTGCCGCGCGATCTTCAGCCGCTCCTCGTAGCGCCCGGCGCCCCGGGCCTCGATGCTGGCGTAGGTGTGGAGCTGGGGGGCGGGTTGGCCGGGGCGGCGGGCGGCGCGTTCGAGCTGCGCGAGCGGCGCGGCGAACTCGGGCGCGTACTGCATCATGTGCGGCCAGAGAAGGGTGACGAAGATGTGCATCCGCGAGAGGTCGCCGCCCGCCTGCTCGATGCGGGTCATCGTGTCGATGACGAAGGCGGCGTAGGCGCGCACGACTTCGCGCGAAGGGGGCGGCGGAGGCGGGGCGGCGGAGGCGCCGGGGGACGGCTGATCCTGCGGCCGGAGCATCCAGGCGAAGCTGAGCGGCACGCGCAAATTCGTGTGGTTGCGCTCGGTGAAGACCGAGAGCGGGAGCCGGCGCAGGAGTTCGATGTAGGCGATGGTGAGGCGGTCGGCCGCCGCGCGGTCGCGCGTCGCGAGCCGGTTGATGGCGTCGCCGACGTTGATGAGCGTCGGCTCGGCCTCGGCCGCGCGCATTGTCAAGTCGGCCGCCTCTTCGAGCCTCCCTTCGGCGACCGCCGCGTCGGCCAGCGCGCCGTAACGCTCGGCCGCCTCGACCTGCCCCAACTCGCGCGCCGCCAGCTCGCCCAGTTCGCGCGAGAACTCGCGGTCGCGCGCGGCGAGCTGGAAGACGCGGCGGCGGATGCGGCGGCGCGCTCCGTCCTCGGCGGGGCCGGGTTGGAGCGCCGCGCCTATCGCGCGTTCGCGCAGCCGCGCGCGGTCTACTTCGGCGGGGAAGGTGAGCGCGAGCGCCTCGCGCAGGAGCGACTTGCCCCACTCGCGGTCGAGCGTCCACGCGGCGGCGGCGACCTCCGCGCGGGCGGAGGCCGCGTCCAGAGGCTTCAGGAGTTCTTTGGATTCGGATTCGAGCGCGCGCAAATCCGCGAGCAGGGTCTCGCGCCGGCGCGCGGCTTCCGCCTCGTCGTCGCCGGACTTTTGCGCGGCGCCGGCGTCATCCTTTTGTACGGCGGGCGCCGCCTTCTCGGGCGGGCTTTGCGGCGCGGGCGACTGGCCGGCGCCGGGCGGCGCGGCCGAGAGCAGAAGCGCGAAGAGGAGAAGCGTCCGGGTCAACACGTCCTGGCCTCCTTTCGGATGTGGACGGATTCTACCCCCATTCGCCCCGCCTGACAGCGCAGTATTTTAAGGACAACTGAGTCGCTTTATCGCCCGAACGCCGGCGGCCGGGCGCAGAAAGGGGCGCGGAGAATTTGAGATCTCAAATTCTCCGCGCCTCCGCGTTAAATCCCTCCACCCTCCGAATCCGAGTCGGGTTCAGAAGCGCAGGATGGTGTCGAGCTGGATGCGCGACAGCGTGCGGTTGAGCGAGCCGGGCGGCGTCTGGCCGAAGACGCCGAGCAGGCCGTTGGGGCGCTGCGTGAAGAGGCCGGTGAGCGAGATGGTGACGCGCGGGTCTACGGCGTAGGCCGCGATGAAGCGGTGCGCGCGCACGTCCGACTGCTGCCCGATGTCGCTGAAGTTGAAGGGCGTCAGCACCGCGTCCTTCTCGATGCGCATGAAGGTGTAGTTGAAGACCGCGTCGCCCCGCGCGATCTTGTCCACGCCGAGCCGCAGAACGTCCTTCCCGACCTGACCTTCGACCCAGTAGCCCTGCCCCTCGTCGTTGCGCAGCAGCAGGTCGGCGCCGCCGGGGCCGGCCGTCACCACGTCGTGCGTCTGCGTGTTCGTCACGAAGTTGAAGAGGAGCATCACGGGCCACTTCGCGCTGTGCGTCAGGTCGAGGCGCGCGACCAAGTCCACCATGTTGAAGCCCGACGAGAGGCGGCCGTCGCGGTTGACCGCGTTCGAGGTCGCGGTCGAGAAGCCGAGGTTGGCGTTCCCCGTCACCAGCATCTCGCGCGGGATCGAGACCTGCGTCGTGACGGTGCGCGCCGGCGTCGCCCCCGAGGCCGGGATGACGACCGTGACGGGGAACGAGACGTTCGGCCCGAAGAACTGCGCGGGCGTGATGAACTGCGTCCCCATCCAGTAGAGGTCTGCGGCCGAGAGCTTGAGCGAGGCCCGCTTCCACGGCGCGAACTCGGTGCGCGCCTGCGCGCCGAAGAGCGCGAGGTCGCGACCCGCGCGCCCCGACGCTTCGAGGTCTACGCGGCCGTCGGCGCCGAGGACGAAGGCGGCGTTGCGGTCGAGCGTCGGGAGCTGCCACGCCTGAAGCGCGAAGCTCTTGAAGGCCGACTTCTCGAACTTGCGCTCGTAGGTCTCCATCAGCCCCTCGGCCGACACGTCGTTGTCCCAGGTCATCTCTGTGCGCGTCCAGGAGGCGTCGAACTTGCCGCCCTGGACGGAGAAGCCGGGGAGCCGCTTCGGCCTGTAGGTGACGTACGCCTGATCGAGCGTGAGCGGCTTGCGCGAGTAGAAGTCCGTGAGCGTCTGGTTGGTCGAGTTAACGTCGGCGAAGCTGCCGGAGGCGAAGCGCAGGCCCCAATCGAACTGGTCGCCGACCTTGCCCTTGACGCCGAAGCGCGCGCGCAGGCGCATGCGGTGGCGCGGCGTCAGCTCGTTGCCGAGCGTGCCGGGGTTGTCGGGGTTCGCCACGGCGTTCTGCTGCCCGTAGAGCGCCTCGTAGCGGACGCGCAGGTCGCCGCTGAAGGTCATGTTGCCGATCTGCCGGGCGACCGCCTCGCTCGTCTTCTTCGCCTGCTCCTCGGCGCGCGTCAGACGCCCCTCGAACCCTTGCGCCGGCTCCTTGCCCGGCGTGTCCTGCGCGTCGGCCCCGGCGGGCGCGTAGGACGCGTCGCGGACGACAGCCGCCTCGCCCGCACGCGACGCCGGCGACGAGGCGGCGCGCTCGGCGCCCTCGACGCGCGTGCGCAGCTCGCCGATGAGGCGCGACTGCTCGCGGACGGCGGCGCGGAGCTGCTCGATCTCCTCGCGCTGCTCGCGCAACTGCCGCTCCACGTCTTCGAGGGCGAAGAGTCCGCCGGCCGGCTTGACCTGCGGCGGCGCCGCGGTCGTGGTCGCGCCCGCGCGCGCGTGTGTTTCGGGGCCGGCCGCCGCCGTTGCGGGGGCGGGCGTCTGCGCTCGGGCGGGCGCGGCGGACGCGGCGGCGAGCGCGCACAGCGCGGCCGCGCGGAGAATCATCTGGCGCATGTAACTAGTCCTTTCGGTGAAGAGTGCCGTCAGAATTTGAATGTCCCGCGGGAAAAGCGGCGACGCCGGGGCGCGCCATGAACCGTATACCACACATTTCTGAATCGGAGGTTACGCGGGTCTTAACAAATAACTTCGGACGCGCCGCTCCGACCCCCTTTGCGTTGTCACCCGTCGGAGTTTGCATGTAGAATTTCGCGTCAGGGTTCTCCTCTTCAAAGGGTTTCGGGAGCGTATGGCTCTTCTGCACATCACGGACGCCGGCGGGCGCGTTTGGCAATTGCCACTCACGCCGCAGGGCGTCTGCACCATCGGGCGCGCGCCGGACAACCGCGTCGTTCTCAACGACCCGCGCGCCTCGCGCTACCACGCGCACGTCCGGCACACGGCCGGCTCCTACGTCCTCGTTGACGGGAGCGTGGACGGCAAGCTCTCGGCCAACCACGTCTTCGTCAACGGCGAGCAGCGGCTCGAACACCCCCTGCGCGACGGCGACGTGGTGCAGATCGGCGCGAGCCGCCTGCGCCTCGACCTCGCCGACGAGCGCCCCGCGGCCGAGCCGGAAGCGCGCTTCGAGGACAAGCCGCTCGGCCACACGCAGATGCTCGTCTCGGCCAACGACGTGATCCGCGCCGCGCTCGGCGCGCCCTCCTTGACGGGGCCGGCCACGACCGAGCGCGCCGCCGCCTCGGCCGCCGCCGCCAGCGCCGAGCTTGAAGAGTTGCGCGGCAAGGCCAAGATTCTCGCGCTGCTCTACGAGATGTCGAAGACCCTCGGCTCGGTCTTCGACCTCGACCCCATCTTCGAGAAGGCTTGCGAAGTCATCTTCAGCGCGACGCCGGCCGACCGCGTCGTCGCGCTCTTAAGCGACGACGCGCGGCGCGGCGAGGGGGACGAAGACCTCGTCGTCGTCGCCATGCGCGTGCGCGACGAGACGCGCGCCGCGCACGCGCGCAAGCAGCCCATCGGCCGCACCATCACGCGCAAGGTGATGCGCGAGCGTCAGGCGCTCTTGTCGCAGGACGCGGCCGCCGACATGGAGTTCGCCGGCGTCCACTCCATCGTCGCGCAGGGCGTGCACTCGACCATCTGCGCGCCGCTCATCGCCGACACGCGCGTCCACGGCGCGCTCTACGCCGACCGGCTCGACCCCTTCACCTCGTTCACGCGCGACGACCTCGAATTGGTGAGCGCCGTCGCCGCGCAGACGGCCGTCGCGGTCGAGAACGCGCGCTCGCACGCCCGCCTCGCGCGCGAGGAGGTGGCGCGCGCCAACTACAGCCGCTTCCTCCCCGAGTACGTCGTCAAGCAGATTCTCGAAAACCCCGACTCGTTCAAGCTCGGCGGCGTCAACCAGACGCTGACCGTGCTCTTCGCCGACATCCGCGGCTTCACGCGGCTCTCGGAGAACGCGGCGCCCGACCGCGTCGTCCAGCTTTTGAACAACTACTTCACGGCGATGTCGGACGTGGTCTTCGGCCACGGCGGCACGCTCGACAAGTACCTCGGCGACGGATTGATGGCGCTCTTCGGCGCGCCGACCGCGACGCCCGAGGACGCCTGCAACGCCGTCTCGGCGGCCGTCCAGATGCAGCGCCGGATGGAGGGCATCAACGAGCAGTTGCGCGCCGACAAGCTCTCGGAGATCGCCATCGGCATCGGGCTCCACACCGGCGTCGCCACCGTGGGCTACATCGGGTCGGAGCGCCGCTCGGAGTACACCGCCATCGGCGACACGGTCAACCTCGCGGCGCGGCTGGAGCAGAACGCGCTGCCCGGCCAGATCATCCTGAGCGACGCCACGGCGCGCGCGGCCGCCGGGGCGGGCTGCGAGTTCCGCCCGCGCACGCCCATCACCGTCAAGAACCGCGTCCAGCCCGTCCCCATCTTCGAGGTGGACTGGAGGCAAGCGCTAAGCGCGCAGTGACGAGCGATGAGTGACGAGTTAAGGCGGCTTGCCTTCGACTCGTCATTCGTCACCCGTCGCCCGCCGCCCATCACTTAACTATGTCTTCAAACTCATTCACGGGCAGCCGGCGCTCGCTCTTCTCCCTGCAAGGGTGGCGCGACCTCGTCTCCGACTCGATGGCGATCGACATCGGCTCGACCTCGGTCATCATCGCGGTGCGCGGGCGCGGCGTCGTCGTGGACGAGCCGGCCGTCGTCGCCGTCAACAAGATTTCGGGCGAGGCCGTCGCCGTCGGGCGCGAGGCGCACGACATGCTCGGGCGCGAGGCGCGCGACGTGTCGCTCGTCTACCCTCTGGTGGACGGCGTCGTCGCCGACTTCGAGCGGACGCAGAGCATGCTCGACCAGTTCGTCCGGCGCGCGCGAAGCGGCATCTCGCACTTCAGCCGCCGCGCCGTGATGAGCGTGCTCTCCGGCATCACGCAGGTCGAGCAGCGCGCGCTCTTCGCCGCCGCCGAGTCCGCGCACATCGGCCGCGTCTACATGGTCGAGGAGGGGTTGGCGGCGGCCATCGGCGCGGGCGTCTCGGTCGAGGACAAGAACGCGTCGGCGGTCGTGGACATCGGCGGCGGGACGACGAACGTGGCGGTCGTCGCGCGCGGCATGATCGTCTACGCGCAGGCCGAGCGCGTCGGGAGCTTCGACATCGACGAGGCGGTCATCGACCGCCTGCGCCGCCACCACGGCCTCATCATCGGCGCGCCGACGGCCGAGACCTTGAAGAAGGAGCTCGGCTCGGCCATCGAGCCGGCGAACCCTTCGCGCTCGGTGAGCGTGAAGGGGCGCGACGTGCAGTCGGGCTCGCCGCGCGCGGTGGAGGTGACGAGCGAGGAGGTCTGCCTCGCCGCCTCGGGCGTCGTCCAGCGCCTGTCGCGCGTCGTCAACCGCGCGCTCGCGGAGTTGCAGCCCGAGGTCGCCGCCGACATCTACGACCGCGGCTTGATTTTGACGGGCGGCGGCGCGCTCCTCGACGGCATGACCGAATTCCTCGAACGCGAGACCAAGCTCCGGACGCGCCTGCCCAACGAGCCGCGCTACGCCATCGTCAACGGCCTCTCGCAACTCTTCGACGAGCCGCTGCTGCTCCGCCGCGTCTCCCGCAACGACCAGTCGCACCTGCTCGACGAACTCGACGAGGCGGCCGGGGCGTTTGAATGAGAAAGTAGGCGGCAGGCAGATGGCAGCGGGTAGTTAAGAGCTTTAGCGCAGCCCATTACGCCGGGAGCGCGCTAACTCTTTGACGTGTGGAACGCGAAGCGGCTGCCTGCTGTCTACTCTTTTATGAACCTACTCCGGCTCTTCCGCAGGCAGATACAGGTGGCGCGCGTGGCGGGCATCCCCGTGCGCATCGACTACCGCTGGTTCGCGGTCTTCGCGCTGTCGGCGTGGGTCATCGCGGCGAGCTTCGGCGAGGGGACGCCGCTCACGCAGTTCGTCAAACTCGGCGCGGTCGCGTCGTGGGTGGCGGGCGTGCTGACGACCTTCGCGCTCTTCCTCTCCATCTTCGGCCACGAACTCTCGCACGCGCTGCTCGCGCGCGCCGAAGGGATAGAGAGCGACGAGATCGTGCTCCACCCCTTCGGCGGGCTGACGCGCCTCCGGCGCGAGCCCGACAACCCGCGCGCGGAGTTCCGCATCGCCATCGCGGGGCCGAGCGCGAGCTTCCTCATCGGCGTGCTGGCGCTCGCGGGCTTCTACTTCTCGCGGCTCGCGGGGCTGGACGCGCTCGGCGCGGCCTTCTCCATCGTCGGCTTCTGGAATTTCACCATCGCGGCGTCGAACCTTCTGCCCGGCTACCCGCTCGACGGCGGGCGCGTGCTCCGCGCCTTCCTCTGGAAGCGGACGGGTCAACTCGACGACGCGACGCGCATCGCGGGACTCGGCGGCCAGCTCATCGGCGGGGCGTTCGTCGTCTTCGGAATCTGGTTCTACTGGCGGGTGGGCGACCCCTTCAAGGGGCTGTGGCTCGTCGTCGTCGGCCTCTTCCTCTTCGACGCGGCGCGCGCCGTCACGGGCCGGCGCAAGAGCTTGAGCACGGCCGGCGACGCGATGACGGCGGCCTTCGCGGTCGAGCCGGACTCGACCGTCGGCCACTTCGTCGATCACGTCCTCGCGCTCCACCGGCAGGAGGCGTTCACCGTCGCGCGCGACGGACGCCTCCACGGCATACTCACGCTCAAGGATTTGAAGGGGCTGCCGCGCGAGCGCTGGCACCGGACGCGCGTCCGCGAGGTGATGCGCCCCGTCTCGGAAGAACTCTTCGTCCCGCCCTCGGCCCCGCTCGCGCGCGCCGAGCGCCTGCTCAACGAGAACGGCGCGGGCGCGCTCGCCGTCGTTGACGACGCGGGCCAACTCGTCGGCCTCCTCCTGCGCGGCCGCGTCAAGCGCCGCGAAAAAGTCCGCTAACCGCCCGCCCTACTTCTCTATCAGTCTCAGCAGCGTCCGCGCGGCCTCGGGGTCGAGGTCTTTGAGGACGTAGTACTGCTGGCGCGCGCCCGTCGGGTCGCCGTTGAAGAGGTACTCCATCCCGAGCTTGAGGTTGGCGTCCGCGTGGCGCGGGTCTACGCGCACGGCCTGGCGGAAGGCTTCGAGCGCCTCGGCGTGGCGGCCGAGCACGAGGCAGGCGATGCCCAGCTCGTACTGCCCGAGGAAGAACTCGGGCTTGATCTTGACCGACTCGCGCAGCGCCTCGGCCGACTCCTCGTACCTGCCCTGATTCTCGTAAGCCTGCGCGAGGCTGTAGTAGATGACGTGGTGCCTCTTCAACGCGGCCGCGCGCTTGTAGAACTCGGCGGCCTCCGCGTAGCGCGCGCCCTCCGAGTAGTTGATGGCGACGAGGTTGAGCAGGTCGGCGTCGTTCGGGCGGAGCCTGAGCGCGCGCTTGTAGAAACGCTCGGCGTCGTCGAAGCGCGAGAGCGCGTAGTAGGTGTGCGCCAGCCCGACCTGCGCGCGCAGGTCGCCGGGGTTCTGCTCGGCCGCGCGCTCAAGGTCGCCTAAGCCCCGGGCCGCCTCGATGCGCGCGCGCGTGACCCCGACGCGGTTCTGCGCGAGCTCGTGGTCGGGCTTCAGCCGCAGCGCCTCGCCGAGCGACGCCAGCGCCTTCTCGTACTCGCCGAGCAGCATGTACTCGTTGCCCAGATGGAAATGCGCCTCCGGGTCGCGCGGCCGCAGGCGCACGTAATGTTTGAAGGACTCGACCGCGTCCTTCCTCCTCCCGAGCACGTCGTACATGGCGGCCCGCTTGCCGTAGGCGTCGTCCAACTCGGGCCGCAGCCTGACGACCTCTGTGAACGAGGCGAGCGCACGCTCGAACTCGCCCACGCGCGAGTAGGACATCCCGAGCGCGTAGTGCGCCTCGACGAAGTCTGGCACCAGTTCCAGAGCCTTCCGGTAGACCTCGGCGGCCTCCCTGTGGCGGCCCTGTACGGCGTAGGCGCTCCCCAGCTCGTAGTAGGCGACCGGGTTGTTCGCGTCCAGCCCGATGGCGCTCGTGAAGGCGGGGATGGCCTCGGCGTAGCGGTCGAGCCGCTGGTAGGCCAGCCCGAGCCGGAAGTGCGCCGTGGGGTTGTTCGGCAGCAGCAGCGTGACGCGCCTGAAGGAGTCGGCGGCGGCCTCCAACTGCCCGGCGGCGGCCTGCGCCGTCGCGAGTTGGAAGAGCGCGAGGGCGTTGTCGGGGTTGAGCTTGACGACGGCCTGCAAGGTCTCGACCGCCTCGGCGTGTCGGCCCGCGCGGCTGCGCGCGACGCCCGCGGCGACCCGCGCCATGACCCAGTCGGGCCTGAGCCGCAGCGCCTCGTCGAAGGCCGCGACTGCTTCCGGGTTCCTCCGCGCCGACAGGTGCGCCACGCCGAGGTTGTAGTGAATCTCCGGCACGGACGGCGCGAGCGCGCGCGCCCGCACGAGTGAGGCGACCGCCTCGTCGAACCTCCCCAGCGCGAGGTAGGCCGGCCCGAGGTTGATGTGCGCGGAGACGGCGTCGGGCCTGAGCCGGATGGCGCTCAGGTAGTCGGCGACCGCCTCTTCGAGCCGACCCGCGCGGTGGTGCTCGACGCCGCGCGCGAAAAAGCCGGCCGCGTCGCTCGGCTCGGGCGACGGCTGTTGCCGGCCGGCCGCGTAGGCCGGAGCCGCGAGCAGGAGGAGCGTGAGCAGAAGTGTGAGTGGCGAATTAGTCTTGTGCGTCATCGTCTTTCCGAGGGTTCGGGGCAGAGTTTAAGGCGTCGCGCGGCCGGGGAGCGTCCGGTCGGACGTGGCGGCGCACGGCCGAAGTATGGCAGAGCGCGGGCGCGCGCCGCAACGCGCGGCGCCGCGAAAGCCCCTCGTTGATTTGCGCCCGTTTTTCCTTCATAATCGGCGCGGAGGCGTGCAAAGCAAACAAGGTGGAGGTCGCTTATGTTGGCAGTGCTCGGTGCGCTGTTCGCCAACGCGCTCATAACTGTACTCAAATTCATCGGCGCCATCCTGACCGGCTCGTCCGGCATGATGGCGGAGACGTTGCATTCGCTGGCGGACACGACCAATCAGGTCTTTCTGCTCCTCGGCCTCAGGTTCTACCGCCGCCCGGCCTCGGACAAGCACCCGTTCGGCTACGGCAAGGAGCGCTTCTTCTGGTCGTTCATCGCCGCCATCTTCATCTTCGGCGTCGGCGCGACCTACGCCATCTACGAGGGCGTCATCAAGCTCTCGCACCCGCACCCGCCGGAGAACACGGGGTGGGCCTACCTCATCCTCGGCGCCTCCTTCCTGATCGAGCTGGGTTCGATCGGGCTGGCCATCTATCAGGAGGTGAGGGAGGCGCACCACGAGGGGATGTCGTTCGCCGAGTACCTGCGCGAGTCGAAAGACCCGACGGCCAAGACCGTGCTCTTCGAGGACACGGCCGCGCTCATCGGCATCGTCATCGCCGCCGCCGGGCTTTACCTGACCGAGCACCACGCGGGGCCGGCGGGCGGCGCCTACTGGGACGGCGTCGCGTCGATCACGATCGGGCTGGTGCTGGCGGTCGTCGCCTTCGTGCTGGCGCGCTCGTCGCGCGGGCTGCTGCTCGGCGAGGCGGCGACCAAGAAGTCTCTGGAGGCGATACGCGGCGCCATCTCGTCGCACCCGAACGTCTGCGAGGTGATCGAGCTTTTGACGATGCACCTCGCGCCGAAGCAGATTCTGATTAACGCACACGTCCAGTTCCGCGACGACCTCGCCACCGCCGACATCGAGCGGACGGTGGACGAGATCGAGGAGAAGATCAAGGCCGCCGAGCCGATGGTGGACATGATCTTCCTTGAGACCGAGCGGCGCAGCGAGCCCGGCCCCGACGTGCCGATGCCGCTGCACATCGGCTGAACAGACTTTCGATTTTTGATCCGCGGTTTTGATTCTCGGGCGATGGACGCAAAACGGTGGACGATGCCGAGCAGACTGGCCTTCATCGCTCGGGGTCTATCAGCCGCACCGGGCACCGCGGGCCGCGGGTTTGACGGCGAAACTTTGAGATGCTCTTCCAGCCGCACAACCAGTTCTGGCAGTCCCTGCGCGAGCCGCGAAACTTCGTGGACATCGCGCTGGTCTTCCTGCTGGTCTACGCGCTGCTGAGGGCCATCCGCGGCACGCGCGCCGCGCCGATGGCCGCGGGCCTCGGCGCGCTCGCGCTCATCTACTGGGCGGCCGCGCGCTACGATCTGGCGACGCTCGAATCCATTCTCCGCCTCTCGCCCTTCGTCGTCGCCGTCGCCGTCATCGTCCTCTTCCAGAACGAGATTCGGCAGGCGCTCATCACCTTCGGCAACCGCTTCCGGATGCCGTTCCTCGTCCGCCACCGCGGGCAGTTCGGCGAGGGCGTCTACGACGAGATCGTGCTGGCGGCGACGACGCTGGCCTCGACCAAGACGGGCGCGCTCGTCGTCGTCGAGCGCGGCGTCAACCTCCGCAACGTCATCGAAGGCGGCGTGCAGATGGACGCCGAGCTGTCCTACGACCTGCTGGTCACCATCTTCAACCCGGCGACGCCGCTGCACGACGGCGCGGTCGTCATCCGCCGGCACCGCGTCGCGGCCGCCGCCTGCTTCCTGCCGCTCACGCTCAACCCGATGCTCTCCAAAGACCTCGGCACGCGCCACCGCGCGGCCATCGGCATCACCGAGGACACCGACGCCGTCGCCATCGTCGTCAGCGAGGAGACGGGCGTCGTCTCCTTCGTCCAGGGCGGCCAGATACGGCGCGGGCTCGACGCGACGAAGCTGCGCGACGCCATCCTCGACGCGCTCGAACCGCGCTCGCGCGCCCCCGAGGCGGCCGAGAAGCAGGCCGAGGCGGACGCCTTATCGACCGAGGTCAGGGGTTAAAGGGGGCGGATGGCTTTCAGAGTTTCCACGACCGCGAAGGGCGGGAAGGGTGGTGCCGAGGCCGGCGCGGCGCGGCGTTGGCTGCGCGCGCTGCTCTTCGAGGACTGGACGCTGAAGCTCGTCTCGCTCGCCATCACGCTCGGCCTCTGGTACGCCGTGACGACGCAGCGCGCGCCCGCGCAGACGCGCCTGCGCGGCGTGCAGCTCGACTTCATCCTCCCCGAGGGCGTCGAGATCGGCAACGACCCCGTGGACGAGGTTGACCTCACGGTCGAGGGCAGCCAGAGCAAGCTCGTCGAGCTGAACGCGCGCAACCTCGTCGCGCGCGCCGACGTGGCAGACCTGCGGACGGGCGACCGCGTCCTGCGCCTCACGGACAAGAACGTCCTGATGGACTTGCCCGAAGGCGTCCGCATCGTCAGCGTCAACCCGCGCAGCGTCACGCTCCACCTCGAACCGCTCGTCGAGCGCGAGGTCGCCGTCGAGGCGCGCTTCGAGGGCGCGCCGCCCGAGGGCTTCCGGGCCGGCGCCGTGCAGGTCACGCCGTCCTCCGTCCGCGTGCGCGGGCCGCAGAGCCACGTCAACGCGGTCGAGCGCGCCTACACCGAGACCATCTCGCTCGCCGAGCAGCGCGAGACGCTCTTCCTCCCGCAGGTCGCCGTGGACATCCCCGACCACAAGGTCACGCCCGTCGAGGCGTCCGTCTCGGTGCGCGTCGAGATCGGCGAGGAGCAGGCCGAGCGCCGCTTCGCGGGCGTCGCGGTGCGCTCGGCCACGGGCGCGCCCGTCTCGCCGCAGACGGTCACGCTCACGCTGCGCGGCCCGCGCACCGTCGTCGAAGCGCTCCGCCCCGAGGACGTGCGCGTCGTCGTCGAGGTCGCCGAGGACGGGCGCCCCGCGCCCCGCCTCTCGCTCCCGCCGAGCGCGCAGGGGCGCGTCGAACTCTCCAACACCAACTTCCCCGAATTCGCTTTCAACAGATGACGACGAAGAAGAGACTTTTCGGCACGGACGGGATGCGCGGCGAGGCGGGGCGGTTCCCGCTCGACGCGGCGACGGTGCGCGCGGCGGGGCGCTCGCTCGCGCGACACTTGGCGGAGAGACTCGGGCGCGCGCCCCGCGTCGTGACGGGGCGCGACACGCGCGAGTCGGGCGCGTGGATCGAGAAAGCGTTTCTCGAAGGCGCGCACGCGGGCGGCGCGGCGGAGGCCGAGTCGGCGGGCGTCATCACGACGCCGGGCGTGGCGTATCTGGCGCGCACGCTCCCGGCCGACGCGGGCGTCGTCATCAGCGCCTCGCACAATCCCTACCACGACAACGGCATCAAGATTTTCGCCCCGACGGGTCGCAAGCTCGACGACGCGACCGAGCGCCTCATCGAGTCGGACATCTACGCCGAGTTTGAAGAGGGGGCCGCCGAGGGGCGCGTGGAGTTTGACCAGAGTGGCGCCGAAGGCAGTCGGAAGGCGGCGGAGGCGGCGGGGGCGTGCGCGGCCGAGCTGCGCGCTCTCTACCTTGACTACCTGAGCGGGGAGGGCGCGGCCGGCCTCAGCCTCGAAGGTCTGACGGTCGTCGCGGACTGCGCCAACGGCGCGGCCTCCGAACTCGCGCCCGCGCTGTTCGGGCGGCTCGGCGCGCGCGTCGTCTCGACCTTCGACGCTCCCGACGGGCGCAACATCAACCGCGACTGCGGCTCGCTCCACACCGAGCACCTGCGCGCGCGCGTCGTCGAGGAGGGCGCGCACCTCGGCGTCGCCTACGACGGCGACGCCGACCGCGCGCTCTTCGTGGACGCGCGCGGCCGCCTCGTGGACGGCGACGCCACGCTCTGGGTTTTGGCCGGGCGGATGCAGGAGCGCGGCGAGCTCGCCGGGAACCGCGTCGTCGCCACCGTGATGAGCAACATCGGGCTGGAGATCGCCCTGCGCTCGCGAGGGCTGGAGCTGCTGCGGACGGACGTGGGCGACAAGTACGTGCTCGAAGAGCTTCTGCGGACGGACTCAAGCTTGGGCGGCGAGCAGTCCGGCCACATCATCTTCCCGCGGCTGAGCCTCGCGGGCGACGGCATGGTCACGACCGTCAACCTGCTGCGTGCCGTCGTCGAATCGGGGCGCCCGCTCGACGAGCTGACCGAGGGCTTCCGGCGTTACCCGCAAGTCCTCCTCAACGTGCGCGTGCGCGAGAAGGTGCCGTTCGAGGAGGTCGCCGAGGTCGCCGCCGCCGCCGGCGAGGTGCGCGAGAGTCTGGGCGACGCCGGCCGTCTGCTGCTGCGCTACTCCGGCACCGAGCCGCTGGCGCGCGTCATGATCGAGGGGCGGAGCCAGGAGGAGATCGACGCGCTGGCCGAGAGTCTGGCCGGCGTCATCCGCCGAAGTCTCGGCGAGGCTTGAGCGGCGAGCGCCGTGAAAAAACGGCGCCCCGTGCAAATTTTACTCGGCGGCGAGTGTAAGACTTACACGCCGCGCCATTTTTTGCCCTCTGGCTCTCGCCGCGCATACGAAAAAGTCGAGTAAAACGTCGAGCTTTGAAGGTCGTTGACGAGTTATTTGCATGGCATAGCCATTGCGATATGGAGTGTGGGGCAAGAGAGACGGTTGGTGGATCCTCCGTCTCAGTGGTTGCTGGGGTGAGGACAGTAACCACACATTAAGAGGGCGCGGCATTCCCCAAGTTTGCCGCGCCCTCGTTATTTTTCGCGCGCCCCGCCTGCCTGACGCTCACGCCCTTCGTGCTACAATCCGGCCGAACTTTCAGACCAGCCACAGAAGGACACGCGCGCCTCGGCGGAAGATGAACCCGGCGGACTACCGACGCGACTACGCAGCCTACCGCTCGGCAGTCGAGCTGGCGCGCTTCGAGCACCACGCCGGTCTGAGCGCCGCGCCCGACCTGCGCCCCGCCGAGGAGCGTTACGCCGACCTCTGGACGCGCGACTCCTTCACAGACCTCCGCCGCGCACACGACGAGACGCCCGCGCAGTTCGAGACCGAGCGCGCGGGCCTTCGTGCGCTCGCCGGCGCGGCGGCCGTCGGCCACGCCGAGGCGCAGGCGCGCGAGGTCTCGGGTGAGCTCGCGCGCTGCGCCGAGTCTGGCTCGTTCGAGTGGGGCGGCGAGCGGGTGAGGGCTTCGGAGTCGCCGCGCCTGCTGGCCGCCGAGTCGGATGCCGCGAGGCGCGGGGAGTTGGCGCGCCGCTGGCTCGACGCCGTCGGCGCGTGCGACGACCTGCGGGCGGCTCGGCTCGAAGCTCTGGACGAAGGCGCGCGCGCGCTCGGCTTCGGGGGGCGGCGCGCGCTCTACGAGGAGTTCACCGGCGCGAGCCTCGAATCGCTGGCCGGGCCGGCGGAAGCCTTCCTGCGGCGGACGGAGTCGGCCTACATGACGGCGCTCGCGGCGTGGGCGACGCGCGAGCTTCCACAGGGGCGCGCGCCGGAGTACGCCGACCGCCTCTTCTTCGAGCGCGCCGCCCGCACGGCGGCCAGCTTCCCCGCGCGCGACTTCCAGCAGCTCTACGCGGCCGCGCTCGACGGGTTGGGCGTGCGCCCCGGCTCGCGGCCGAACCTGCGCGTGGACGAAGAGGCGCGGCCGGGCAAGCGCGAAGAGTCGGCGTGCTTCGCGGTCGCGCCGCCCGAAGACGTGCGGCTGGTCGTCGGCGCGTCGGCGGGCGGGCTCGGGTTCCAGCGGCGGAGTTTCTCGGAGGGCGGGCGCGCGCAGATGCTCGCCTGGGCTTCGCGCGAAACTTCGCGCCGCCACCCTGAGTTCGTCCACGCGCCCGACAGGGCGACCGAAGCGGGGCACGGGCTCCTGCTCTCGTCACTCTTTCGCGAGCCGGCGTGGCTCGCCGCGCGGCGCGGGACGCGCGCGGCCGAGGCGGAAGAGTCGGCTCGCGCTTCGGCGCTCCTCGACCTCTACGCGGCGCGGCGCGCGTGCGCGTCGCTGCTCTACGCGCTCGCGATTGAGCGCGCCGCCGACCCGCGCTCCGAAGGGCTCGCCGGTGAATATGCTTCGCTCTACTCCGACGCCACCGGCTTCCGACACGACGTCGGCACTGCGCTCGTCGAGGCGGAGGCGTGGTTCGAGTCTGTGACTGAGTTGCGCGCGCGTCTGTTCGCCGGGTCGCTGCGCGAGCACCTGCGCGGGCGCCACGGGCGCCGCTGGTACGAGTCGCGGCGCGCGGGCGAGGAGTTGATCGACGTTTGGAACACCGCCTCGCGTCACCGTGCGGAGGAGTTGGCGCGGCTGCTGTGGGGCGGCGAGCCGAGCTTCGAGCTGCTTGAGGCGGGACTTACCGCGGCGCTGGACGGAAGGGATGGCTGACGGGTCGAAGCCGCTGAGCGTGCCCGTGCGTCTGGGCGGCGGGCAGAGCTACCGCGTCGAGATCGGCGCGGGCGCCCTCTCGCGCCTCGGCGCGGCCGCGCGCGCGGGGCTGAGGCGTGAGGCGCGCAAGGTCGCTCTCGTCTCGAACCCGCGCGTGTTCAAGCTCTACGGCGGGCGGGCGGTCGAGTCGCTGCGCGGGGCGGGCTTCGAGGTCGCGCACTGGCTGATGCCGGAGGGCGAGCGCTTCAAGACCATGCGGACGGCCGAGCGCGCGCTCGCCTTCTTCTCCGAGTTCGGGGTCGAGCGGTCGGACGGCGTCGTCGCACTCGGCGGCGGGGTGGTGGGCGACCTCGCGGGGTTCGCCGCCGCGCTCTACCTCCGCGGCGTCCGGTTTGTGCAGGCGCCGACGACGCTGCTCGCGCAGATCGACTCTTCGGTCGGCGGCAAGACCGGCGTCAACACCGCGGCGGGCAAGAATCTCGTCGGCGCGTTCCACCAGCCGTCGGCCGTCGTCGTGGACACAGACACGCTCGGGACGCTCCCGCGCCGCGAGCTGACCGCCGGCTGGTGCGAGGCCGTCAAGCAGGGCGCGGTCGGCGACCGACGCCTCTTCGAGCGGACGAAAAAGTTTTTGGCCGAAGAGGCGCGGCGGGACCGTAACCGTTCGACTGACGCGGGCGTCATAGAGTCGGGCGCGGGGCGCGGCGAAGAACTCGCGCGCATCATCGCGGCGCAGTGCGCCTTCAAGGCCACGATTGTCGCGGGCGACGAGCGCGAAGAGCTGTCGCGCGACGACGCGCGCTCGCGCAAGGTGCTCAACTTCGGCCACACGGTCGGGCACGCGCTCGAATCGGTGACGAACTACCGGCGGTTCCGCCACGGCGAGGCGGTCGGCTACGGCTGTCTCGCGGCCGGCGAGATTTCGCTGAGGCTAGGGCTGCTCGATGAATCGGAGCTAGAATCCCTGCGCGGGGCGGTGGCGCTCGCGGGACGGCTGCCGGACGCCGCGGACATCGACGCCGAAACCATCCGGCGGGCGCTGCGTAATGATAAGAAGGCGGTCGGCGGGAGCGTCCGCTGGGTTCTGCTCGAACGCCTCGGGCGCGCGCGAGTCGTGGACGGGAGGGAAGTCCCCGGCCGCGTCGTCCTCGCATCCATCCGGGCGGCGCTCCGGCCGCGCCGGACTCTCCCAAAGGGTTCAAGAGGGAACGCCAAATGACAGTGGCAAATCATGTCGGGCGCGCGGGGCGCCGGGCGGGCGAGCGCGGCGGCACGCGCTTCAACTTCGTCGTCGTCATCCTCGTCATCGCGCTCGCCGCCTACTCGGCCTACAACTACGCGCCGGTCTGGTACAAGTCTTACCGCTTCAAGGACTACATGCAGGAGATCGTGAACAAGGCCGCGTACCCGCCGGGGCAGACGAGCGATTGGGTCGCGCAGCAGCTCCGCGCCGGCGCCAAGGAGTACGGGGTGCCCGAGGACTGCGAGGTCAACGTCCAACGCGAGGAGGGGCGCATCGCCGCGCGCGTCACCTGGGACGAGGCTGTCCAACTCCCCGGCTACACCTACGACTACACCTTCGACCACACCGCGCGCAGCAGCGGCTTCATCAGCCAGAGGTGAAGGGGAGTAAAGCAGTAGACGGTAGACGGTAGACGGTAGAAAAACCGAAGGCGGCGCGTCTCAGTTATCAACCGGGACGCGCCGCCTCTCTGTCTACTGTCTACCGTCTACTGCTCTCAGCTGCCCACCGTCATCTGCCTGCCGCCCGTCGCAATTTGGACGAGCGCGGGCGGGGCGGCGGCGAGCCACGTGGTGGGGCAGACGCCGCAGCGCGTGCAGGTGTCAACGGAGGGGCAGGGCGCGGTCGAGCGCGAGATTTGCGCGCGCGTGTGCTCCTTCTCAAGGAAGGAGCGGCCCATGCCGGAATCGACGATCTCCCACGGGAGCACCTCGTCGTAGCCGCGCGCGCGCGAGGTGTGGAAGTCTGGATCGACGCCCGTCTCGCGCAGCGCCGCCTGGAGGTCGCCCCGGTGGCGCGCCGCCGCCTCGATGACACGCGCGATGCGGCGGTCGCCCGAGGAGAAGAGCGCCTGCTCGTGCGCGATGCGCGACGACATCACGCGCACCTCGACGTTCGGGATGCGCGCGAGATTCTTCGAGAGCCACTTCAGACGCCGCTTCAGCTCGCGCTCCTCGCAGATCGGCTCCCACTGGAACGGCGTGTTGGGCTTGGGCACGAAGCCGTTTAAGGCCGGGATGATTTTGCCCGCGCGGCCGAACTTCTTACCCGCCTCAAGCATCCTGTCCTTGATGCGCTCGACCAGCTCGACCATCGCTTCGAGGTCTTCGTCCGTCTCGGTCGGCAGCCCCGCCATCATGTAGAGCTTGACGGTGAGCATCCCGCGGTCGAAGACGGCGCCGCAGATGTCAACTATCTCGTCGTTGGTGAGATTCTTGTTGATGACGCGGCGCAGGCGGTCGCTCCCCGTCTCGGGCGCGACCGCGATCTGCTGGTCGCCCGACTCGACGAGCGCGTCCAAAAGCTCGTCCTCGATCTGGTCGAGCCTCAAAGAAGAGACCGAAATCCGGTAGCCCATCTCGCGCAGGCCGCTCAGGATCTCGCTAATCTCGGGGTGGTCGCAGACGGCCGTCGAGACGAGGCCGATCTTGTCGGTGCGCGCGCGCCACTCGGCGGCCTTTCGCAGGATGTCGCGCGCGGGGACGACGCGCGGCGGCCAGTAGTTAAACCCGGCCCAGCAGAAGCGGCACCCCTGCGAGCAGCCGCGCGAAATCTCGACGAGGAAGCGCTCGCCCATCTCGGCCTCGGGCGACCAGATGATCGACGAGGGCGCGAAGACCTCGGGCTCCTTCAGCCTCGCCACGATTTCGTGGTCGCCGCGCCGCATCGCGCGGCGCAGCGAGCCTTCCTTCGGGTTCTCGGCCGCGACGATGCGCCCGACGTTCGCGGGCACGCCCTCGGCCTTCGGCGTGTAAGCCTCGACGGTGCCGTCCGCCTTGTACGTCACCTCGTAGAGCGACGGCACGTAGAAGCCGCGCCCGACGCGCGCGAGCTTCAAGAGCAGGTCTTCCTTCGTCCCGCCCTCGTCGGCGTTCTCGAACAGGAGGTCAACGAGCTTCGGGACGAGAATCTCGCCCTCGCCGACGGCGACCACGTCCGTGAACTCCGCGATAGGCTCGGGGTTGAGGAACGACGCGGCGCCGCCCATCAGGACGACGGGGTCGTGGTGCGTGCGGTCTTTGGCCCACACCGGCACGCGCGCGAGTTGGAGCATCCGCGCCATGTTGAGAAAGTCGGTCTCGAACGAGATGGAGAAGGCGACCACGTCGAAGTCGCGCACGGGCGTCTGCGACTCCAGAGAGAGCAGCGGCGTGCCGGCGCGCTCGTACTCGCGCAGCTCCGCGTCGTCGGGCAGAAAGACGCGCTCGCAGGAGACTTCGGGGACGCGGTTGAACAGCTCGTAGACCGACTGGAAGCCGAGGTTCGCCATCCCGACCGCGTGCACGTTCGGGTAGCACAGCGCGACGCGGAGCCGCGCGCCGCGCTTCAACGTCCACCCATCCTCGGCGTCAAGCTTGCGCCGGTAACTCTCTACAACTTTTTTCGACATTCTTTCGCCAAAACTAAAGACGGCAAGACTCGGGTTTAGATGCCCGAGTCTTGCCGCCAGTTTACCCCGTTTTCGCCACTTAAGCTATTGACGCACGCTTTCGATGAACGCCTTGAGCTTGCGAGAGCGCGAGGGGTGGCGGAGCTTGCGGAGTGCTTTGGCCTCGATCTGGCGGATGCGCTCGCGCGTGACGGCGAAGTGCTGGCCGACCTCTTCGAGCGTGTGCTCGGAGCCGTTCTGCCCGAGGCCGAAGCGCATCTTGATGACCTTCTCCTCGCGCGGCGTGAGCGTGGCGAGCACTTCGTCCGTTATCTCGCGCAGGTTCGAGGCGACGACCGCGTCGGCCGGGTTGAGGATGGAGCGGTCTTCGATGAAGTCGCCGAGGTGCGAGTCTTCCTCCTCGCCAATCGGCGTTTCGAGCGAGATTGGCTCCTGCGCGATCTTCAAGACCTTGCGCACCTTCGAGACGGGGATGTCCATCTTGCGCGCGATCTCTTCGCTCGTCGGCTCGCGGCCGAGTTCCTGCACCAAGGCGCGCGAGGTGCGGATGAGCTTGTTGATCGTCTCGATCATGTGGACGGGGATGCGGATCGTGCGCGCCTGGTCTGCGATGGCGCGCGTGATGGCCTGGCGAATCCACCACGTCGCGTACGTGCTGAATTTATACCCGCGCCGCCACTCGAACTTATCCACCGCCTTCATCAGGCCGATGTTCCCCTCCTGAATCAGGTCGAGGAACTGAAGGCCGCGGTTCGTGTACTTCTTCGCGATCGAGACGACGAGGCGGAGGTTCGCCTCGATGAGTTCGCGCTTGGCCTGCGCGGTCTCGGCCTCGCCGGTGAGGATGGCCTGGAGCGAGCGCTTAATCTCGACCGGCGCGATCTGGTGATCCTCCTCGATCTGTTGGAGCCGCTTGCGCGCGTTGGCGACGTGGCGCCTGTACTCCTTCTCGTCGTCGGGGCGCAGCCGCTTGCGTTCGAGTTTCTCGGTGTAGCCGGCCGCCTCGTTCTCGGCGACGCGAATCTCCTTGTGGACTTTGCGGATCGAGCTGATGAGGCGCTGGCGCGCGTGCTCGGTCAGGTTGAGCTGGCGCATCTCCTGCGCGATCTCCAGACGCATCCGCGCCACCTTGCGCCGCAGACGCAGGAGCTTCTTCGACTTCTGGCCGCGCAGAAGCTTCTGTTCGGCGCGCAGACGCTCCCACTCCTTCAGCCCGGTCTTGAAGACGCGCCGGATGTTCTCGATGCCTTCTAACGTCCAGCGCAGATACTCGTCGGTCTTGTCCTCCTGCTGCGGGGTGAGTTCGGCCATCTCCGCGAAGCTCACGTAGTCGCGGATGTTGAGCCGGCCGGCCTCCAACTCCTCGCCGACTTTGCACAGCTCCTTGACCGCGATGGGCGAGCGCGAGATGGCCTTCTGCGTCTTAATCTGGCCGCGCTCGATGCGCTTGGCGATGGAGACCTCGCCCTCGCGCGTCAAAAGCGGGACGATGCCCATCTCGCGCAGGTAGAGGCGGACGGGGTCGTTGGTCTTATCCAGCACCCCGGCCGAGAGGTCGAGCTCGATGTCCTCGTCGAGCTCGCCGTCCACGTCCTCGGACGCGACCGAGACGGCCGAGACTTCGATGAGGCGCTCGTCCGAGTCGGTGACCGTGATGTTCGAGCCTTCGAGCTTCTGGAGCACGTCCTCGATGTCGTCGGGCGAGACGATGTTGTCGGGGAGTTCGCGGTTGAGGTCGTCGAAGGTGAGGAACTTCTTGTCGCCGCCGAGTTCGAGCAGGCGCTGCATCACGTCTTCCTGGTCTTTCTCTTCCATGCCCATCGTCTAGTCCACCTCGGGTTCTCGGCTCGGTGAGTCGGGGCCTGCGGCCGGCTCGCGCGGGGTCGGTCGGTTCAGGACGTTGAGGTCGCGGGGCCGCCGACGCTGCCCGCGTGCGGGAGCAGGGCCGAGCGTCGGCGTTTCAACTCCAGGTCTTCCATGATGAGTTGGTCGCGCCGCGGGTCGTCGCCCGCGCGGTCGGCCGCCGCGATCTCCGCGGCCAAATCTTTTAGCCGCCGGTCGTAGCTCATCAGCCGGAGCGTCATCAGGCAGCTCTCGGCCTCGGAGAGGACGGCGTCGGTCGCCTCGCCCTCGGCGCGCTCGGGCTCGTGCATCAGGACGAGCGGGACGATGTCTGCGGCCACCGCGTCGCCCTCGGTGAGCGCGCCGAGCGTGGAAAAATCTACGGGGCGTCCCTCGGCGTCCAACTCCTTGAGCGCGCGGTAGACGGCCGCGGTCGGCAGCTCCGCGTAGTCCGACTCCTCGACCTGCGGGAGCACGGCGCGGCGCAACTCCTCGTCGTTGACGATCAGCTCAAGCAGCCTCTGCTCGGCGACCGTGGGCGCGGCGGTCTCGGCGCGGACGATGCGCCGCTTCACGTCGGAGGCGTCCGCGCCGGCGGCGGCCTTCGGGTCGCGCGCGCCGACGGTCTTCCAGAGTTCCCGGCGGAGACCCTTCTCCTCGACGCGGAGCGCGTCCATCGCCATGTCAAAGTACTCGCGCCTCTGGATGGGGTTCCGCACGGCGCGGACGAAGGGGAGCGCCTCTTCGACCGCCTCGGCCTTCTGCGCGGGGACGCGCAGGGAGCGGTCGCGCGTGGCCTGTTCGAGGACGAACTGCATGTGCGGGACGGCCTGGCCCCGGCGCCGGTTGTACTCCTCGACGCCGTGCGCGCGGACGAACTCGTCCGGGTCGGCGCCGTCCGGGAGGACCAGAACCTTGACCTCAAAATCTTCCGGGAGAAGAACCTCTATTGCGCGTTTCGCCGCGTTGACACCGGCGCGGTCACCATCATAATTGACGACCACTTTGCGCGCAAACCTGTTTAGAAGCTTCGCCTGCTCGGCCGTCAACGCAGTCCCCAGACTCGCCACGACGTTGCGCACGCCGTGCTGGAACGGCACGATCAAGTCGAGATAACCCTCGACGAGGATGGCGAATTTCTTCTTCCGAATCTCGTCGCGCGTCACGCCCAGCCCGAAGAGGTGGCGCCCCTTCGTGTAGGCCGCCGTCTCGGGCGAGTTGAGGTACTTCGGCTCGTCGCCCGGCCGCATCGCGCGCGCGCCGAAGGCGACGGGTCTTCCTTGCGCGTCGGTCACCGGGAAGATGAGCCGGCCGCGGAAGCGGTCGTAGTAGCCGCCCTGCTCCTTCTTCACCACCAGCCCGCTCCGCTCGATCTGCCCGATGGTCGCCCCCTTGCTTTTAAGATAAATCCCGAGCGCGTCCCAACTGTTCGGCGCGTAGCCGAGCCGGAACGTCTTGCGCGTCTCGTCCGTCAGCCCGCGCCCCTCGACGTACTCGCGCGCCGCGCGCGACTCGGCGTTGTCCTCCAACAAGTGGCGCTCCCAGAATTCGAGCGCCCACCCGTTCAGCTCGATGACCTCGTCGGCCTCCTTGCGCTTCGCCTCGAAACGCTTGTCGTCAACCAGATCGGGCAGGGGCACGCCCGCCTTCTCCGCCACGACCTTCACCGCCTCCGGGAACGACAGCCCCTCCAACTCCATCACGAAGTTGAAGACCGAGCCGCCCTTCGAGCACCCGAAGCAGTAGAAGATGTTCTTCGACGGGTTGACCGAGAACGAGGGCGTCTTCTCCTGGTGGAACGGGCAGCACGCCATCCAGTTCGCGCCCTTCTTCTTCAGGGTCACGTAGTCCCCCACCACGCGGACGATGTCCGCCTGCCGCCTCAGGTCGTCGATGAATGTCTGCGGGTAGCGCATGCTCGTACAGATTCAAGCGCAAGGGGCGGGCGCGTGGCAAGGGCGCGCGGGGCGTCTAAGGGATGTGCGCGAGGAAGCTTTTTAGTTTCGCGGCGTCGAGGCGGCCGCGCTCGCGGACTCCGCTGCACACGTCGAGGCCGAAGGGGCGGACGTGCGCGACGGCCTCGGCGACGTTCTCGGGGCGTAGGCCGCCGGCGAGGAAGACGGGGACGGGCAACGCTTCGACGACGCGGCGGCTGACGCGCCAGTCGTGCGTGCGCCCCGTGCCGCCGAGTTCCTTGACGGCGAGGCTCTGGTTGCCCGAGTCGAGCAGGACGGCGTCAACGTGCCGCGCCGCCTCCGAAGCCTCCGCGATAGACTCCTCGCCCGCGACGTGGACGACCTGCACGAGCGAGACGCCGGGCAGCTCGCGGCGCAGCTCGCCGTAGACTTCCGTCGGCACGCGGTCGCAGAGCTGCAACGTGTTCGCGCGGCAGCGGCGCTGCTGCGCGACGATGGAATCGGCGTCCTGCTTGCAGGTGAGCAGGAAGGTCGCCACCGGCGGCGGCACGCGCGCGGCGATCTCGGCGATCAACTCCTCGTCGATGACGCCCGGCCCGCTCGGCATCGCGGAGACGAGCCCCACCGCCGACGCGCCGCACTCGACCGCCAACCGCGCCTCCTCGACGCTCGCGATGCAGCAGACCTTCACGCGCGGTCGCATCAAACTCACCTACTGCTTCAGCTCGACGATGGTGGCGCCGGCGCCGCCCTGATTTTCGGGGGCGAGGTCGAAGCGTTCGACGTGCGGGTGGTGGCGCAGCAGTTCAGCGACGGCGCGGCGGAGCGCGCCCGTGCCGTGGCCGTGGATGACGCGGACGTGCGTGTGTCCGTGGAGGAACGCCTCGTCGAGGAAGCGGTCTACGCGGTCGCGCGCGTCGTCGGTGGTCTGGCCGATGAGGTTCAGCTCGGCGTCAACGGAGTCGCGCCCGCCTTTGAGCTTGACCTCGGTGCCGCGCTCCGACATGCGGCGGAGGCGGCCGGCGAGCGTGTTGTCCTCCTCCTTCGACCGCTTGGGCTGCGCCTTGACGATTTCGAGGTTGGAGACCTTTTCGCGGAAGCGGAGGTTCTTAACCCTGACCTCGGCCTCGCCGTCGCTGACGCGCTCGACCGTGCCGGTCATGCCGAGCGTCTTCAGGCGCACTTCGTCGCCGGCCGCGATCTCGCGCGTCGGCTCGTCGGTCGATGAAGGGACGGCCGCCTGCGCGTCGTCCTCGCGCGCGCCCTTGACGACGCGGACGCCGCCCGGCTCGGCCGCGCGCGGGGTGGCGGCGGCGCGCGCCTCGGTGCGCGCCTTCTGCGCCTCGCGGCGTAGCTCGGCGGCGCGGCGCTCGGCCTCGCGCTCGACCCTCACGCGCTGCGCGCGGTCTTGAATCTTCGAGTAAAGCTCGCGCGACTGCCGCTCGAAGTCGGCGACGCCGCGCTCAAGCATTTTGGCGAACTCCTGCTGGCGCTCGCGCTCGCGGCGCTCGGCCTCGGCGTCGAGCGAGTTGTAGCGCTCGGCGACGGCGCGGCGCTCCTCTTCGAGCGCGCGGCGGAGTTGTTCGGCCTCCTCGGCCTCGCGCTGGATGCGACGTAGGTACGCGTCGGCCGCGAGCGTGCGCTCGTCCACGCGCGAGCGCGCCGCCTCGATGATCGTTTCGGGCAGACGGAAGCGGCGCGCAATCTCAAGTCCGGCGGAGGAGCCGGCGACGCCGACGAGCAGGCGGTAGGTCGGCTGCAAGGTGCGCTCGTCAAACTCCACGCTCGCGTTCTGCACGCCCTCCTCGTTCGAGGCGTACATCTTCAGACCCGAGTAGTGCGTCGTCGCGATGACGTGCGCGCCGCACGCGCGTCGAAAGTGATCGACGACCGCGACGCCCAAGGCCGAGCCTTCCTCGGGGTCTGTGCCCGTGCCGACTTCGTCCAGAAGAACGAGCGCGGGCGCGCGGCACTCCTCGACCATGCGGCGGATGTTCGAGACGTGCGAGGTGAAGGTCGAGAGGTTGGCGGCGAGCGACTGGCGGTCCCCGATGTCGGCGAGCACCGACTCGTAGGGCGGCACCCTCGCCTCGCGCGCGGGGACGTGGAGGCCCGAGAGCGCCATCAGCGAGAGCAGTCCCGCCGTCTTCAGGACGACCGTCTTGCCGCCCGCGTTCGCGCCCGAGATGACCATCACCGGGCGCTCGGGGTCGAGGCGGAGACTGACGGGGACGACTTCGAGACCCTGCTCGCGCAGGTTCTCTTCGAGCAGCGGGTGGCGCGCTTCGACGAGTTCGAGGGCGCCGCCTTCGTCAATCGACGGCTCGACCGCGCGCAGGTGCGCGGCGAGCGCGGCCTTGGCGTTGACGAAGTCGAGCTCGGCGACCGCGCCGGCCGCCAGCCCAATCGCGGGCAGTTCGGCGCGCAGCTCCTCCGTGAGCGTCGAGAGGATGCGCGTCACCTCGCGCTCCTCCGTCTCGCGCAGGGCTTGCAGCTCGTTGTTGGACTCGATGGTCTCAAGCGGCTCGACGAAGACGGTGGCGCCCGAGGACGAGAAGCCGTGCGCGACGCCGGCCACGCGGCCGCGGTGGTCGCTGCGGACGGGGATGACGAAGCGGTCGTTGCGCAGCGTGACCAGTTGGTCCTGGATGGCCTCCTCGGAGCGCCGCATCAGCGTCTCAAGCGAGCGCGTGATGGTCGAGCGCATGCGGACGATGTCGGCGCGGATGCGCGCAAGCTCGGGAGAGGCGCGGTCGTCCAGCTCGCCCGACGGCAGTATCTTCGAGAAGACGCGCGCGGCTAAGCCCGGCAGCGTGCGCGGCAAGTTTTCGACCGCCTCCCACAGCACCGGCGACGCCTCGCGCTCGGCCGAGACGGCGGCGCGCGCGTCGGACGCCTGCTCGCACAGCCGCGCGAGTTCCAGCAGCACCAGCGGGTCTAAAACCGTGCCCTCGATTCTCAAACGCGCGATGGCCTCGGCCGGGTCGCTCAGCTCCGAGAAAGACCAGCGCGCCCCGCGCGCGCGCATCTCGACGCACTCGGACACCGCGCGCAGCGCGCGCCGCACCTCCCCGACCGAAGAGAGCGGCGCGAGCGCGTCGGCGCGCTCACGCCCCATCGGCGTCTGCGCGTACCGCCGCGCGAGCGCGCGCGCGCCCTCGTACTCAAGCGTCCCGAATGCCTGGTCGTTCATGGTTGCGTAGATAGTAAAGCCGCGAACCGTGAACCGTAAACCGTGACAAGTTAAGAGCGGGTTTTTCTTGTCACGGTTTACGGCTCACGGTTCACGCCCTTTACGTCCTCCGCCGGCGGCGCTCGGTGCCGGTCAAGGCGGCGTCGAAGAGGCGCGAGGGGTCGAGGAGGTAGACGGTCTCGCCGCCGTTCGAGAAGGTGGCGCGCGCGGGGAGGCTCGCCGCATCGGGCGCTGGCGCGAGGTCGCGCGCGTCGAGCGTGACGCGCGCCGCGGCCGTCTCGGAGGCCAGCGCGAGCTGCTCGTCGCCGGCGAGCGAGGCGACGTGCGCGAACGCTTCGGCGCGGCGGCCGGCGCCGAAGCCCAGCGTCTCGAACAGCCGCGCGGGGTCGAGGACGGTGCGCATCCGGCCGCGCACCGAGACGACGCCGAGCACGCAGGCCGGCGCGTGCGGCAGCGGCGCCGGCTCCGCCCACGGCGTCAGCCCCTCGCACTCGTCGGCGTAGAGCGCGAAGGCAAGCCCGCCCGCGCGCATCAGAAGCGCCTCTCGCCGTTCGCGCGCCGCGGCGCCGACGCCCGTGTCTTCGTGCTCGTTCATGTCTTCAAAGCGGGCCGGGGGAATGTCTCGGTTCTAGCACGTCTGGTAAACTGTGGGCAAACCGGACGGGGAAGGGGAGTGAGGGCGATGGACGAATTCGACCGCTACCGCGCGGAGATGAACGAGAAGCTTTTGGGGTCGGGGCACCTCGGCATCAAGCGCTTCTTCGCGCTCGACACGCAGGCGTACGAGCAGGGCGCGCTCGACAAGAAGACGAAGGAGTTGATGGGGCTGGTCGCGTCGGCCGTGCTGCGCTGCGACGACTGCGTGACCTACCACATCAAGCAGTGCGTTGACATCGGGGTCACGCGCGAGGAGTTCCTCGACGCCTTCAACGTCGCGCTCGTGGTCGGCGGCTCGATCACCATCCCGCACCTGCGCCGCGCCGTTGACCGCCTCGACCAGTTGCTCGAAGGGCCAAAGGCGTGATGACGAGAGTGCCGCTGTCGGTCGTCGCGGCGTTGCTGCTGCTGCTGTCGGCGGCGGGCGCGCGGGCGCAAGGCGAGAAAGGCGGTGACGAAGTGCAGGGTCGGCGCGAGGGGCGCGTGCGCGCGCCGGAGCTTGAGGGCGGGCGCGGGTGGCTGAACACCGGGCGGCCGCTCACGCTCGCGGGCCTGCGCGGCAAGGTCGTGCTGCTCGACTTCTGGACTTACGGCTGCGTCAACTGCATGCACGTCATCCCCGACCTCAAGCGGCTCGAAGAGAAGTACCCGAAGGAGCTGGTCGTCATCGGCGTCCACTCCGCCAAGTTCGAGAACGAGAAGGAGACCGAGAACATCCGCCGCATCGTGCTCCGCTACGGCGTCGAACACCCCGTCGTCAACGACGCGGACTTCCGCATCTGGAACGCCTACGCGGTGCGCGCGTGGCCCACGCTGGTCGTCATCGACCCGGCCGGCTACGTCGCCGGCTACGCGTCGGGCGAGGGCAACTACGACGTGCTCGACAAGGCCGTCGGCGAGCTGGCCGCGGACGCGCGGCGGCGCGGCACGCTGGACGAGCGGCCGCTCAAGTTCGCGCTTGAGCGCGCGAGCGTCGGCGACCTGCCGCTCGCCTTCCCCGGCAAGGTGCTGGCGGACGAGCGGGGCGGGCGCCTCTTCATCTCTGATTCAAACCACAACCGCGTCGTCGTCACCAGGCTCGACGGGACGCTCCTTTACACCGTCGGCTCGGGCGCGGCCGGCTTTAAGGATGGCGACTTCGCGTCGGCCGCCTTCTACGGGCCGCAGGGGCTCGCGCTCGACGGCGAGACGCTCTACGTCGCCGACACGCGCAACCACTCCGTCCGGCGCGTTGACCTCAAGGCGCGCTCCGTCTCGACGCTGGCGGGCACGGGCGAGCAGTTGCGTGACTACCGCGTCAAACTTGAAACGCTGCCGACGCCGCCGCTCAGTTCGCCCTGGGACTTGCACCTCGAAGGCGGGACGCTCTACGTCGCGATGGCGGGGCCGCACCAGATTTGGGAGCTGGACTTGAAGACGGGGCGGCCCTCGGTCTTCGCCGGCTCGGGGCGCGAGGCGCGGGCGGACGGCAACCTCGGCGAGGCGGCCTTCGCGCAGCCCTCGGGGCTCGCGGGCGACGGCCGCACGCTCTACGTCGCCGACAGCGAGTCGAACATCATCCGCGCCGTCGGGCTCGTGGACGAGCCGGCGCTGAGGGGGCGGAAGGATGCCGTGCCCTTCAAAACCGCCGAGGGCGTGGTGACGCTCGCGGGCGGCGACCTCTTCGAGTTCGGCGACCGCGACGGCGAGGGCGACGAGGTGCGCCTGCAACACCCGCTCGGCCTCGCGCTCTACGAAGGCCGTCTGTTCGTCGCCGACACGTACAACCACAAGATCAAGGTGCTCGACCCGCGCACGCGCCGCGTCTCGACCTTCGTCGGGACGGGCAAGTCGGGCCAGTCGGACGGCGCGCGCGCGGAGTTCTACGAGCCGGGCGGAATCTCGGTCGCGGGCGGCAAGCTCTACGTCGCCGACACCAACAACCACGCCGTCCGCGTCGTAGACCTCTCGACGAAGCAGACGGCCACGCTCGTCATCCGCGGCCTCACGCCGCCCGCCGCGACGATGCGGGCGGCGGACGAGGCGGCGGAATCGCCGACGGGGCCGAACGCGGAGGAATTGAAGACGCCGACGCAGCGGCTCGGGCTGCCGAGGGGCGCGCCGGCCGAGTTGGTCGTGGAGGTGGCCTTGCCGCCGGGCTATCACCTCAACCCTTCGGCGCCGCACCGCTACAGCGTCGAGGTCGTCGGGGTGAAGGGCGTGCCGACGCGCCTCACGCTCTCGCCGGGTCTCGGAGAGGCTTTGACGAAGCCGCCGGCCGGCGCGGAGCAGGGGACGCCCTCGCTGAAGTCGAAGCTGAAGACGTTGCCGCTGCGCGTCGTGCTGGAGCCTACGTCGCCCGGCGCGGCGGTGCTGCGCGTCGCGCTGACGGTCTACTACTGCCGCGAGGACAACACGGGCACCTGCCGCGTCAAGACGCTCGTCTGGCGCGCGCCCGTCGAGGTGACGGCCGACGCCGCCGCGCCGCGCGAGATCAGGCTGCGAGGAAAAGTCGAATGATTTAGCCGGGGGCGCGGGCATCCCTGCCCGCCCCCCCGGCTTGAAGGGCCGGTCGGCTCAGTTCCGCGAGAGGTCGCCCGCGTCGTCGAGCAGTTCGGGCCAGAGCGCGCGGCTGTGCTCAAGCTCGCGGTCGAGCAGGGCGCGCGTGCGTTGCAGCTCGGCTTGCAGCTCGGCTTGGGAGCGTTCGAGGTCGGCGATGTATTTCTTCTGCTGGCGCGTGCGCGCCTCAAGAAACATCGCGTAAAAGTAGAGGACTCCGGCTATGGCGGCCAGCGTCAGCGCGAGAACGAGGGCGGCGTAAAACTCCACGGCTTTCTTCCCTGCTTGTCTTGGTTTTCCACATTACTACCCCTTCCCGCGCGTTTGCGCAAGTGCGGCGCCGCGGCCCCGCCGGGTTTGTTTTTTTCGGCGGCGCGTTATAATGCGCGTCGCCGGGCGGAAACCCGGCCACTCCCCGGCGGATTAATACTGTTACAGCCTTCAAAGACCGCCCGCGGGTCAAAACCTTGTAGGAATAAACATGCGTAGACTTTTCCCCTCGCCCGCTGTGCTGCGCCTCGGGCTGCTCGGCGCGCTGCTGCTCTCGAACGTGGGCGCGCCCGGGGTCGCGGCGCAGACCACTACTAACGCCGCGCCGCCCTCCGCGCCGCCCGCGCAGGTTGACCGCCCACGGCTCGAAGTCATCGAAGACCTCTCGGAGTCTTTGGCCAACGACCTGCTCGAACTCTCGGTCGCCACGCGCGACACAGACCTCTCGCGCACCGCCGAGTTCTTCCCCGCGCGCGTGCGCGCCTCGGCCTTCCCCTCGCGCCCGACCGCCGCGAAGCCTTCGGTGAAGTGGATCGTCACGCACGGCTGGGAGGCGGACGCGGCGACGAACACCAGCGCGGCCGTCGTCAACGCGTCCGCCGCGACCCCGGCGGCGACGGCGACGCCCGCGCCGCAGTTGGCGCGCGCCGACTTCCTGCGCGGCTGGTCGGACTTCCTCTCGCACTTCTCCGAGATCGAGGACGCGCGCTTCAAGGTCAAGGAGGCCAACTTCGACGACAAGGCCGACTCGGTTCACAATGCTAAGGTGCCGACGGCGGTGGTCGGCGCGGCGGGCAAGGCGCGCGTCGCCTTCTACGTCATCGGGCGCGACGCCGAGGGTCGGCGCGAGTGGGCGCGCGGCACCGCGATGGTCGAGGTGCGCTTCGACGCGTCGAAGCGCTGGCAGTTCGACTCCTTCACGCTCGCCTCCTTCGACTCGATGGTGGCGACCACAGACCTCTTCTCCGAGGTCGCCGCCCCCGCGGGCCTCGGCGCCGAGCTGCCCGCCTTCGGCGCGCCCGGCAACGGCGGCTTCATGTACCACGGCGCGGCCGCCGCAGACTTCGACGGCGACGGCTGGCAAGACCTCTTCGTCACCGCGCCCGCGCGCAACTATCTCTACCTCAACGACGGCGCGGGGCGCTTCCGCGACGCCTCGGACGAGGCCGGCGTGCGTGTGCTCGCCACGGGCGTCGCGCCGCTCGTCTTCGACTACGACAACGACGGCGACGCAGACCTCTTCATCTCGAACGTCGGCGCGCAGATTCTCTTGGAGAACCGCCTCAAGCAGGACGGCAAGCTCCGTTTCGACGACGCTTCTTTGGAGTCGGGCGTCGGCGGCGTGCAGGCGGTCGGCTTCTCGGCCGTCGCGGGCGACGTGAACGGCGACGGCCTTCTGGACGTGTACGTCACCTCCTACAACCGTTACGGGCAGGTGACGCCCGACTCCTGGTTCCGCGCGACCAACGGGACGCCCAACCTGCTCTTCGTCAATCAGGGCAAGGGCGCGTTCCGCGAGGAGGCGAGGAAGTGGGGAGTCGAAGACTCGCGCTGGTCTTACGCCGCGCAGTTCGCCGACGTGGACGGCGACGGCCGCCAAGACCTCTACGTCGCCAACGACTTCGGCGAGAAGGCACTGTTCGTCAACCGCGGCGACCGCTTCGTGGACGAGGCGAAGGAGCGCGGCGTGCTCGACCCCGGCAACGGGATGGGCGTCAGCTTCGGCGACTACAACAACGACGGGCTGCTCGACATCCACGCGTCGAACATGAGTTCGACCGCCGGCAACCGCATCCTCGCGCGCCTGTTCCCGAATCAGGGGCCGAAGGAGAACGTGCTCAAAAAACTTGCGGCCGGCAACAACCTCTTCGAGAACACGGGCGGCGGGCGCTTCCGCGACGTGACCGCGGAGGTCGGGGGTTTTGGCGGCGGCTGGGCGTGGGGCGGCGGCTTCATCGACTTCGACAACGACGGCTGGGAGGACATCTACACGCCGAACGGGTTCATCTCGGGCAAGTCGATGAAGGACACTTGAAGCCAGTTCTGGCGTCAGGTCGTGACGCAATCGAATGACGAGAAGCAGGGGAAGGGCGCGCTGCGCGCCGACCAGAATCAGTTGATGTTCGGCGAGGGCTTTTCCTTCTCGGGCTACGAGCGCGACCCGCTCTACCTCAACACCGGCGCGAAGAAGTTCGTGGACATTTCGGGCGTCTCGGGGATAGATTCCATCACCGACGGGCGCGCGGGCGTCTTCGCCGACTTCGACAACGACGGCGACCTCGACGTTTTCATGACGGTCATTCAGGGGCAGTCGCACCACCTCTTCCGCAACAACGTCGGGCAGGAGAACAACTGGCTCCGCGTACTCTTAGAAGGCGGCAAGGCGTCGGGGCGCGACGCCTTCGGCGCGGTCGTCCGCGTGAAGACTTCGGCCGGGACGCTGACCAAGATCAAGTCGGGCGGCTCGGGCTTCATCTCCGAGCACGACCCGCGTCTGCTCTTCGGGCTGGGCAAGGACGCGGCCGCGCAGTCGGTCGAGGTCACCTGGCCGAACGGCAAGGTCGAAAAGTTCGACGGCGAGTTCAAGGCCGGCTCAAGCGTCGTGCTGCGCGAGGGCGCGGGGCGCGGGGAGGCGCTGGCGCTCGGGCGCGCGAAACTGCCCGAGCCTCTGACGCGCGCCGAAGTCTTCGCGCGCGGCCTCAAGGTCTCGGTGGGGCGCCCCGCGCCCGACCTCGCGCTGAAGACGCTCGACGGCAAGCAGTCTTCGCTGCGCGGGCTGCTCAAGCCGGGCCGCCGCCTGCTCGTCAACGTGTGGGCGACGTGGTGCACGCCGTGCCGGGCGGAGATGCCCGAGCTTGAGGCGATGCGCGCCCGCCTCGCGTCGCAGGGGATAGACCTCGTCGGCTTAAACGTTGACTCGGAGCCGGGCGCGGACGTGCGCGGCTTCCTCAAAGACAACCGCGTCGGCTACCCCGTCTACGTCGGCGGCGTGCCGGCGATAGAGCTGCTCTACGCGACCGACGAGCTGTCGGTGCCGATGTCGATGATGGTTGACGAGCGCGGCGTCGTCACCGAGATTATCCCCGGCTGGTCGCCCGCGACGCGCAAGCGCTTCGCGGCGCTCGCCGGGACTGAATGAGTGTTCGCGTGCCCCGTTTGACCTTCACTGTAGTTGGGCTTAACTCAGACGACGGGAGGTAACCTTCGTGACATTCAAAAGACGGCGGTTGACCGCGGCCGCGCGGCTGTCGGCGGCGGCGCTGCTGCTCGCGCTTTCGGCGGCGGCGGCCTCGGCGCAGACGACCTGGACGCTCGCGTGGAGCGACGAGTTCAACGGGCCTTCGGGGTCGCCCGTGGACGGGACGAAGTGGGTGGCCGAGGTCGGCAACGGCTCGAACGGCTGGGGCAACCACCAGCGCGAGTACAACACGAACTCGACGAAGAACGCCTCGATGGACGGGGCGGGCAACCTCGTCATCACCTCCATCAGGGAGTCGCTCGGGAATAAGTACCGCTGCTGGTACGGCGTGTGTCAGTACACGTCGGCGCGCCTGAAGACGCAGGGCAAGTTCGAGCAGGCGTACGGGCGCTTCGAGGCGCGCATCCGGCTGCCTTACGGGCAGGGCATCTGGCCGGCCTTCTGGATGCTCGGCAACAACATCCAGGCGGCGGGCTGGCCCTCCTGCGGCGAGCTCGACATCATGGAGAACATCGGCCGCGAGCCTTCGCTCGTCCACGGCACGATTCACGGCCCCGGCTACTCGGGCGCGGCCGGCATCGGCTCGCAGTACGGGCTGACCTCGGGTGCGTTCAGCGACGCCTTCCACGTCTTCGCCGTCGAGTGGGAGCCGAACCAGATACGCTGGTACGTGGACGGCAATCTCTACCAGACGCGGACGCCGTCCGACCTTCCGGCCGGCTCGGCGTGGGTCTTCGACCACCCGCACTTCATGCTCCTGAACGTCGCGGTCGGCGGCTACTGGCCGGGCGACCCCGACACGACGACGGTCTTCCCGCAGAAGATGTACGTCGATTACGTCCGCGTCTACCGCTGAGGCGCGGGCGCGCGCCGGTCTGCTGCCCCTTTCACCTCATTCGGCATTCGTCCGACCCACAGATAAGGAGACGCGTATGCTCAGGAAGCTTCTGCTACTCTTCGCGCTCGCGGTCTTGCCGGCCGCGTCCGCCTCGGCCACCCCCGTCTCGGTTTACGGCGCGTGGCTGTGCGGCAACGACGCCTGCACTTGGGCGAGCGTGCGGGACATGACCGACTTCGACGCGAAGAACCGCTGGCTCGTCAACCGCGGCGACGGCGTGCCCTCGGTCAACCTCGTCGTCTTGAGCTTCGTCCAGCCCCTCAAGCTCTTGAACAAGACGACCGACGCGCAGACCTTAAACGGCGTCCCGCGCGGGATGACGCCCGAGGTCGTCAACTACTTCAAGAGCCGGGGCGTGCGCGTCATGCTCTCCATCGGCGGCATCACCTACACCGACGCCTGGAACCAGGCGCTCGCCACGAACCCGACGCAGTTCGGTCTCAACGCCGCGCAGGTCGCGCAATCCCTAGGCGTCGGCATCGAGATCGACTACGAGGAGAACACGAGCCCGAACCTGGCGGGGCTTCAGTCGTTCATCAACGCCTACCGCTCGCAGCTTCCCTACGACGCGTCGGGGGCGAACCACGCGGCGCGCCTGACCATCGACCTCGCGGCGGGCGACCGCTGGCTCATCGCCCTGACGCGCAAGGCGACGGCCGACTGGCTCAACACGACGACGCCGGTGCTCGACTACGCCAACGCGATGGTGACGAGCAAGCAGTTCAACAACGCGGCCGACGCGCAGTCGAACTGGCAGGAGCACATCGACGGCAAGACGCAGTACAGCCCGCCGATTCCGCCGCTCGCCGCGGCCAAGTTCACCGGCGCGCTCTACATCGTGACGGGGCAAAGCCCCTGCCCCGAGTGCGTCAACTTCGCCTCGTCGCTCATCAGCTCGACCGGCACCTACGTGCAGAACGTCCAGACGCGCGTGGGGACGACCAACGGGATGCTCGGCTACATGTTCTGGGCGGCCGAGTGCCCCTCGACGCGCCGCATCTGCACGACGCCGCCGAACAGTTGCGAGGGCGGCGTCGGCGTCGGCGGGAAGACATACAACATCCCCGTCCCGATGACGGCGCTCAGACAGAACTGACGGCGGCCGCCCGCCGGGCCGCGTACAACCCCGGCGCGCCGCACTCGCGCGCCGCGCCGGGGCCTCACGAAGCAACCACGGGAGAGTTCAAAGTCATGCCGAAGCCCTTACTCACAACGCTCGCGCTCCTCGTCCTGCTCTGCGCCCCGTGCGCCGCCGCGCCCGCGGGCCAAGAGGCGGGCGAAGTCCCCTTCACGTTCGAGAAGGGCTACGTCATCGTCGCCGGGACGATCAAGGGGAAGGAGCCGGCGGAGTTCGTCGTCTCGACCGGGGCCACGAACACCACCCTGGACACCGGGATGCTTGAGAAGCACAAGCTCAAAATCTTCTACACCGGCGTCGGGGTCATGACGGGGTTCACCGACCCGACCGTGAGCTTCGCCACGGTGCCGGACGTGCGCGTCGGCCCGGCCTCCGCGGCGAGCATCAACGCGCGCCTCGGCTCGACGGCCGAGGTGAGCAAGCTGGTCGGGCGCGCGATCTCCGGCACGCTCGGCTACGACTTCTTCAAGGGGCGCACGGTGCAGCTCGACTTCGGGAAGAGGGTGATGCGCTTCCTCGACCGGGAGGCGGCCGAGGCGCTGCGCGCGCGGGCGGCCGGCGCGGGCGAGGCGGCGGCCGTGTTCCCGATGGGGGAGGGGAAGGACATGTTCGAGCAGCCGCTCTCGCTGCCCGTCGTCGAGAAGGTCAGCTTCGACGGCAAGACGGCGCGCGTGCTGCTCGCCACGGGCGTCCCCGCAGTCATCGCCCTCGCCCCGGCCGCCGCGAAGAAGCTCGGCATGGAGGTGCCGCCCGAGGGGGCGACGCCGCGCAGGGTCTCGGTCGGCGAGCTGCGACTCGGCGCGCTCAAGTTTACGGGCGTGCCCGCCGTCGTCTACCCGAAGGGCGCGGGGGCGGAGGAGCGGCTGGGCGCGGCCGGCGCGTTGGCCGGGACGGCCTTCCTGCAAAACTTCGTCGCCACCTTCGACTTCCGGGGCAAGGTCGTCGTCCTCGAACGACTCTGAAGCGATGGGGCACGGACTCAAGAGGGCGTTGGCGCTCGTCTTCCTCGCGGCCTGCGCCGCCGCGCCGTTCGCGGGGCCGGCGCTGCGGGCCGCGTGGGGGCAGTCGCGCGCCGAGAACGTGCTGGCGAAGTGGCGGCCGGGCGGGCGCGACGAGTCGGGGCTTCGCTACGTCGGCTCCGAGACGTGCGCCGGCTGTCACACGCAGCAGGCCGCGCAGGCCCGGACGCCGATGGGACAAGCCTCGCAGCGCGCCGCCGACTGCGACGTGCTCAAGTCGCGCCCGCGCCTGAGCTTCCGCCAGGGACGTTACACGTACGAGATTAAGCGCGAGGGCGTTGGGAGCGTCTACACGGTCTCCGACGGCGACGCGAGCGTCTCCGCGCCCGTCCTCTTCTGCTTCGGGCAGGGCGCCGCCGGCCAGACATACATCTTCCTCCACGGGGGCGTGTACTACGAGAGCCGCGTCAGCTTCTTCCAGTCGCTCGACGGCCTCGACATCACCATCGACCACCCGCGCGCCGAGCCGGCGTCGCTCGAAGCCGCGCTCGGCCGCCCGATGACGCAGGAGGCGGCGCGCGGCTGTTTCGGCTGTCACACGACGGGGGGCGCGGGCGCGTCGGGTCTCAGGTTAGAGAGCGCGGCGGCGGGCGTGAGCTGCGAGGCGTGTCACGGGCCGGGCGAGCGGCACATAGCGTCAGTCAGGGCGAAGGACTTGAAGAACCTGAACATCTACAACCCGGCGCGGCTCGACGGGCTTGAGATGTCGCAGGAGTTCTGCGGCTCCTGCCACCAGAGCTTCGAGACGGTGATGGGACTGGAGAACCAGGGCGGCGCGGGCAACGTGCGCTTCCAACCTTACCGCGTCTTCAACAGCCGCGGGCACCTCACGGCCGACCGCCGGATGAGCTGCGTCGCCTGCCACGACCCGCACGGGCCGCTGGAACGCGACCCCCTCAAGTACGACGCCAACTGCCTCTCCTGCCACCTCTCGACGCCGAAGGAGGCGAAGACCCGCGCGCGCGACGCCGCCGCCTGCCCCGTCGCCACGAAGGCGTGCGTGACCTGTCACATGCCGAAGGTCGAGCTGCCCTCGATGCACTTCAAGTTCACGGATCACTGGGTTCGCGTCGCGCGCCCCGGCCAGCCCGTGCCTAGATAAAGTAGACAGTAGAAAAAGAGAAGGCGGTGCGATTCGGCAACGGGGCCGTCGCACCGCCTTTTAAACTACTGACTACCGTCTACTGGTGCGTGAGCTTCCCGCGCAGCTCGATCTGTTCGGAGGAGCGGCCGACGAGGATGTCGAAGTCGCCGGGGTCGGCGCGCCACTGCTTCGCGGCGGCGTCGTAGTAGGAGAGCGAGCGCCGGTCGAGGCGGACGGCGACGCGGCGCGTCTCGCCGGGCTTGAGCGAGACTTTGGCGAAGCCCTTCAGCTCCTTCGGCGGGCGCGGGACGGCGGCGTGCGTGTCAGAGACGTAGACCTGCGCCACGTCCGCGCCCTCGCGCTCGCCCGTGTTCTTCACCTCGAACGAGACTTCGTAAACAGGCGGCTCCGGGCCGCCGGGTACGTTGGTGGCCGTGCCGGGGATGCGTAGCACCGTCAGGTCGGAGTACTTGAAGGTCGTGTAAGAAAGCCCGTGGCCGAAGGGGAAGAGCGGCTTCACGTTGTTCCGCTCGTAGCCGCGGTAGCCGACGAAGACGCCCTCCTTGTACTCGACGCGGTTCGTGCCCTCGGCCGCGGGGTAGTAGCTCGCGTACGAGGGGTTGTCCTCGCGCCGCCGCTCGAAGGTGACCGGCAGACGCCCCGAGGGGTTCGTGTCGCCGAGCAGGATTTCGGCGAGCGCCGTCCCGCCCTCCTGCCCCGCGTACCACGTCTGGACGACGGCCGGCACGCGCTCAAGCCAGTTCGTCATATCGACGCCGCCGCCCGAGGTGAGCGCGACGACGGTGTTGGCGTTCGCCTCGGCCATGGCGACGATCAACTCGTCCTGACCCGGCGGGAGCGCGAACGTCCGGTCGGCGCCCTCGCTCTCGGTCTCGGGGTCGAAGCCGGCGGCGATGACGACGGCGTCGGCCTTCGCCGCCATCCTCTTCACCTCCTCCGAGACGGCCGCGCCGCGCGCGACGATGCCCATCCTCAGCTTCGTCCCGAGCCACGCCGAGCGCCCGTTCTGCTCAAGCACGACCTTGTGCGGCCGCGCGTCGAGCGTGAGACGCGCGACGGCCGCCAGCTCGCGCGAGGTCTTCCAATTGTCGAAGACAAGTTTGTCGTCAACGTAGAGGCGGAAGCGGCCGCCGTCCTCGCCCGTCGCCTGCACGAACACGTCGTACTCGCCGGGCGTCGGCGGCGTGAAGTAACCCGCCCAGCGCCCCGCGACCGTCCCGTCCGGCATCGACGCCGGCGCGCCGAACGCGCGCTCGCCGGGGCCGTAGGCGACGTGCGGCTCGGTGCGCGTCACGGCCGCCGGCGCCTTCAGGTCTTCGGTCTTGAAGTACTCGGCGGTGAGGCCCGGCTTGCCGTTCGTGGCGGCGGTCGTGTACCTCGTCGCCTGCGCCATCTCCGCGAGCGTCGGGATGCCGCGGTGGTAGTAGACGTTGACCGACGAGGGCGCGAGCGCGTTGCTCAAACCCTCCATGAAGCTGACGGCGGCGAACGGCTCGACGCGCGCGCTGCCGCCGCCGACGGGCACGGCCGGGTAGGCGTTCGGGCCGACGACGAGCACCGAGCGCAGCTTCTTCCGGTCGAGCGGCAGCACGTTCCGTTCGTTCTTGAGCAGCACCATTCCCTCACGCGCCGCCTGCAAAGCCGCCTGTCTCCCCGTCTGGTTGAAGCGCGGGATGGTCGTCTCGGTCTGTTCGCGGTCGAGCCAGCCGAAGCGCGCGGCCGTGCGGAGGATGCGGCGGACGTGCTCGTCGATGGTGGCGACCGAGACCTTGCCCTGCTCGACGGCCGGCAGGAGGTTCTGGCGGTTCATGTGGGCGGGGCCGGGCATCTCCAAATCCTGCCCGCCGTTGACGGCCGCGACGCCGTCGTAGGTGCCGCCCCAGTCGGACATCATCAACCCCTCGAAGCCCCAGTCGTCGCGCGCGATCTCGGTCAGGAGGTGCCTGTTCTGAGAGGCGTGCTCGCCGTTGAGGAGGTTGTAGGAGTTCATGATGGCGCCGACGCGCGCCTCTTTGACCGCGGCCTCGAAGGCGGGCAGGTAGATTTCGCGCAGCGTCCTCTCGTCCACGACCGAGTCCGTGCGGTG
>DASVQX010000063.1:0-23672 GCA_036388915.1 Pyrinomonadaceae bacterium
CCCCCGCCGCCCTCCGTCTTTAACTTCCGCCTTCCCGCCCGAACTCAGGGTTTGAGCTTCGGGGGCGTGGCGCGCGGGATGTCGTCTTCGATGACGGGGGCGAGGGCGTCGGCCTCTTCGCCGGGCCTGAGTTTGGGCGGCGCGGAACGGAGGTTGGGGCGCGGGATTTTGACCGTGGCGAGCGCGTCGGTGCGCTTGAGTATGGTGCCGCCGCGCCCCGCCACCCAGGCCGCGTTGCCGCCGTGGTAGGCCGCGCCGAAGAGCGCCGCGCTCGTCACGGTCGGCAAGCCTTCCCACTGCTCGCCGCCGTCGCGCGTCTCTAACACGCGCCCCTGGTCGCCCACCACCAGCACGTCCTGGCGCGACGCCGCGGCCACCGAGTAGAGGTTAATCTTCAGCCCCGTCTCCTGGTCCTTCCAGCTCTTCCCGCCGTCGTCCGTGCGCAGGATGAGGCCGCGCTCGCCGACGGCGTAGCCGCGCGTGGCGTCGGCGAAGGCCACGCCGTAGAGCCACTCGCGCGCGTTGAGACTCACGGGCGACCAGGTCTCTCCGCCGTCCTCGCTCCGCACCAGAGTCCCCTGCGACCCGACCGCGACGGCGACGCGCCCGTCCGCGAACGCGACCGACTCCAGCCACCCCTGCGTCAAAGACTTCTGCACCTGCCAGGTCTCGCCGCCGTCGTCGGTGCGCAGAATCCTCCCGCGCGCGCCGACCGCCAGCCCCCGCTTCGCGCCGAAGAGGCTGACGCCGAAGAGGTCTTCCGTAACGTCGAGCGGGACCTTCTCCCAGGTGACGCCGGCGTCCCGCGTGCGCAGCAGCGTCGCCTTCTCGCCGACGACCACGCCGTTCAACTCGTCCGTGAAGCAGACCCCGAACAGGCGCGCCGCCGTCCCCGTCAGACGCGGGGACCAGCGCCTGCCGCCCGTGGCCGTGTAGAGCACGCGGCCGCGCGAGCCGACCGCCCACCCGCGCTCGGAGTCTAAGAAGTAGATGTCCGCGAGGTCGTCGCGCCCGCCCTCCGTCAGCCGACGCCAGTCGATGCCGCCGTCGTCGGTGCGCAGTATCAGCCCGTCGCGCCCGGCGGCCCAGCCCGTCGACTCGTCCGCGAAGTGGACGGACGTGAGCCGCGGGCGCGTCTTGACGCTGACGGGGAACCACGTCACGCCGCCGTCGCCCGTCGTCAAGACCTGCCCCTCGTCGCCCGTCACCCAGCCGTGGCGCGCGTCCGTGAAGAAGACCGAGAGCAGGTCCGTCCGCAGAAGGTTCGCGACCGCGACCCAGGTGTCGCCGCCGTCCGACGTGCGGTGGATGGTCCCGCCCAGGCCGACGGCGACGGCCACGTCCTTGCCCCCCGCGTACGCGACGGAGGTGAAGGGCAGCCCCGTCTTCTGCGTGCGGTCGAGCCAGGTCTTCCCGCCGTCGTGCGTGACGACGAGCGCGCCGTCGGCGCCCGCCGCGACGCCGTTCGAAGCGTCAGCGCAGGCGACCGAGTAGAGGTGCGCGCGCACGCCCGACGCCTGCGGCGCCCAACTGCGCCCGCCGTCCGAAGTCTTGACCACCTCGCCGTAGCTCCCGACGGCCCACCCGTGCAGCCCGTCGGGCGCGAACGCCACGCTGTAAAGATGGTTCGAGCCTTCCTTCGGCGCGGCCGCGCCCTTCGAGCCGCGCGGCTCCTTCGGGTTGGTCGGGCGCAGAATCCAGCGGCGCCCGCCGTCGTCGGTCCTCAGCGCCAGCCCGCGCGCGCCGACCGCGACCGCGCGCTTGGCGTCGCGCACGTAAAGCCCGTAGAGCGGGACGGGCGCGGGCGCGTGCTGCTCCTCCCAGCGGAAGCCGCCGTCCTCCGTGTGGAGGATGACGCCGTCGGCGCCGACCGCCCAGCCCGTCCGCTTGTCCGCGGCGAAACGCACCGCGTAGATGGCGTTCCCCTGCGGCAGGGGGTTCTGCCAGACCCACGCGCGCTCGGCCTGCGCCGCCCCGCCGCCCGCGACCCACCCGCACGCCAAAGCCCCCGCGAGGCACAGGAGCCACGCGAGCCTTCGCGCCGTCTTTTGAGGTCTGGCACTCATCGGAAAACTTTTGGAGCGGCCGGGGAGGAGATTCTAGCTTGAACGGGCGGGCCGTCCTAATGGCAGCGGCCCTAGCCGGCCGCCTCGAAGTGCGACGCCGCCGCGTCGGCGGCGTCGCTGAGGGCCGTCTCGTCGGCGTGGCCGGCGGCGGCGATGGCGCGGGCGGCTTTGTCTACGGCCTCCTGTGCGACGTGGCCGGCGTGGCCTTTGAGCCACTGCCATTTGACCTGGTGCGGGCCGGCGGCCTTGTCGAGCCGCGCCCACCAGTCGTGGTTAGTCTTGCGGCGGAAGCGCCCCGACATCGTCTCGACGACGTAGCGCGAGTCCGACAGCACGGTCACGCGGCACGGCTCGCGCAACTGTTCAAGCCCGAGCGCGGCGGCCGCGACCTCGGCCTGCTGGTTCGTCGCGCCGCCCAGGTACTCGCCGAAGGCGCGCCACACGCCGCGGAACCCGAGGAGCGCGACGGCCGCCGCGCGCGGGTCGCCGCGCCCGTTACCGAGGCTCGAACCGTCGCAGTAGATCGTGACCTCCTTCGGCGCGGCGCTCATGCGGCCTCACCGACCGTCTCGCGCGAGACGGCGACGACGTGATCGACGCTCTGCTCGAAGGTGTCGTCGTGCGAGATGACGAAGAGCTGGTCGAAGTCCCTGACCTGCCCGATCTGCTGCGCGAGCCGCTCGCGCCGCTCGGCGTCCATGTTGACGGTCGGCTCGTCGAAGAAGGCGACGCGGATGTCGGAGAGCTGCTTGAGGAGCGCGAGGCGGATCGAGAGCGCCGCCACCATCTGCTCGCCGCCCGAGAGGTTGATGAAGGAGCGTTCGTGCCCGTCCTCTTCGAGCAGGATGTCGTAATCCTTCGACCAGCGGAGCGCGCGGCCGCCCTCGCCCGTGATCTCGCGGAAGAGTTGGTTGGCCTCAATCGAGATGTTGTAGAGGTAGCTCTCGGTGACGAGCGGCCCGGCCTTGCGCAGCGTGTCGCGGATGAAGTCGGTCGCGTCGTGCAAGCCCCGCAGGCGTTCGAGCGCCGCCAGCCCCTCGCGCATCGACTCCCTGACCTCGTCGAGCCGCGCGACCTCCGACGCGAGCGACTCCTCGCGCTCGCGCGCCGCTTCGAGCTGCGCCGCGGTCGCGGCCGCGCGCTCGCGCGCGAGCGCCAGCGCGCCGCGCTCGGTCGCGTGGCGCTCGCGGTCGTAAGCCGAGAGCGCGCTCGCGTGCTCGGCGCTCGCCGCTTCCGACAGCTTCGCGGCTTCGCCCGCGCGCGCCTCGGCCTCGGCCGCCTCGCGCTCGCGCTCGGGGAGCGTGGAGGCGAGCGAGGCCGACTCCAAATGTTCGCGGTGCGCCGGCGCCGTCCGGTCGCGCGCGGCGCCGGCCTCGGCCCACGCCGCGTCGAGCCGCTCGAACCGCTTCAGCTTCTTCTCAAGCGCGCGCGTCTGCTTCTGTAAGGCTTCGAGCGCGTCCTGCGCGCCGCGCGACTCGCGCAGAATCTCCGGCTCGCGTTCGGCTTCGAGCCGGAGCGCGGCGGCGCGCGAGCGCGGGTCTCCCAGCTCTCGCAGACGCAGTTCGACCCCGGCCGCGTCTTCGGCCAAAGCGGCCTCGGCGCCGGCGGCGGCCGCCTCCAGCTCGCGCTCCTCGCGCCGCGCCTTGCCCTCCTCCTCGATCTCGCCGAGGCGCGCGCGCGAAGACTCAAGCTCCGCGTAGCGCAGAGCCTCCTCGCGCGCCGTGCGCCAGACCATGTCGATGCCGGAGAGTTCGGCCTGCAACTCGTCGCGCAAAGTCTCGCTCGCGTCCGAGAGCTTCCCCAGTTCGGCGTCGAGCGCGGCGAGCGCCGCCTCGCGCTCGGCGAGAAGTTCGCGTTCGTGCGCGAGGCGGGCGCGCGTCGTCTCGGAGCGCGCGGCGGCCTTCTCGGCGTCGCGCGCCGTGCGGACTTCGAGCGCGACGGTCTCCGCCTCGCGCTCGACCGTGGAGAGGCGCGTGCGGCTGCTCTTGAGCTGGTCGCCGAAGTAGTCGTCGAAGGTGCGCCCCTCTTCGGCGAGGTTCTTACACGACTCGTTGAGGATGGGGCAGAGACGGCCGCCGCCCGTGCGCTCGCTCATCTTCTCGTCGCGCTTGATGCTCGCCCGCAGGACGGCGAGCTGGTCGTTCAACTCGCGGTCGCGTTCTTCCAAAGCGCCGAGCCGCGCGGCCGCGGCGGCGGCCTGCTCGAACTCGCGCGCCTCGCGTTCGAGCGCGGTGACGCTCCGCCGCAGCCGCTCGGCCTCGCGCGCGGCCTCGCGCCGCTGTTTGGTCAGGTGTCCGCGTGACGTGAGGTCTTGTTCGAGACGGCTCAGGCGCGTCTCGACGCCCAGCCGCTCGCTTTCGAGTTTGTCGGCGCGCTCCTGTGCGCCGGCCAGCGCGGCGGCCTCGCGCATCTTCTTCGAGAGTTCGGAGTGCGACTTGCGCAGCGCCGCCAGCTCGCGGTCGAGCCGCGCGAGGCGCTCGGCGGCGGCGCGCGCCTGCATGAGCAGGTCGCGCAGGCGTTCGCGCTCGCGCTCAAGCTCGCCCTGCGCCGCCACGTCCTTTTCGATCTCGGCGAGCGAGCCGGCGGCCTCGCGCGCGCGCCGCAGAGCCTCTTCGAGCGAGCGCACGCCGGCCTCGGCCGTCGCCGTCCGGCGCGCGGCCTCCGCGCCTTCGGCGCGCAGCCGGTCGCGCTCCTCGCGTTCCGCTTCCAGCCCGCGCAAGATTTCGAGCGCCGCGAGGTGCGCGCGCGAGTCTTCGAGGGTCGCGCGCTGGCGCTCGGCGGCGCGGCGCGCGGCGTCGAGTCCGCCCTGCAAGTCGCGCAGGCGGCGCGCGGCCGCCTCTAATTCGACTGCGAGCCGGTCGGCGACGGCGCGCGACTCCGCGACCCGCCGCTCGGCCTCTTCGAGCGCGGCGACCGACGCGGCGCGCTCCTCGGCGTCGCGCTGGAAGGCGGCGAGCGAGGCGGCGAGTTCTTCGACGCGCGCGCCCGCCGCCTTGTGCTCCTCGACCGCCGCTTCGTAGCGCGCGAGCTGCGTCTCGGCCGCGCCGATGCGGACGCGCGCCTCGGTGATGCGCTCGTTGATGAGGTTGGTCGTGTCGCGCAGGCGGTCGGAAGATTCGCGGTACTCTTCGACTTTCAGGAGGCGGTCGAAGGCGGCCTTGCGCTCGGCGCCGGAGCGGAGGAAGTCGGTGGTGAAGAGTCCCTGCGGGACGCCGATGGCCGAGCGGAAGAGCGCGCGCAGGTCAGTCCCCGGCTCGACGCCGAGGTGCTGGTCGAGCCACTTGCGCACGTCGGCCTTGCCCTGCTGGAGCTTCATCTTCAGCTCCACGTCGTAGACGTAGTAGCCCGAGCCGGTGTCGCGGTAGACGGTGTAGGGGCGTTCGTCGATGTCGCTGCGGAAGGTGACGCGCACCGAGCCGCGCTTGGCGCCGCGCCGGAGGAAGTCGTCCTTGCTGTAGTCGAGCACGTCGAAGAGCGCCCACGCGATGGCTTCGAGGATGGTGGTCTTCCCCGCGCCGTTGGGGCCGACGATGGCGGTCGTCCCGCGCTCGAACGCGAACCCGCCGCGCTCGAACGACTTGATGTTCTCCAACTCGACCCTTGTGACGTGCATTGCTCTTCTTCGGCGTCAGCCGAGTTTAAGACATCGGTCGGGAGTTGGCCAGCAGGCTACCGCGCGCCGAGCAGGTAGACGCCCGTCCGCGGGTGGTACATCTTCCAGTCGAACCAGTAGTCCTTGACGGGCTGGAGGCGCGCCAGCCTTCGGCCCGCGAGCGCGCCCGCGGTGGCCGCGCCGGTGAAGTCCCACTCGGTGCCGGTCTCCTTATCGACGAGGGTGGCGGTGCCGGGCTTGAGGAAGAGTTCGAGCGCGCGGCCTTCGAGCCTTCGGTCGAAGACGCGGACGCTCTTGCCGTCCTCGCCGAGGACGACGACGAGCGGCGTCGCGCCGACCTGATCGACAATCGGGTTCTGCCCGGCGAGCGCGTCGAAGGGGTAGGCTTTGGAGGCGCCGCCCGCCTCGACGCCGACGACGAGCGTGCGCGCCGGCAGCACGGCGTTCGCGTCCTCAAGCGTCGTCGCCACGGGCATCTCCGCGACGCGACGCTCCCAGTCGGCGGGGCCGTACTTGCCCTCGGCGGCAATCTTCGGGTCGGGGCGCAGGACGCGGCCCGCGCCGCCGCCCTCGCGCTCCCAAGTCGCGTAGGTCAGCTCGTCGTGCTCGACCATCTTCAGCCGCTTGCCCTTCAAAGGTCCGAGCACGCACTCGCCCGAGACCTGCTGCCACCAGGAGCCGGTCTCCTCGTCGCGCATGATGAAGTTCTGGTTGTTGATGCCCGCCAGACGGAAGTTGAGCACCCGCCCGTCAACGGTCGTCTCCCACACCAGACCGGTGTGACAGAGCGTTCAATAGGTGGCGACGAGCGGCACGCCCCCGACCGTGTCGGCGACGACGTGGTGATAAGCCATCAGCAGAACGGGGTAGGCGACGCGCTCGCCGCCTTGCTCGACGGCGAGCACCATCTCGTCCGGCGTCACGAACTCAGCCTCGGCCGCGCGCGCGTAGGCGGGCGAGCCGAGCGGGTTGAACATCACCTCGTAGACGTTCTGCCGCGCCGCCCAAGCCGAGACCGGCAGCGTCAGGAGCAGCAAGACCATCAACCCTCGCGCCCACCAACGCCGCGACGCGCGCCACATCCGCGCGACGAGCACGGCGCCCGCGAGCGCCAGCGCAATTGTCGCCCACGGCGCGAGCCGCTTGACCTCGTAGCCGACCGCGAGCGCGCGCGAGGTCTGCGGCTTGAAGGGCTGGATGAGAAAGACGGGGACGGCGACGAAGGCGACGGCCGCCGCGACGAGCAGGAGGAGCAGGAGCCAGCGTTTCATACTCGGGGAACCTTTGCGGGTCGAAGGGTTCGGCGGCGGCGGCGGGGCGCGGCCGTCAGGCGAAATCCTCGTACTCGAAGAGCGAGAAGTCGGTGACGAGGCAGACGACCTCGCCCGACTCGCCGAGGCCGAAGTAGGAGGCGTAGCGGCCGTCGCCGACGCCGGTCGAGAAGGCGACGATGTTGGCGCCGGAGTCTGGGTCGAGTTCGATGTCGGCCCACGACCAGGTGTCCTCGTAGTTACGCTCCATCTCGTCGATGACGGCGTCGGCGAACGCCTCGTCGTCGTCCGCGCGGCCGGCGACGAGGCGCGCCATCTCTTCGTCCATGAAGCAGCCCGTGCCGGAGTCCACTGGGTAGCCGAACACCTCGTCCTCGTCCAACTCCGAAAGCTCCTCGCCCTCGCGCAGCGCCATCTCCCAGGAGGCGGGCGCGCCCTCTGCGAAGCGCACCAGCGCGCCCGCGACCCGCCGGTCGCCGTCCTCGAAATGCGCGACGCCGAGCGTGACGGGGAACGTGCCGGCGGGCACCGCCCGCGCGTACGGCCCGTCCTCGGGGGAGGAGAGCGGGTCGCAGGCGACGACGCGCCCCGAGGTGACGGTCAGCTCGCCGGCCGGCCGCGCACGCAGCGTCACGCGGCCGATCTCCGTATCGATCTCTTTGCCGTCGGCGAACAGTCCGAGGAAGTTTGGGAGTTTCATCCTGACGGGAACCTCCGGCCTCAGAGGGCGTTAACGGAGAGCGTCGTGTCGGCCGTCTTCCACGCGCGCTCGAACTCGCGGCTGACCAGCTCGGCCTCGCGCGTCTTGCCCTGCGCGCGGAGGCTCTCGGCGAGGCCGTAGAGCGAGCGGCCGTTGCGCCGGTTGCGGCGGAGGTCTTCGCGGAAGACCGATTCGGCCTCGGCGAACTGTTTGTCGAGCAGGAGCGCGCCGCCTAAGGACTCGCGCGAGAGCGGGTGGTACCAGCCGGGCGGCTCGTCGTAGGCCAGCGCGTCCTCGGCGGCGACGGCCGCGCGCAGAAAGTTGACCGCCGCCTTGCGCTCGCCGCGCGCGGAGGCGAGGCGAGCGTTAACGAAGTGCTCGGCGATCTTGAAGACGGCGCCGGTCGTGTTCTGGCCGTAGCCCGTGTCGGCCGGCATCGCGCCGGCCTTCGCGTTGAAGGTCTTGAGCGCGGCCTCGGCCTCGGCCGTCTTCCCCGTCGAGGCCAGCGCCATCGCGCGCCCCCAGTGCCAGAAGGCGTTCGAGATGGGCGCGGAGGCGGGCGGCTCCGCCGCCTTCAGCACGTCGTCCCACCTGCCGAAGCGGACGCTGATGAGCACGCCCGTCGGCATGAAGCTCTCGAAGAAGGGCATCTCTTTGAGGTAGGGCGAGACGTTGGCTTCGAGGCGGCTCGCGGCCGACCGCGCGCGCGCGTAGTCGCCCTGCATCGAGTAGGCGGCGGCGAGGAAGTGGAGATTGTGGCTGTAGTAGGCGGCCGTGTAGATGCCGCGTGCGCCCCCGCGGTCGAGATAGTCCTGATCGGCCTTGGCGGCCCACTCGTTCGACTGCGCGGCGCGCGCGTAGTCGCCCGTGCGCATGTAGATGTGCGCGGGCATGTGGACGAGGTGGCCGGCCGCGGGCGAGAGCGCGGCGAGGCGGTCGGCGCTCAGCAGCGCGCGCTCGGGCGCGGGCGAGGCTTCGACGGCGTGAATGTAGAGGTGGTGCGCGCCGATGTGCTCGGGCGCGCGCCGCATCACCCCTTCGAGCGTCGAGATGATCTCGTCGGTGCCGGCGGCGGCTCGGCCGTCGTGGTCGAAGAGCCGCCACGCGTTGAGGATCATCGCGGCGTCGGCCCACAGCGTCGCCGCCTCGGTGTCGTCCGGGTAGCGGCGGACGAGTTCGGCCATCGCGTCGCGGTATGCGACCCACAGCTTCCTCTGGTCGGCCGACGAGTCGGCGGAGAAGCGCTTCGCCAGCGCTTCGAGGTAGGCGCGCTCGTGCGCGGGGCCGCCGTCGGCGAGCGCGAGACCTTTTTGGACGGCGGCGTGCGCGGCACGCATCCGCTCGGGCGAGATGGAGGTCTCGTTGTAGTTCGGCCCGAGCGCCATCGCGAGACCCCAGTGCGCCATCGCCATCCGCGGGTCGAGCTCGGCCGCCCTTCGGAACGCGCGCGCCGCCTCGTCGTGATTGAACCCGTAGACGAGTATCACGCCCTGGTCGAAGAACCTCTGCGCCTCCGGCACCGAGGTCTTCACCGGCATGCGAAACTCGCCCAGCCCCTCCAACAACCGCGCGTCCGACGCGGGCGCCGCCCCCGCGTGCTGGTGCTGCGCGAAGGCCAGAGGGCAGGCCAACATCAGAGAGACGACAAGCAGGGGAAATCTCATCTCGAACGCTCCCGTGTGTGATGTGTGAGAGGCGGCGGGCCACCCCGCCCGGCCGCTACTCGTTGACCTTGAGGACGGCGAGGAAGGCTTCCTGCGGTATCTCGACTTTGCCGACGCGCTTCATGCGCTTCTTGCCCTCTTTCTGTTTTTCGAGGAGCTTGCGCTTGCGCGTGATGTCGCCGCCGTAGCACTTGGCGATGACGTTCTTGCCTATCGCCTTGACGGTCTCGCGGGCGATGACCTTGTTGCCGATGGCGGCCTGGATAGGCACCTCGAAGAGCTGGCGCGGGATGAGCTGGCGCATCTTCTCGGCGAGCAGGCGCCCGCGCGCCTGCGAGTTCTGGCGGTGGACGATGATGGAGAGCGCGTCCACGGGCTCGCCCGCGACCATCAGGTCGAGCTTGACGAGGTCGCTGTCGATGTAGCCGTCGAGGTGGTAGTCGAGGGAGGCGTAGCCCTTGGAGACCGACTTCAGCCGGTCGTAGAAGTCGAGCACGATCTCGTTGAGGGGCAGCGAGTAGACGAGCATGACGCGCTTCTCGGCGATGTACTCGAACTTCTTCTGCACGCCGCGCTTCTCTTCGAGCAGGGGGAGGATGCCGCCGAGGAACTCGTCCGTCGAGAGGATGGTGGCCTCGATGATGGGCTCCTCGATCTTGGCGATGCGTACCGAGTCGGGCATCCTGGCGGGCGAGTCAACCTCGACCACCTCGCCGTCGGTCGTCGTCACGCGGTAGCGGACGCCCGGCGCGGTCGTGATGAGGTCTAAGTCGAACTCGCGCTCAAGCCTCTCCTGCACGATCTCCATGTGGAGCAGGCCGAGGAAGCCGCAGCGGAAGCCGAAGCCGAGCGCGACCGAACTTTCGGGCTCGTAGAAGAACGAGGCGTCGTTGAGCCGCAGCTTGTCCAGGGCGTCGCGCAGCTCCTCGTACTGGTTGGCCTCGACGGGGTAGAGGCCGGCGAAGACCATCGGCTTAATCTCTTGGAAGCCGGGGAACGGCTCCTTGGTCGGGCGCGCGGCCTCGGTGATGGTGTCGCCGATCTGCACGTCGGCGACCGTCTTGATCGAGGCCGTCAGGAAGCCGACCTCGCCGACCGAGAGCGAGTCGATGAGCGTCGGGCGCGGGCGGTTCACGCCGATGGTCTCGACCTGATAGTCGCGCCCCGTGTTGAAGAAGCGAATCTTCATCCCCGGCTTGATGGTGCCGTCGATGACGCGGAAGAGGACGATGACGCCGCGGTACGAGTCGTACCACGAGTCGAAGATGAGCGCCTTGAGCGGCGCGTCCGCGGAGCCTTTCGGCGCGGGGATGTCGCGGACGATGGCTTCGAGGATGTCGGGGACGCCGACGCCGGTCTTGGCCGAGGCGAGGACGGCGTTCGAGGTGTCAAGCCCGATGACGTGCTCGATCTGCTCCATCACCTTCTCGGGCTCGGCGCCGGGCAGGTCGATCTTGTTGATGACGGGGATGAGCTCCAGGTTCTCGCCGATGGCGAGGTAGGTGTTGGCGAGCGTCTGCGCCTCGACGCCCTGCGAGGCGTCAACTATCAGCAGCGCGCCCTCGCACGCCGACAGGCTCCGCGAGACTTCGTAAGAGAAATCGACGTGGCCGGGCGTGTCGATGAGGTTGAGGACGTACTGTTGCCCGTCCCGCGCGCGGTAGTCGAGCCGGACGGCGTGCGCCTTGATGGTGATGCCGCGCTCGCGCTCCAAGTCCATGTTGTCGAGGACTTGGGCCTCCATCTCGCGCTCGGAGAGCGCGCCGGTGAGTTCGAGCAGGCGGTCGGCCAGCGTGGACTTGCCGTGGTCGATGTGCGCGATGATCGAGAAGTTTCTGATGCGTTCGGGCTTCATAAAGACAGTGACAAGTGACAAGTGACGCGTGACGAGCAAGAAGTGGCAACTCGTCACGCGTCACTTGTCACTGTCTTTATAACAAAACGGGCGGGAAACCGCACGCGCGCGCCCGTCCGGGCTTCAGGGGACGTACTTTTTGAGCAGCGCCTCGGCCTCGGCGCGGTCGGTGACGGCGAGGGTCGAGTCCTTGTACTTGTCGGCGCCGAGCGGCTCCATCTTCTTCAGGTCTTTGGCGGCGTCCTCCTCGTTGGTGAGGACGGGCTCGCCGCGCCCCTTCATCAACCCCATCACGATCTTGATGCGGATGAAGGCGGCCTCGCCCGCGCCGACCTTGAGGTCAACGCGCTTGTTGTCCTGCGTCATGTGGATGCGGTGCTCGCCGGGCGCGAGCAGCAGCACGATGTAGCGGCCGTTGTCCATGCGCCCGACCTCGACGCCGTCGCAGAAGACGGAAGGCTCAAGCGCCTTGCCCGTGAACTTGCCCGGCCGGTAGACGAAGACGACGGCCTTGCCGTCGGCGCGCGCGGGCGTGGCGGCGGACGCGGGCGTGGCGGCGGGCGCCGGGGCGTCCTGCTTCGGCGCGTCCTGCGCGGAGGCTTGCGGCGGCGCGGCCGAGGCGAGCAGGAGCAGGAGCAGGGCGAGTCGGGGCGTGAAGTTTTTCATGGGTTCAGATTCCTTTTGAAGAGAAGTTTCGACGCGTCGGGAGTCTTTAGGGTGCCACCGGGGCGGCGGAAAGCGGACGTAATGTAACAGAAAACCCACGCCGCTCCGAAGCCCGCGGGCGGGCGCGGGTCAGGCGCGGGACGAGGCGGTGCGTGCGGGGTCGGCGGCGCGCGGCTTGGCGCCGGGGGCGGCCGGGCCGGCGGCGCCGGCTTCGGGGCGGGACGCGCCCTCGGACGCGGAGCCTTGCAGCGGAATCTCAAGCGTGACGACGGCGCCGCCGGCGGGCGCGTTGGCCAGCTCGAAGCTGTAGGCCGCGCCGTAGAGGCGTTGGAGCCGCGCGCGCGTGTTGGCGAGCCCGACGCCGCCGCCCTTCGTGCCGGGCGCGGCGGCCGGCGTCGCGCCCTCGGGCAAGCCCCGCCCGTTGTCCCTGACTTCGAGCCGGAGCGACGAGCCGGCGCGCTCGGCCCTCACCTCGACGTGGCCGGGCGCCGTGCGCTGCGAGACGCCGTGGCGGATGGCGTTCTCGACGATGGGCTGGAGGATGAGGTTGGGCACGCGGCAGTCCAAGACCTGCGGGTCAACGTCGATGCGCGTCGTCAGGCGGTCGCGGAAGCGTATGCGCTCGATCTCCAGATAGCAGTTGAGGAACTCGATCTCCTGCCGGAGCGGGACGACCTGCGCGGCCGAGCTTTCGAGCGTCAGGCGGAGGAAGTCTCCGAGCCGCGCGATCATCTTGTCGGCCGCCTCGGGGTCCGTGTGGACGAGCGCCGAGATGGAGTGCAGGGCGTTGAAGAGGAAGTGCGGGTGGAGCTGCATCTTCAAAGCCTGCAACTGCGCCTGCGACGCCCGCAGCTCGCCCTCGCGGTAGCGCTGGTAGTAGTCGATGGCGTGGCTGACGACGACGATGATCGCGTAGACCAGCAGGTTCTTGTCGATGTTGACGAAGACGATGCGCGGCAGCTCGGCCGGCATGAGCGTGCCTAGCTTGCCGGCGAAGGCGAAGTCGAGAACGATGTGGTAGGTGGTGCAGACCGCCGCGACGGCCGCGCCCGCGAGCAGGTGCAGGGGGAGCGAGCGCCGCCACGTCTGGCGCTCGACGCGGTAGCGGCGCGCGAGCCGGAGGACGAGCGGGGTCGAGAGCGCGTTGATGACGACGGCGCTCATCTGCCACGCGAGCGCGTGCGGCCACCTGACCTGCTTGGCGGTGCCGTAGGAGTAGAAATAGACCTGACTGGAGAAGAAGAGTCCGACGAGCGCCCACACGCCCCACACGAAGGCCAGCCGCGCCCAGCGCTGCCCGCGCGGCCCTAAACCGCCGTCCGCCTCCGCCTCGAACAACTTCATCACGCGCGTATCATCTCAAACCGCCCCGCACCAAGACAAGCACCACGCGCGCCGGGGGAGAAGTCGCGCCGTCCCGGCTCACAGCCCGAGCATGCTGCCGAGCGCCTCCCACACGCGCCGCGCCTCGTCGCCGTGGACGACGACCTCGTTCGTGCCGGGCCGCCCCGCCGCCGGCGGGTTGGTGTCAAAGACGACGCTCAACACCTCCGCGCCGGCCGCGTCGCTGTACGCCACGTACTGAATCCTGTCCACGTTCAGAAGCAGCGTCGCCCCATCCTCTCGCGTCGCGGTGATGAAAGGCATGGGTCTCGGACCTCCTCTCAGGCTGCCGAAAGATTTTTAGTCGAGGGCGTGGCCGGGCGCGCGGAGTCGGCTCAGCCGCCGGGCTGCGCGGCGTCGCGTGCGAGGAGGGCGGCGCCGATGGGGACGGCGTCGGCGCCGAGGGTGGCGGCGACGATCTGCGTGGCCTCGAAGTTGGGCTGGAAGGAGCGGCGGCGCGCCTCCTCGATGACGGGGCTGAGGATGAGGTCGCCGGCTTCCATCACGCCGCCGCCGAGGACGACGCGCTCGGTGTTCAGGAGGTTGATGACGGCGGCGAGCCCCGTGCCGATGTAGCGCCCGGTGCGCGCCATCATCATCGCGGCGAAGTCGTCGCCGCCCTTCGCCTCGTGCGCGATGTCGGCGGCGGTGAAGTTCTTGTTAAGCCCGAGGCGCGAGAGCGACGAGGTCGAATCCCTCATCAGACGCTCGTGCGTGCGGCGGACGATGTTGGGGGCCGACGCCACCGTCTCAAGACAGCCGACGTTGCCGCAGGAGCAGTCGATGCCCTCGGGGTCGATGGTGATGTGGCCGAACTCGCCGGCGAAGCCCGAGGCGCCGCGCCAGAGCCGGCCGTCGAGGATGAGCGCGCCGCCGATCCCCGTCCCGATGGTGACGTAGAACATGTTGCGGCTGCCGCGCCCCGCGCCGGCCGCGTACTCGCCCATCGCGCCCGCGTTGGCGTCGTTGTCGAGAGAGACCGGGAGTCCCGTCGCCTGCCCGAGCGACTCGCGCAGGTCTTCGCGCACGACCGAGGGGAGGTCTGAGGAGATGACGACGCGCCCCGTCCGCGGGTTGACGAGGCCGGGGACGCCGACGCCGACGGCGCGGGCGGGGGCGGGGCTCGCGTCGCGCAGCTCCCCCACCAGGCGCGCGACCTGCGCGCCGAGGTCTACGCCCGCGAGCGCGCCCTCGCGGCTCGCGACGACGCGGCCGTCGCCCGTGACGAGCGCGGCGCGCGCCGAGCGGGCGCAGAGTTCCACGCCAACGTAGTGCTCTGGGTTTGTCGGCGGGGCGCTCATCTCAAAGCCTTCTGGGTCAGGAGATTAAAAACGGGTTAGGGCGTCGGGTTTGAAACGGCGTGATGGTAACAAAGGGTCGGGGGGCTGTCAAACAAGTCGGTCTGCGTGTAGAATGCGGCCGGTAGACAGTAGTCAGCAGGCTCCGCTTCGACGGGCACCAGCGCTGACGTGCTGACGGTTTCGACTCCGAAAGTTCTTCTACCGGCTACTGACTACTGTCTACTTCTTTTTTATGGACGTTCGCTCCATCCTGCTGCCGACCGACTTTAGCGAGTGCGCGCGCCACGCCGTGCCGGTGGCGGCGGATTTGGCGCGGCTGCTGGGCGCGCGCGTCGTCTGCCTGCACGTCGTCGAGCCGGTGGTGCAGCCCGTCGGGTGGACGCCGCTCGCGGAGCCTTTGCCGGCCGCAGAGTTGGGCGGGCAGCTGGAGGAGTCGGCGGCGCGCGACCTCCCCGTTTTCTCGAAGAGCCAGGAGTTCGAGGGGCTGGAAGTCGAAGACTTGATCGCGCGCGGCGAGCCGGCGGCCGAGATCGTCCGCGCGGCCGAGGAGCGCGGCGCCGGCCTCATCGTCATCTCGTCGCACGGGCGGACGGGGCTGGGGCGCATCCTGTTCGGCTCGACCGCCGAGTCGGTCGTCCGCCACGCGGGCTGCCCCGTGCTCGTCGTCAAACCCCCGAAGGGAAGTGATGAGGACTGAGTAAAAGACGGCCACCACTCAGTCCTCAGTGCTCATCCGATGGACTTAAACTCCGTCAACGACCTGCTCTGGAAGTTCGGGCTGCCGGCCATCTTCTTCCTGACGATGGCGGAGGGCGACATCACGCTGCTGCTGGCGGGCGTGCTGGCGCACGGGCAGGCGTTCGGCGAGTACAGCTTCCCGCTGGTGCTTCTGGTCGGGACGGTGGCGGGCGTGGCGAGCGACAACGTGGCCTACGCGCTCGGGCGCGCGGGCCGCTCGAAGGTCAAGAAGTACCGCTTCTACTGCGCGGCGCGCCCGCGGCTCGAACGCCTGACCGACAAGTTCGGGGTGCTGTCGATCTTCATCTCGAAGTTCACCTACGGGCTGCGCTGGGGCTCGTGCGCCTTCTACGGCGTGGCGAAGATGCCGTTCGCGCGCTTCCTCATGCTCTCGTTCGCGAGCTGCTTCGTGTGGGTCGCGTCGCTGGCCGGGACGGGCTACGTCTTCCACAGCGCCATCTACAACCTGATCGGCGACATCCACGAGCTGAGCTACTGGCTCCTGGGCGTCGTCGTCGCCGTCATCGTCTTAGGCATCGGCGGCTTCTACGTCGCGGAGAAGTACTGGCTCTCGAAGAAGGTCGAGGAGGCGAGCCCCGAGGCCATCCAGAAGTTCGAGCAGGCCGCCGAGGAGAAGCTCCACGAGATCAAGGACGAGATACAGGAGCTGATCCCCCGCCCGCTGGCGCGCCACAAGGACGCGCCCGAGCAGAAGGGCAAGGCGGACGGCGACTGAACCCGCGGATCGTGAATCGTCAGGTCGTTCGGCGGTTGCCCGCGGCCCCCGTTTGTGGGAGATTGCAAGGGCGCGAACACGACTACTGACGATTCACGATCCGCCATTTACGAACACATGATTATCGAAGCAACCGCCCCGACGCGTGTAGACCTGGCCGGGGGCACCATCGACATCTGGCCGCTCTACCTCTTCCACCCCGGCGCCACCACCGTCAACTTCGCCATCTCGCTCAACGCCACCTGCCGCATCGAGACGCGCGACGACGACCAGATCATCCTCGAGTCGCGCGACCGCGGCGTCTCGTTCGAGACGCGGCTCGCCGACGTGGAGGCGCTGGCGCGCGAGGAGCGACTCGAGCTCGTCGCCAAGCTCGTCCACTTCTTCAAACCCGAGACGGGCTTTCACCTGATCGCGGAGTCGAAGGCGCCGGCCGGCGCGGGCCTCGGCGGGTCGAGCGCGCTCGCCATCGCGTGCATCGGCGCGCTCAACCGTCTGGTGGGCGACCGCTACCCGGCGTCAAAGTTCATCGTCATCGCCGCCAACGTCGAGACGACCGTCATCCGCGTGCCCGCCGGGTTTCAGGACTACTACGGCGCGTTCTACGGCGGCGCCAACGCCATCGAGTGGAAGGCCGACGGCATCCGGCGCGAGGCCGTCCACGTCGCGCCCGAGGAGTTGGAGCGGCGCGTCGTCGTCTGCTACACGGGCGAGCCGCGGCTCTCGGGCATCAATAACTGGGAGATGTTCAAGAGCCACATCGACGGCGACGCCGACGTCTTCGACATCTTCGAGAAGATACGCGACGCGGGGCGCGAGGTGCGCGCGGCCATCGGGGCGGGCGACTGGGGGCGCGTGGGCGACGTGATGAGCGCGGCCTACCCGAACCGCAAGCGGCTCGCGCCCAACATCACGACGCCGCACATGGAGCGGCTGGTCGAGGCGGCGCTCTCAAGCGGCGCGGTGGCCGCGAAGGTCTGCGGCGCGGGCGGCGGCGGCTGCATCGCCTTCCTCTGCGAGGAGGGCGGGCGCGAGTCGGTCGAGCGCGCGCTCGCCGCCGGCGAGGGCGCCGAAGTCCTCAAATGGAACTTCGCGCGCGACGGCCTCGTCGTGCGGGAGGTTCGAGACTGAAGTAAAAATTTTTCAGCACCGCAGACGCGGAGACACGGCTAAGAGCTTAACGTTTTTAGCCGTGTCTCCGCGTCTGCGGTGCTGAAAAAACTTTTACTTCGACTGCGGGAACTTCAGAGCGTAGTCCGAGGTGCGCTGGCAGGGCTGGAGCTCGACCGTGACGTTGGCGGCTTCGGCCTCGCGGCGGAGGCGTGCGCGCGTGTCGGCGTCGAAGGCGGCGGGGCGGTGCGGCGCGTCGGGGGCGTCGGCCTCTGCGCGCGCCAGCAGGAGGTAGCGGCCGGGCGCGAGGTTCTTGAAGGAGAACGCGCCGTCGGGCGCGACCGCCGCCTCGTAGTAGCGCAGCACGTCTTCGGCGCGCTCGCGCTCCTGCGGGACGAGGTGGACGCGCGTCGGCGGGGGCGTCTGCGGCGCCGCGGCCTCGGCCGGCGCGACACGGCCGCCGAAGCCCGCGGCGCCCTCGGCGAGGCGGACGCCGATGCCGGAGAGTTGCTGCCCGGACTTCAGCTCGAAGACCTCGCGCGCGGCGGCGGGCGCGTTCGGCGCCGCGCCCGGCAGTTGGACGGAGCGGACGTAGAGCGACTCGTCGAAGAGCCGGAACGTGAGCCGGTAGCGCGCGGGTTCGAGCGAGCGGATCGAGAAGTCGCCCGTCTCTTCGGGCGTCGTCTCGCGCGCCACGAGGAGGCGCGAGAAGGGTTGCGCGGGGGCGCCGGCGGCGGCGCGCTGTCGCTCGGGCGTGGCCGTGACGAGCAGCGTCTCCTGCGGTAGCCCCGCCGGCCGCACGGCCTTGCACGGCTCGCGCTGTCGCTCGGCCTCGGGCGCCGGCTCGACGCGGAGCGAGCCGGAGATGGAGGCGAGCGGCACGAGCGTCAGCCGCAAGCCCGTCACGTCGGCGCCCCTCACCGAGACGCGGCGCGGCGCGGCCGAGACGGTCAACCCCTCGCGCCCTCCGCTCTGCGCCTGCAAGTCGTATTCGCCGTCGGCGACGCCCTCGATGATGAAGGTGCGGTCGGCCGTGCCGAGGCCGACGCCGACGCTCCCGGCGGGCAGCCCCGTCCCGGCGTAGGTGAGCGTGACGTTCGTGCCGAACTCCGACGGGTTGCCGGCGGGCAGTTCGACCGTGCCGGTGACGCGGCGCCCCTGCTCGTCGCGGTAGCGGATGTCGATGCCGGCCGTCTCCTGCCCGGCGCGCACCGCGACCTCGGCGGCCGTGTCGCGCGTCCCCGACGGGTAGAAGGTCGGCACGTCGCCGCCGTAGGCCGAGGCCGGGCCGAACGAGAAGCCGGAGGTGCCCGCGGCCTGCACGACGTACATGCCGGGCTGAAGCCCGTAGATGCGGTAGACGCCGCGGTCGTCGGTGCGGTCTTCGGACGAGAAGGGGTAGGAGGTCGGCTGCGAGCGCCCGTCGAGGTCGCGCACGCGTATCGCGCGCACGACGAGCGCGACGACGGGCTGCCCCTGCTGGTCTACGACCGCGCCGGTGACGACGCCGCCCCTGACGAGCCGGACGGTGGCCTGCTCGCCCGGCCGGTAGACGGCGCTGGCGCGCCCCGTCTGCGGGTCGGACTCGGTGACGTAGCCGGGCACGCTGGCGGAGACGTTGTAGAGGCCGGGGTCGAGCGCGGGGAAGACGAAGTTGCCCGCCTCGTCGGTGGTGACCGTGTTCGGCGGGCGCGTGGCGCCGGACTGCGCGCGCGCGACGACGTAGACCGAGACGCCCGGCATCGGCTCGCCGCCCTCGCCGACGACGCGGCCCGAGAGCGGCGCGGCGGCCGGGCGCTTCGGCTTCTGCGCGTTCGCGATGCCGGTCGTGACCGCCGGCTTCGGCGCCTGCCCCTCGGCGGGGCGCGCGGGCGTGGGCGTCGGCTGGCCTTGCGTCCGCGCGGGCGCGCGGCCCGGAGTCATCCCCCCTTGCGCGCGCGCCTCGGTCGGCGCGGCCGAGAGCACCGCGAAGAGGGTGAGCGCGGCGAAGAGTCGAAACGCGGCTGCGGGCGGGAGGGCGGGCGCGTCGGCGAGCGAGTCTCTCAAGGTCTGTCTCCTCTCGGCGGCGCGTTGAAGTCCACGACCGGCGCGACGCGCGTCTCGGCGCCGTCGGAGACCGAGACCATGAGCGGCTCGCTCCGGTTCAGGCGCCCCGCGCCGTAGACGCTCACGACGATCTCGTACTCGCCCGCCGGCAGCCCCTCGATGCGGAAGTGGCCGCGCGCGTCCACTTCGACCGTGCGCCCCCTCTCGCCGGCAGCCACGGGCGCCCCGGCGCGGCGCACCTGCGCGATGACGCGCGAACCGGCGCCCGGCGTCCCGTTGACGTAACTGGCCTGCCCCGTGATGACCGCGGTGCCGTAGCTGAGGACGATGCGGACGCCCGTCATCTGCGCCCCCTCGGCGACATCGACGCCCCCGGTGATGTTGACCCCGTTCATCTCGACGCGCGCGGCCGAGAGACCCTTCACCGCGTCGGCCGCCGCGCCGATGCGGAGCTTGCCCGGCCGCAGCCCCGAGAGGCGAAAGCTGCCGTCGGGGTTGACCGCTGGCGGGCGCGAGGAGAAGGGCGGCACCGCCTGCTGATTGCGCGTCTCGACCCAGCCGTAGACGCGCACCTGCGGGAGCATGCGCGCGAGGGCGGCGCGGTCGCTCAAGCCCTCGATCTGGACGACGCCCGAGACGCTGGCGCCGCGCCTGACCTTGACCGTGACGCCCGACACGTCCGCGTCCACGATGTCGAACTGCGCCGGCTCGCTGTAGAACTCGGTGGCCTCCATCCCCGTCATGTTGAAGACGAGGTAGCGGCCGGGCGCCAGCCCCTCGGCGACGAACTCGCCGCGCGCGTTCGTCGTCTGCCCGCCGCCGAACGCGCTGGTGCGACGCCCCGCCGGGTCGAGGACGCCGTAGCCGTAGGTGACGCCGGGGACTGGCTCGCCCGTCTCGGCCATGACGAAGCGCCCCGCAGCCTTGTAGGTCTTGATGGGGCGGCCGAGCGAGATGTCCACGTCCTCGGCCTCGTCGCCCGCCTTGAGTTCGACGAGGCGCGCCTGCGCCTGCTCGGTCACGCCGGGGTAGTAGGTGCGCTGGAAGATTCTGCGGCGGCCGAGGCCGATGCCGACCGCGCCGCCCTCCTCGCCGGCCTGCCCGACGCTGACGCGGTAGCGGCCGGGCGGCAGGCCGTAGACGCGGTAGACGCCGCGGTCGTCCGTCCTCAGGTCGCGCGGGTCGAAGGAGCCGCGCGACAGTCCCGGCTGGCCGGTCGGCTCGGCGGGCGTCACCGAGACCGGCTCGGCGACGACGGGGCTGCCGTCGCCGTCGGTGACGCGCCCCGTGATGACGGCGCCGCGCTCGACGCGGAAGTCGAAGTCCTTGATCTCCTCGCCCGCCAGCAGCGTGAGCGGGCGCCCCGGCGGGTAGCTGTCCGCCATCCCCTGCACGACGAAGGCGGGCGCGTAGGGCGTGATCTGGTAGCGGCCGGGCGGGACGTTCGAGATGAGGAAGCGGCCGTCGGCGTCGGTGCGGCCGCGCGCCACGGCGCGGAAGCGCTGCGCCGGGTCGGAAGAGAGCAGCGTGACCGGCAGCCCCGCGACGCCGCGCTCGCCGTCGGTGACGCGCCCCGAGACGGAGGCGGGCGCCTCCCTCTGCGCCAGCGCCGCCGGGGCGCTCGCGCAGATGAGCGTCGCCGCGAAGAGGAGCGCGCCGGTCGCCGCCGCCGCGAGTGCGCCGCGCGACGCCGACCCCTGAAAGCTGAGCGGTGAACGTTTCGGCTTCATTATTCGTCTGTCCTTCTGGCGTGCGGTCGGGGCGCAGAACCCCTCGGGAGCGCCAAAAGCCTACAACCAGCGCGGCGGCGCGCGCAAGGCGGCGGCACCGTTTCGCGGCCCGTTCGTCACGCGCCGCGCGCGGCTCGTCACTTCCTTTTTGCCTTCCGCGCGGCGGCTCTTTATAATTCGCGGCTTGGCTCGGCCGGGACGCTCTCCCCGAATAACCCACGGACAAAGAAGAGACGAAGGGACTCGAAGATGAAAAGGCTCAAACTGCCGGCGCTGCTGACGCTGCTGCTGGCGGCCCTTATTACGACGAACGTTTTGACCATGGCACAGACCAACTCGAACGCCGCCGCCTCGCAGCCGCCCGCGCCGCCGGTCGCGAAGAAGATTCCGCGCACCACCGAAGTCCACGGCACGAAGCTCTCGGACGACTACTTCTGGATGCGCGACAAGAAGAACCCCGAGGTCATCTCCTACCTCGAAGCCGAGAACGCCTACACGGCGGCGATGATGAAGGGGACGGAGGCGCTCCAGGAGCGGCTCTACAAGGAGATGCTCGCGCGCATCAAGGAGACCGACACCAACGTCCCCTACCGTTACGCAGGCCACCTCTACTACACGCGCACCGAGCAGGGTAAGCAGTACCCGGTCTTCGCGCGCCGCAAGGGCTCGATGGAAGCGCCCGAGCAGATGCTCTTAGACCTCAACGAGATGGCGAAGGGTCACACCTTCATGTCGGTCGGCGACTTCGACGTGACCTCGGACTCGAACCTGCTGGCCTACTCGACCGACACGACGGGCTTCCGCGAGTACACGCTCTACGTCAAAGACCTCCGCACGGGCGAATCGACCAAGGTCGCCGAGCGCGTGTCGAGCACGGCGTGGGCGGCCGACGACAAGACGCTCTTCTACGTCGTGGACAACCGGACGACGAAGAACCCGTACCAGCTCTACCGCCACACGCTCGGCAAGGCGGGCGCGGACGAGCTGGTCTACGAGGAGAAGGACGAGATGTTCGGCATCGGCGTCGAGCGCTCGCGCTCGGGCGGCTACGTCTTCCTCACCTCCGCGAGCCACACGACGAGCGAGGTGCGCTACGTCGCGGCCGACAAGCCCGCCGAAGCCTTCAAGGTGATTCTGCCGCGCGAGTCCGGCCACGAGTACTACGCCGACCACCACGGCGACCGCTTCTACATCCGGTCGAACGAGAAGGGCGCGCGCAACTTCAAGCTGGTCTCGGCGCCGGCCGCCGACCCGCGCCGCGAGAACTGGAAGGAGGTCATCCCGCACCGCGCGGGCGTGATGCTCGGCGGCGTCGAGATGTTCCGCGACTTCTTCGTCATCGCCGAGCGCGGCAACGCCACGCCCGTCCTGCGTATCTTCGACTTCAAGACGAACAAGCCCGCCGACATCCCCGTCCCCGAGCCGGTCTACACCATCTCGATGAGCACCAACCGCGAGTTCGACACCGCGAAGGTGCGCTACACCTACCAGTCCTACATCACGCCCTCGTCGGTCTACGACTACGACGTGAAGACGGGCAAGAGCGAGTTGCTCAAGCAGCAGCCGGTGCTCGGCGGCTACGACCCGACGCTCTACAAGTCAGAGCGCGTCTACGCCGTCGCCGCGGACGGGACGCGGGTGCCCGTCTCGCTCGTCTACAAAAAGGACTTGAAGCTCGACGGCAAGCGCCCCCTGCTCCTGAACGCGTACGGCTCGTACGGCATCCCGTCGAACGTGACGTTCAACTCGGGCCGCCTCTCGCTGCTCGACCGCGGCGTGGTCGTCGCCGTGGCGCACATCCGCGGCGGCGGAGACCTCGGCAAGGAGTGGCACGACGCCGGCAAGATGATGACGAAGAAGAACACCTTCACCGACTTCATCACGGCGGCCGAGCATCTGGTTAAAGCGGGCTACACGTCGAAGGACAGGCTGGTCGTCTCGGGCGGGTCGGCGGGCGGCCTGCTGATGGGCGCGGTCACCAACATGCGCCCCGACCTCTTCAAGGCCGTCGTCGCCTACGTGCCCTTCGTCGATGTCATCAACACCGAGCTGGACGAGACGCTCCCGCTCACCGCCGGCGAGTGGGAGGAGTGGGGCAACCCCGTCAAGAGCAAGGAGAACTTCCTCTACATGCTCTCCTACAGCCCTTACGACAACGTCGAGGCCAAAGCCTACCCGGCGCTGCTCGTCAAGACCTCCTTGAACGACAGTCAGGTGCTCTTCCACGAGCCGACCAAGTGGGTCGCGAAGCTGCGCTCGATGAAGACCGACAAGAACCCGCTGCTCTTCAAGGTCAACATGGGCGCGGGCCACGGCGGCGCCTCCGGCCGCTACGACGCGCTGCGCGAGGCGGCCTTCGACTACGCCTTCATGCTCACGCAGATGGGCATCAACGAGTAGCCCGGCCGCGCGGGCGGGAAGTTTTTTGTTGACAGCCCGCGCGCCGCTTTTTCAAACTGCTTACGCGGCCCTTTCAGGGGCCGCGTAAGCAGTTTCTTTTTTCGGCCGACGCCAAAGAAGCCCCTCCGCCGCGCACGCGGCGGGCGGGGAAGAATGGGCGGAGCCGCCTCTTCATGACATGGGCACGCTGATTAACGGCGGGACGGCCGACGAGGAGGCCGAGCTGGAGAAGAAGATCGACTCGGTGCGCGGCATCGTCACCTTCTACACCAGTCTCGTCATCGCCTGCGTCCTCGGCCTCGCCCTCTTCAAATCCGCCGACCGCCTCGGCATCGAGATAGACTGAGGCTTAAAGAAATTAACGACCGCAGACGCGGAGGCGCGGCTTGAAGA
>DASVQX010000064.1:0-9964 GCA_036388915.1 Pyrinomonadaceae bacterium
TAACTTGAAGCCGTGTCCCCGCGTCTCCGTGGTGAAAGCTGCTCTTGTAGACTTCGGCGGCTTAGTTCACCTCGCGCATGAGCCAGGCGAGGATGGGGTGCTCGACCTCCTGCATGTGTTTGGTGGAGAAGACGTGATCGACGTGGCCGTAGTCCGCCTTGTAGTCCACCGTGACGCTCGCGTTCGTCAGGAGCGCCTTCGTGTCCAGCATCTCGGGGCCGAAGCCGCGCCCGCCGGCGAGCATCATGACGGGGCCGTTGAAGCTCCCGAGGTTGTTCGTGTAGGTCGTCTCGCCCGCGAGGCCGCAACTCACGTCGCGGATGGTGCGCGTCGCCACGTAGTCAACGAAGCCGCGGATGTTGGCGTGCACCAGCGCCTCGTCGGCGTAGGTGAAGCCGTCCTCCGCGACGCTCCCGGCGAGGAAGGCGTAGCCGGGGCGCGGCGTCGTCGGGCTGACCGGCGGGGCGGCCATCGCCGCCACCCACGCGCGGTGGTTGGTGAAGCCCGGCGGGAAGCCGGGGAAGGGCGTCGGCGCGTCGGGCGCGACCTCGGCGAGTTGGCTGAGCAGCTTGAAGCCGGGCGTGTTCTGGCCGTCGTAGTAGACGCCGGCGGCGAGCAGGCCCTCGAACATCGAGCAGAAGCCGGCGTTGATGGCGCGCTCCCCGGCGTCGTCGGTGTAGGGCGAGCCTTCGATCAGGATGGCGCCAGCGTAGTCCTCGGGCGCCGCGTTGATGACGGCGATGGAGGCGATGCTGCCGAGCGAGAGGCCGCCGACGACCGGCCGCTCGCCGGGATGCCCAATCTCGATCTGTCCGCGGATGTATGCCACGTCGTCGAGGATGGCCTGCATCCCCCAGCCGGCCATCGCCGAGCAGTCAACGGCGCCCGACTCGCACGCCCCCGACGTGAGCCCCTGCACGCGCTGCGAGTAGCCCCACACGTCGAAGCCGCGCCGCGCGAAGAAGCCCGCGAAAGACTTGTCGTAGTCGCCGCCGTCGCCGACCTCGTAGTTCTGGAAGCCGCTCCCCAAAGGCGGCAGCAGGAGCAGCGTGCCCATGTGCGCGTGCCCCGTCGAGTCCTTGCGGACTCGTGTCATCAGGAAGCGGTCGAGGGGGTCGGAGCCGACCTGGACGGTCGTCACGGTCTTCTTGAGGCCGGGCGCGACGTTCGTCGTCTCGGTGCCGACCACCTGATAGGTCTGTGCGTAAGTAAGGCGGGCGCAGATTAAGAGCGCGAGTACGACCAAGGCTCTCACGGTAAACTTCGTCATCTTGTCTCCTTCGCAAGGGGGTTTGAGGGTTGAGGGTCGGCGAGGTTGGGGGAAGGGCGCGGCTTGCGTCGCGTCCGCGCCCGGCTGCGTGCCGGGCGGCGACGGTGAAGAGTTCGACAGAGTACCTGCTCAAGCCCCTTTGCGCAACCGAGCGTCGGCCGGGGCGCGCGCGCGGCGAAATTTTTTTTCGCGGCGCGCTGCGGTAGAATCGGGCGCACAAGGAACGAGAGGAGAACGATGAAGACGACGCTTTCCGACGACGCGACGCGGGAGATTTCCGCGCGCCTGAGTGAGGCCAACCGCGAGTTCGCCGCGCGCTACCCCGGCGAGTCTTTCCGCCGCCAGCCCGTCCACACCGTCTACGGCGGCGCGCACCTCTTCAAGTCAGACACGACGCCGCGCCTCGGCGCGCTCGCACGCCGCGCGCTCGACGCCTACGCGCCGAACTTCGCCGCCTTCGCGCGCGCGTTAGATCTGCCCGGCTCGGACGAGCTGCCCGACTCGGTCGCGGACGACACGTCTGTGCGCGCGGCGCTCGAAGCGGACGAGGCGGGCTTCCGCGCCGAGCACCCCGGCGTGTGGCTCGCGCACAAAGTCTACACGCGGGTCGCGGAGAAGCTGGCGCGCGAACCCGTAGAGGATTTCCGCATCGACTTCGAGGACGGCTACGGCAACCGCCCCGACGCAGAGGAGGACGGCCACGCCGCCTCGGCCGCCGGCGAGGTCGCCGCCGGGATGCGCGCCGGCACGCTCCCGCCCTTCATCGGCGTCCGCATCAAGACCTTCACGGAGGAGTTGTACGCGCGCTCCTCGCGCACGCTCGACATCTTCCTGTCGTCGCTGCTCGAAGGGTCGGGCGGGAGATTGCCGGAGAACTTCGTCGTCACGCTCCCCAAGGTCACCGTGCCCGAACAGGTCTCGGCGCTCGCCGACCTCTTCGACCTCTTCGAGCGCGCGTCGGGGTTGGCCTCCGGCTCTTTGAAGTTGGAGCTGATGGTCGAGACGACGCAGTCGATCCTCAACCACCGCGGCGAGTGCGCGCTGCCCGTGCTGGTCGAGGCGGCGCGCGGCCGCTGCACCGCCGCGCACTTCGGCACGTACGACTACACGGCGAGCTGCCAGATAACGGCCGCGCACCAGCACATGACGCACCCCGCCTGCGACCACGCGCGCCACGCGATGCAGGTCGCTCTGGGCGGCACGGGCGTCTGGCTCTCCGACGGCGCGACCAACATCATGCCCGTCCCCGCGCACCGCGCGCCCGAGGGCGGCGCGCTCAACGCCGAGCAGGAGGCCGAGAACCTGCGCACCGTCCACCGCGCGTGGCGGCTCCACTTCCGGCACATCCAGCACTCGCTGACGAACGCCTTCTATCAGGGCTGGGACCTGCACCCGGCGCAACTGCCGACGCGCTACGCGGCCGTCTACACGTTCTTCCTCGAAAGCCTCGGCCCGGCCTCGGAGCGTCTGAGCAACTTCGTCGAGAAGGCCGCGCGCGCCACGCTCGTCGGCGACGTTTTCGACGACGCGGCGACGGGGCAGGGCTTGCTCAACTACTTCCTCCGCGCGGTCAACTGCGGCGCGCTCTCCGAAGACGAGGCCACACGCCTGAGCGGCCTCACCGTCGAAGAACTGCGCTCCGGCTCCTTCGTCAAGATTCTGAAGAACCGGCGGCAAATCTGAAAAGCAGTAGACGGTAGACAGTAGTCAGTAGCCAGTAGGAAGAAGGTTTTTCTACTGGCTACTGGCTACTGACTGCTGTCCACTTTCCTTGTCACGAAACGCCCGGCGGCGGTGTTTTCTGTTCGACGGTCAACACACGGACGGGAGGGAAGTATGCGTAAAGTTTTCGCGGCGGCGCTGGCGGCGGGGCTGTGTCTCGCGGCGCTGGGCATGGCGGGAGACGCGGCGCGCGGGCAGGACGCGGGGGCGCGTGCGCGGGAGTTGGCGGCCTTCTTCAGCAAGGCCAAGCACAAGGTTAAGGAGAGGCGGGGCGTCCGCAGCGAACTCTTCCTTGAGATGCGCGCCGAGCCGGCCGCGCGCGCCGACGTCGCCGGGTACACGAGCGTGTACGAGTCTGACCCGGACTACAAACTCGACCTGCGCGTCGGGACGGACGGCGGCGCCGAGGGGCGCGGCACCGAGCCGTCGCCGGACGGCTCGCGCGCATTCACGCTGAGGAACGCCAGAGTCTCGGGCGCGGTGCTGACGGGGACGAAGGTCTACGAAGACGGCTCGACCGAGCGGCTGGAAGGCGTCTTCGCCACGCTCACCGTGCGCCGCAGCCCCACGGACGCGGGCGAGACTTTCAACGGACTCGGCGTCGTCTTCGACCCGCCCAAGTCGCTCGGCGGCATCGAACTGACGAAACTCTTCTACGGGCGGAAGCGCTGAGCGCCTCCCGGCGTCGGCGTGAACTAAAGCCCGGCCACAAAGCCTCAAAGGGTCTCGTTGCAGCAATCAATCTGCGACGAGACCCCTCTGTTTTTACCGTCAACAATGACTGATGACGGGACTGCTCGGTCATGGCCGTGGAGAGCCACGCGTCAATCCGGGGCCGGCCCGCGAGGATGCCTTTTTGTTCGGGGCGTTCTTAAATGAAGAGTCCCGGGCCGGGGGCGGTCGCGAATCCTTCCGAATCCGCCCGCGCTCCGGCCCGAGCCTCGCCCCGATACGTAAAGCGTAAGCGGCCCGCCAGAAGTATCACCGCCGACAAGTTTTTTTTCGTCAGGGCTCGCGCGCCGGAGACGAAGAGGAGCGCGCCGAACCGTTTCAGGTTTCGGCGCGCTCCTCTTCGGGCGGCTGGTCGGGGCTTCCGCCTACTGGTAGCTTCTGTCGCGGCGGACGCCGATGCGCCGGCGCACGAGCTCCTCTATTTCGAGCGGCACGCCGTCGGCCTTCGCGCGGCGGATGAAGGCGGAGTCGATCTTGAATATCTTGAGCTTGACGAGGTCTTCGATGGAGAGGTCGCTCAGCCCCTCGCCGCGCGTCTCGGAGATGAACTCGGGCGTCACCTTGAAGATGCGCATCTTGACGAGGTTCTCCATCGACTCGCCGGCGAAGCCCATCCGCGCCACCTCACTGACGTAGGCGGCGTCGATCTTGAAGATGCGCGCCTTGACCAGCTCCTCCATGCCGAGGTCTGGGAGGCCGGCCGCCTTCATCTCGCGCGCGAACCTTGAATCGACCTTGAAGATGGCCGCCTTGAAGAGGTCGTCCGCGTCGAGCCGTTTGAACCCGGCCGAGGCGAGGTCGTCGGCCTGCGCCGTCGTGACGTTGAGCGCGGCGGCCGCGAAGAGCCTGTTCTCGCGGTCGCGGTCGTCCCTCGGCGACGCGTCCGTCTCGAAGTCGAACCCGCGCCCCTTCATCGCCGAGACGAAACTCTGGCTCCCCGTGAAGCGGAAGGTGCCCGAGCCGCGCCCGTCGCGGAAGCTGCCCTCGCACTCGATCGTCCCGGCCTCGCGCGCGAGGCCGAACTTGACCGCGCCGCCGCGCAAGACCTGCTCGCGCGTCAGCCCCTGCAAGTCCGCGAAGTCGTAGGTCTGACCCATCTGGCTTCGGCCGCCCTTCTCGGTGCGGCGTTCGAGGTTGAGCTGGAGCTTGCCCGACTCGTCCGAATCGATGGACGCCGTCCATTCTCCCGTCAGCACGCTCTGCGCGGCGGCGGGAGAGGGCCACGCCGTATTGGTGACGGCGGCGGCCAGAAAGAGTAGAGCCAGAACTAAAACGGGATGCGCGAACGCCCGGACGTGCTTTGACATGACAGCCTCCTCAAGCCTTCTGGTTTGGTGTGAGTCACAAAGGGGAAACACCGTCGGGCGTGGATTCGTGGCAGAAAATTTTTCGGGCCGTCGCGCCGACCGCCTATAGGCACACAAAACGGGCGGCTCTAAATCAGAGCCGCCCGTATGTTATTGCGTTGACTGAACTGGGAGGCAGGGACTCGAACCCCGATAGCCAGATCCAGAGTCTGGAGTCCTACCATTGGACGACCTCCCAACGTCGAGCGACATTAAATTTACAAACGGGCCGCGCGGTTGTCAAATGCCGAGCGCCGGGGAGGTCGGCGCGCTCGGCGGCGGGCATTTTTCGCCGCGTGTGAGCCGCGCCGGGGTCGCGCCGCAGCCTTGCCTCGGGGCGGGGGCGGGGCGCACAATGCCGTGGCGGGCGCGTCCCCTCCCGCGAGAAGCACGGCGCGGCGCCCGAATCCCTGAGGCCCCGCGCCGCCCGACTGCAACCCACGGGTAACCCTTTAAAGCGATGAGCGAAAACGAAGTGCGTTCGTCCGAGCCGGCCGCGCGGGGCGAGGAGCAGTTGCGCCGCGTCGTCGAGGAGTGCGAGGCGAGGCTGAGGGAGTTCGCGGAGCTGGCCGCGCACGTCCGGCACGAGATCAACAACCCTCTGACCGGGCTGATAGGCCAGGCCCAACTCCTGCTGCGCGAGGAGTTGAGCGACACGGCGCGTCGGCGCGTCCAGACCATCGAGCAGCTCGCCAACCGCATCCGCGACACGGTCGCCTCCCTGCGCGAGATTCAAAGCCCGCCGCCCGCCGGGCGCGTCGGCTCGCTCGACCCCGCGAACAACGACCCGCCGCGCCACTGAAAGCGCGGCGCCCGCCGCCCGGCCTGAAACTTTCACGCCTACTGCCGCGCCGTGACGTTGACGGTCGCGGGCGCGAAGACCGCCGCGTCGTAGCGCTTGCCCTCGGGCACGAACGCGTTCTCGCCGCGCTTGAAGCCGTGGAAGAGGACGACGGGCGCGATGGGCCACATCAGCGCCCCCATCACCACCATCTGCGTCGCCACCTTCGCGCCCTTGCTGTCGCCGACCGAACGCCCGTTGAACTGGAGCGGGATGCGCGAGCCGTCGGCGGCCGTCACCTCCTTCATCGTCCAGGCGATGCGCCCCGCCCGCCCCCAGTGCCCGCCGCGCTCGGCCTTCGTCACGATCGCCGTCGCGGTCGCGCCCTTCTCGACGACGATCTGGCCTTCGACGACGACGGGGTTGACGACGCGGAAGCTGATGGCGTCGCCCTTGCGCGTGAGCTGCGAGTTGATGGTGTAGGCCGTCTCAAGCTCGACGACGGTGCCGACGGGCACGCTCACGGCGACGCGCCGTGGCGGCGGCGCGGGCTGCCGCTGCTGCGGGTCGCACTTCGGCGACATCACCATCACGAGCAGCAGCGCGTCGGGGACGCCCGCTTCCTTCAGCGCCGCGAGCGCCGCGGGCGACGTGTCGAAGTCGCAGGGCGACGCCTTAATCTTCTCGACGACGACCTCGGCCGCGAGCTTCGCCTCGACCATCCTGAGCACGTCGGCGTTGGTGAGCGGGCGCTGCGTCTGTGTGGCGGGCGGCGCCTGCCGGTGCTGCGCCTGCCCCGACGGTTGGACAAATTTCGCTGCGTCCTGCGCGCGCGCCGCCGTCGCCTGAAAGGCCGGAAGTAGCAGTAAAAGTGTGGAAAGAGTTCTTCTCATCGTCTGCGCTCCTTGAGGAAGTTCCCGAATGGAAAAGGGCGCGGCAAACGGGATGCCGCGCCCTAATCTACGTGGGGAGTACCGCCCGGAACGCGGGCGCGTGTGCTACTTGTCGGAGTGACACATCGCGAAACGGGCGCGGCCCTTTACCGGCCGCGCCCGTCGGTGAATCTCGTTAAGGAGGTGGTCAGCCCTTGGCCACCACCTTCTTCTCCTCGTCGGTGTACGCCTTGATGCGCGTGCCCTCTTTGATCTTGGCGTCCTTGCCCTTCTTCAGGAAGCCGAGCGGCCCGAAGAGGACGACGAGCGCCACGGTCGTGCCCGTCTTGTCGCCGCCCTCCTTGCCCTTCGAGGCGCGGAGCTTGAGCTTCTGGCCGTCCACCGTCTCGGTCGAGAGGACGCGGATGCTGAGCGCGCCGCCCTTGCCCATGCGCCCGCTCTTCTTCGCGTTGGAGACCTCGCCCTTGACGATGGCGCCCTTGGCGATGACGACCTTGCCGTTGATCACGACATCCTCGTCCATCTTGAAGGTCAGGGCGTCGCCCTCGGTCGCGGTCTTGCTCGAAATCTCTTCGGTGGTGACTACGTTTAGCTCGGTGCCGTCGGGGAGGATGACCTCCGCGCCGTTGGCGGCCGCGGCGTCCTGCGGCGCGGAGGCGAGCGTGGCGGCGGCGGGCGCGAGCGTCGGCGCGAGCATGGCGACGAGCAGCGACAGGGCGCACGCCCGAATCAGGGGGAAGCGTTTCATGGTCTCGGTGTTCCTTTCTGGTGCCGGGGGCGGAGGTCTTTAACAACCCCGCCCGAGTTGTGGGACAAGCGACTGTGAGGTCGCAGGGAAACTACAAAGAAGTCGAAGTCGGGCCGCGCCGCGGGGTCACTTCCGCTGTTTGGCGAGCACGATTTTCAGGTTGGTCTGGTACTCGTTGTTGTCGGGGTCGAACCTGGCGGCCTTGCGCAACTGCTCCTCGGCCTCGGCCCAGCGCGACTGGCGGGCGTAGAGCAGCCCGAGCTTGCCGCGGTACTCGGCGTTCTGCGGCTCGTACTGCACGGCGAGCGAAAGCTCGGCCTCGGCCTCGGCCAGCTTGCCGGTCCTGAGCAGCGCCAGCCCGAAGGGGCCGCTCACGGTCGAGCGGAAAGGCCCGTAGCGCATCGTGTCCTTCGGGTCGAGCCGGCGCACCGCCCTGAACTCCGACTCGGCCTCGGCCCAGCGCCCCTGATTCAGTTGCGCGAGCCCCTGCTGGTAGTGGCGCTCGACCTCGGTCAGCGCCTGCCCCGACAGCGCGGGCGCGGCCGGCGGCGGAGGCGGAGGCGTGGCCAGCCTCGACGCCGGCGAGTCGTCCGACGCGGCGGCCTTGGCGGCCGGTTTAGCCGGCGCCGCGGGCGCCGTGGCTTCGATCATCGCGACGATGACCGAGTCGTCGGCTCCCGCGTCCTTCAGCTCGCGCAGCGCCGACGCCGAGGTGTCGAAGCTGGCGGTCGAGATTCTAATCTTGGCGATGATGATCTCCGGCGACAGGCCGGCCTTGAGCATGAAGATGACATCCTTGTTGGTCAGCTCGCGCTCGGCCGAGGCGGGGCGGGACTGCGGCGCCTGTGCCCGCGTGCCCCGCCCGACGGCCGCGCGGGCGGCCGCCGCCGGGAGCGCCGAGGCCAGAAGGACTAAGAGAACTTTATTCACGGCGAGGATTCCTCTTTAGGTGTGGCGAAAGTTTCGGTGCTGACCGAGGGCGTGTGCGCGCGTCGGGGCCGGGCCGGTGGAGTCCGATCCCGACGCGCGTCGGCGCTCGGGAGGGGTTAAATCTGTTTCCCCTTGACGGTCGTGTCGCCGTGGATGAACGCCTCGAAGCGCTTGCCCGCGGGCATCGTCACTTCCTTGCCCTTCTTGAAGCCCCACAGCGGCGCCGCCGGCCAGAAGACGAGCGAGGTCACGATGATTCCGGTCGCGACCGTCCCGCCCTTGCTGTCGCCGGCGAGCTTCTTCTCCATGCGGAGCGCGATGCGCGTGCCGTCGGCGGCGAGCACGTCCTGCATCGCCCAGCCGAGCTTGCCCGACCTGCCCCAGCGCCCGGACTTCTTGGCGACCGCGACGCGCGCCTTGGCCGGCGCGCCGCGCTCGATGACGGTCACGCCGCCCACGACCACCGCGTTGACGACCGTGAAGTTGATGATGTCGCCCTCCTCCGCCTCCTTCGAGGTGATGTTCGACTGGAGCTCGAGTTCGAGCGGCGTGCCGTCGGATATCCTCGTCTCGACGCCCGCCGGCTGCGCCGCCGCGCCGGCGTTGTGCGTCGCGGCGGGGGCGTGAGCCGCCGGCGCCATCATCGCGAGGATGAGCGGGTCGGAAGCCTTCGCGTTCTTCAACTCATGGAGCGCGGCGGGCGAAGTGTCGAAGCTACAGTTGGAGACCTTGATCTTGGCGATGATGACCTCGGACGAGAGCCCCATCTTGAGCATCAACAGCACGTCGGCGTTCGTGAGCACGCCGCCCTGCCGCGTCGGCGTCGCGCGGAGAGCGGCCGCGCGCGTGGAGGCGACGAGCGGGCCTACCGACAGGTTGAGAAGCAAGAGGGCGATGAGGGGAAGAGCGGTCTTTCTCATGGGGGGGACGTTCCTTTCGTCTGTTCAGTCAGGGGTGAAAGTGAGACACGAAGACGCGGGGCGTCACGGTCAGTCTTTTTGAGTGTCGAGCGACGGGTGTGACCGGCGCCGGAAGCGGTCGGGCGAGGCGTACGGCAGGTCGGGCTGTCCGTTCCGGGGTTGCGTGGCCGTGCCGCCCGCCGTGAGCGGGCGGCACGGGAAACAGGTGTTAGACGGTCGCCGTCTCTTCCTCTTCGACGAGGTAAGGCGTGGCGGCCGAGACGGGCGCGTCGGCGTCCGCGTCGAGGATGGCCTGGACGATGGGCAGGCTCAGAGAGCGCGACTTCTGGATGCCGGGGACGGGCTTGCCCTTGGCGTAGACGGGGTGGCGGCCGTTCTCCTTGTACCACTCGGCGAGGCCGGCCGTCTTGTGCATGTTCTCGATGATCTGCCGCCAGCCGACGCCGGTGTTGTAGGCGCAGAAACTGATCTCGCCCTCCTGCGTGCCGTAGGGGATGACGCACATCTCCGTGCGGCGGAAGTCGTAGTTAAATAAGTCCTGGAACCACATGCCCTCGACGCAGAGCACGCGCCACGTGTCGGCCGCGTCGTCCGGCTGCCGCTTCATGCGGTCGTTGCGGTC
>DASVQX010000065.1:0-153707 GCA_036388915.1 Pyrinomonadaceae bacterium
GCCGTCACTCAAACATGAGTGACGGCGCTTCTCTTTTAAGCTCGGGCACGCTTTGGCGGGCAGGATGTCCGCGCTCCGGTCACAGACGGTTCGCCCTTAGCTCGTCGCCTTAGTTGACTTGGTGCAGTTGGCGGCCACCCACTTCTCGCAGTCTTTCTGGCTCGCCGGGCCGTACACCATCCTGTAGATGGCCTGGTACACGTCGCCGTACGGGACTACCTTGCAGCCCTCGTACTTCCTGGCATCTTCGAGGGTCAGCGAAATGACGATGTAGCCTCTCTCCCTGTCGCCGGACTTTTCAGCCATGAGGTCTCTCCTTCCGATGTCTGCGGGTTCGCGTAAGGCCCTCGGGCGCGCAAAGCCCGATGGCGGGTGGTGTCAGGCGCCTCCCCTTGCTCGACTCGAAAGTTTTAGCCGGCGGCTCCGGTCACTTTCTCCCCTTGCCCGCCGTCTTCCCCGCAGCCTTCTGGCGCGCCTTGAACTCGGCCTCGCCGCCGGACTCGCCCTGCTTGACGCCGGTGGGGATGGCGGCCGGGACGGAAGGGGTGTTGTCGCGCGGGGTCTCGCCGCGCGTCCCCGTGTGCTGCGAAGAGTCGTCGGCGAAGAACTTGTTGGCGGCCTTGCGCCGCCCGCGGAGCGCGGGCGTCTCGGCCTGCGCCTCGTCGATCTTGGACGGCTTGCTCCGCTCGTCGCCCATCTGCTGCCCGCGCCTGCGCTCGGGGATGCCGGCCTTCGCCTGCGCCTTTTTGCTCGTCGCCATCCTTGTTCGCTCCCTCTCCTACAAGTGAAGACTTCTTAACGCCCCTTGACGCGCACCGGCTCTGGCTCCCCGGCGGGCTGCTTCTGCTGCTGCGCGGCGCGCGCCTCCTCGGCCTGCGGGTCGGCGGGCGGCGGGGCTTGGGCGACGAGCTTCTCCAACGTCTGTTCGAGCGCCTCGCCGATGCGCGAGACGTAGACGATCTCAAGCTCCTTGCGCACGTCGTCGGGGATTTCCTCCGTGTCGGGCTCGTTGCGCGCGGGCAGCACCACGCGGCGCAAGCCCGCACGGTGCGCCGCCAAAACCTTCTCCTTGATGCCGCCGACGGGGAAGACGAGGCCCGAGAGCGTGATCTCGCCCGTCATCGCCGTGTCGTTGCGCACGCGCCGCCCCGTCATCAAAGAGGCGAAGGCGGAGGTGATGGCGACGCCGGCCGACGGGCCGTCCTTCGGGATGGCCCCGGCGGGGACGTGCGTGTGCACGCCGTAGTTCTTGAACATCTGCGGGTCGAGGCCGAACTCCGCGGCGTGCGACCACAGGTACGAGCGCGCCGCGCGCGCCGACTCCTGCATCACCTCGCCGAGCTGACCCGTGAGCTGTAGGCCGCTGCTCCCCGGCAAAAGCGTCGCCTCGATGAAGAGGAGCTGGCCGCCCGTCTCCGTCCACGCCATCCCCGTCGCGACGCCCGTCGGCAGCTCCTTGCGCGCCTCTTCCGGGTAGAAGCGCGGCGCGCCGAGCAGTTCTTTGAGGTCGTCCGCGTCAACGCGAACCTGCTCGGCGCCGTCCTGCGCGATGCGCAGAGCGGCCTTGCGCGCGACGCGCCCGACCGTCCGCTCCAACTGGCGCACGCCCGCCTCGCGCGTGTAGCGCGCGCTGATGAGCGAGAGCGCCGCGTCGGTGATTTCGAACTGACCCTCCTGCAAACCGTTCTCGCGCGTCTGGCGCGGGACGAGGTAGCGCCGCGCGATGTGCAGCTTCTCCTGATCGCTGTAGCCGGCCAGCCCCACAATCTCCATGCGGTCGCGCAGGGGACCGGGAATCGGCGCGAGCTGGTTCGCCGTCGCGATGAAGAAGACCTTCGAGAGGTCGAACGGCAAGTCGAGGTAGTGGTCGCGGAACGTGTGGTTCTGCTGCGGGTCCAGAATCTCCAGCAGCGCCGAGGCCGGGTCGCCGCGGAAGTCGTTCCCGAGCTTGTCGATCTCGTCGAGCATCATCACGGGGTTGTTGACGCCCGCGCGGCGGAGCGCCTGAATGATGCGGCCGGGCATCGAGCCGATGTAGGTGCGGCGGTGGCCGCGCAGCTCGGCCTCGTCGCGGACGCCGCCCAAGGAGAGCCGCTCGAACTGGCGGCCGAGCGCGTGCGCCACGGACATCCCCAGGCTCGTCTTGCCGACGCCCGGCGGGCCGACGAAGCAGAGGATGGGGCTCTTCGAGTCGCGGCGGAGTTTGACGACCGCGAGGAATTCGAGGATGCGCTCCTTGATGTCTTCGAGGCCGTAGTGGTCTTCGTCGAGGATGCGGCGCGCCTCCGCGAGGTCGAGCTTGTCCTCGGACGACTTGTTCCAAGGCAGCTCGATGATGAACTCCAGCCACGTGCGGATGACGTGGTAGTCGGGCGCGGCCTGCGGGAGACGCTCCAAACGGCGCAGCTCGCGGTCGGCCTCCTTGCGAACCTCTTCGGGCAGGTCGGCGGCGCCGAGGCGCTCGCGCAGCATCTCGGCCTCGGCCGCCTCGCCGCCCTCGTCCTCGTCGCCCAGCTCCTTCTGGATGGCCTTCATCTGCTGGCGCAGGAAGTAGTCGCGCTGCGCCTTCGACATCTCGCCCTGCGCCTCGGCCGCGATCTTCGTGCGCAGCTCCATGATCTCGATCTCGTGCGCGAGCCGCGAGTAGGCGATTTGCAGAAGCTCGTCCACCGTGTCGGCCTGAAGCATCCGCTGCTCCTGCTCGACGCCGAGGTTGAGGATGGAGCCGAGGAAGTAGGAGAGCTGCACCGGGTCTGTGGCCGAGAGGACGGCGGTGCGCACCTCGGGCGGAATCTCGGGCAGCATCGCCAGCGCGCGCTGGACGAGCGACTGTACGTTGCGCGTCAGCGCCTCGACCGCGTCGGCGTCGCGCACCGTTGGCGCGGTCAGGATGCGGACGCGGGCGCGCAGGTGCGGGTCGGTCTGCGTCCAGCGCACGATGCGGACGCGCTCGGTGCCGTGGACGATGAGCTGAAGCCCCTCGGTGGCGCGCATCATGCGCTTAATCATGACGAGCGTGCCGACTTCGTAGAGGTCCGCGGGCGGCGTCGCCTCGGTCTCGGTCGAGGCGCGGTCTTCGCGCACGGTGACGCAGGCGAGCAGCTTCTCCTCGGTCGAGAGCGCGGCCTCGACGGCCGCCACCGAGCGCGCGCGCCCGGCGGCGAGCGGGATGACGGTGCCGGGGAACATCGTCGTCTGCTGCAAAGGCAGCACGGCGATCTCGAAGACCTCGGAGGCGCCGGACGCTTCGGCCACGGCTTCCGCGTCGGCGGGCGGGACGTAGCCGCCGCCCGTCCCGGCCTCTTTGGACTCGTGGAGCGCGGACTCGGGCGTGGTCTCGGGCGCGGCCGGCTCCTGCGACGCGGGCGGGGTCGCGGCCTCCCTTTGCTCCTTCGCGTCTCTCGGGGTCTTTTCAGCCATAAGGGGTGATCGTCCTCTCCAAGTATGAAAGCAAGGCTTTAGGGGAGATGGTTTTTCAGTCGCACTCTTCCGGGCTGCGCAGGTAGAGCACGAGCAGCCCGTCCTTGTAGCGGCGCTCGACGAGCGCGCCCTCCACCGGGCACGGGAAGCGGATGGACTTCTCGAAGCGGCTGTAGGTGATTTCGAGCTGGTGGTAGGAGATCGTCTCGCTGACGGCCTCGTCGCGGCGGACGCCGGCCACGCGCAGCGTGTCGCCGGAGATTTCCACCTCCAACTCGTCCGGCGTGACGCCCGCCAGTTCGAGCTTGACGACCCACCCGCCGCGCGCCTTGTAAACGTCGGCCGCCGGGTACCAGAAGTTCTCCGAGCAGCGCAGCCCGCTCGTCTTCGGCATCATCCGCAGGTAACGCTCGATTGATTTCGCCATGGGAGCCGTAAACCGTTAAAGGCCGCGAACCGTAAACCGTGACGAGATGAAGACCCGTTCTTACTCGTCACGGTTTACGGTTCACGGCTCACGCAAAGATTCTGTTCCAGAACGACGAGCCGCTCGAAATCTCTTCGAGCGCCTCGCCCAGCTCGCGGTCGGCCTCGGTTTCGAGCGCGATGTCGGCCATCGAGATGATGCCGCGCAGGTTCCCCTCGCGGTCTACTACGGGGAGGCGGCGCACCTGCTTGTCGCCCATCCGCCGGATGGCCTCGATGACGCGGTCGTTGGGTCGGACGGCGTGCAGCTCCGAGGTCATCACCTCCTCGGCGCGCGTCGCGCGGCAGTCGCGCCCCTCGGCGATGGCGCGCACGACGATGTCGCGGTCGGTGATGAGACCGACGAGTCGGCCGTTTAAGTTCGTGCGCGCGGGCACGCGCTGGACTTCCGTCACCGAGTCGGACGTGGTCTCGCCCTGCTCGACGACGGGGATGACGCCCGTGTCCTCCTCGCGCATCATGCGCGCGACCTCTTCGAGCGTCGTGTCGCGCGCGGCCACCGTCACGTCGCGCGTCATGATGTCGCGGCAGCGCAGGTGCGAGCGCGTCGCGCCGCGCCGTCGCCCGCCGCCGTACTCCTCGCGCGGCGGCGGAGGCGGCCTGCGCCCGTATTCGCCCTCGTCACGGCCGCGGCCGTACTCGCGCCCTTCGGGGAAGTCGCGCCCCGCGTCTCGGCGCCCCGCGTAGTATTCGTCGCGGTAGAAGTCGCCGCGCCCGTAGGCCCTGTCGTCGTAGTCGCCGCGCACGCCGAAGGGGCGCCCGCCGCGCGGGGCGTCGCGCTCGTCGTACTCGTAGCGGCCGGGGGGCGGGCCGAACTCCGGCGCCTCGTCGCGGCGTCGCGGCCGCGGCTCGCCCCCGTAAAAGTCTTCGTCCCGGTCACCGCGATATCTCGACATCGGAAGCCTCCCGCAACCCCCGGACGGCGACGCCCGCCGGCGCACACGGAGGCGCCGGGTCGGGGTCGCGTTGAACTAACGTCGAGGGGAACTTGAGGGCGATTATACTCGGTTCGCGAGAGATTGCCAGCGGGCAGTAGGCAGACGGCAGACGGCAGTTAAGAGCCGTTCGAGCAGCCCCCGAGGGGCTTCATGTTTATATCGGCTGCCGTCTGCCTACTGCTTCACTCCCTCGTCTCGATCTCGGCGACGAGTTGGACTTCGGCGCGGATTTCGAGCGAGCCGGGTTCGACGGGCGTGGGGGCGGCCTGCGCGCTGACGGCCGACCTGCCGAACTCGGCCGTGTAGACGGGGACGGGCGGGCGGAAGGTGCCGGCCTCCTGCACCTCGACGACGCGGACGACGCGGCCGCCGAGCGTCTGCGCGATGACGCGCGCCTTGGTCTGGGCCTTGCGCGTGGCTTCGGCCAGCGCGCGCTCGCGCGCCTGCTCGTCGCGGCGGAGCGTGAAGCCGAGGCCGTCCACGCTGTTGGCGCCCGCGCCCGTGCCGGCGTCGATGACGCGGCCGACGCGCGCCAGCTCGCCCATCGTCACGGTGACGGCGTTGCGCGCGACGTAGCCGGTGATGGTGGGCGGCGCGCCCTCCTTGTAGACGAACTGCGGCTGGAGGCTGTAGCCGCTCGTCTTGACCTCCGCGCCCGCCCCGGCGGCCGCGCGGACGGCGCGCACCACCGCGTCGGTCTTCGACGCGTTCTCCGCTTGCGCCTCCGACGCGCTCGCGTTCTGCGTCACGACGGCCAGCGTCACGACCGCCGTGTCCGGCTCGGCCTGCACGACCGCGTCGCCCGAGACGACGACGCGCGTCAGCCCGCGCGCGGACGGCTGCCCGCCCGCCGTCGCCTGCGAGCCTGCGCCTTGCGCCGCCGCGTCCCGCGCCCCCAAGCCGAGCGCCAACGCCAGCGCCGCGAAGTAAACCAACGACAGACTTCTTCTCATGATTGCTGTTCCCCCTCTTGGTTAGAGATGTTCGCACGGGAGAGGATTCTTGTCGAAAAGGGAGAGCCTCCGACACGTTTTGAGAACGCGCGCGGCCGGGTGGACTTGCGCGCGTGTTTGGTGCGCGCGCGGGCGGTTTGCTAGGATGCGGGGAAGTTATGCTGCCGTCAGGACGCAGATTCATGAACCCGAAAACCCCGGCGCGCGAGGGCAAGCTCGTCACCGTCGGCCGCGTCGAAGACGTGCCCGAAGGGCGCGGCGCCACGGTCGAGCTGCACGGCGGCAAGGAGCTGGCGCTCTACCACGTCGGCGGGCGCTTCCACGCGGTCGAGAACTTCTGCCCGCACAAGGGCGCGCCGCTCGCCGACGGGCAACTCCACGGCCACGCGGTCGAATGCGACTGGCACGGCTGGCGCTTCGACATCCGCTCCGGCGCGTGCCTCAACCGCCCCTCCGAGCCGGTCGAGACCTACGAGGTCGTCGTCGAAGACGGGTGGATCAAGATTAAAGTCTGAAGCGCCCGGAGGGCTTCAGACGAAAAGAGGGCGGCGGGGACGAGTCAACTGTGACTCATCCCCGCCGCCCTCTTTTTCCGCCGACCTTACTGGCCGAAGCGGCTCTGGTACTCGATGGAGGTGATGAAGGCTTTCACCATCTCCGCCTGCACGTAGTTGCCGTTGAACTCGTTGAGCTTGCCGAGCCAGAAGTTGTAGCCGACGAAGTTCGGGTCGGGCTGGCCGTCGAAGCCGATGTCGTCCGGGTTGCGCCTCAGGTAGCCGAAGTACTGCGAGAGGACGAAGGCGCGTCGCAACTCGCTCTGCACGAGGTCGGCGTCCTCCGCCACGGCGCGCAGGACCTGCGCGCGCGTCTTCGCCGACGAGTTGAGGTCAGCCACCAGCGCGTCGCGCTCCGCGGTCGAGAGCGCCCCGCCGGCGTTCGAGTTGAGCGTGTCCACGAACGTCGCGTTGCTCATACTCTGCGGGTAGAGCGCGGTGAACCGCGGCTCGGCGACGAACTCGTTGAAGAAGGCGACCTTGTTCGCTTCGAGCTGCGCCTGCCAGTTCCCGACGTTCACCTGCACGCCCTCGCCGATCCGACGCGTCCCGGCGAGGAACTCCCTCAGCGTCAGCGGGACGGGCTTGCCGGGCAGGTTCCCGTACGCCGTCTTGTAGGCGCGGTGGGTCAGGTAGCCGGTCTCCTGAAACTCGATGGAGAGGAAGAACGCGGCCGAGACGTTGACGCGGCAGACGAGCAGGTCGGGGTTGCCGCAGTTCGTCGTCTGGCCGACCCAGAAGTTGAGGCCGGACTGGTCGGGGACGCGGTTGAGGAAGTCTGCGTAGTGCTGCTGGACGAAGAACTGCGCGTCGATGAAGCCTTCCTTGACCGGGCTGGGGCCGTTGGCCGCGTCGTTGTCGGCAATCGTCACGGTCGCGCTGGTCTGCGAACCCAAGGTCGCGCCGGCCGGGGCCGACAGTGTGACGGTGAACGTCTCGCTCTCGTCGTCGAAGCGGTCGTCGGTGATGAGCACGTCGAAGGTCTTGCTCGTCTCGCCGGGGGCGAAGCGGAGGCGCCCGACCGCGGCCGTGTAGTCCCTGCGCTCGCTGGCCGTGCCGTCCGAGGTGGCGTAGCCCACGCTGGCCTCGGCCGCCGCCGAGCCGTCGCGCGTCACGGTGACGGTCACGGCGCCCGCGCCCTCGGCCGCGGCGAAGCCCGCGTTCGAGAGTTGGAGCGTCACGGCGGGGGGCGCCGGCCCCGTCAGGCTCAGCGTGTAAGCGCCGGTCGAGCCCGGGAAGAACGAGTTGGCGAGGATCTGATACGTCCCCGTCACCGGCAGCGTGAAGAATCCGCTCGTCGCGGGGATGCGCGAGTTACCCCCGCCGCCGCCGTCGTCGTCCGCGGCGAAGATTTCACCGTTCGGCCCGGCGAGGTAGAGGAAGGTGTCGAAGGCGGAGGACGACATCGCGACCGACACCTGCTGCCCCGCCGTGCCGGAGAAGGTGTAGAGGTCGAAGAGCGTCTCGTCGGGGAGCATGCAGTCGCCCGCGGCCAGCGAGCCGTTGCCGACCGTCTGCCCGACGGTGATCGGGGCGCTGGGGCACATGCCGCCGTTGCCCAGCAGCAGCGTGTAGGCGCCGGTCGCCGGCGGGGCGTTGATGTTGTCGGGCGGCACCTCGCCCGCGACGATGAAGTAAGTCCCGGTGTAGGGCAGCGTGACGAAGCCGCTCGTGGCCGGGAGGCGCGCGTTCGTGCCGCCGCCGCCGTCGTCCTTAAAACCGAGGATGTTCCGGTTGCCGTCGAGCAGGTAGAGGACGGCGTCGAAGCTGTCCGCAGAGAGTGAGATGGAGACCTGCTGCCCGGCCGTGCCGCTGAACGAATAGGCGTCGTAGAAGGTGTCATCCACGAAGCGGCAGTCGCCCGTAATCAGCGTGCCGTGACTCGTGCCGAAGCCGATGGCGGCCGGCGAGGCCGGGCACGGGCCGCCGCCGGTGGCGAGCGTCAGCGCGTAGTTGCCGAGCGTGTCCGAAGGGTCGAACGCGTTGGCGAGGACGTAGTACGTCCCCGTGAAGGGCAGCGTGGCGAGTCCGCCCCCCGAAGGGACGCGCGCGTTGGAGCCGCCGCCGCCGTCGTCGTCCTCGCCCAGGACGATGAGGTCTTGCCCGTCGAGCTGCGCCAGGAACAGGTAGGCGTCGAAGTCGGACGAGGTCAGCGTGATGGAGACCTGCTGCCCGGCCGTGCCGTTGAAGCGGTAAACGTCGTAGCGCGTGCCGTCCCCGAGGTCACAGTCGTCCGCCGTCAGCGAGGCGTTGATGGTCGAGGGGATGCTGGCCGCCGTCTCGACGCAAGCGACGAGCGCCGCGCTCTGTTGGTGGGACAGTTCCGCCGCGGCCTTGGCGGGCGATTTGCCGGCGCGGCGTGCGGCCGGCCGCGCGGTGCGAGACCTCGCGCCCGACGCGCCGAGTTGCGCGGCGCGGGAGTCGCCGGATTTCTGCGGGGCCGCCTGCGCCGGGGCGCCGAAGAGGCTCGCGCCGGCTGCGGCGAAGACGATGAGTGAGAAGACGATTGCGGTTGCGTGTGACGGTCTCGGGGGACGAGTCATGGCGGGGCACTCCTTGCTTTACTTTCTTTATTACCGGCCGAATGTTTTTGGGGAGGTCATGGTTAAGGGTTGTTGAAGAGGCTGGCGTTAAGTCCCTCGCGGGACGCCGGCGTCGGGTGAGCGACATCTTCCCCCGTCCCGCAAATTTTTGCAACGGCCGGGGCGGCGCGGCGGAAGTTTCAGCCGTCGTTGCCGATGGCCTCGACGGGGCAGGCCATGAGCGCCTCCTCGCAGAGCGTGCGCTCGGCGTCCGTCTGTGGCTGTTTGAAGACGAAGGAGTAGCCGCCCGCGTCGGCGCGCGTGAAGTTGTCGGGTGAGGTGTCGCGGCACACGTCGCAGTCGATGCAGTTCGTGTCCACGTAATAAGTGCCCGGCACGTTCTCGGGCACGCGGTCGTTCGGGTCGGCCAACGCTCTCCTCCGGAAAGCCGTAAGCCGTGAGCCGTAAACCGTGACGAGAGAGGAAGGGTCGCCCCTTTCCTTCTCGTCACGGTTTACGGCTCACGGCTTACGTCATTTAATCGCGAGCATCCGGTCGAGGGCGACGCGCGCCCAACGGGCGGTCTCCTCGTCCACGGTGATCTGGTTGACGACGCGCCCGGCGAGGAGCGAGTCGAGCGTCCATGCGAGGTTCTGCGGCGCGATGCGGTACATCGTGGCGCACATGCAGAGGTCGGGCGCGAGCAGGCGGATGTCCTTGTCCGGGTGCAGCTTCGCCAGACGGCTGACGAGGTTGACCTCGGTGCCGACCGCCCACGCCGAGCCTGCGGGCGACTCCTCGATGGCCTTGATGATGAACTCGGTCGAGCCGTTGAGGTCAGACTTCTCCACCACCTCGCGCTCGCACTCGGGGTGGACGAGCACCTTGATGCCCGGCACTTCGTTGCGCACCGCATCGACGTGCCACGGGCGGAAGCGGCCGTGCACCGAGCAGTGACCCTTCCAGAGGATGAGCCGCGCCTTGCGCAACTGCTCGGGCGTGTTGCCGCCCAACTCCTTGTTCGGGTCCCACAGCGCCATCTCGTCGGGCGCGATGCCGAACTTGACGCCGGTGTTGCGGCCGAGGTGCTGGTCGGGGAAGAAGAAGAGCTTGTCGGCCTCCTTCAGATACTTGTCGAAGAGCGGGACGGCGTTCGACGAGGTGCAGACCACGCCGCCGTGTTCGCCGCAGAAGGCTTTGATCGCCGCCGTCGAGTTCATGTAGGTGACGGGCGCGACCCTGTACTCTTCGAGCAGCCCCAGCGCGCCCAACTGCTCCCAGGCGTCCTCGACCTGCTCGGCCGTCGCCATGTCGGCCATCGAGCAGCCCGCGCCGAGGTCGGGCAGGATGATCTTCTGGTCGCCGGGCTTGAGGATGTCGGCAGACTCGGCCATGAAGTGGACGCCGCAGAAGACGACGAAGTCGGCGTCGGGTCGCTCGGCCGCGAGCTTGGCGAGCTTGAAGGAGTCGCCGGTGTAGTCGGCGTGGGCTATCACGTCGTCGCGCTGGTAGTGGTGGCCGAGGATGAGGAGCCGCGCGCCAAGCTCGCGCCGCGCCGCCTCGATGCGCTCGGACAGCTCGCCTTCGGACATCCCGAAGTAGTCTTCGAGCGCCGGCGCCTTGGCCGCGTCCCTTACTTCCAGAGTCTCAAAAGCTGTCGTCATCTTCGTCCCTCTCGGTTACTGACCGCCCGCGCGAAACGCGAAATATAAGCCTTCAAGCGACGACCCGCAAGCGCCGCGCACGGCTCCCGCGGGTCGTCGTTTAGATGCAAAACGCCCCCCGAACGTTCGTATTACGGGTGCGTCATCTCCTCCGGCTTGACGTACTCGTCGAACTGCTCGGCCGTCAACAGTCCCAACTCGACCGCCGACTCGCGCAGCGTGACGCCCCTCTTGTGCGCGTTCTTGGCGATCCGTGCGGCGTTGTCGTAGCCGATGTGCGGGTTCAAGGCGGTGACGAGCATGAGCGACTGCCGCAGGTTCTCGTCGATGCGCGCGCGGTTCAGTTCCAGTCCCTCGACGCAGAAGTCCACGAAGCCGTGGCAGGCGTCCTTCAAGAGCCGGATGGAATGGAGCAGGTTGTGCACCATCACGGGGTTGAAGACGTTCAGCTCGAAGTTGCCCTGCGAGCCGGCGAACCCGATGGCGGCGTCGTTGCCCATCACCTGCACGGCGACCATCGTCATCGCCTCAGACTGCGTCGGGTTGACCTTCCCCGGCATGATCGAAGACCCCGGCTCGTTCTCGGGGAGCACCAGCTCGCCGATCCCCGCGCGCGGCCCCGACCCGAGCCAGCGGATGTCGTTCGCGATCTTCATCAGAGAGGCGGCCAGCGTCTTCAGCGCGCCGCTCGCGAAGACCATCTCGTCGTGCGCCGACAGAGCGGCGAACTTGTTCGGGTGCGCCTTGAACGGCAAGCCCGTCAACTCGGCGATCTTCGACGCCGCGCGCTCTGCGAACTCGGGGTGCGAGTTGAGCCCCGTCCCCACGGCCGTCCCGCCGATGGCGAGGTCGTAGAGGCCGGGCATCACGGCTTCGAGCCGCTCCACGTCGCGTTCGAGCAGAGAGGCCCACCCGCCGAACTCCTGCCCGACGGTCAAAGGCGTCGCGTCCTGCAAGTGCGTCCGCCCGATCTTGACCACGTCGGCGAACTCTCCGGCCTTCGCGTCGATGGCGTCGCGCAGCCGTTTCACTTCCGGTATTAACTTCCGCATCTGCTCGGCCGACGCGATGTGCATGGCCGTGGGGAACGTGTCGTTCGACGACTGCGACATGTTGACGTGGTCGTTCGGGTGGACGGGCTGCTTGCTCCCCAACACCCCGCCGGCAATCTCAATCGCGCGGTTCGAGATGACCTCGTTCGCGTTCATGTTCGTCTGCGTCCCCGACCCCGTCTGCCACACGCGCAACGGAAAATGCTCGTCCAACTTCCCCTCGATCACCTCGTCCGCCGCGCGCTCGATCAGACGCGCCTTGTCCGGCGGCAACTTCCCCAACTCCTCGTTCACCAGCGCCGCGGCTTTTTTGAGGATGCCCAGCGCACGCACCATCTCCCTCGGCATCACGTCGAACCCGATGTTGAAGTGGTGCAACGACCTCTCCGTCTGCGCCCCCCAATACCTATCCGCCCGCACCTCCACCTCGCCCATCGAGTCCGACTCGACCCTCGTCCCCGCCTTCTGTTCAGCCGCTTCCTTAGCCATCCCAGTCTTCATCCTTCATAAAAATAAGAGAGCGTATCTGACCCACAATTTTACACCCTGCGCGCGCCGCCCGTCAGCGGCCGGGGGCATAAACGTAAAGGCCGCGCACGTCCCCGCGTGCGCGGCCTTACGGCACAGCCCGCGTGAGGGCGGACGTGTGCAGGGGTGCGCTGCCCTTCCGCACCCCTATTACTTGTCGCCCACTAAAATGCTCATGTGGTATCTTCCCTTCCGATCTAGTCTTTGAAAACGTAAGGCAACGGGTCGGATGCGCCGCGAAAGCTCACCCTCAGTCTCGGAGAGATGAGCATCGCCGTTGAGCATGAGAGGTCTCTACTCACGGCGAATCACTTACGCAACGAGATATTAACGGTATTTGCCGTTAAAGGCAAGCTCCGTCTTTCCCATCCATCAGGAGGCCGCGCCTGATGGGTCGGAAGCCACGACATAAGCCAGAACGTCTGGCTGAGAAACTGCGCCAGATTCGAGAGGCGCTCGGTCTCTCACAGAACGAGATGATTCGGCACATGGGAGCCGAGGAGTTGATGGCGCAGAATACGATTTCGGAGTTTGAATTAGGGAAGCGCGAGCCACCTCTGCTGGTGCTGCTAAAGTACGCCGAGGCGGCGGGCGTCTGCCTCGACGTGCTGGCCAATGACGACCTTGATCTACCCGCCAAACTCCCGGCCAGACCCAAACACAAAGTTTAAGCAAAGACACAAATAACGAGTCGCACGCAAAGGGGCACGGGGAGGGGGCGCGAATTCGCGCCCGGTTCTGTGCTCATAATTCGTAGGGTGAGAAAAAGAAGCGCTTAACTACTGTTTAGCTGGTGTCTTATTGTCGATGAAGTCGGAGAGGTGTTGGGCGAGGTCGGGGGAGTTGAGTTGTTGGAGGCGGGCGAGGTGGGAGAGGGCGGCGTCGCGTTGTCCCAGAGACGCGCGGGCGAGGCCGGCGAGGTAGTGTGCGGCGGGGGAGTCGGGGGCGTGTCGGAGGGCGCGGTCGGCCGAGGCGGCGGCCTCTTCGTATTTGTGTTGGCCGAGGAGGGATTCGGCGAGCGCTTCGTGGGCGGCGGGGTTGGCGGGTTGGCTCGCGACGACCCGGCGGAGGTGTTCGGCGGCTTCGTCGAAGCGGCGCGCGGCGTTGCAGACGAGGCCGAGGCGCAGGTGCGCGGGCGCGTAGTCGGGGTCGATCTGGAGCATCCGGCGGAAGGACTCTTCGGCCTCGCGGAGTCGGCCGGCCTTGAGGTGCGCCTCGCCCTCGGAATGGTAGGCGCGCAGCGCCGCCGCCAGCGCCGCGTGCGCCTCGCTTTCGCGGCCGAGTTTGATGTGGGCGAGCGCGAGGTTGAAGTGCGCCTGTCCGTATGCGGGGTCTAGTTCGGCCGCGCGTTGGAAGGACGCGGCCGCCTGCTCGAAGCGGCCGGCGGCGAAGTGCGCGCTCCCCAGGTTGTTGTGCGCGGCGGCGAGCGCGGGGAAGGCCGCGATGGCCTCCTCGTAGGCTTTGACCGCCTGCTCAAGCTTGCCCTTGGCGAAGAGTTCAAGCCCGCGCTCGTTGTGGCGGAGCGCCTTCTGCTCGGCGGGGCTGGCGGCGCGCACGACGCCCGGCCGCGCGGCGGCCTTCTCGGCGTCCGAGGGGAAGGCCGTGTCGGACTTGCCCTCCTCGAAGCGTCGGCGGCGCGCCGTCTCAAGCGCGCGCTTCGACATCTCTTCGCGGTAATCGCGCATGTCGCGCATGCGCTGCTCGGCGTTGGGCGCCGGCTGCGCGCGCGCGGCCGCGCCGGAGAGCGCGAGCGCGGCCAGCGGCAGGAGGAGGAAGGGGAGTCGTCCGTGGCGAGTCGGCGTCATTGTCTGTCTCCTCGGGTCGGCGGCGAGCGGGTCGGTCGAAGGTTTGAAGCCCCGCCGGCGTGCGGGACCGGCCGCGATTATACGCCGCGCGGGCGCGGCCGCAACCGCCCCGGTTTCAGCCCTCGCCCTCGACGGGCGCGCCCGCCTCGTTCCACGCGCGCCAGCCGCCCGCCAGCGAGCGGACGTTGGTGTAGCCCATGCGCCGGAGGTTGTCGGCCGCCAGCGCCGAGCGGTAGCCGCCGCCGCAGTAGAGGATGAGTTCGGCCGCGTGGTCCGGGACTTCGCGCTCGATGTCGCGCTCGATGACGCCGCGCCCGAGGTGCCGCGCGCCGGCGGCGTGGCCGCGCTCCCACTCGTTGTCCTCGCGCACGTCGATGAGGACGGCGCCCCGCTCCAACATCTCCCGCGCGCCCGCCACGTCCACCTCGCGCACGCGCGGCATGACCTCGCCGACGATCTTCAGGAACCCTTCGCTGTGCTCCATAAGCTCCGACCCGCCTCCCCGACGGTTTGACTTTCGTTTTGGCAGTTTGCTACATCATAGCGCTTCCCCGGTTCCCTGTGGAGTGCCTATGCGTAGAACAGTCGCCCCGACTCTGCTCGCGCTCGCCTGCGCCGCGTCGCTCTTAGCCTGCGCGCGGCCGGGCGGCGGCGCCGAGTCACGGCAAGACCCCGAGGCGGTCGTCGCCGCGCTCAAAGCCTTCACGGACGAGCTGGCGGCCAGGGTCGAGTCCGCGCCGGACACGAAGGCGGGCGTGGCCGAGGCGCAGCGCCTGCTCGACTCGCGCGGGGGCGAGATGGCCGCGCGCATCGACGCGCTCAGGAAGGGCGAGGCGATGCGCGACCCGGCGGCGCGCGGCAAGTGGCTCGAAGCCGAGGTGGACAACACGCAGCGCGTCCGCGACCTCAAGCTGAAATACTTCGACGCCTCGCTCGGCGACCCGGAGCTGAAGGCCGCGTTTGAGCGGCTGGCGGCCGATTACGACTCGATGTTCAAAGAGCGCTGAGGCGCCCCTTTGGAGTAAAAGGGCGCGGGCGTCTATAATGACTTTTGAAAAATTTTCCAACAGATACGTGAACCGCGAACCGTCAACCGTGACAAGAGAACACTCGGGCTTGTCTCGTCACGGTTGACGGTTCGCGGTTCGCGGGCTTTTGAGGAGAACCAATTTGTCTACGGAACAGTTCGACGTGACGGTGATCGGGTCGGGGCCGGGCGGGTACGTGGCCGCGATACGCGGGTCGCAGCTTGGTTTGAAGGTGGCGCTCGTCGAGAAGGACAAGCGCCTGGGCGGGACGTGCACGCTGCGCGGCTGCATCCCGACCAAGCAGCTTTTAATGTCGGCGCACCACTACGAGATGGCGCACAAGGGGCTGGCCGACTTCGGCGTGCAGGTCTCGGACGTGCGGCTCGCCTTCGACGACGTGCAGAAGCGCAAGCAGAAGGTCGTGATGAAGAACTCGAAGGGCATCGAGTTTTTGATGAAGAAGAACACGATCACGGTCTTCAAGGGCGCGGGCAAGCTCGCGCTCCCCGGCAGGGTCGAGGTGACGGGCGAGGACGGCCAGACGCAGACCGTCAACTCGAAGAACATCATCATCGCCACCGGCTCGGTCGTCCGCCCCATCCCCGGCTTCGAGACCGACGGCGAGCGCGTCGTCAACTCCGACCACATCCTCGAACTGGAGAAGGTTCCCGCCTCGCTCATCGTCATGGGCTCGGGCGCGGTCGGCACCGAGTTCGCCTCCGTCTACTCGCGCTTCGGCGCCGAGACGACGCTGGTCGAGCTGATGCCGCGCATCATGCCATTCGAAGACGAGGAGATTTCCAAAGAGCTTGAGAAGTCTTTCCGCAAGCGCGGCATCAAGTGCCTAACCGGCACCAAACTCGAAAAGGTCGAGAGAACGGACGCGGGCGTCCGCGTCACCGGCAAGGACGCGAAGGGCGGCGACGTACAGCTCGAAGCCGAGATGCTCCTTGTCGCCGTCGGGCGGATGCCGTACCTCGAAGGCTTGGGGATTGAGGGGACGAAAATCAAGGTCGAGCGCGGGGCGATTCAGGTGGACGAGTTCTGCCGGACGGGCGAGCCGAACGTCTACGCCATCGGCGACGTGATCCCGACGCCGTGGCTGGCGCACCTCGCGTCGAAGGAGGGCATCCTCGCCGTCGAGCAGATCGCCGGGCAGAAGCCGCACCCCATCAACCTGCGCCACGTCCCTTCGTGCACCTACTGCGACCCGGAGGTCGCGTCCGTCGGGCTGACCGAGGCGAAGGCGAAGGAGTTGGGCTACGACGTGAAGGCCGCCAAGTTCCCGTTCTCGGCGTCGGGCAAGGCGCGCATCCTCGGCGAGGAGGAGGGCTTCGTCAAGGTCGTCAGCGAGACGAAGTACGACGAGCTTTTGGGCGTCCACATCGTCGGCCCGCACGCGACCGAGATGATTCACGAGGCCATCGTCGCGCTCCACCTCGAATCGACGGCCGACGAACTGGGGCGCGTCATCCACGCGCACCCGACCGTCTCCGAGGCCGTGATGGAGGCCGCCGAAGGCATCCACGGGCTGACCATCCATTTCTAAACCCGCTCTATGAAAAACACCCCCACGACCAAGACCGCCCCGCGCACGGCCAGGGGCGCGAAGGGCAAGGCGAAAGAGGCCGGCGGCGCCAACGGGAGCGGCGCGGCGCCCGAGCCGTTCGTCTTCCTGCCGCCGCCGGCCGCCGAAGCCGTCAAGCTCGCCGACCCGCTGAACGAGCAGGGCGAGCTCGTCTGCACCGGCGAGACGACGCTCGCGGCCGAGCAGTTGCTCGAACTCTACCGCTGGCTCCAACTGACGCGGCTCGTCGAGGAGCGCCTCGTCAACCTCTACCGGCAGACGAAGGTCGTCGGCGGCGTCTTCCGCTCGCTGGGTCAGGAGGGGACGGCCGTCGGCACCGCCTACGCGCTCGCGCCGCAGGATTTCATCGCGCCGCTCATCCGGGACCTCGGCGCGGTGCTCGTCAAGGGCATCCGCCCCCGCGACATCTTCGCGCAGTACATGGCGAAGGCTTGGGGGCCTTCCGAGGGTCGCGACTTAAACATCCACTTCGGCGACATCTCGAAGGGCTTCATCGGCCCCATCTCGCACCTCGGCGACATGATTCCGGTGATGACCGGCATCGTCCTCGCCGCGCGGATGCAGCGGAAGGACGCGGTGGCGGTCGCCTACATCGGCGACGGCGGGATGAGCACCGGCGCGTTCCACGAGGGGCTGAACTTCGCCGCCGTCCAGAAGCTCCCGCTCATCATCGTCGCCGAGCACAACTGGTACGCCTACTCGACGCCGACCTCCATGCAGACGGCCGTCGCCAACCTCGCCGAGAAGGCGTCCGGCTACGGCATCCCCGGCTACGTCGTGGACGGCAACGACGTGGTGGCGTGTTACGAAGTCATGAAACGCGCGGCCGAGTTCGCGCGCGCGGGCGGCGGCTCCGTCATCATCGAGGCCAAGACCTACCGCCGCAAGGGGCACGCAGAGCACGACGACCAGCGCTACATCCCCGAGGGCGAGATCGAATACTGGGAGCGCCGCGACCCGCTCGAACGCTTCCACCGCCACCTGCTTTCCAAAGGCGTGGCGACGCCCGAAAAACTCGACGAGATAACAGCCTCCGTGCGCCGCGAGATCGACGAAGACTCGGCTTGGGCCGAATCCTCGCCGATGCCCGACCCCGAGAAGGCCGCATACAACGTCTTCGACAACGCCGTCGTCCCCCCGGCCTTCCGCCCGAAGGTGTTCGGCGGCAACTCCTGATAACCAATGTCAACTGCGACCAGAAAAGAGCACAAGTCGGAGCGGCCGGGGCGCGGCGGGGTGGTGACCTTCGTCGAGGCCATCCGGCAGGGTTTGTGGGAGGAGATGGAGCGCGACCCCGCGGTCTTCCTCATCGGCGAGGACGTGGGCGCCTACGGCGGCGCGTTCAAGGTGACGGACGGGCTGCTCTCGGAGTTCGGCGAGGGGCGCGTCATCGACACGCCCATCTCGGAGGCGGCCATCGTCGGCGCGGCCTGCGGCGCGGCGCTGATGGGGATGCGACCCGTCGCCGAGTTCCAGTTCATCGACTTCATCTCGCCCGCCTTCGACATGCTGACGAACTACGCCGCCAAGTGCCGCTACCGCTGGGGCGCGGGCCTCGCCACCGTCTTCCGCGGCCCGTGCGGCGCGGGCGTCCACTCGGGGCCGTTCCACAGCTTGAACGCCGAGGCGTTCTTCCTCAACACGGCGGGACTCAAGATGGTCGAGCCCTCGACGGCCTACGACGCGAAGGGGCTCATCAAGGCGGCGGTGCGCGACCCAGACCCCGTCCTCTTCTTCGAGCACAAGAAGCTCTACCGCCTGCCGCGCCTGCGCGAGGAGATTCCCGAGGACGACTACACGGTCGAGATCGGCCGCGCGCGCGTCAGGCGCGAGGGGCGCGACCTCTCCATCATCACCTTCGGCGCGCAGGTCTTGACGGCGCTCGACGCGGCGGAGGAGTTGGAGAAGGAGGGCCTCGACGTTGAGGTCGTAGACCTGCGGACGCTGGCGCCGATGGATAGGGAGGCCGTGCTCGCCACGGCGAAGAAGACGAGCAAGGTTCTGATACTGCACGAGGCGTCGCGGACGGGCGGCATCGGCGGCGAGATCGCGGCGTCGATCTGCGAGGAGGCGTTCGAGTGGCTGGACGCGCCGGTCGTGCGCGTCGCCGCCACCGATACGCCCGTGCCCTACTCGCCGCCGCTCGAAGAGTACCACCTGCCGCAGGTCAAAGACGTTCTCGAAGCGGCGCGCAAACTGGCGGCGTACTAGGGAAGTAAACTTAAAAGACGGAGGAGCAAGTCATGCCGAAGTTTCTCATCGAACGCGAAATCCCCGGCGCGGGCGACCTGAAGCCGGAGGAGTTGCAGGCCATCTCGCAGAAGTCGTGCGGCGTCCTGCGCGACATGGGGCCGCAGATTCAGTGGGTCGAAAGTTACGTCACGGGCGACAAGGTCTACTGCGTCTACATCGCCCCGGACGAGGCGGCCGTGAGGGAGCACGCCGAGCGCGGCGGCTTCCCCGCCAACCGCGTCTCCGAGATTAGACGCATGATCGACCCGACGACGGCGGAATGAAGCAGTGGTCAGTAGACAGTAGTCGGTAGTCGGTAGGCTCCTCTTCAAGGGCGCGGCTACTTTCTGACTGGCGGCCCGTCTCATAAAGTTTTTCTACTGACTACTGTCTACTTTTTTAGGAGCGCTTATGGCAACGGAAGTGGTGATGCCGCAGATGGGCGAGTCCATCGCGGAGGGGACGATTACGAGGTGGCTGAAGAAGGTCGGCGAGCAGGTCGAGCGCGACGAGCCGCTCTTCGAGATTTCGACCGACAAGGTTGACGCCGAGATTCCCAGCCCGGCGGCCGGGACGCTCACGCAAGTCCTCTTCCAGGAGGGCGACACGGTCGAGGTCAACAAGGTCGTCGCCTACATCGGCGAGGCCGGCGAGGCGTCCGCCCCCGCGCCGGCCGCGGCGCCGCAGACGGAGGCGCCGAAGCAGGAGGCCGCCGCCGCCGCTTCGGCCGCGCCCGCGAGCCAGGCCGCCGTCTCCGCGCCCGCGCCTCCGCAGCCGGCGCCGCAACAGCCCTCCGCGCCGCAGCAGCGCGCGACGGCGCCCCAGACGCAGGCGACGCCCGCGCCCCAAAGCCCCGCGCCCGCGCAGGCCGGGGCCTCCGCCACGCAAGCGGGCGGCGCACAGCAGCCGCCTTCGCAGGCCGAACGCCCGAGCGCCGACCGCACCGCCGAGGAGTTGCGCCGCACGCGCTCAAGCCCTCTGGTGCGCAAGATCGCCGCCGAGCACGACATCGACATCTCGCGGCTCGAAGGCACGGGCGCGTCGGGGCGCGTGACGAAGAACGACATCCTCAGCTTCATCGAGTCGGGCGCGGCGATGTCGCCGCAGGAGGCGGCCGCCGCCGGGCCGCAGCAGCCCGAAGCTCGCGCGCCGCAGCAGACGCCGCAGCCCCAGTCTCCGCCCGCACAGCCCGGCGAGGGCGACCGCGTCGAGCCGATGAGCGTCATGCGCAAGAAGATCGCCGAGCACATGACGATGTCGCAGCGCACCTCCGCGCACGTCGCCACCGTCTACGAGATCGACATGACGCGCGTCCACCGCCTGCGTGAGTCGAAGAAGGGCGAGTTCCAGCAGCGCGTGGGGACGAAGCTCAGCTACATGCCGTTCATCTTCCAGGCCGTCACGCAGGCGATCAGGAAGTTCCCCGTCTTCAACTCGCAGGTCGCGGGCGACCAGATCATCTACAAGCGCGACATCAACCTCGGCATGGCCGTCGCGCTCGACTGGGGCTTAATCGTCCCCGTCATCAAGCGCGCCGACGACCTCTCCATCGCCGGACTCGCCAAGGCGGCCAACGACCTCGCCGAACGCGCGCGCGCCAAGCAACTCAAGCCCGACGAGGTGGCGGGCGGGACGTTTACCATCACCAACCCCGGCGTCTACGGCGGCCTCTTCGGCACGCCGATCATCAACCAGCCGCAGGTCGCCATCCTCGGCGTCGGCACCATCGAGAAGCGCGCCAAGGTCGTCACCACCGACGACGGCGAAGACCTCATCGCCGTCCGCCACATGGCCTACTTCGCGCTCTCCTTCGACCACCGCATCATCGACGGCGCCGACGCCGAGCGCTTCCTCTCCTACGTCAAGGAGATTCTCGAAGCCGGCCAGTTCACCGTCTGATTGGGAGGGGAAGGGTTGGAGTCGGAAGCGCGCGGGCGGCCCGGAAGTCTCCGGGCCGCCCGCGCGCTCTTGTTGACGGTCCGCGCGCGAGGCGGCGAAGGCGCCGACGAACGTCAAGACTCACGGCGTCGCCAAGTCTGATTCGGGCGACCGCGCGCACCTAACCTTGACAGTTCGCCGGGAGCATTTTAATCTCTCCGCGCACAAGCAGGCGCGCGACAGGCTCAAAGCCTTACTGTTCTCAGTACTCTTTCAACGACTCACGCCAGGCTGACTCCTCAACATCTCTGAGCTACTTGGCGATCCCGGAATAACTCCTTTTTCGTAGAGGTGGGTTGCCTCGTCTAAGACCCACTCGCTTCAGTAAGACCGCCGGCTCGCGGCCGTTCCACACCACGGATTCGCTTTCCCGCTTTACGCCCGAGAGGTGAAAGAAGATGCCCCCTATCAAGAAGCTGTTCGGCAAGGCCGGAAGAGTTAGAAGGCTTGTGGCCCTTTTGGTCACGATGCTGCTGGCGGCCGAGGCCGTCTCCCTCGTCTCGGGACAGGCGCAGAGGCCGACCAACACGCCCCCGGTCGGCGAAGGGCGTGTGTTGGTGCGCACGACTTCGGGGAGCGTGGTCGCCTCATCGGGGGAGGCGCTCACGCCGCAGGCCAGAGACGGCCTGACCTCTCTCTTGCGTAAGCATCCCGGCACGTGGGAGGCCGACATCGAACGGAGTTTCGTCAAGCGCCTGCGGCCGATCACCGAGGTCAACGTCGGCGCTTCGCCCGACGCCTTTAGCGCGGAGCTGATGTCGGAGTCCGCCGGCCTGTTCGGCGTCCCCCCCGAAGAGGTCACGCATTTCGCCGACTTCCCTTTGAGGGACAAGCGCGTCGTCGAGTACCGGCAGACGTTGGACGGCGTCCCCGTGGAGCACAGCTTCGTCACCATCGCGGCCGTCGGCACGAAGCTCGAACAGGTCTCCTCCCGGCTTTTCCAAAACGTGCGCGACGGGCTGCCCGCCACTACCCCGGCGTTGGGCCGGGAGCAGGCGTCCGCGGCCGCCGCGGCCGATCTGCGCGAGCGGGCGGGGCGCGGGGAAGAGTTGAAGCTCTCGACCGAGGCGGACTTGGTAATCCTCCCCACGGCCGAGTCCTTCGTCCTGACGTGGAAGGTGGTCGCCACGGCGCAGGGCGTGTTGCTCTCCTACACTTACTACGTTAACGCGCTGACGGGGGAGGTCGTCGAAAAGTACTCGAACGTAAAGAGCCAGGAGAAGCAGGGCGCGCGGCCGCAGAGCGGGGAGACGAGGGAGCCCGCCAGCGCGACCTTAACCAGCGCGACCTTAACGCGGAAGGGGGCCTCACAGTTGGCCGCCGCCGCCGAGGACGCCGACGAGAGAAAGCCGGGCGCGGGAGCCGAGCCGGCCGCGCCGTCGCTCCACGCCGCGGCCGCGTGGGAGAACCTCTTAAGCGAGAACTTCGACGTTAAAGACTTCCCGTACGCCCCTTGGAGGGCGTTCGACAACAACGGGACCACGGGCGGCGACCTCTACTGGGACGACCAGAACTGCATCTCCAACGACCCGAGCTGGAGCCTCTGGGCCGCGGACGGCGGGGCGAACAGGCTGAACGCCTGCACCGACAACTACGCCAACAACATGGCCTCCTGGACGACCTACGGGCCCTTCAGTCTGGCCAACGCGTCGGACGGGCTCCTCGACTTTCACTACAGGAACGATTCCGAGGCGAATTTTGATCACTTCAGGTGGATGGTCTCGGTTGACGGGACTAACTTCTACGGCTATCAGGTCTCCGGCAGCTCGGGCGGCTGGCAGTACGCGAGCCTGGACTTCAAGAACGTCCCGACGCTGGGGAACATTCTCGGGCGGCCGAACGTCTGGGTCGCCTTCACCTTCACGTCCGACAGCTCGGTGATTTCCGGGAAGGGCGCCTTCGTCGATGACGTCGCGATTAAGCGGCTGACCAGCGCCACCTGCTCCGGGGTGAGCGGCCACGTCGGCGGGCACATCTACGGCCGGAACTTGAACGAGCTGCAACTGAGCAACTTCAAGAACATGAAGGTCGTGCTCGACAGGTCGCTCGCGTTCGACTCTCACGCCGTGACCGACGCCTCCGGCAACTACTCCTCGCCGGAGTGCTCTGACCAGATGCGCTTCGAGCTGGAGGGCTACGGCTCGCGAAACTTCGTCAAAGTTCGGGACTGCGACGGCGGGAACTGCGACTCCGGCGGCGACACCTTGAGGAGCCCGGACTTCGGCTTCGCCTCCGTCGTCAGCTATGACTGGAACGAGGACGCCGAAGACAAGAAGGAGGTCAACGTCTTCTGGCACCTCAACGAGATACACGACTGGTTCAAGAACCTCACTGGGCAGGACTTGATGAACTACCAGATGCAGGCCCACGTTGATTACGTGGACAACCTGAACTGCGCCGTGGGGACGATCAACGCCTTCTACCAACCCGGCGACAAAAACATCTACTTCTGCCCGTCCGACGTGTCGAAGGAGAGCGACGTTATTTATCACGAGTACACCCACGCCATCGTAGACCACATCGCGAACTACGCACTGCCGTACGAGGACGAGGGGGGCGCGATGGACGAGGGCGTGGCGGACTACTTCGCCGCCGCCAAGAACAACGACCCGACCATCGGCGAGGGCGTGGGGGTAATCAGAAGGATTACCGACGTGGTGAACTACGGCAGCCGGTGCAACCGGGAGACGACGAGTTGCGGCGCCGGCCAGTACTGGACGCGGGCGACCGACCCGTCGCGCACCAACGATTACGGGTGGGTGCACCACAACTCGCTCGTCCCCTCGGGGGCGCTGTGGAACCTGAGGCAGAGCCAGGGGCTGACGCCGAGCTTTGTGGACGACCTCCTCATCGACACGCTGATGCTCCAGCGGCCGCTCAACTACCAGCAGTTGCTCGACGGCCTCGTCGCGCAGGACGGCGGCTCGCACCAGACTCAGATTCGGGCGGCGTTCGCCACCAGAGGCGTCGGGCAGACGACCGCCGTCGGCCAAGGGGCGCCGAACCCGCAGTTGTTCGTGGACGCGTTCAACCGCACCAGCCTGTCGCAGTACGCGGTCATGCCGCCGCTCAACGCGGTGCACCGCTGGGACTGCTCGACGTGTAGTCCGGCCAGCCCGTCGTGGGGCAAGGGGCTGATTCAGGACTTCAACGACAAGGACGGCGTCTCGCACGACGCCCTCATGCAGCACGACGGCGTGAACTTCGTCGCGCTCATCTACGGGGGGATGTGGACGAAGTTCGTCGCGCTCGGCGGCGTGGGCTACGACGGCGCCAGCGGGAGGATGCTCGGCTACCCGATAGCCGACCGGAACTGCTCGGACTACAACGCCGCGTGCTTCACCGACGCGCAGTTGGTCTCGCCCCTCGGCACCTCTTACCACTACCAGAGATTCCAGGGCGGGGCGCTCGTGCTGCACAAGTCGGGCGCGAGGATCAACCAGACCTACGAGGTGCACGGCGCGATCCGCGCGAGGTGGCAGGACTCGGGCGGGCCGGGCGGCAGCTACGGCCTGCCGATCATCGACGAGTACGCGTGGCAGAGTAAGCGCCGGAGTGATTTCGAGGGCGGCTCGATCTGCTACAACCCTTCGACCAACCAGACCGAGCCGGGCTGCACGACGCCGCCGGCCCAAGTCTCGGTCACGTTCCAGACGAGCCCGTCCGGGCGCTCCTACACCGTGGACGGCGTCGCCTACACCTCCCCGCAGACGTTCACCTGGAACTCCGGGTCGTCCCACACCGTCGGCACCACCTCGCCGCAGAGCGGGGCCACCGGGACGCGCTACGCCTGGGGCAGTTGGAGCGACGGCGGCGCCATCTCGCACACGGTCGCGCCGACCTCGAACGCGACCTACACCGCGAACTTCACCACCCAGCACTTCCTGACGACGAGCGCAGGCACCGGCGGCTCGGTCAGCCCGGCCGGCAGTTGGTACAACGCCGGGCAGGCCGTGACGGTCACCGCCACCCCGAGCAGCGGCTTCAGCTTCGGCGGGTGGACGGGGAGCGGGTCGGGCTCCTTCACGGGGGCGACCAACCCGGTCAACGTCACCATGAACGGCCCCGTCACACAGGCGGCCCGCTTCACGCAGAACGGCATTCAGGTGACCGTGCAGACCAGCCCGGCCGGCCGCTCGTTCACCGTGGACGGCGGCACCTACACGGCCGCGCAGACGTTCGTCTGGGTCGCCGGCTCGGCGCACACCGTCGGGACGACTTCCCCGCAGGGCGCGGGGGGCACGCGCTACGTCTGGGCGGGCTGGAACGACGGCGGGGCGATAACGCATACGGTGTCGCCCGGCGGCAACGCCACCTACACCGCGAGTTTCACCACGCAGCACTTGCTGACGATGAACGCCGGCGCGGGCGGGGGCGTCAGCCCCGCGGGCAACTGGTACAACGTCGGGCAGAGCGTTTCGATCTCGGCCACGCCGAACAGCGGCTTCGGCTTCGGCGGGTGGACGGGGTCTGGAACCGGCTCATACACGGGCTCGAACAACCCGGCGACGGTGTCGATGAACGGGCCCGTCACCGAGACGGCCAGTTTCACGGCGACGAACCCGTGCGGCACCGACACCGTCTGGGCGGAGAGCGGGGTGCCCGCGGGGGCGACCGCTTACCCGAGCACCGACGGCTGGAACTGGGTCGCGACGAACCCCGCCCCATTCTCCGGCTATCAGTCCCACCAGTCCGCGCTCGCCGCGGGCTTCCACGACCACTACTTCGCCGGCGCGACCAACGCCCTGCAAGTCAGGACGGGGGACGTGCTGTTCGCTTACGTCTACCTCGACCCCGTGAACCCGCCGGGCGAGCTGATGCTGGCTTGGAACGACGGCGTGTGGGGCTACCGCGCGTACTGGGGCGCTAACCTCATCGGCGTCGGGACGGATGGGACGGCGAGCCGCCGCTACATGGGGCCACTCCCCGCCGCCGGACAGTGGGTGCGCTTGGAGGTGCCGGCCGCGCTGGTCGGCCTCGAAGGGCACAGCCCGACCGGGATGTCCTTCATCGAGTTCAACGGCCGCGCGACCTGGGGCCGCGTCGGCAGGGCTTGCGCGCCGGTGCCGACCTCGCGGCATGACAGGGTCTGGGTCGGGGACGCGCTGCCGGCGGGCGCGACGCCTTTGGGGAGCGGCGAAGGCTGGAGTTGGGTCGCCGCCAACCCGTCGCCGTACTCCGGCGCCTTCTCGCACCAGTCGGCCAACGTCGCCGGCTATCACGACCACTACTTCGTAGGCGCCACGGACGCGCTCCCCGTCAACGCGGGGGACACCCTGATCGCCTACGTCTACCTCGACCCGGCGAGCCCCCCGAGTGAAATCATGTTGTCGTGGAACGACGGCAACTGGGGGTACAGGGCCTACTGGGGCACGAATCTAATCAACGCCGGGACGGACGGGACGGCGAGCCGCCGCTACATGGGGCCACTCCCCGCCGCGGGACGATGGGCGCGTCTGGAAGTGCCGGCCGCGCTGGTCGGCCTCGAAGGGCGTACGCTCCGCGGGATGTCTTTTATTCAATACAACGGGCGCGCGTACTGGGATCACGCCGGGAAAACTTCCGAGCAGGTTTGGGTCGATGACGCCGTCCCCGCGGGGGCGGCCGCCGTAGCCGGCAACGACGGCTGGAACTGGGTGACTACCAACCCCGTTCCCTATTCCGGCTCCTCCGCCCATCAGTCGGCCGCACTCGCCGGGGCGCACGACCACTACTTCATCGACGCGACGAGTAGGCTCCCGGTCGGCGCGGGCGACGTGTTGTTCGCCTACGTCTATCTCGACCCGGCGAATCCTCCGGGCGAGCTGATGCTCTCCTGGAACGACGGCGTCTGGGGTTACCGCGCCTACTGGGGCGCCAACCTGATTCAGGCGGGGACGGACGGGACGGCGAGCCGCCGCTACATGGGGCCGCTCCCGGCCGCCGGACAGTGGGTGCGTCTGGAAGTGCCGGCCGCGCTGGTCGGCCTCGAAGGGCACAGCCTGTCCGGCCTGTCCTTCCTCGCTTACAACGGGCGCGCCACCTGGGATCGCGCCGGAAAGATGGGGGGCGGCAGGGTGAACCACGCGCTGGCCGCCAACGGCGCGGCGGCCTCCGCGCTCTCCACGACCCCCGACGCGGATTTCGCCCCCTCGACGTTCCCCGCGAGCGGCGCGATAAACGGCAACCGCAAGGGTGACGACTGGGGGCGCGGCGGCGCGTGGCGCGGGGGCACGGGCTTCTTCCCGAACTGGCTGGAGATTAATTTCCAGGGGCCGAAGGCGGTCTCGGAAATTGACATTTTCACCACGCAGGACGGCCTCGAAACGGCCGCCGACCCTACCCTCGGCATGACGTTCACGCAGTACGGGCTGACCGACTTCCAAGTCCAGTACTGGAACGGCGCTTCGTGGCAGACGGTTCCCGGAGGCAGCGTTTCGGGAAATAACAAAGTCTGGCGGCAACTGCAATTCGCCCCCATCACCACCGGCAAGATCAGGATTTTCTGTAACGCCGGACTCGCAAACGCCGCCCGCATCGTCGAGGTGGAAGCCTGGGGCAATTAACCTGTTCGTTCCCGAAGGCCGGCGCCCGTCGGAGCCGGCCGGGAATTCGGTGTCCGTGTACGAGAGGGGGCGGGGTCGCGTGACCCGGCCCCCTCTCGTCGTGTTATCATCCGGGCGACCCCGTAACACACGAACACACATCCGAAAGGGAAGAGACCCGTGCCACTTCGAGTACGCCTGCTGCTGGCGTGTCTGCTCTGCCTCTCCATTTGCGCGCCCGCGCGGGCGCAGTCGAAGTCGCAGCCGAGCGACAAGTTCCGCCAGTTGGAGGAGGAGCTGCCGACGCCCAACGAGTACCGCGCGGCCTCCGGCGCGCCCGGCCACCGCTACTGGCAGCAGCGCGCCGACTATGTCATCGACGCCGAACTGGACGACGCGGCGCGGCGCATCACGGCCAAAGAGACGGTCACCTACTACAACAACTCGCCCGACACGCTCTCGTACCTCTGGCTCCAGCTCGACCAGAACATCTTCGAGCGCGGGTCGGAGGCGGGCCTGACGGCCGCCGCGCCCACGTTCACGCCGACGCCCGAGCCGGGCGACGAGTTCACGGAGTCGCACCGCATCCCCTACGCGACGCTCGACCGCCTGCTCTCGCAGCAGACCTTCGAGGGCGGCCACCGCGTGACGGCCGTCCGCGACGCGCGCGGCAACGCGCTCCGCTTCACCGTCGTCCGCACGATGATGAGAATCGACCTCGCCGCGCCGCTCGCGCCCGGTCAGAACACGACGTTCTCGGTCGAGTGGAACTACCTGATTAACGACGCGAAGACCCTGGGCGGCCGCTCCGGCTACGAGTTCTTCCCGCGCGACGGAAACTACATTTACGAGATCGCGCAGTGGTTCCCGCGCATGGCGGCCTACAACGACGTGTCGGGCTGGCAGCACAAGCAGTTCCTCGGCTCGGGCGAGTTCACGCTCGAGTTCGGCAACTACCGCGTGCGCCTGACGGTGCCGGACGACCACGTCGTCGCCGCCACCGGCACGCTGCAAAACCCGCAGGAGGTCTTGACGCCCGCGCAGCGCCAAAGGCTCAAGCAGGCCGAGACCGCCAGGGAGCCGGTCTTCGTCGTCACGCCGCAGGAGGCGAAGGCCAACGAGTCTTCCAAGCCGCGCGGCAAGAAGACGTGGGTCTACAGCGCGGACAACGTGAGGGATTTCGCCTTCGCCTCCTCGCGCAAGTTCATCTGGGACGCGCAGGGGCACAACGTCGAGGGCAACCGCGTGATGGCGATGTCGCTCTACCCCAACGAGGGCGAGCCGCTCTGGTCGAAGTACTCGACGCACTCCATCGTCCACACCCTGAACGTCTACTCGCGCTACTCCTTCACCTACCCGTACCCCGTGGCCATCTCTGTCAACGGCCCCGTCGGCGGGATGGAGTACCCGATGATCTGCTTCAACGGCCCGCGCCCCGAGACGGACGGCACCTACACGGCGCGCACCAAGTACGGGCTGATTTCGGTCGTCATCCACGAGGTCGGCCACAACTACTTCCCGATGATCGTCAACTCGGACGAGCGCCAGTGGACGTGGATGGACGAGGGGCTGAACAGCTTCCTCCAGTTCCTCGCCGAGCAGGAGTGGGAGTCGAACTACCCCTCGCGCCGCGGCGAGCCGCGCAACATCGCCGAGTACATGGCCTCGGAGGCGCAGGTGCCGATCATGACCAACTCGGAGTCGGTCTTGCAGTTCGGCAACAACTCTTACGGGAAGCCCGCGACCGCGCTCAACATCCTGCGCGAGACCGTGCTCGGGCGCGAGCTGTTCGACTTCTCGTTCCGCGAGTACGCGCGGCGCTGGAAGTTCAAGCGGCCGATGCCGGCCGACTTCTTCCGCACGTTGGAGGACGCGTCGGGCGTTGACCTCGACTGGTTCTGGCGCGGCTGGTTCTACACGACCGACCACGTTGACATCTCGATTGAGAACGTCCGCCTCTACTCGCTCGACACGCGCGACCCCGAGGTGGACAAGGCCGCGCGGCGGCGCGAGCGCGACGAGCGGCCGCGCACGCTCTCCGAGCAGCGCAACGCGCCCTTGCCGAAGCGCGTGGACGAGTTCCCGACGCTCAAGGACTTCTACAACACCTACGACGAGTTCGCCGTCACCGGGCGCGACCGCGAGGAGTACCAGAAGTTTCTCCAGACGCTCACGCCGCGCGAGCGCGAATTACTCAAGTCGGGGATGAACTTCTACGTCGTCGAGTTCAAGAACGTCGGCGGCCTCGTGATGCCGCTCATCCTGCGCGTGGACTACGCCGACGGGACGACCGAGGAGATGCGCATCCCGGCCGAGGTCTGGCGCTACGACAACTTCGACGTGTCGAAGTTCATCGTCACGAAGAAGGAGGTCGCCGCCGTCACGCTCGACCCGCACCTTGAGACGGCCGACACCGACTTGTCGAACAACAGCTTCCCGCGCCGGCCCGTCAAGAGCCGCTTCCAGCTTTACAAGGAGCGGACGCGCCCGAACCCGATGCAGCGCGAGGAGCGCAAGCAGACGCCGGACGCGCCGAGAAATCCGTGAGACGACCGACGACCTTTATCTTCGCCGTGCTGCTCGCCTGCGCGGTCCTTGTGAGTGCGCCGGCCGCGCGCGCGCACAAATTCTACACGAGCCTCGCGCAGGTCGAGTACAACGCCGGCGAGAAGTCGGTCGAAGTCACGCTGCGCGTCTTCGCCGACGACCTCGAACTGGCCTTGAAGCGCCGCGCGGGGCGCGAGGTGAGGCTCGACCGGACGAAGGACGCGGGCCAGCTAGTGCTCTCGTACCTGCGCGACACGTTCGAGATTAAGAATCGCGACGGCGAGACGAAGGCGCTCAAGTGGGTCGGGATGGAGCTGCGCGCCGGCGTCGCGTGGCTCTACGTCGAGGCCGAGATGCCCGAGGGGTTGGCGGGCGGGCGCGTGCGCGACCACGTGCTCTTCGAGCTGTTTCGGGAGCAGGTCAACACCGTGAGCGTCCGCTACCCCGGCGCGCGCGGCGACCTCGTCTTCACGCGCGGCGACGGCGACCGCGCCGTGCCGCCGCCCCGGAAGTGAGTCGGCCGTCCGAAAGGAGGCGTTGAACTTGCCGGAAATCTTTAAGCTCGTCGGGGTCTTGATCGTGGTCGTCGGGCTGGCGCTGCGGCTGCGGACGACGCTGGTCGTCGCGGCCGCGGGCCTCGCGACGGGGCTTATCGCGGGGCTGCCGCTCGTCTCGGGCGTCCCCGCGCTCGAAGGCATCCCGCTGCTGACGAGTCCGGGCAAGGAGGGGCTCGTCAACACGCTCGGGCGCGCGTTCGCCGACAACCGTCTGATGACGCTCTTCATCATCACGCTGCCGGCCATCGGCCTCGCCGAGCGCTACGGGTTGCAGGAGCAGTCGGCGCGCTTCATCCGGCGCGTCGGCGCGGCGACCGTCGGGCGCCTGCTCATCACCTACCAACTCTTCCGCGTGCTGATGGGCATCCTCGGCATACGTCTGCTCGGACACCCGGCCTTCGTCCGCCCGCTCGTCTTCCCGATGGCGCTCGGCGCGGCCGAGGCCGAGGCCGGGGCCAAGTCCGTCGAGGCCGTCCCCGAGAAGGAGATCGAGCGCATCAAGGCCGGCTCGGCCGCGAGCGAGAACTACGGCAACTTCTACGGCCAGAACCTCTCGCCGGTCCAGGCCGGCATCCTGCTCGTCTACGGCACGCTCAACGCGCCCGGCATCGGCTACACCGTCAGCTTGTGGAGCATCGTGCTCTACGCCATCCCCATCGCGGCGCTCTCTGTTCTAGTCGCGTCCGCGCAGTTCCTCCTCTTCGACAGGTACCTGCGCCGCCGCCTGTCCGCGACGCGCTGAAGGACGACGCGCATGCCGACACTCTCGAACATCGCGGCCGCCGTCTTCAGCCTCGACGCGGTCTACGTGCTGACGGGGCTCGTGCTCTGGGTCTTCGCCGCGCTCAACTTCCGCGACCGCGCCAACGCCAACCGCGTGGGGAGCGCGCTCTTCTGGCTCGTCCTCGGCTTCATCTTCATCGCGGGGAGTTTGATGGCGCACTGGCTGACGGGCGCGCTCGTGCTCCTGATGGTGGCGCTCGACGGCGCGGGGCGCGTCGGCCACAAGGGGCGCGGGGACGAGACGACCAAGTCGGGACAGGCCGTGCCGAAGGAGCCGACGCTCGGCAATCGCATCTTCCTCCCCGTCCTGCTCATCCCCGTCCTCGCCTTCGGCTTCGCGCTCGTCTTCCGCCTCTTCGGGGGTGACACGAGCCGGGGCGCGCTCGTCGGCCTCGGGTTCGGCGGCTTGGCCGCGCTCGCGGCGGGGCTGCGCCTGACGCGCGGCACCGCGCGCGAGGCGTTCGAGGAGGGGCGCAGGCTCAACGACTCGATGGGGTCGGTCATCATCCTGCCGCAGTTGCTCGCCTCGCTCGGCGTCATCTTCGCGGCGAGCGGCGTGGGCGCGCTCATCGCCGAGGGCGTCAAGGGCGTCGTCCCCGGCGACGGACTCTTCCTGCTCGTCGTGGCGAACTGTCTGGGGATGACTCTGTTCACGCTGGTGATGGGGAACTCGTTCGCGGCCTTCCCCGTCATCACGACGGGCGTGCTCGTCCCGCTCATCGTCAAGCCGTTCGGCGTGGACCCGGCGATGGCGGCCATCATCACGCTCACCGCCGGCTCGACGGGGACGCTGATGACGCCGATGGCGGCGAACTTCAACATCGTCCCGGCGGCGCTCCTGAACATGCGCGACCAGTACGGCGTCATCAAGTTTCAGATACCGTTCGCGCTGACGATGTGGGTGCTGCACGTCCTCGTGATGTGGCTGTTGATTCGGCTGTCGATTTAAGGGGGAGGCTATGTCAACGGACGGCGGGTACGTCGCGCGGTTCGCGCGGCTCGCGCTCGGCGGCGTGCGCCGGGAGTACCCGAACCACATCGCCCACGTCATGCGCGACGCCTCGCAGGTCGGGACGCCGAGGGAATTGCACCCGGCGTTCTACGGCTGCTACGACTGGCACTCGTCGGTGCACGGCCACTGGCTGCTCGCCCGCCTGCTGCGTGCGGGCGGGGGCGTCGCGCTGCCGGAAGACGAGATGAGGGAGGCGCTCGGCGAGAACCTGACGGCCGAGAACCTGCGCGCCGAGGACGAGTATTTCCAAGAGCCGGGGCGCGCGCCCTACGAGCGGCCGTACGGCTGGGCGTGGTTGCTCAAGCTGCACGAGGAGCTTTACCACTGGGCCGACCCCGACGCCGCGCGCTGGTTCGACGCGCTGCGCCCGCTGGCGAAAACCATCGTCGGCAAGTACCTCGACTTCTTCCCGAAACAGAAGTACCCCGTCCGCGTCGGCACGCACTTCAACACCGCCTTCGGACTCTCGTTCGCGTGGGACTACGCCGAGACTTTGGCGCGCGGCGGGAAGAAGAATCTCGACGCGGCGACTCTCGAAAGACTCGCGCGTTTGAAGTCGCTCGTCGAAGCGCGCGCGCTCTTCTACTTCGGCGAAGACCGAGAGGCGCCGGCCGCTTGGGAGCCGGGCGGCGACGACTTTCTCTCTTCGAGTCTGGTGGAGGCAGACCTGATGCGGCGCGTGCTCGGCCGCGAGGAGTTCGCGCGGTGGTTTGAAGACTTCCTGCCCGGCGTCGAAGAAGGGCGCCCCGCGAACCTGTTCGAGCCGGCGGACGTGACCGACCGCTCCGACCCGAAGATCGTCCACCTCGACGGCCTGAACCTCAGCCGCGCCTGGTGCATGTGGAGCGTCGCCTCCGCGCTCCCCGAAGGCTCGCCCCGCGCCGCCGTGCTCGCGCGCGCGGCCGAGCGCCACGCCGACGCCACGCTCCCGCACGTCACCAGCGGCGACTACGCGGGCGAGCACTGGCTCGCCACCTTCGCCGTCTACATGCTCTCGAACGCGCCCCGCCGCCCGCCCGCCGTCGAATAAGTTTTTTGAAAACAAGTCAGAACCGCCCGCGGTAGCGGGTGGGTCGTGTCTACGCCGTACGCGCCTTTGGAGTAACACTTACCCACCCGCTACCGCGGGCGGTTCTGACCGCTATGAACGCCGCCGCCGGGCGTTGACGGTTAGGGCTTGCCCTTGCCCTTGCCGCCGCCGTGTCCCTGGCCCTGCGCCTTCGCGGGCGGGCCGCCGCCGGAGCGCCCCGGCCCCTGCGGCGCGTGCGACTGCTGTTGCTGTTGGCGCCCGCGTCCCGGCGGCGGGGCCTGCGCGGCCGGGCGCTGCTGCTGTTGCAGACGCTCCGCCCCGCGCCCGCGCTGCTGCGGTTGCCGCGCGCGCATCACCTCCCGCTGTTGCTGCTGCTGCGCCCTCCGCGCGGCCTCTTGATGAGCGCGTATCTGCCCGGCCTGCTGCTGCTGCGCCTGCCGGCGGGCCTCCGCCTGTTGGTGCGCCTGCGCCCGCTGCTGCTGCGCGGCCGCCGCGCGCTGGGCGCCGCGGTCGTCCGAAGCCTGCGCCTGACGAGCCGGCCCGCCGCGCTCGCCGCGTGCGCGCTCTTCGGCGCGCGCCGAAACCCTCGCGCCCTCGATGCGCTCGGGGCGTCCCGGCTGCGCGAGCGCGTCCCGGCCGCGCTCGACGTGCTCGACGCGTTCACGCGCCTTCTCGTCGCGCTTGGCTTCGCGCTTCGCACGCCGCGCGTCATTGATGACAGGGCCGCCCGCCGCCGTCACTGCGTCGGGCGCGCGGCGCTCGTCGTTGAACTTCAGCTTCTCGCGCTTCTGCTTCTCGGGGACGGCCGCGACGTGGAGCCTGTGCGCCAAGTTGTCTCTGTCGTCTCTGAAAGGCCGCGCCGAGGGCCGCGCGCTGACGTAGACCTGCCTGTCTTCGAGCCGCTTGGCGAGACCCGGCGGCAGGACGAAGCCGCGGTGCTCGACGGCGTTGCTCAGAGACGCCTGCCTGAGCATCGCGACCGACAGCGGGTCTCTCAGCGGGCGCGTCCCGTCGAACGTCTTCGGGTCGAGGCGCGCCAGCCGCCTCGCGTCAACGGGGCGGCCCCAGTCGTCGGCCGAGACGACCGTCAGCCCGCCGGGCGCGTAGATGTTCGCGACGCGCTCGGGGAAGACCTGACCGCCGCCGACGTAGTGCGGCTGCCAGTTCTCGTCGTAGTAGGCCGGCGCGTAAGGGTCTCCGGGCGCGAGCGGCACCCAGCCGATCTGGTTCGCGTCCGCCGTGGGGAGGAACGCGACCAGCGCGGGCGAGTAGGCGGGGCGCGCGTCGGCGCCCTCGGGTATCCAGTACCAGCGGTCGCCCACGCTCGCCCAGCGGCCGTAGTGGTACGGCGCGTAGCCCCAAGGCTCGTTCGAGACCCACGTCATGCCGTACGGCTCGTCGAGCGTCCAGTAGCCGTCGCGGTACGGCGCCCACCCCTGCTCGGCGCGCGGGCTCCACGCGTTGCCGTAGCCGTCGAGGTTCTGCCAGTCGCCGTACTGGTCGAGGTCGTACGCGCCGGGCACGTAGGCCGGCACGTAGCGGTAGCTGGTGTCACGCCTGTAAGGGTCGTAGTAGTAAGGGTCGTTTAAGTAAGCGTTGTAGTCGCCGTAGCGCCCGTCGTAATCGTCCGGGTAGCGGTCGCCGTAGTAGTCGTTAAGAAGCCCGCCCGCGTAGTCGGGGCTGAGGCGCGAGAGCGCGACCTGCGCGGCCGTCTGTCCCAGCAGCGTGAGCATCTCGCCCTTGCTGATCTGGCCGCTGCCGGCGAGTCCCACCACCTGCGCCAGCCCGCTCAGCACCGAGACGAAGGCCGAGCCGTCGTCGTTGTAGCCGACCTCGTAGAGTCCGGGCTGCTCGAAGTCCACCGCGCCGTAGGGCGTGGCGACCTCGAACAACTCGCCGGGCTGGAGCGCGCCGAGGTCGAAGATGGCCGACCCCTGCCGCAGCGCCAACTGCGTGCGCCGGTCGGAGAGCGAGAGCACGTCGAGCGAAGAGTCGGGTTCGAGCCTCGCGAAGTTGCGACCCGTGAAGGCGAGCGCGGCGCGCGAGTCTTCGCGCGCGTAGAGGCGGTCGCCCTCCGTGAGCGGCGTGTTCGGCGTCAACTCGACCCAGCGCGGCTCCTGCTCGCCGTCGCTCGCGAAGTCGCGGCTTAAGCCGACCTCGCCGTCCACGCGCTCGACGCGCGCGGCGTGCGGCATGGCGAGCGCCTGCACCTGCGGCTCGTGGCGCATCCAGAGCGCGGCGGCGATGCCCCCGAGCGCGGCGAAGATGAGAAAGACGACCGTCAAGTGCGGCCAGAGCTTGATCTGATTGGCGCGTGCGTTCACGATTGTTATATCTCCGTTACAGTCTAAGTTATTCCCTTATAACCTTCGCAAAGACCGTGCCGCCGGGGCATCCGTCGTGCCCAATGTGCCGTAAGTTTTTAGACAGGGGACTTACGCCGAACGACCCTTTGCGCCTTCCTGCGGCGCGTGTAACGAAACGGTTCCCGCAGGCCCCATATCGTAGGTCAGTCGGTACGCTCTCGGCGGCGGCCGTCAAAAATGTTGCGGAGTCATAGCGATTGGATGATAAATCGCTGTGGCGCAACCAATTTCGCCTCCCGGCCATTCAAACCGCTTGACTTGCTTTCCGCTGTTCGCTCAGAATCCGGGCCACTCGGGAAAATTCTGAGAGAACAACCTCGCAAGGAAGAAAACTCGGAGGGACTTACCTAAGCGCTCCGGCCGCCCAAAGGTTTGGGCGCTGACCCGACAGGTCAGAGTGGGGGCGGGCGCTCGCCGGCGGGGCCGCGGGCGCGCGAAGTTTCCCGGCAGACTTTCGCACGAACGGAGAAGGATAAAAATGAGCAACGTTTCGACCAGAGTTAGATTCATCGCACTTACTTTCGCGCTGGCGCTCTCTCTCGCGCCGGCGGCCCTCGCGCAGGGCGGCATGGCGGGCGGCGCCAACAGCCGCACCGTGGCCTCGGGCCAGAAGATGAAGATCAAGGGCGTCGTCACCAGCCGCCAGGCCGACACCTTCGTCGTCCAGGACGCCAACGGCGTCTCGACGACCGTCCTGCTGACGAACGCGACCAGCGTCAAGACCTCGGGCGGCTTCCTGCGCGGCGGCACCAACTACGGCGTCACCGCCATCCTGCGCGGCCTCAACCTCGAAGTCGAAGGCCGAGGCGACGGCACCAACCTCGTCGCCGAGAAGGTGCGCTTCAAGGACGCCGACCTGCGCACGGCGCGCACGGTCGAGGCCAACGTGACGCCGGTCGAGAACCGCGTCGGCGAGGCCGAGGGCCGCATCGGCGCGGTCGAGCAGAACGCGCAGCGCCTCTCGGGGCAGTTGGACGAACTCGCCGCCGTCTCGAACGCGGCGCGCGGCGGCGCCAAGGCGGCGCAGGAGACGGCCGACATGGCCGTGGCCGGCGTCAGCGCCACCAACGAGCGCATCTCGGCGCTCGACGACTATCAGGTGCAGAACAACACGAGCATCCTGTTCAGGGTCAACAGCGCGGTGCTCTCCGCGCAGTCGAAGCAGCAGCTCGACCAGATCGCGCAGCAGGCTTTGCAGGCCAAGGGCTACGTCCTTGAGGTCTCGGGCTTCGCCAGCGCCGACGGCTCGACCGAGGCCAACCGCCGCCTGTCGCAGAAGCGCGCCGACACCGTCATCCGCTACCTCGTCGAGAACCACCAGATACCGCTGCGCCGCATCGTGACGCCGTACGGCTACGGCGAGTCGAACGCGGTGGCCGACAACACGACGCGCGAGGGGCGCGAGCAGAACCGCCGCGTCGAGGTCAAGGTGCTCGTCAACCGCGGCCTCATTCAGGGCGCGCCGCAGATGACGCGCCCGGCCTCGGATAACCCCGACGGCAGCCAGTAACGCTGTTAAGAAGGATGAAGGCGGAAGGATGAGGGATGAGGGAAAGGCAGTTGAGCCTCCCCTTCCGTCTTCATCCTTCCGCCTTCATCCTTGTCTTCCACGGAGGATTCGACAAGTGTTTCGCTTACCCGACGCGGCGAGAAGAGTTCTGACGGCGCTGGCACTCGGGTCGCTCGGCGTCTCGATAGCCTTCGCGGCGGCGGGCGCGGGCGCTCAGACGCGCCGCAGCCGGCGCGCGACCGCGACGCCGACGCCGACGCCCATCGTCGTCCCGCGCCGCCCGCCCGCGCAGCGCCAGACCGGCCCCACGCCGACGCCGACGCCCGCCATCATCAACGTCCCGTCCGCGCAGGACGACGCGCCGCCGCCCGCGCTGCCCACGCCCACGCCTAAGCCGACGCCCAAGCCGACCCCAACGCCGAAGCCGGCCGACGAGGTCGTGGACGAGACCGAAGTCGTGCGCGTCACGTCGAACCTTGTGGTCGTGCCCGTGGCGGTGACGGACGAGACGGGGAACGCGGTGCAGGGCTTGAAGGTCGGGGACTTCCGTCTGGAGGAGGAGGGGCGCGCGCAGGAGCTTTCGGCCGTCGGCACCGCCGACGAGGTGCCGCTCGACATCGCGCTCCTCATCGACGCGTCGAGCAGCGTCAAAGACCGCTTCGACTTCGAGAAGCGCGCCGCCGCGAACTTCCTCAAGGCAGTCCTCAGGCCGGGCGACCGCGCGGCCGTCTTCGCCATCGAGAACAAGTCACGCCTCGTGCAGCCGCTGGCCGCCGCCGACGAGGCTTCCGTAAAGCTCCTGTCAATCCCGCCGCCGCCCGGAGCCAGCTTCACGGCCTTCTTCGACGCGGTGACGGAGGCGGCGCGCTACCTCGACCACAACGCCCCCGGCGGCCACCGGCGCGTGATCGTGGCTCTCACGGACGGCGACGACACGGCGCGGCTCCTCGCCGCCTCGGCCGTCAACAATAAGCAGAAGCAGCTCGACCTGATACTCAAGTTTCAGCAGGAGGCGTTGCGCGAGGTGCAACGCGCCGACGCCGTCTTCTACTCGATAAATCCGAGCGGCAACACGATGCACCTGAACGTCCGCACGGCGCGCTCGCAGGAGGGCATGGAGCTGGTCGCCGGCTCGACCGGGGGCACGGCTTTCGTCCCGGCGTCCGAGGACAAGCTCGACGCCATCTTCCGCCAGATCGCCGCCGAGCTGCGCGCGCAGTACCTGCTCCAGTACCTCTCGAACAATCAGGCGACGGCCGGCAAGTTCCTCCGCATCAAGGTCACCTCGCCCGCCCGCCCCGACGCGCGCATCCGCGCCCGCCAGGGGTATTTTAAGAAAGGCTAGTAGACAGTAGACGGCAGAAAGAACAGGCGGCGCGCCTCAGCCTTCTGGCCGGGCGCGCCGCTTTGTATTCCTACCGTCTACAGCCTACCGTCTACTGCATGTCCAACAGCACGTCGGTCAGCTTCTCGGCGATGGCGAGGAGGGTGCGGCCCGCCTGGTCGAAGCGGTTGGCGGCGGCCTGCTGCGCGGCCTGATCGGCGCTGGCCGAGACGCCGCGCAAGGTCTGGTACTGCGTCGCCAGACCGGCCTCGAAGCGGAAGCGGCCTTCGAGCTGGTCGAGGCGGTCACGCATGACGCCGATGTTGCGGATGACGCCCGCCTTCGCCTGGCTCGTCGCGTCGGCCGAGCCGGTCTGCGCGCCCGTCAACTCTAAATCCTTCGAGAGCCGGCCGTAGACGTAGAGGAAGCGCGTCAGGTCTTTCGACAGCCCGGCGAGTTCGAGCCGCTGCGCGTTGAAGCGCGTCTGGTCGAGCCGCGACGAGGGGGCGGCGGCGGGCGTGCGTCGCCTCTGCGTGGTCGAGCGGCGCGTGCGCGTCTGCGCCGCGGCGGCGGGCGTTGTCACGGCGGCGGCCGCGAAGGTCAGGAGCAGGCACGCGGCCGCAGTTGCGATGAGCGGTTTCACGGGTGGCGTTCCTCCGGTGTCAAGTGTTGGGTTCGAGCCGTCTGCTACAATGTGTCCGAAGGGGAAGAGTAACAGTACGCAGACTGCGATGCACGCCAGACGATTGAGAGTTCGCCGGTTGGGTCGGATGGAGTACGGCGACGCGTACCGCGTCCAGAAAGAAGTGGAGGCGGCCGTCCGCGAGCGGCGCGCGCCCGACACGCTCCTCCTCGTCGAACACCCGCACGTCCTCACCGTCGGCCGCCGCGCCACGCGCGAGCTTATCCTCGCCGGCCCTGACGTGCTCGCCGCGCGCGGCGTCTCGGTCTACGAGTCCAACCGCGGCGGCAAGATGACCTATCACGGCTTGGGCCAGGTCGTCGGCTACCCGATCATCAACTTAAGCCCCGACCGCGAGGACGTGCACAAGTACGTCCGCGACCTCGAAGAGGTGCTCGTCCGCGCGATGGCGGATTACGACATCGAGGCTTTCCGCGTCGAGGGGCTGACGGGCGTTCACACCGCGCGCGGCAAGGTCGCCGCCATCGGCGTCCACATCGCGCGCTGGGTCACGACGCACGGCTTCGCCCTAAACGTCAACACCGACCTCGACTACTTCAAGCTCATCGTCGCCTGCGAGGGCGAGCCGGTGGCCTCGATGAAAGAACTCAAGGGGCGCGAACTCCCGCTCCGCGAGGTCGAAGACCGCCTCGTCGCGCGCTTCTGCGAAGTGTTCGAATCGACGCCCGAGGAGGAGAGAGCCTTTACGAGCCGCCAACCCTGATGCTGACACTCGAATTCATCCGCGAGGCCGGGGAGCGCATCCGGCCCTTCGTCCACCGCACGCCCGTCGTCACGTCGCGCACGTTCGACGAGGCCACCGGCCGCCGCGTCTTCTTCAAGTGCGAGAACTTCCAGCGCGCCGGCGCCTTCAAGATGCGCGGCGCGACCAACAAGATTCTCTCGCTCTCCGACGCGGAGCGCGCGCGCGGCGTCGTCGCCTTCTCGTCGGGCAACCACGCGCAGGCCGTGGCGCTCGCCTCGCGCGACGCCTCTGTGCGCGCCGTCATCGTGATGCCGACGGACGCGCCGCGCACCAAGCTCGCGGCCACGCGCGGCTACGGCGCCGAGGTCGTCACCTACGACCGACAGCGCGAAGACCGCGAGGAGGTCGCGCGCCGCGTCTCCGAGCGCGAGGGGCTGGCGGTCGTCCCGCCCTACGACGACTACCACGTCGCGGCGGGGCAGGGCACCTGCGCGCTCGAATTGTTCGAGGACGTGCCCGACCTCGACGCGCTCCTGACGCCCTGCGGCGGCGGCGGCCTCTTCGCCGGCGCGTCCGTCGCCGCGAAGGCGCTCAGCCCCTCGGTGCGCTGCTTCCCGGTCGAGTCCGAGTTGTCGGACGACACGCGCCAGTCGTTCCGCAAGGGCGAGCGCGTCCACATCCCGCCGCCCGCCACGGTCGCCGACGGCATGAGGACGCAGACGCCCGGCGCGCTCACCTTCCCCGTCCTGCTGGCGAACGCCGAGGACGTGCTCACCGTCTCGGAGGACGAGATCGTCGAGACGCTGCGCTTCCTGCTCTTCCGCCTGAAGATTCTGGTCGAGCCGACCGGCGCGGTCGCGGCGGCCGCCGCGCTCTTCGGCAAGCTCCCGCCGGACGTTCGGCGCGTCGGCGTCGTCATCTCGGGCGGGAACGTTGACCCCGAGGCGCTCGCGCGCTTCGTCGCCCCGATGATGGCTTAGAGTGGAATTTGAGAGGGTGAGCGCGCCGCGTCAGGACGTGGGCATCTCGAAGGCCGAGTCGGGTATCGTGTCGTTGAGCTTGAACTGGTCGAAGACGATGGCCACCCACACGTCGTCGGACTTGAAGGTGAGGCGGAAGGCGAGCAGCAGCTTGCCCACCTCCCTGTAGTCTTCGGGGTAAGCCTCGATGGTGGCCGGCCCGTCCGGCCCCTGCGCGTCGAAGTCGAAGCGCAGGAGCAGACCCGTGTCGATGTCGAAGTAGAAAGTCTCCAGCCGGTTCTGGCGGTTAAGCCCGCGCACGACGTAGCATTCGCGGTCGAACTGCTTGAGCCCGCGGTAGCGCGGCTGGCTCACCTTCTGGTTGTCGAGCATGACGAGCGAGTCGAACTGCTTGGCCACCCGCACGAGCCCGCCCGCGCTGGCGTAGTGCCGCGCCTGTTCCAGCTCCGAGCCTTCCATCTCGCGCAGCTCCGCGCGCTTGACCTCCTGCTCCGCGCCCGGCTCGCGCTCGTAACGCTCGATGTACTCCCACCCGCGCTGACCGTCGAACCCGCGCCGGATGAGTTGCCTGAACTCGGGGAACTGCGCCGCGGAGGCCATCTCGAGCTCGGTCAGAATCTTGTCGGGCGCCTTGGCGTAGGTCACGATCTTCGCGGGCGGGGGGAGCTTGTTCTCGCCGGAGTAGTAGATGCCCGCGGGCCGCACGGGCGAGAAGGTGAGCGTGCCCGTCGAGCGGTGGCTCTTGACGGCCGCGACGGCCTCGGCGCCGCCGCTGACTCCGAGGTTGTACTCGAAGACCTCTTCGGCGGTCGGCCGGCTGCGGAACCAACTGCGGAACCAAGGCGTCTGCGGCGTCGGCGCCGCGTCGGTGTCCACGGCGCCGGTCGAGGCGTCGATGATGTCGTAGCGCACGCCGATGCCCGCGCGCAGGTTGTTGAGCCGCGCCTCCTTCGCCTTCTCGTCGAAGTAGCGCACGGCGGCGAAGAGCGCAAGGATGAGCGCCAGCGCGACGGGGACGACGACGTAGCGCGCGCGGAAGCCCGAAAGGCGGCGACCGCAGCGCTTACACGTGGCCGCCGACGTGAAATCGGGCGTGCCGCAGAGGTGGCATCTGATCATGTCCATGGCGAAAATCCCGGCCGGAAGTGAGAGGCTGAAGGCATCTTGACGGTTGCCGATTCGAGGTCGGAAGCCTGTGGGTGGTGCGGTCTGGGGCGGCCGCCGCGGGGTCACTTCTACTGTACTAAAAGCGCGCGCTTCGCGGCAAGACTTTTCTCAGGCGGCCGGCGGGCGCGGTAGGGGCCGGGGCGGCGCGGTGTTAAAATCAGGTCACACCCTGAAGTAAAGAAGGAGCGCGCCACCGCCTTGAGCCGCGAACTGAGAGTCCTGAACAACCCGCCGACGGCGCGGCCGCCGCGCGGCCCGAAGCCCGAGTGGCTGAAGGTACGCCTCGGCGACCCGTCGAACCAGAACTACGTCTTGAAGCTGATCGAGAATCTGAATCTGCACACGGTCTGCCAGGAGGCGCGCTGCCCCAACATCTTCGAGTGCTGGACTGACCGCACGGCGACCTTCATGATCGGCGGCGACATCTGCACACGCCATTGCGGCTTCTGCGCCGTCTCGAAGGGCGCTGGCGTTGCGCTCGACCCGGAGGAGCCGCGCCACGTCGCCGAGGCGGTGAAGACCTTAGACCTCGCGCATGCCGTCATCACCTCGGTCAACCGCGACGACCTCGCCGACGGCGGCGCCGCGCACTGGGCCGAGACCATCCGGCAGGTGCGCGCGCTCAACCCCGGCTGCCGCGTCGAAGTCCTCATCCCCGACTTCAACGGCGACGGGGACGCGCTCGACGCCGTGCTCGACGCCGAGCCGGACGTGCTCAACCACAACACCGAGACCATCGCGCGGCTCTACCGGCGCGTGCGCCCCGACGCGAACTACCAACAGACTTTGACCCTGCTCGAACGCGCCGCCGCCCGCCGCGACCGCGAGGCGCGCGGGATGCTGACGAAGAGCGGCATCATGGTGGGCCTCGGCGAGACGTTCGACGAGGTGGTCGAGCTGATGCGCGACCTGCGCTCGGTGTCGTGCGACATCATGACCATCGGGCAGTACCTCCAGCCGCACGCGCGCCGGCTCCCCGTCGAGCGCTACGTCACGCCCGAGGAGTTCGCTCGCTGGCGCGAGGTCGGACTCTCGCTCGGCTTCAAGCACGTCGAGTCGAGCCCGCTGACGCGCTCCTCCTACCACGCGCGGCAGCAGACCGACGGCGCCGGCCCCGACGACGCCGGGACATCGCCCGCGCCCGAACCCGCATCCGACACTGTAAACGCCTAAGCGGCGCGCGGAGTTTCCGGGGCGCCGCGCGCGAGCGGAGGGAAGAGCGATGAGATTGACGCCCCTGAAAATCTTCGCGGCCGCGGCCGTCCTGTCCGCCGCCGGAGTCGCGTCGGTCTCGCGCGCGGGCGGCGACACCACCCTGCAAGACATCTCGCGCTACCGCGAGTGGGCGCGCCTCAACGACGCGCCGTTGGCGGTGCCGATTGACGCCGCCTCGGCCGGCGGTTGATTCATCATCCTGGACGCCGTGAGCGCCCCGCCCTCCAACAGCTCTCAAGGTCAGACGACGATCCGCATCTCTCAAGGTCGGACGAGAATCCTACTCGGCGGCGCCGGCACCGGCCCGACCAACGCCCCGCCGCCGCGCAGGGACAAAGAATCGGGCGGGCACACGTACGGCGTCGTCTACGCCAACCAGCCCGCGCGCGAGGCGCTCGCCAGCGGCTCGAAGTTCCCGGCGGGCTCGATCATCGTCCGCGAGAAGCTCTCCGCGCCGGACGCGGCGACGCCGCAACTCGTCGCCGTCATGTTCAAGCGCGCGCCGGGCTTCAACCCGAAGGGCGGCGACTGGGAGTTCCTGACCGCGGACGGCGCGCTCACCAAAATCACCGCGCGGCAGAAGAGGGGCGGCTGTCTCGACTGCCACGCCTCGCAGCGCGCGGCGGATTTCGTCTTCAGCGTCGCCGGCAAGAGGTGACGCCCCGCCGCGCTTGCATTAGCGACTCAAAAATCTAAAATCGAAAACATGAAAGCCGTCGTCTTCCACGAGCACGGGGGGCCGGAAGTCCTCCGTTACGAAGACCGCCCGGAGCCGTCGATTCGCGCCGACGAGGTGCTGGTCGAGGTGCGCGCCTGCGCCCTGAACCATCTGGACGTGTGGGCGCGCGGGGGCCTGCCCGGCATCGAGATCGGGCTGCCGCACATCCTCGGCAACGACGTGGCGGGCGTCGTGCGCGAGGCGGGCGGGCTGGTCGATTGGGTGAAGGCGGGCGACGAGGTCGTGTTGCAGCCCGGCGTCTCCTGCGGACGCTGCCGCGAATGTCTGGGCGGCGCCGACAACATGTGCGCGCGCTACGACATCATCGGCTACCGCCGCGACGGCGGCTACGCCGAGCTGGTCGCCGCGCCCGGCGTCAACGTCGTCCCCAAGCCGAAAAATTTAAGCTGGACGGAGGCGGCCGCGCTCCCGCTCGTTTTGGTGACGGCGTGGCACATGCTCGTCACGCGGGCGCGCGTCGAGCCGGGCGAGGACGTGCTGATTCACGCGGCGGGGAGCGGCGTCGGCTCAATGGGCATCCAGATCGCAAAGCTGAGGGGCGCGCGCGTCATCGCCACCGCCGGGTCGGAGGAGAAGCGCGAGCGCGCACGCTCGCTCGGCGCCGACGAGGTCGTCGATTACACGCGCGAGGACTGGCCGAAGGAGGTCAGGCGTCTGACGGCGCGGGCGGGCGTGGACGTGGTCTTCGAGCACACGGGCGCGGAGACGTGGCCGGGCTCCGTGCAGTCGCTCAAGCGTGACGGGCGGCTGGTGACGTGCGGCGCGACGAGCGGGTACGACGCGCGGACGGACTTGCGGCAGGTCTTCTACCGCCACCTCAACCTGCTCGGGTCGTTCATGGGCTCGAAGGCCGAGCTGCTCGACGCGATGAAGTTCGTCGAGCGCGGCCAGATTCGCCCGGTCATCGACCGCACGCTCCCGCTCGCCGAAGCCCGCCGCGCGCACGAGCTGATGCAGGATCGCGCGCAGTTCGGCAAGCTCGTCCTCGAAGTCTGAAGAGCCGTAAGCCGCAAGCCGCGAGCCGTGACGAGAAGGGGCAACGCCTCCCTCTCGTCACGGCTCGCGGCTTACGGCTTTTTACTGCCTGCTGTCGCGCATCTCTTGGCGACGCTGGCGCAACTCCTGTCGGCGCTGGCGGAACTGCTCGCGCCGCGCCTTGCGCTCGGCCTTGAGTTGTTCGAGTTGCGCGCGCTGCTCGGCGGTGAGCGCGGCGAGGGCTTCGTCGCGGGTGCGGAGTCGCGCGGCGCGCATCTCCTCATGGAGCTGTCGGGCGCGCGCCCGCTGGGCTTCGCTCAACGGGCCGCCGGCCTCGCGGCGCGCGCGCAGGAGTTGCCGCAACTCGTCGCGCTGCGCCTGCGTTGACTGGAAGGCCGCGCGCCGCGCCGCGCGAATCTTCTCGCGCTGCCCTTCGCTCAGGTTGAGTTGCTTGAGCGCCCGCGCCCGTTCCTGCCGGCGCTCGCGCATGAGCCGGCGCATCCCGCGCATACGCCGCATCTCGCGGCGCGCGCCCCTCTGGTGCTCTTGCGCCGCGTCCTGCTGTTGCTGCGGCGGCTGCTGGCCGGCCGCGGTCTGCTGCGCGGCGGCCGTGAACGCGGCCGCGAGCGTGAGCAGCGCGGCGGTGAGTGCTCTCTTCATCGTCTGAAAACTCCTTGCCGAATATTTATGCCGTCTTCTTCGTCCCGGCGGCGCCTACGCTTTCCGCGCCGCCGGACTTTAAGACGCGCGCCGACGGCGGCCGAACAAAATGTCCACGCCCGGCGTTGTGAAGGACGGGAGCCGCGCCGTCTCGACTCCGAACTCGCGGCTTTAGCCGCCGGACTTTTTAAAGTAGAATTGCGCCAGATGAAACTCCTACAGCAGATTGACTCGCCCGCCGACCTGCGGCGTCTGCGCCCCGAGCAGTTGCAGACGGCCGCCGACGAGATACGCCAGTACATCCTCGAAACGATGTCGCGGGTGGGCGGCCACACGGGCGCCAGCTTGGGCGCGGTCGAGCTGGCCGTCGCGCTCCACTACGCCTTCGACACGCCGCGCGACCGTCTGGTGTGGGACGTGGGGCATCAGGCTTACGCGCACAAGATTCTGACGGGGAGGCGCGAGCTTTTGCCGACGGTCAAGCAGTACGGCGGCCTCTCGGGCTTCCTGCGCCGCGACGAGTCGGAGTACGACACCTTCGGCGCCGGGCACGCCTCGACCTCTCTGTCGGCGGCGCTCGGGATGGCCGTCGCGCGCGACCAGCGCGGCGAAGACCACCACGTCGTCGCCGTCATCGGAGACTCGTCTCTGGCGGGCGGGATGGCGATGGAGGCGGTCAACCAGGCCGGCCACCTCAAGACGCGCCTCATCGTTCTCTTGAACGACAACGAGATGTCCATCGCGCCCGCGGTCGGCGCGCTCACCGGCTACCTCAACCGCATCCGCGGGGCGCAAGGCTACCACCGCTTCAAGGACGAGGTGGGCGACCTCCTCCACGACATCCCCTCGTTCGGCGAGCGGCTCTACAACGCGGCCAAGACCGTCAAGGACGCCATCGCGGCGGCCGTGCTTCCGGGCGCGCTCGTCAACGAGCTGGGCTTCAAGTACATCGGCTACGTGGACGGGCACAACCCGCGCGCTCTGGTACGTGCGCTCGAAGAGGCGAAGCAGGTCAAGGACTCGCCCGTCATCGTCCACGCGCTGACGCAGAAGGGGAAGGGCTACCCGGCGCGCGAGAAGAACTACTACGCGTGGCACGCCACCGGCCCGTTCGATCTGAAGACCGGCGCGGCCGTCAAGTCCGCCCCGTCTTCGGCGCCGAGCTACACGGCCGTCTTCGGTCAGACGATGTGCGAGCTGATGGGGAGCGACCCGAAGGTCATCGCGCTCACCGCCGCGATGCCCGACGGGACGGGCTGCGACAAGGTGTTGGAGAAGTTCCCCGAGCGCGCCTACGACGTAGGCATCGCCGAGCAGCACTGCGTCACCTTCGCGGCCGGGATGTCCACCGAGGGCCTGAAGCCCTTCTGCGTCATCTACTCGACCTTTTTGCAGCGCGCCTTCGACCAGATCGTCCACGACGTGTGTCTGCAAAATCTCAACGTCAAGTTCTGCATGGATCGCGCCGGCATCGTCGGCGGCGACGGCCCGACGCACCACGGCCTCTTGGACATCGCCTACCTGCGCGGCGTGCCGCACATGACGGTGATGGCGCCGAAGGACGAGGGCGAGATGCGCGACATGGTCTACACGATGGCGGCGCACGAGGGGCCGGCCGCGATGCGCTACCCGCGCGGCAACGGCGTGGGCGCCGATCTCAAGCGCGAGCCGCGCATCCTCGAACTCGGCAAGGGCGAGATACTGCGCGACGGCGGCGAGGTGGCGGTCATCGCCTACGGCTCGATGGTGCACCCGGCGGTCGAGGCCGCCGAGCACCTCGCCAAGGACGGCATCGAGGCGACGGTCGTCAACGCGCGCTTCGTCAAGCCGCTCGACGCCGGGCTGCTGCTCGCGCTGGCGCGCACCAAGCGGCTGATCGTCACGGTCGAGGAGGCTTACCTCGCGGGCGGCTTCGGCTCGGCCGTCACCGAGTTGCTGGAAGAGAACGGGCTGTTGGACGCCGTGCGCGTCGTCCGCATGGGCGTCCCCGACCGCATCATCACGCACGGCGACCCCAAGCTGCTCCTGGCCAAGTACGGCCTCGACGCCGACGGCATCTACACGCGCGTCAGGGAAGCCTGGGAGGTGCTCGAAGAGCGCCGCGCCGGCTCGCGGAGTAAAGCGGTAGACAGTAGACAGTAGACAGTAGACAGTAGAAAAACAGAGGCGGCGCGTCTTCGGCCATCAGCCGGGACGCGCCGCCTGTTTTTTAAACTACTGGCTACTGACTACTGTCTACTCCCTTGGTCTTTCTGCGTCTGCTCCCGCCGGTTGTACTTGTGGAGCGAGTCCTGATACTTGCGCGCGATTTGGAGGGTGCGCGTGATGTCTTCGTCTTCGAGGTGCGGGTAGCGCCGGCTGGTCTCGGCGATGGCTAGGCCGATGAGGCGCTCGGCCTCCTTGTAGCGTTTGGCCTCGACCTCTTGCGCCATCTCGCGGATGGCCTGCGCGAGCAGCGCGATGGTGAAGTTCTTGCCGACCTCCGTGTCGCGCAGCATGTCGCCCGCCCCGGCGCCGACCGAGAGCGCCGCCTCCTCACGCTTCACGACCCGCCGCTTCTGTTCGAGGTCGTAGTAGCTGAAGTTGACGCGGGCGGACGGCCGCGCGCGTGCGGCCGCGGGCGCGCCGGGCCTGACGCGGAAGCGCAGCATGACGACCTGCGTCAAGCCCTGATTCATGTTGTCCAGCTCGATCTTGACGCTGTCGCCGGTCTGGAGCGGCTGGTAGCCGTAGACCTGCGTCAGCTCAAGCCCCGGCCCGAACTCGACCTCGACGTTCGGCTCGGTGGCGACCGGCGCGACGAGGCTCTGCACCTCCTTGAGGAAGACCTTCTCGATGTCCTGCGCGTCGGCGACGAAGTGGAAGAGGCCGCGCCCGCTCTTGGCCAGCTCGCGCAGCAAATCCTTGTTGAGGTCGATCCCGACGCCGATGGTCGAGAGGTCTACGCCGCGGTCGTTGTAGCCGAGCGAGTCGCGCGCTATCGCCGACGGGTCGGTCACGCCCTGATTGGCGATGCCGTCGGTCAGCAGCACGACGCGGTTGGTCGCCCCGCGCTTGTAACTCTTGAGCGCCTCCTGATAGCCGAGCATCAGCCCGGCGTGGATGTTGGTGGAGCTGCCCGGTTCGAGCCGGCGGATGAGGCGGCGCGCCTCCTCGCCGTCGCCCAAGGGTCGCGCCGGCATGAGCACCTGCGCCTCCGAGTCGAAGACGACGAGCGCGAGCGTGTCGTCCGGGCGGAGCTGTGAGACGAGCGTGAGCAGCGCCTCTTTGACCCGCGAGAGCTTGTCGGCGTCGGCCATCGAGCCGCTCTTGTCGATGACGAGCGCGAGGTTGATGGGCGGCAACTGCCGCCGGTCGGAGGCCAGCGCGGTGCTGAAGCCGATTTGCAGGACGGCCTCCGCGCCCGCGGCCCGGACGCGGTCGTTGCCCCAGCGCACGTCCAGGAGCACGGCCTCGCCCGCCTTCGGGCGCCCGATCTGGTGGCGGTGGTAGTTGACGAACTCCTCGACGGCGACCGAGCGCGACTCCGGGATAAGCCCCATCTCCGCGAGGTAGCGCGTGCGCGCGGCGGCGGCGGTCGAAGCGCCCTCCTGCGCGTGCGCCGAGGCGGCCAGAGTTAAGAAGAGGAGCGAAAGCGAAAGGAGATTCCCGAGGCCGAAGCGCGGGACGGGGCGGGTTCGTGTGGGCATACGTCCTCCGAAAGGTTTGTGCGGTCAAAACGTCTTGGGAGACAGACACCGAGACGGCTCTTCACCTGCGAGGGAAAACTTTTGTGTTGCCGCTGGCCTCAGAGATGAGAGTTTCGCCGGTTCGGGATGCCTGCGAAATTTACCCGCCGGGCCGGCGGCGGGGCAGACCCTCGACGAGGTGGTCGGCGGCGAGCCAGAGGCTCCACGCGTGGTGGTAGAAGGCGACGGGGAAGACGAGCGCGACCGCGAAGAGGATGGGCAGCAGCGCCGCGTCGCGCCCCTCGGTCGAGAGCAGCCAGAGGCCGGCCGTCGCCATCACCGCCGCCTCGGTCGTGACGACGTTGATCATGATCGCGCCGACGAAGAAGCCCTCCTCGCGTTGGAAGACGGAGCCGCAGGCCGTGCACTCGGGGCGGACGCGGAAGGGCGACTGGAAGACGCCCGCGCCGCCGCAGACCGGGCACCGCAGCCGCGCGCCGCGCGCGAGAGTCTGGACGACGGGGCGACCCTGAAGGCTCAAGTCTCTCCTCTACTGCTAGTCGGCCGCCGCCTCGCGCACCTGCCCCTCCAGCCCCGAGAGGTAGCGCGCGCGGTAGCCTTCGATCAGGTTGCGCACGTTCGTCTCCAACTCCGCCTCCGAGACGCCCGAGGCGTAGAGCGCCGACTTCTGGAGGTCGATGAGCGCCATCAGCATCGCCTTGACCTCTACAAGCTCGGTCGCGATGATGGTGAAAGCCTCGGAGGTGGGCTTGCTGCTGTCGAGCAGCGTCCCCATCCCCCGCGAAATCTCCGGCCCGCCCTCTGCGTTCGCCACGTGTCATCCCTCCCCGCACTCGTTTAGAATTGCCGCCCGGCAACGGGAACTTAACAGAAGCCGCCGCGGTTGTGTAGCCCGACGCAGATGAGCGAAGACCTCTCGCAGTATCACGCGCCAGTCACAAGCCTCTTCCCCGCGCCGCCGTCGGCGGGTGAGTGGGACGAGTACCGGCTGACGGATGAGCAGGTCGCGTTCTACGAGGAGCGGGGTTATGTGGCGGGGGTGCGCGTGCTCGACGGGGCGCAGGTCGAGGCGCTGCGCGCGGAGCTGACGGAGTTGATGAACCCGTCGCACCCGGCGCGCGGGCTGTGGTACGAGTTTCACTCGAACGAGTCGGCCGACCCCGCGCGCGTGCTCTTTCACGCGCTCGGCGCGTGGCGGATCGCGAAGGGCTTCCACGACCTTCTGTGGAACCCGCGCTTCACCGTCCCGGCGTCGCAGCTTCTGGGCGGCGCGGCGGTGCGCTTCTGGCACGACCAGTTGTTCTGCAAGCCGGCGCGCCACGGCGGCGTCGTCGCGTGGCATCAGGACTACTCCTACTGGACGCGCACTACGCCGCTTGCGCACCTGACCTGCTGGGTGGGCTTGGACGACTCGACGCGCGAGAACGGCTGCGTTCACTACGTGCCGGGCAGCCAGCGCTGGGCAGACCTCCCGCGGACGGATCTCGCCGGCGACATGGACGCGATTCAGTCCGCGCTGACCGACGGGCAGAAGCGTTTGTTCAAGCCCGTGGCGATAGAGCTGAAGGCGGGCGAGGCTTCGTTCCATCACCCGCGCATGATCCACGGCTCCTACGCCAACTCGACGACGCGCCCGCGCCGCGCCACCGTCGTCAACGTCTTCCGCGACGGCGTCCTCTCAAACTCCGACGACGCGCCCCTCGAAGGCGTTCCCCCGATTCCCAAAGGCGAGCCGATGGGCGGCCGCTTCTTCCCGCTTCTTCTCCACCCCGGCGTCGGTTGAAGACCGAGACCCGCCGGGCGTTACACGGAGGTCGCCGTCGCGCGCCTCAAGGCGAAGGCTCGTTTCGAGCCGGCCTGCCTCACGCCGACGGCCCCGAGAAACAGTCTGACCATCTCCGGGCGCGCCCTGAGGGGTTGAAGCAGTTGGCCCTTGATCTTATCGAAGAGGCCATACGACTTGCCGCGGCCGGCCTTGGCCCCGGCCGACATCTTCGAGCAGAGCAACCCGCCCGCGATTCTCATCAGGTAGACGGGAACGAACTCCGCGTCCGCCTCCCAGCAGCGGTCTTCCATGAAGAAGAAGAAGCGGCGGACGGTCTCCTGCACGCAGGCGTCGGCGTCGGGGGTGTCTCCGAGCTGCGCCGTAAAATAGTTTCGTAGCCGCGGATAATATTTTTGATAGACCTCGCCGATGTGCCGCGTGTGCTCCTCGACGCCGTTGATAGTCGTCACCCTCATCTTCGCGCCCCCGATCCGGTTAAGTTACGCCGTGACTACTCGCGCGCCCGCCGCCACTGAAGGCGGCGCGCGGCTCAGCCTTGAAGTTGAAGAAAGTGGTAGGGGTCGGTGTTGAAAGCGTCGGCGGCCGCGACGATGAAAAGGGAGACGAACGCCGCGTAGCAGATCAAAATCAAGAAGAACCCCGTGACCTTTTTGTTCTTATCGGGCCTCATCATTTTCCTCCTTCGTTGAGAGCCTGAATCCGTCTTCGACTATGAGACACCGCCCCCCGCCGCGGTCTCACTGTCGGCGGCGCCGGGCCGCTGACACTCGAAAGGCTCGCGAGAATTTTTCCGGGGCGCGTGTCACAGAGGCGGACGCGGAATTTTATTGAGGGAAGGAAAGGACAATGTCACTGACTAAGAAGAACATGCTGGCGGGCTCGATCTTATTAGCGCTCGTGGTGGTCGTCGGCGCCGACCTCGGCCTCGTTGGGTCGGGCGTACGCCGGGTCGTGGGTCTCGGCCTGAGGGACAACGCCGTAGCTTCGGTGAGTCTCCGCGTCGAGCCGTGTGTGTAGGGGAGTGTCACCGTCGGCGTCCACGGCCGGTGCCCGGACAGCTCGGCCCGCCGGCCTGACGTACCCGAAGGTGAAGCGGAAGAAAGCCCTCGTACTAGTGGAGGATTAACGTTATGAAGACGACTGATACCGCAGTCGAAAGCGATATTATTACTGGGAGCGACCGGGACATAATCGAGCGTTTCGGCAAGAGGCAAGACATCAGGCGCATCGCAGAAGAAACCGGGCTGGAAATAGAGGTTGTGAGCCAGAGATTAAAACCTGTACTTAAAAAAATCTTAGCGGCGAGGATTAAAAATTACGGCCCCGAAGGCCATTTTTAGGAGGACAGAAACTTGCTTACGGACAATCCAGACGACCATTATTGGCGGACGGCGGACGAAGACGGCGGGTGCCGCGCGCGCGTGCGCACCCGCGCCGGCGGGGGCCAGTCGAATCGACATTCGCACGTACAGACTCCCGGCGTGCGGCTTCAGGCGGTCGGCACGAAGTCGCCGGGTAGAGTGTCGGCGGTGGCGGCCCCGGAGTCGAAAACTCGGGGCCTTTTTTTCGGCCTGCAACAACCAAACCCTCCCGTATCGGCGGCGGATGGAGCTCCAAGGAGGACGGACGTGGACGAAGATAAGAACGCGGACCCATTTCACGACGGCGAGGCCGACATATACGATTTGTACATCGCCTGTGACGGCGCTGTGCGGGACGACGGCCTCCTGGACGTTGACAGGTTAAAGCAGTTCAGCCCCGACGAGTCGGAGGCGCTCGACGTGCCGAGGCTCATAGAGATTTGGCTTCATACCGAGCAGACCCGCTGCCCGCGGTGCGCGATGATCGTCAGCACCCTGAACCTGGTTCGGGAGACGCTGGGCGAGAGCGCGGAGGACGACTCCGAAGAGCAGATTCAGTCCGCGGGCGCGGACGCCGCCGACCCCAACACGTAGAGAGGCGGGCGGACACGACGGCCCGAGCGCGCACACACTGGCGACGACGCGGGGGCAGTCTCACAAACACACGGCCGCGGCCCGTGCCCGGACACCACCGGGGCCGAGCGTCGCGCCGAAGTCCCAAGTGTTTGTGAGGCTGCCCCCGACGGCTATACCCCGGCGGCGGTCACGCATCAACCGCCGCACCCGCGCGGCGCCCGTGACGGTCAGCCTTACCCTTCCTTCCTTTCAAAAACTCCCACTCCCAAAACACGCGTGAGACAGAAGCCGCGCCTCGGGTCACATAAGTGATGGGGACGCCGCGCAACGATTTTGACGGTCGGCCGCACGTGCGGCGCACGGCGGACGGCCCCGAGCGCGGGTGAGAGATTTCTCGAACCGCGTGTCATACAAACGAAGGACAGATTCTTTAGGAGGAGAAAAACAATGATCAGAAAGACCGCCGCCATCGCAACCATCGTAGTGCTGATCTTCGTCATCGCGATCAGCATCACCAAGGCCAACCCGCACGTATCCCTGCATCACGTGCTCGACCAGCAGCACGTCGAGCTGGGCGTCCTCGACGTGGACAAGGCCGGCGACGTGGACTTCGTCAACGTCGTGGCGGGCGTGCACGTGCGCGAGCACGTCGGGTCGCCGGACGCGGAAGTCACGCCGGTGTTCGACGTCGTGTCGCACCTCGTCGCCGTGCGCGAGGTGTCGCGCGTGGACGTTGATGCGTCCGCGGTCGTCGATGTCCTCGGGGAGCACTTCACAAACGTCTAACAACCGCTTCAGCCGAATCGCCGGAACTAAGTGACGCCGGCAGTGTCTAACGAGATGGAAGGTCGGAACAGCAACCCCTAGCCCCCAAAACCTCAAGCCCGGTGGGCAGCCGCGCGCCACCCTTCAAGTGACGCGGCTGCCCACCAGTCCTATTCGACAATTAAAGAACAAGGGGATTCTTCAGTCTGAAGTCTCGCGCGGACTTTAACGCACGGGACTGGTTTGAGGACGAAGGAGAAGTGAGATGAAAGACGGGGATGGGATTAGAGACGCCGTTGCTCGCGACCAGCTCATATCGAAGGCCCTCAAAGGCGAGAAGGGGGCGTGGAACTCCCTTATGAAAGCGCCGTGGGCGTACCTCGACGATGTCATCAAAGACGCGGCCGCCGGCGATGTGGAAGCGTTGGAAACTCTCTTGAACGATCCGTGGCTCTACGTCATCTTCTGCCGGATAGCCGAGTGGGCCGAGCGCAAATACAAGTTCGCCCACGACCAACACGGCGCCGACGTAGTGGAAGTCCTCTCCGCCACGATACGCCTTAAAATCACCGACCTCGATAACAGGAATAATGTCGCGTGGCGCCGCTGTCTTCGTTGTTTCGCCTTCTCGATTGCCAAGTTCCACTGCCTCAACTACCTGACGCGCGGCCGGCACGCCGAAGAGGAATACTGGGACAGCGTCGCGTACGAACACACGCCGGGCAGGAGGAACGGCAAGGACATGGTCGAGCCGTGCGAGACCATGAAGCTGCGCGAGGAAGAGAGAGAAGAGGCGAGAGAAGAGGCGAGGCGCGAGGCGCTGCGGGAGGGCCAGACGGCGGCAATCAAGGAGGCCATCGGGCGGGTGTTCGGCTCGCTCGCGCCGGACGGCAAGAGGATGGTCTCGCTGTGGGTCGGGAAGCGGATGACGTACGAACAGATCGCCGCCGAGATGGGGATGTCCAGGGCGACCGTCGGCCGCAGGTTCAAGGATATTTTTAAAGTCTTCATCGGAGAGATCGAGAAGCTCGTCGAAGAGCTGAAGGCGGGGGGCCAAGAGGTCGAAGCCCCGAAGGTGATAGAGCACCTGATGGGGCACCGCGCCGCGGAACTCCGCAAGCTCATCGCGCCCTACATACACAACCCGGCGCCCTTCGACCCCGGCCTGCCCGCGGCCGCGTGAGTCGGCGTCGGTAAAGGAAACGCGCCCGCCAACGACTTCCGGCGTGCGGAGAGAAGCCCGACGAACGCATGCGTTCGTCGGGCTTCTCTCCGCTCAACCGTCGGGGCGTACCCGGCCGCGCCGACGGTGCCCGTCGTCTCCTTAACGGCCGCCTACGGCCACCGCCCGGACTTCGCCGCCGGGGCGGAGTCGGGGGCCGCCGCGATCCCGCCGACTTTGTTTCAGCCCCGGCCAAAAGCCTTCGCGCTGCTCCCGCCGACTTAAGCCCCGCCCGCGCGCCCGCCTCAAGTTTTCCTCAAGCGCCTTTAAGTCGTTGAAAACTAAGGCGCCTAAAAAAATCTCCCGCCGCCCGGAAATTTTTCCCCGCGCTCAAGTTTCGCTCAATCCCTCTTGACTATCTTGTCCATGCTGACGGCAAGGCTCGCACCCGCCGAAAAGCTTCTCGCCGCGGCCGCCCGGAGTCGGGCCGGTAGGCCGGGGCGGGCGAAGCGGCCCGGGGATCACACGCTTGGCAGAGACGTGTGACCCCCGGGCCGCCACAAAAAATCACCCAACCTCGCAGAGCACCAGGGTTCACAGTCGGAACTTAAGAGGGAAAGAAAATGACGACGACGACGCTGAGAAAAGTCTTTATCACCGCGGCCGTGCTGGCCCTCGTCCTGTCGAACGTGCCCGCGCGCGTCGGCATTCAGGTCGGCGACCGCACGTCGGCGGCCGCGGCCGTGAAGATCGACCCGCAGCTCACGCGCTTCTTCGCGACGCGCGCGGCCGGCGCCACCGCCCCCGCGGTCATCACCTACGCGAAGAAGCCCGGCGCGGCCGAGTTCTCGCGCCTCCAGCTCTCGGGCATCACGAAGGGCTTCGCCACGCGCGAGCTGCCGATGGTCATCGCCGACGTGAGCGCCGTCCAGTTGGCCGCCGTCAGCCGCCAGCCCGGCGTCGTCTCGGTCTACTCGAACCGGCTGATGAAGACCTTCACCAACGCCAGCCGCACCTTCATCGGCGTGCCGCAGACGGCGGCCGACTCGCAGGTGACGAAGGCGAACAAGTCGAACCCCGGCCTCCCCATCTCGGGCAAGGGCGTCGGCATCGGCTACATCGACACGGGCATCGACGCGACGCACAAGGATTTGACCTACGGCAAGAAGACCGTCCAGAACGTCATCCAGCCGCTCTCCGAGACGGTCGTCTCCGACGCCGGGCTTGTCGGCGCGCCGAGCCTCTCGGTCGGCGACATCCTCAACGGCACCGGCTTCGTCCCGCCCATCTACCTTGAGAACCAGCAGATGTCGGACGTGGAGTCCGGCCACGGCACGCACGGCTCGGCGGTCGCCGCCGGCAGCGGCGAGCAGTCGGGCAACTTCTACGGCGGCGTCGCGCGCGGCGCGCACCTCATCGGCGTCAACTCGGGCAACGAGCTGGGCCTCCCGCTCGTCGGCATCATCGGCGCTTACGACTACCTGCTCGTCAAGCAGTTCGACTACAACGTCCGCGTCATCAACAACTCCTGGGGCTCGGGGCTTGACGCCGAGGGGCTTGACCCGAACAACCCGATTAACGTCGCCACGCGCACCTGCCACGACCGCAACATCGTCGTCGTCTTCGCGGCCGGCAACGCCGGCGACACGCCGACCTCGATCAACCCCTACTCGACGATGCCGTGGACGATCTCGGTCGCGGCCGGCGTCAAGCAGGGCCTCGGCTCGCCCGCCGACTTCAGCTCGCGCGGCGTGGACAACGGGACGGGCACCGACGTGGCGGGGATGCCCGCCGACACCTCGCTCGCGCCCAACCTGCGCCCCGACGTGACCGCGCCCGGCGTTGACATCAAGAGCGCGCGGCTGCGCGGCGCGGGGCTGACGAACACGCTCGGCACGGTGCCCATCGTCGGCAACGATTTGACGACCATCCCGCCGGCCTACCTTCCGTACTACACGACCTCGCAGGGGACTTCGTTCGCGTGCCCGCACGTCTCGGGCGTCGTCGCCCTGATGCTCGAAGCCAACCCGCTGCTCACGCCCGACGAGGTGGTGACCATCCTGCGCCAGACGGCGAACCCGATGCCGTTCGAGGAGCGCGTCGTCGGCGCCGGCTACGTGGACGCGCACAACGCGGTGCGCTCGGCGATGGGGCTGACGGCCGTCCCGCACCCATTCAACCTGATTCCGGCGGACGGCGGCCCCGAGATCATCGACCCGGCGGGCGACCACTTCGGCACCGGCGCGCAGGACATCCAGTCGGTTGACTTCGCCTACGACGCCGCGAACAACCAGATCGTCTACACGCTGACGCTGGCCGGCGCGGCCGAGCGGCTCCAGAACAACGCTTGGACGGTCAGCTCGGCCTTCAACGGCGTGACCATCTTCGTCTCGGCCAACGTCTCGGAGACGGGCGAGGTCGCCTACGAGTACGGCCACTACGAGACGTTGCCGAACGGGACGGACAACCAGGTCGGCGACGGCGCGCCCGACTCCGGCCAGGTTGTAGGCAACTCGATAGTCATCCGCGTCGGGGTCGCCAAAATCAACAGCGCCGTGGACGCGGTGAAGCAGGTGACCGGCACCAACATCGTCGGCACGACCTCGACGGGGACGGGCGCCAACGCGCAGATACTCATCGGCGCGGCGGGGACGGGGCTGCTCTTAAGCTCCGACACGGCCTCCGGCTCCGACTTCGTCGTGCGGTAAAGGCTTGCCACGCGTGCCGCCCTTGCGGAGGGCAAGCCGTGCGGGACGGGGCGCGTGGTTCGAGGCGCGATTCGGGTGAGGCCCTTTCGGGGGAACGGGGCCTCACCTGAACCGCCAAAAAAATCGGAGAGGGAAGTTTAGTTAGCCTCGCGGTTGAAAGAGACGGGATGAGAGAGGGAGTGGCATTCATTATGAAGCGGCAAAAATTCTTCCAGTTGATGTCGGCGGTCGTGCTCGTCGCGGCCTGCGCGCTGGGCGCGCAGGCGGCGCCGAAGGTTGACCCGCAGCTCAGGGCCAAACTGACGACGGCGAAGGCGGCCGATTTGTTCGGCGTCATCCTGACCTTCAAGGGCGAGCGCGTCACCGACGCCGAGGTCGCGCAGGTGCTCGCGCTCGGCGTCGCGGGCGGCTACCGGATGCAGAGCCTCCCGGTCGTCGCCGTCAACGCGACCGCCGCGCAGGTCGCGCAACTGGCCGGGTGGGACTCTTTGCGCTCCATCTACCTTAACGCGCCCGTCAAGCTCTACGACCACCAGAGCAACCCGCTCGTCGGCACCGAGCGCCTGCGCAACGACATCGACATCACGCGGCGCAACGGCGGGCTGCCGGTCTCGGGCAAAGGCATCACCATCGCGATTAACGACTCGGGCGTGGACGGCACGCATCAGGATTTGACCTACAACCTGACGAACCCGGCCGCCGGCAAGACCGTCCAGAACGTCATCATGAACATGAATGACAAGGACGGCCTCCTCGTCCGCTCGGCCACGCTCGGCAACGTCTTCGAGGGAATCATCCCGCCCAGCTACCTTGAGAACCAGCCCGACTCCGACACCAACGGCGGACACGGCACGCACGTCGCCTCCATCGCCGCCGGGTCGGGTCTCGCCTCGGGCGGCCTCTACGCGGGCGTGGCGCCCGGCGCTTCGATACTCGGCATCGGCTCGGGCGGCGGCCTCTTCGTCCTCGGCCAGATCGCGGCGTTCGACTACGTCCTGACGAACCAGCTCGTCTACAACATCCGCGTCGTCAACAACTCCTGGGGCAACTCGGCCGCCGACTACGACGCCGACCACCCCGTCAACGTCGCGTCGAAGGCGCTGCACGACAACAACATCGTCGTCGTCTTCGCCAACGGCAACGACGGCCCCGGCCCGAACACGCAGAACCGCTGGACGCCCTGGCCGTGGGTCATCACGGCGGGCGCGGCGACGAAGGACGGGCGGCTCGCCTCCTTCTCCTCGCGCGGCATCTTCGGGAGCCCGACCGTCCACCCGACGATCCTGACGCCGGGCACGGGCGGCCCCGCCGACAAGGGCTACACGAGCGCCATCATCGCGGCGCGCTCGCGCACCAACCTCGCCGAGAACGGCCTCGACGCCGACCTCGAAATCCCGGCGAACTACCTGCCGAACTACACGCAGATTTCCGGCACGTCGATGGCCGCGCCCGCGCTCTCCGGCATCGTCGCCAACCTCCTCGAAGCCGACAAGACGCTCACGCCCGACGAGGTGCGCGACGTGCTGGTGCGCACCGCGACGCCGCTCGCGCCCTACGACGAGTTCGAGGCGGGCGCGGGCTTGGCCAACGTTCACGCGGCCGTAGACCTCGCGCTGAACCCGTCGAAGCCTTACGGCAACTTCGGCTTCGCGGGCAAGGGGCTGGCGGTCGGCCGTCAGGACGCGCCCGCCCAGCAGGGCAGCGTCGCGGCCAACTCGACGCGCTCGCACACCGTCAGCGTCCCGGCCAACGCGCGCTTCACCTTCATCCAGCTCGACTGGGGCTCGGCCGTCGGCGAGGGCGAAGTCGTCCTCGACAACACGCGGCTCGCCATCAGCGACCTGCGGCTGACCGTGCTCAAGGACGGGCAGACGGTCGCCACCGGCGACGCCATCAACCTCGGCGCGCTCTTCGGCGCGCGCGAGTCGGTCAAGCTCGAATTCCCCGGCCCCGGCGAGTACACCGTGCGCGTCTCGGCGGGCCTCGCGGGCTTAGGCGTTCTGGCCGAACAGCCCTACACCGTCACGACCCGCCACTACCTCTACAACCCCTCGGAGGTCGGCGACGTGGCCGCGCTCGACTCGGCGACGCGCACCAACGTGCTGCGGCTCGTCTACGACCGCGTGATGGCGGCCGACGGCGGCCTCTTCCGCCCCGAGGACGTTCTGACGCGCGGCGAGATGGGGCGCGCGCTGATGTTGGGCGCGAGGGTTCCGCAGTACATCCCGAACAGCCCGAGCTTCACGGACGTGGCCGAAGGCACGCCCGACGCTCTCTTCGCCGAGTCGCTCCGCAAGGAGGGCGTGATGGGCACCGTGGGGACGGTCTTCGCGCCCACGGCGCAGGTCAACCGGCTGGCGCAGGCGCAGGCGATGGTGCGCGCGCTCCGCCTGGACAAGGAGGCGAAGGCGCTCGCCGGGACGACCGTCACGGTCGGCGGCAAGGCGCTCACCGACAACGCCGACATCCCCTCGGCGCAGCGCGGCTACGTGCAGCTCGCGCTCGACCGCGGGCTGCTGCAAGCCTACCCGGCGCAGATCAAGCAGGTCGCTCCGGGTCAGTTCGTCGCCCTGCCCGGCCCGCGCTTCGAGCCTTCGACGGCCGTCAAGCGCGGCGAGTTCGTCCCCGCGATGACCAAGCTCATCGCGCTCATGTTCGGCGAATAAATCGCTAACTCTGGAGGTCGAAAGATGAAACGCAGACTCGCGCTCCGCACTCTCCTCGTCGCCGTCGTCGCCCTCGCGGCCGCGTCGCTCCTCTTCGTCTCGCAGCGCGGGGCGTCGGCGGCGGCCGGCGTCTACATCGTCGAACTCTCGGCCGACCCGGTCGTCGTCGCCAAGCACCGCGCCGAGTCCGCCGGTCAGGCGTTCGACGTGGAGAGCTACCGCCGCCAAGTCGTCGCGCAGCAGAACGACTTCCTCGGCCGTCTCGCCGCGAAGGGCGTCGTCTTCAACGTCGTCGGCGTGGACGCGCCGAACGGGCCGGCGGGCGAGGTCTCGCGCATCCAGTTCCGCTTCAACTACGTCTACAACGGCGTCACGCTCGCCGTCCCGGCGACGGCCGTCCCCGTCATCGAGAAGATGTCGGGCGTCAAGAGCGTCCACGCCGACACGGGGCTTGAGATGTACCTCGACCGCGCCGTCAAGTACGTGCGCGCGCCCGAGCTGTACGGCAACCCGCCGCAGGTCAGGATGGGCGACGCGCTCCAGACCTCGGGCGTCCACGGAGAGGGCGTCTACATCGCGGTCATCGACACCGGCATCGACTGGACGAACCCGATGTTCGGCGGCGACCCCACGCCGCCGCGCTTCGGCGTCGGCCCGGCGGTCGCGGCTGTCAATCACAACCAGAAGGTTCCCTACTATCTGAACCTGACGGCGGGCGCTGCCGCGGACGACTTCGGCCACGGCACGCACGTCGCCGGCATCGCCGCCGGCTACCTCGCCAACGCGCCCGGCCCCGACGGGCTGCCGCTGACGGCCGACGACGTGCCGATTCACGGCGTCGCGCCGCAGGCGAAGCTGATGGGCTACAAGGTGCTGACGGCCGTCGGCAGCGGCGTGGGCGCTTCGACCATCATGGCGGTCGAGGACGCCGTGCAGCCGTTCACCGTCGCGGGCTACCCGAAGCCGGTCGCGCACGTCATCAACCTCTCTCTGGGCGACACGTCGAACGACCCCGACTCGCCGTCGGCGGTCGCGTGCGACAACGCGACGCTCGCGGGCGTGACGGTCGTCGCCGCCGCCGGCAACTCCGGCTCGCCGACGCCGACGAACCCGAGCGGCGAAGGCACGCTCGGCTCGCCCGGCACGGGCCGGCGCGTGCTGACCGTCGGCGCCAGCCTCGACCCCGGCGCCGGCCCCAACAAGATCGACGAAGTCGGCGGCCGCTCCTCGATGGCGGGCTTCCCGCTCGACGGCACTGCGCCCATCGCCTCCGACATCACGAACAACTACGTCTACTGCGGCCTCGGCGACACGCCCGACCAGTTCCCCGACTCGGTCGCGGGCAAGATCGCGCTCATCAAGCGCGGCTCGACCGCCACGGTGGAGGCCGCCGGGCAGGGCACGGGCGCCTTCTCGAACAAGGCCGCGTTCGCCACGGCCAAGGGCGCCGTCGCCGTGCTCATCTACAACAACGTGGACGGCGAGCTGACGAACGCCACCGTGCGCAAGGCGATCATCCCCGTCCTCGGGCTATCGAAGGCGAACGGCGAATACCTCAAGGCGGCCATCGGCTCGGACGCCGTCGGCGCCGTCTCCGTCAAACAAGTCCGCATCAACAAGTCGGTCTTCTTCGAGCCGAGCATGGGCGACTTCAGCTCGAAAGGTCCGGTGGGCCGCTTCGGCATGATTAAGCCGGACGTGGTCGCGCCCGGCGTCTCCATCCTCTCGGCGACGATACGCGTGGGCGGCGCGGAGCCGGCGCCGGGCGGCGTCCCGCCGGCGGTGTGGATGTTCGACCCGACCGGGTTCACTTCCGCCTCGGGCACCTCGATGGCGACGCCGATGACGGCGGGCGTCGCCGCGCTCGTCAAGCAGAAGAACCCTTCGTGGACGCCTTCGATGATTCGCGCGGCGCTGATGAACACGGCTACGAATTTGCGCGCCTCCGACGGGACGCCGCAGCCCGACGGCGCGCAGACGATTAACACGCAGGGCGCGGGGCTGATCGACGCCGCGGCGGCCGCCAACGCGAAGGCGCTGATGGGCGTCGGCGCAATCGACAGGGGCGCGGGCGCGCCGTCGGCGCGCACCTACGGCCTGCTCGACTCCGCCTCGCCCGGCAACCCGGACTTCCTCGGCAGCCACAGCTTCGGCGCGGTGCCGGTGGCGGGCGTCGAGGGCACGGCCACGCTGACGCAGACCGTGACCATCTTCGACGTGCGCGACGGCGCGGGCGCGGGCACCTACGAGTTCTTCGTGGGCAACGTCCGCGGCGTGGACGACCGCGACGTGCGCGTCAGCTTCAGCCGCACGGACGGCACCCCGGCCTCTTCGGTCGAGGTTCCCGCGGGCGGGAGCGCAAGCATCAACGTCAACGTCACGGTCAGCGGCGCGAAGCTCGCCGACCCGACGCAGCTTCAGTGGTACGTCACGGCGGCGCGCGAGGACTTCGCGCAGACGCTCCGCATGCCCTTCTACCTGCGCGCGGTCAAGCCGGCGCTCGCGGCGGCCGCGCCGACGATGGGCGACGTGGCGGGGGCGGAAGTCGCCGACGCGACGCCCGTTGACATCGACGGCGCGTACCGCTTGCAGTTCGCCAAGCCCTCGACCGGCGCGCAGGCCGCGAAGCTCCGCGTGCAGGAGTCAACCGACGGCGGCGCGACGTGGGCGACGCTCGCCGACGTTGACGCCTCGCGGACGACTTACGACGTGGCGGGGCGCCCGAACGGCGATTACCAGTATCGCGCGGTCGGACTCTACCCGGTCGAGTACGGGATGGCGGCCGGGCCTGAGAGCGCGTCGAAGGCGGTGCGCGTAGACCGCCGCGTCGAGCAGGACGTGACCTCGGCGGTGCAGGCGACAATTCTGGACGGCACGGTCAGCTTCTCGGGCGGCGCGGCGCAGTTCGACCAGACGCTCCGCAACGGCTCGGCCTCGTCGCTCTACGCGCCGCTCCGGTTCGTCGTCACCTCCGTCCAGTCGAACAGCGGGCGCGTCGCGGTCGCGAACGCCGACAACGGCGGGACGGGCGCGGCCGGCTCGCCGGCGGCCTTCGACTACTCGGCGACCTTCGGCCCCGACCTCGCGCCGAACGAGGCGAGCGCGGCGAAGCGTCTGCGGTTCGCCAACCCGGCCAACGAGATGTTTCAGTTCACGGCGGTCGTCTACGCGCACGTGCCCGACCCGGCCTACGCCCCGGCCGCGCCGTCGGCGGGCGGCGAGTCGGGCGCGTCATCCAGCGCGTCGTCTGGTTCGACGGGTGGCTCGGGCACGGGCGCCACGGGGACGCTCGGCACGCTCCTGACGACGCAGCCTCGGGTGCTGAAGTTTACGGTGAACCCGCTGACCGGCAAGGTCAGCCTCCTGAAGTAGACGTTTGAGGTGAGGGGGCGCGACGGTCGCGCGCCTGAAGTGAGTTGAGGGGGGCTATCGGTGGAGGCACACCCCGCTCTCCCTTCCGCCGAATCGGGGCGCGTGCGACGCTAAACTAGCGCCGCACGCGCCCCGATGATTTTCGGGGACGCTTCCGGGCGGAGTCTAATCGGGGGGCGGGACGCAGCGGGCGACCGTCGCGCGGCGGATGCGGACGGGGTTCCGGGGCTTCTCGTCGTCGAGCTCGCCGGCGGCGATCTTGTCCACCGCCTCCATCCCCGACGTGACGCGGCCGAAGCCCGCGTAGTTGCCGTCGAGGTGCGGCGAGTCGTTGAGCAGGATGAAGAAGTGCGTGGTGGCCGAGTTGTCCTCGGCGGGCCGCGCGAGCGAGACGACGCCGCGCAGGTGCTTGACCTCGTTCGGCTCGTCGGGCACCTTGCGCGCGGCGCGGCGGAGCAGCTCGGGCGTCACCTTCTCGCGCGTCGCGATGTTGCCGCCCTGGACGACGAAGTCCTTGACGACGCGGCTGAAGGTCGTCGTGTCGAAGGCGCCCGTCGCGGCGAGGTTGAGGAAGTTGCGCGCGGTCTCGGGCGCCGCCTCCGCCACCACCTCGACGACGATCTCGCCCGCCTCGGTGTCGAACGTGACGCAGCGCCCGCCCATCTCCTCGACCGTCATCTTGTCGAACGGCTCGGGCTTGGCGTCGGCCTCGCCCTCCGGCCGCGCGTTCTTCTTCGCCGCCGGCGGCTCCGGCGTCGGCTCCACCTTCGGCGCCGGCTCCCGCGTCGTCTGCGGCTGCGGCGGACGCTGTGCGCCCGGCTGCTTCTGCCCCGCGTCCGCCGACGCCGAGAGACACGCGACGGACAGCGCGAGCGCGGGCAGGCACGTCGAGATAACCGCTTTGACTCTCATGGCTCTCAAGTGATTCGTACTAGGGCGCGCCCGCGCCGCCGAGCGACTTGTCGCGCAGCGCCTTGAACTCCGTCCCCGGCTTCCACTCGGGATACTTGTCGCCCTGCGTGATGCGGTAGCCGACGGCGAGGAGGAACTGCGCGTCCTCGACGGCGCCGGACATGTCCCAGTCCGGCTTCACCTCGTCCGACGGCTTGTGGTAGTCGCGATCGGTGTACTCGTCGCGCTTCTGCTTGCTGAACTCGGGCGACTTGCCGACGTACTCGGTGCCCGTGTCGGCGTAGAAAGCGGGGATGCCGATCTTGGCGAACTCGAAGTGGTCGGAGCGGTAGTAGAAGCCCTTCTCGGTCTCGGGGTCGGGCTTGACGGTGCGCCCCTGCGCCGTCAGCACGTCGCGCGCGAGGTCTTCGATGGTCGTGTTGCCCTCGCCGATGAAGACCACGTCCTTCGTGCGCCCCCACTGGTTCGCGCCGTCGATGTTGACGTTGGCGAGCGTCTTGGCCGGCGGGTAGAGCGGGTGCTCGGCGTAGTACTTCGCGCCGAGCAGTCCCTTCTCCTCGGCCGTCACCATCAGGAAGACGACCGAGCGCTTGGGCGCGGTCGGAAGTTTCGTGAACGCCTCGGCCAGCTCCAACACCTGCGCGACGCCCGAGGCGTTGTCGATGGCGCCGTTGAAGATGCCGTCGCCCTGCGCCTTGTCGTCCTTGCCGAGGTGATCCCAGTGCGCGCTGTAGACGACGTACTCGTTCTTCAGAGCGGGGTCGGAGCCGTCGAGCCGCGCGAGGACGTTCTGCGAGTCGATGGTGCGCAGCGTGTTCCTGACGTGGAACGTGGCCTTGGCGTTTAAGGCGACGGGCTTGAACTCCTTCGTCGTCGCCGACTTCTTCAGCGCGTCGAAGTCCTGCCCCGAGGCGGCGAACAACTCCTTCGCCCTGTCTAAAGTTATCCACGACTCGACGCCGACGCGCCCCGCGTTCTTGTCGGGCGACACGATGTCGAAGTTCTCGCGCCCCCAACTCCCCGAGACGACCTCGAACGGGTAGCCGGCCGGACCCGTTTCGTGGACGATGACGCAGGCGGCCGCGCCGCGCCGCGTCGCCTCCTCGTACTTGTACGTCCAGCGGCCGTAGTAGGTCATGGCCTTGCCCTTGAAGACGTTCGCGTCCAGCTCCGCCGGGTTCGACGCCGAGGGCACCGCCGGGTCGTTGATGAGCATGACGATGGTCTTGCCCTTCACGTCAACGCCCTTGTAGTCGTCCCAGCCGTACTCGGGCGCCGTCACGCCGTAGCCGACGAAGACAACGTCCGAGTTATCGACATTCACCTGCGGCTCGTAGCGGCGCGAGACGGCGACGTAGTCCTTCAAATTCTCAAGCTTCATCTCCTTGTCGCCGGCCTTGAAGGCGGCCTCGGACTGCGCGGTGAAGCCCGCGAGCGGAACCTTCTGGATGAAGGTGCCGTCGGGGTTGCCGGGCTTCAGGCCCAAACGCTGGAACTGCTCGGTGATGTACTTGACCGTCAGCTCCTCGCCCTTCGTGCCGGGGCCTCGCCCCTCGTACTCGTCGGACGAGAGCGCCTTGATGTGGCGCATCAGGTCGTCGGCGTTGACCGAGTCGAGCGCGGGCTTCAACTCGGCCGGCAGACCCGTCGCGGCGGCGGTCGCGGGCGTCGGGCTGGCCGAGGCGTTCTGGTTGGTCGGCGCCGTCGTCGTACACGCGGCGGCGGCGGCCGAGAGCGCGGCGGCGAGCGCTAAGATGGCGAAATAACGTCTGTTCATCTTCGGTGTTGGCCTCGCTTTGGAAGAGAAGTGGGAGCGTCCGAGAGTTTGGCCGCGCGCCGCCGTGAAGTCAACCTCCGGCGCGTGGCGGCCGGCCGCACGACCGTTACAACCGTCGCGGCGTGAGTTACAATCTCGGCCGCGGCGGCGGCGCCCGACTCCCCGGCGCCCCGCGCCGCGGCGGTCTCTTCCCGAAGCCCGCTTGCGGCTCGCGTGTCAACGCCCCGACCGTGTTCTCCTGGTGAAGAAAGCGATGAGAGCCCGTCAATTTTTCCCTCGCCTCGCGGCGCTCGCCTGCGCCGCGCTCCTCCTTTTAAGTTCCACGCCCGGACTCGGCGAAGCCGACGCGCGTCAGCGCCGACGGCGACGGACGCGCCCGCGCGCCAACGCGCCCGCCGCGCGCACGACGGCCCCGGCCGCGCCGCGCCCCGGCGCGACTCCCGCGACTCCCGCGCCCTCGACGCCCGCGTCACCCCCCGCGTCCGACGCCGCGAACGCGCGCGCCGGTCAGCAGCAGCCGGCGGCGCGCCGACCCGAGCCCGACCTCTCGTTCGAGGAGATGCTGGCGGCGGACGCCTACACCGTCTACGCCGAGCTGCGCCGCGTCGGCACGCTCTCGCGCTCCGAGGAGGTGAAGTCGGCGGTCGCTTCGCTCAGGCTGCTCGGCGGCGAAGAGGTTCAGCCGCTGACCGACTTCTACGACTTCGTCGTCGCGAACGCCGAGGTGCTCGGCGAGTCGCGCATCGTGATGGGCTTCATGCCCGCGCGCAAGGGCGTCCCGCAGGGCGTCGCCGCCTTCCAGCTCGACTCGCCCGAGGCGGCCGCCGCCTTCGAGCCAAAGCTCCGCCGCGTCATCGGCGAGCAGGTGCGACAGATCAAGAAGGACATCGCCGCGCAGGAGCCGACGCCCGACCCGACAGTCCCGCGCCGCCGACAGGGGCAGAGGCCCAAGCCCGAGCCGAAGGTGCCCGGCTCGGACTTCGCGATACGGCGCGCGGGGCGCTGGCTCATCACGTCGGACGGCCCCTTCAAGCTCAGGCAACTGCGCGGCGGGGAGGGCGAGCCGAGCCTCGCCGACAGCGCGCGCTTCCAGACGGTGCGCTCGCGCTTCGCCAACGACTCGCTCTTCGTCTACGTCGATACGGACGTGGCGCAGCAGGCTTGGGCGATCCAGATGCAGGCGATGGAGGAGGCGTCCCGCGCATCTAGAGATGCGGGGACGGAGGACGACTCGCTCCCGACCGCCGTGGTCGTGGGGCCGTCAGGCGTGATTGTCGGGGAGAAGGTGCCGGCGGCGCCCCCGGACGTTGACGCGACCCCCGACCCGTCCGCCTCGCCCGAGCCGAGCCCCGAAGAGGGCGGCGTGGGCGAGGACGAAGAAGAGGGCGAGGGGCACGGGGAAGGCGAGGCGCCGCCTCCGCCGCCCGAGCCGACCGCGGAGGAGCGCGCGGTGCGTGGACTGAGCGGCGTGCTGCGAAACCTCTGGGGCGGCGTGCCGCGCATCCCCGGCGCCGTCGCGCTCGGGGTCGGGCTCGACCGCGGCGCGGTGGCCGTCAGGCTCGCGGTCGAGAACACGCCCGACGGCTTGGTCGCGCTCATCCCGTTTTTGCCGAACATCGTCTCGGGGCCGCCCGTCACGGGCACGACGGCCGAGGTCGCGCCCGCCGACGCGGAGCTGTTCGTCGCCGGCTCGCTCGACTGGACGCACGTCTACAACTCGACGCTCGGCGCGGCGTCGGTCAACCCCGCCGGGCTGTTGACCGGCGGCGCCATCGCCGACGAAGGCGGGGAGGGGAAGCGCGAGCCGGAGCCGACCCCCGGCGAGACCATGGCCGCCGTCGAAAAGCTCTTCGGCTTCAAGTTCAAGGAAGACCTGCTGCCGTCGCTCGGCAACGAGGTGGCGTTCAGCATGCCGCTCGACGAGGGCGAGTTCGGGCTGGCCCCGCGCGCGCGGTTCGAGGAGTTGAAGGAGGGCGAGAAGGAGCCGGAGGCCGTGGCGGGTCCCATCTTCATCGCCTCGCTCAACGACACGGCGAAGATGCGCGAGATACTGCCGCGCGTCTTCGTCGCGCTCGGCTTCGCCTCGCCGGGCACGCCGCAGGTGCCGGAGAAGCGCGAGGGCATCGAGATTCGCACGCTCGGCGCCTCGGACGGCATCGCCTACGCCGTCATCGACAGCTTCCTCGTCGTCGGCGAGCTGAAGGCCGTCCGCCACTGCGTTGACTCCTACTCGTCGCGCCGGACGCTGGCGGCCTCGAACGACTACCGCGACGCGACCTCCTGGCAGGCCAAACAGAAGCTCGTCCACCTCTTCGTCTCCGACGCAATCGTCCGCCGGGTGGTGGACGAGACGAAGAAGCGCTCGGGCGCGAGCACGGACGCGGTGGTGCGCGCCCTGCTCGCGCAGCTCGCGACGGCCGAGTACGCGCCCGCCTCCTACGAGGCGACCAACGAGGGCGACGTGGTGCTGCACGAAATGCGGCTGCCGCTCTCGCTCGTCAGGTCTTACGCGACGACCGTCGCGGTCGGCATCAAGGACGCGCCCGTCATCAGGGGCGAGGCGATGGCCGTCTCCGCGCTCCAGCGCATCGCGCAGGTCGAGCACGCCTACAAGATCGAGAAGAAGAAGGAGCGCTTCGGCACGCTCGAAGAGCTGCGCGAGGCGGGGCTGCTGGAGAAGGAATTCCCCTCCGGCGAGACCGAGTACAAGTTCGAGCTGAGCGCCTCCGGCGAAAAGTTCGAGGCCACGGCCACGCCCAAAGACTACGGCAAGACGGGCCGCCGCTCCTTCTTCATCGACGAGAAACTCGACCTCCGCGCCGCCGACCGCAGGGGCGAGCGCGCCACCTCCGACGACCCGAAAGTCGAGCGGTAAACCGGCATGAAGAGTCTACAGGAACAGTACGCGCCCGAGAGCGCGTGTTTCGGGTGCGGCCCGGCCAACGAGAAGGGCTTGCACGTCCGCAGCTTCCCCGCCGACGGCGGCGGCGACGAGGTCGTCTGCGAGTGGCGCGCCGAGCCGCACCACGAGGCTTTCCCCGGCGTCCTCAACGGCGGCATCGTCGGCGCGCTGCTCGACTGTCACTCGAACTGGGCGGCCGCCCACCACTTCATGCGCCGCGCCGGGGCCGAGCGCCCGCCCGCCACCGTCACCGCCGACTACGCGGTCAAACTCCTGCGCCCGACGCCGACCGACGCCACCATCCACCTCTCGGCGCGCGTCGTCGAATCCACGGACGACCGCGCCGTCGTCGAGGCCACGCTCACGGCCGCCGGGAAGACCTGCGCCACCTGCCGCGGCACCTTCGTCGCCGTCCGCCCCGGCCACCCGGCCTATCACCGCTGGTGACGGGGGGCTTAACCTTAACGATTCCCTCACTTAGCAGATTTAATCAACTCTCCGGCGACTAAGTACGAAGAATTTCGTTGACAGTACGAACTTCTTCGTAGTAGTCTGCCCGCCGACTTGAGTCCGAGAGGTATTGCGCAATGCCTGAAACTGAACTGCCGCGTCCGACCGACGCGGAACTGGAAATCCTCAAGGTGCTCTGGAGGCGCGGCCCCAGCACCGTGCGGGAAGTCTTCGAAACGTTAGGCGAGAACAAGGTGACGGGCTACACGACCGTCCTCAAGTTCATGCAAATTATGGCGGAGAAGGGTTTAGTCGTGAGGGACGAGAGCGAGCGCGCGCACCGCTACGAGGCCGCCGCCCGCGAGGACGAGACGCAGCGCCGTCTGGTCGGAGACCTTCTGCGGAAGGCTTTCGACGGGTCGGCGAAGAAGCTCGTCCTGCAAGCCCTCTCGACCGAGCGCGCCTCGGCCGACGAGTTGGGCGAAATCCGACGCCTGCTCGACGAGCTGGAAAGGGGGGAGCGTTGACGGCCGAAGTCTATTTCACGACCGAACTCTCTTCGGGCGCGCGCTGGCTGCTCGACGCGGCCGGGTGGGCGCTCGTCCACTCGCTGTGGCAGGGGGCGCTCGTCGCGGGCGCTTACGCCTGCTTCTGCGCGACGGCGTCGAGGGCCGGGGCCAACGTCCGTTACGCGGCCGGGTCGCTGGCGCTCCTGCTCCTGCTGCTGCTGCCCGTGGCGACGGCCTGCGTCGCGGCGAGCGCGCCGCGGGGGCTGTTCGCTCGCGAGGCGCCCGCGCCGGAGGGGGCGTGGGCTGACCTTGTGGGCGCGGGCGGGCGCGCGCCGCTGGCGGGCAAAGAGCCGGCGGCGCGCGCTCCGCAGGAGACGGCTGCGGCCGCGGTCTCGCACGCGTCGAACTTGCGCGGCTGGGCCGAGCGTCGTCTGACGGCGCTGCTGCCGTGGTTCGTCTGCGCGTGGCTCGCGGGCGTCCTTCTGCATCTCTCGCGCTTCGCCGGCGCGTGGCTTCTGGTGCGGCGTTTGAAGTCGAGCGCCGCGCCGGTGCCTGAACGTTTCGAGGAACTTCTCGCGCGCGTGTCGGGGCGGCTGCGCGTACGGCGCGCGGTCGCCTTGTGCCAGTCGGCGCTTGTCGAAGTGCCGACGGTCGTCGGACACCTGAGGCCGATCATACTCATCCCGGCCGGCGCCCTTCTGGGGCTCACGCCGCAGCAGTTGGAGGCCGTGCTCGCGCACGAGCTGGCGCACGTGCGCCGGTACGACTACGCCGTCAACCTTTTGCAGACGGCGGCCGAGACGCTGCTCTTCTACCACCCGGCGGCGCGGTGGCTCTCGCGGCGCGTGCGCGCCGAGCGCGAGCACGCCTGCGACGACGCGGCGGTCGAGGCGACGGGCGACGTGCTGCTCTACGCGCGCGCCCTCGCGGCGCTCGAACACCTGCGCGCGGCGCACACGCCCCCGGCGGCGCTGGCCTTAGCAGCCAACGGAGGTTCACTCATGCAACGCATACAGAGACTCGTCAACACGGGGCGGCGCCCTCGCCCTTCGACGCGCCGCCCCGCGGCGGCCGCGGCGGCGCTCGCGGCCGTCGCCATCCTCTGCGGCGCGCTCGCCGCGCACCGCTCGCACGCCACCTCTTTGTCCGACCCGGCCGCCGCGGCGCAGGCGTCGAAGCCCGCCGCCGCGCCGCGCCGGCAGGTGGCCGTCACCTTCGTCACATACCCCGGAAACATCTACGACTCGGGGCGGCTCGCCAACAAGTCGCGCAAGCTCCTGCGCGCGCTCGCCGCCGAGAACATTCAGGCGGTCGCCTTCGTCAACGACGCGCGGCTCTACAACGACGACGGCTCGGTCAACGAGGCGCGCGTCCAGACGCTTCGCGAATGGCTCGACGCCGGGCACGAGCTGGGCAACGAGACGGCCAACCACACGGACCTCTACAAGACTTCGGTCGAGGAGTTCCAGTCGGACGTGATACGCGGCGAGCAGACCATCGCCAAGCTCTCGGCCGAGCGCGGGCGGAAACTGCGCTACTTCAGCTACCCGTACCTGAACACGGGGTCGAGCGCCGGCGCGCGCGCGAAGGTCGAGACTTTCCTGCGCGGGCGCGGCTACGAGATTCACCCGGTCACCGTGGACACCACCGACTGGGTCTTCAGCAACGCATACATCCAGGCGCTCAGGCGCGAGGACGACGCGGCGGCCGAGGCCATCCGCGCCGAGTACGTGCCCTACATGGAGCGCATGTTCGAGTTCTACGAGAACTACTCGCGCGAGGTCGTGGGGCGCGAGTTCCCGCAGGTGCTGATGCTGACCGCGGGCGCGCTCAACTTTGACAGCTTCGCGGACATCGCGGCGATGCTCAAGCGGCGCGGCTACACGTTCGTCACGATGGAGCAGGCCACGCTCGACGAGGCTTACGGCCTGTCCGACACCTACACGGGGCGGCGCGGCGACTCCTGGATAAGGCGCTGGGCCGTCTCGAAGGGGATGGCGGACAGGGACATTGAAGAGCAAGAGCTCCCCGAGTCTATGCGGCGCCACCTCGCCGAACTCCAGAAGGGCTGGAAGGCGGCCAAGCCCGAGCCGAAGAAGTGACCGGCGCCGCGGGGGACTGAGGTCAACCACGGAGACACGGAGGCGCGGCTAATTTGAGATTTCAAATTTGAAATTTTCAAATTCTTAAAGCTGTGTCTCCGTGTCTCCGTTGTTTATCCTGAACGGGAGCTTGGGAATGATGTTGAAGAAAATCTGCCGCGCCGCTCTTGTCCTCGTGCTGCTCGCGTCGGTGTTGTTCGTTCAGGCGTCGGCGCAAGCGGCGCGCAGGGAAGTCGCCGTCACGTTCGACGATCTGCCCGCGCCGCAGGGCGACCTCGAAGACATGCGGCGCATCACGTCGCGGCTCCTTGAGAGCGTCAAGCGCAACGGCGTCCCGGCGGTCGGCTTCGTCAACGAGGGCAAGCTCTACCGACGGGGCGAGATCGACGCGCGCACCGACCTGCTGCGCGCGTGGCTCGACGCGGGGCTTGAGCTGGGCAACCACACCTTCTCGCACATCAACCTGCAAAGGCAGCCGCTCGACGCCTACAAGGACGACGTGCTGCGCGGCGAGACGGTGACGCGGATGCTGCTCAAGGAGCGCGGCCTGACGCTGCGCTACTTCCGCCACCCGTTCCTCTTCACCGGCACGACGCCCGAGTACAAGCGGGGGCTGGCCGAGTTCCTCGCCGCGCGCGGCTACACGGTCGCGCCCGTCACCATCGACAACGGCGACTACATCTTCGCCGACGTTTACATGAGGGCGAAGAAGCGCGGCGACGCGGAGACGGCCAGACGCGTCGCCGACGCCTACGTGCCCTACATGGAGTCGGTCTTCGAGCACTTCGAGCGTCTCGCGGCCGAGACCTTCGGGCGCGAGGTCAGACACGTCCTGCTCCTTCACGCCAACGAGATCAACGCCGACCGCTTCGACGAGCTGGCCGCGATGATGAAGCGGCGCGGCTACGCGTTCGTCGCGCTCGAAGAGGCGCTCAAAGACCCGGCCTACGCGGAGCCCGACGCGCTCTACAAGAACGGCATCTCATGGCTCCACCGCTGGCGGATGGCCAAAGGTCTCCCCACGAAGTGGGAGCCGGAGGCGCCGAAGTTCGTGGACGAGCTTTACAAGGCCGCCCAGCGCGGCAACTGAAGACGCGGAGGGGGCGCGCATGAAGGGCATCCGTATCCTCGCGGCGCTGCTGCTCTGCGCGCACGCGGCGCCGGCCGCGCAGACGGCGCAGGCGTCGGGCGCGCTCGGCGGCCGCGTCACAGACCCTCTGGGCGCGGTCGTCGTCGGCGCGGCCGTGACCGTCAGGGACGCGGCCGGCGCGGAGCGCAAGGCGGTCACGGACTCCGAAGGGCGCTACGCCTTCGGCGGCCTCGCGCCCGGCCCGTACACGCTGCGGGTCGAGGCGCGCGGCTTCGAGCCGTTCGAGGGCGCGGGGGTCGCGGTCGCCGCGGGGAAGAGGCGCGAGCTGGACGTGCGGCTCGAAGTCGCGCTCCAAAGGCAGGAGGTCACGGTCGGCGCGGGCGAGCCGCCGAGCGTCGAGCCGGCCGAGAACCGGAGCGCGCTCCGCTTCGGCGAGACAGACCTCGACGCGCTGCCCGAAGACCCGGCCGAACTCGCCGCCGCGTTGCAGTCTTTGGCGGGCGCGCCCTCCGGCCCGAACGGCGGCCAGATTCTCGTTGACGGCTTCGCCAACGCGGGCGAGCCGATCCCGCCGCGCGGCTCGATACGCGAAGTCCGCGTCAACCAGAATCCCTTCTCGGCCAAGAACGACCGCATCGGCTTCGGCCAGATTCAAATCTTCACGCGCGCGGGCACCGAGAAGCTGCGCGGGCAACTCTTCCTCAACTTCAACGACGAGAGCCTCAACGCGCGCAACCCTTTCACGCCCGCGCGCGCCGCCTACCAGATGCGTAACTTCGGCGCGGGCCTCAGCGGCACGCTCGCGCCGCGCCGCGCCTCCTTCTTCCTCTGGCTCGAAGAGCGCGCGACCGCCGACAACGCGCTCGTCAACGCCGTCGTGCTCGACGACGCACTCGCCCCCGCGACGCTCGCCTTCACCGCGCGCGTCCCGCGCAGCCAGTTGAGCGCGAACGCGCGGCTCGACCTGCAACTCACCGAGGCGCACACGCTCGGCCTGCGCTACAACTACTACCGGCACCGCGCGGAGAACGCGGGCGTCGGCGGCGTCGTCCTGCCGGAGCGCGGCTTCGCCTTCACGCTCCCCATCCGCACCTTTCAACTGAGCGAGACGGCCGTCGTCAGCCCGCGACTTCTCAACGAGTTCCGCCTCCAGTACATCGCGGAGGATCAGTTGGACGAGCCTTTCAGCACGCTCCCCGCGCTCAACGTCGCGGGCGCGTTCGCGGCGGGCGGCTCGCCCTCGGGGCGGGCGAGAAACCCAGAGGGCCGTCTGACGGCGCAGGACTCTCTGCTGTGGACGGCGGGCGCGCACACCCTGCGGGCCGGCGCGCGACTGCGCCGCACGACCATCGAGGACGTTTCGCCCGACGACTTGAACGGCACCTACACCTTCGCCGGCGGCCGCGCGCCGCGGCTCGACGCGGCCGGCGCCCCCGTGCTCGACGCGTCGGGCGAGGCCGTGATGATTTCTATCACGAGCGTCGAGCGCTACCGCCGCACGCTCCTCTTCTCCGCGCCCAACTGCGGCGCAGGGGCCGGGCGCTTCCCGTGTCTCTCGCCGGCCGAGGTGCGCGCGCGGGGCGGCGGCGCGACGCAACTGACGCTCGGCGGCGGCGACCCTCTGGCGAGGGCGACGCAGGTGGACTTCGGCGCTTACTTGCAGGACGACTGGCGCGTGCGCCCGAACCTGACGGCGAGCTACGGCCTGCGTTACGAGTTCCAGACGAACATCGGCGTCCGTCTCAACCTCGCGCCGCGCGTCGCGCTGGCGTGGGCGCCGGGTTTCAAGGCCGGCGACCCCAAGGCCCAGACCGCGACGGTCGTCCGCGCGGGCTTCGGCGTCTTCTTCGACCGCTTCAACGAGAACCAAGTCCTCATCGCCAACAAGTACGCGGCCGGGAACTTCTTCCGCTTCGTCGTGGACGACCCGCGCGTCCTCGACTCGTTCCCCGCCGTCCCCTCAATCGAGACGCTGCGCGCCACCGTGCCGGCGAACCAGACCACGTTCCGCATCGCGGAGGATTTGCGCGAGCCGTACATGATGCAGGCGGCCTTAGGCTTTGAGCGCCAACTGCCGCGCAAGAGCACGCTGGCCGTGACCTACGTCGCGTCGCGCACGCTCCACGCGCTGCGCGCGCGCAACGTCAACGCGCCCGTCGCCGTCAGGGATGCGTCGGGCGAGGTGGTCGCGCGCGTGAGGCCGCGGCCCGAGGCCGGCAACGTCGTGCAGTACGAGTCGAGCGGCCGTCTCAATCAGCACCAACTTCTCGTCACGCTCAACGCGCGCCCGAGCGGACGCGCCTCCTTCTTCGCCAACTACACGCTGAACCGTGCGCGCGGCGACACCGAAGGCGCGGGGACTTTCCCGGCCGACGCTTACGACCTGCGCGCGGAGTACGGGCGCTCGTCGTTCGACGTGCGTCACGCGTTCGCGGCGGGCGGGACGTTCGAGGCGGCGTGGGGTCTGCGGCTGAGTCCTCTGGTCTACGCTTCGACGGGGCGGCCTTTCAACATCACCTCGGGCGTTGACGCGAACGGCGACGCTTTCTTCGCAGACCGCCCCGCGCTCGCCTCGGACTTGACGAGGCCGACGGTGCGCGTCACGCCCTTCGGCGTCTTCGACACCGAGCCGCCGCCGGGCGCGCCCGTCATCGCGCGCAACTACGGCGAAGGGCCGGGTTACTTCGTCGTCAACCTCGGCGTCAGTCGGACGTTCGCGTTCGGGAAGGTGGCGGCGGCGGGGCGCGGCGGCGGTCAGGCGGGCGCGGGCGGCGAGGGGCGCTTTCGCCTCACGCCGGGCTTGCGGTTTACGAACCTCTTCAACCGGGTCAACCTCGACGCGCCGGTGGGGAGCTTAGGCTCGCCCCTCTTCGGGCGTTCGGTCGCCACGGCGGGCGGGTTCGGCGCGGGCAGCGTCGGCAACCCGGCGGCGGGTAACCGGCGCGTCGAGGCGCAGGTCCGCTTCGAGTTCTGAGCGGCTGTTTCAGGGCTGACGGCGCGGGAGGATTTCCAGCCCGATGTCCGTGTCGGGCACCCCGACGACGACCTTGCCGCCGTGCTGCAAGCGGCCGAAGAGAATCTCCTCGGCGAGCGGCGCCTTAATCTTCTCCTGAATGAGTCGCGCCATCGGTCGCGCGCCCATCTGCCGGTCGTAGCCGTGCTCGGCCAGCCAGCGGCGCGCGTTCTCCATCAGCACCAGCTCGACGTTCTTCTCGACCAACTGCGCGCGCACCTCGCCGACGAACTTGTCCACCACGCGCTCGATGGTCTCGAACGTGAGCGGCGCGAACGCGATCCAAGCGTCGAGCCGGTTGCGGAACTCGGGGCTGAAGGTGCGCTCAATCGCCCCGCGCCCCTGACCCTGCGAAAGCCCCCCCAGCCCCTTCTGGAATCCGATCTTCGCGTCGGACATCTCGCGCGCGCCCGCGTTGGTCGTCATGATGAGAATGACGTTGTGGAAGTCTGCGCGCTTGCCGTTGTTGTCGGTGAGCGTGCCGTGATCCATCACCTGCAAGAGGATGTTGAAGAGGTTCGGGTGCGCCTTCTCTATCTCGTCCAAGACGACGACGGCGTAAGGCGTCTTGTTGACGGCGTCGGTCAGCAGCCCGCCCTGGTCGAAGCCGACGTAGCCGGGCGGCGCGCCGATGAGGCGCGAGACCGTGTGGGGTTCGGCGTACTCCGACATGTCGAAGCGTATGAACTCGACGCCCAAGGCGAGCGCGAGCTGCTTGGCGAGCTCGGTCTTGCCGACGCCCGTGGGTCCCGAGAAGAGGAACGAGCCGATGGGCTTTTCCGGCTGGCCGAGGCCCGAGCGCGAGAGCTTGATGGCGCTCACGATCTGCGAAATCGCGTGGTCTTGCCCGTAGATGACGCCGCGGAGCGCCGCGTCCAGACTTTGCAGGCGGTCTTTCTCCGAGCCGGCGATGGTGCGCGGCGGAATCTTCGCCATGCGCGCGACGACCGTCTCGATTTCGTGGACGCCGACCTCCTTCGGCCGGTCTCCCGCCGGCATCAGCTTGACCATCGCGCCCACCTCGTCGATCACGTCGATGGCCTTGTCGGGCAGGAAGCGGTCGTGGATGTGCTTGGCCGCGAGCTCGGCGGCCGCGCGCAGCGCCTCCGACGAGTAGGTGACGCCGTGCGCCTCCTCGTAGAGCTTCTTCAAGCCTTCGAGAATCTGGACGGTGTCTTCGAGCGACGGCTCGCCGACCTCTATCTTCTGGAAGCGCCGGGCGAGCGCGCGGTCGCGCTCGAACGCCGCCTTGTACTCGGGGTAGGTGGTCGAGCCGATGCAGCGCATCTCGCCCGAGGCGAGCACCGGCTTAATGATGTTCGACGCGTCCATCGAGCCGCCCGAGACCGCGCCCGCGCCGACGATGGTGTGTATCTCGTCGATGAAGAGGATGACGTTCTCCTTCTTCTTGAGCGCGGAGATGACGGCCTTCAGACGCTGCTCGAACTCGCCGCGGTACTTCGTCCCGGCGAGCAGCGCGCCCATGTCGAGCGAGTAGACCTCGGCGCCTTTGAGCGCGTCGGGCACCTCGCCCTTCTGAATCTTTAAGGCCAGCCCCTCGGCGATGGCGGTCTTGCCGACGCCGGGGTCGCCGACGTAGATGGGGTTGTTCTTGCGCCGCCGGCAGAGCACCTGAATCGTGCGCGCGACCTCCGATTCGCGGCCGATGAGCGGGTCGATCTTCCCCTCGGCGGCGCGCTCGACGAGGTCGGTGGCGAAGGCTTTCAAGGGGTCGCGCGCGGCCTGCTCGGCCTCGTCAGGCTCGCCCTCCTCGCCGTGCGCGAAGGGCGCCGGGCCGCCCGGCTCGACCTTCGAGATGCCGTGCGCGAGGTAGTTCAAAACGTCGAGGCGCGTGACGCCCTGCCGCTTGAGCAGGTAGACGGCGTGCGAGTTGGGCGACTGGAAGATCGCGGCGAGGACGTTCCCGCCGTCAACCTCCCTCTGACCCGACCCCTCGGCCTGGAGAAGCGCGTACTCGACGACGCGCTGGAAGGCGGCGGTGTACTCGGGCAGCGCGTCGCTCGCCTCGGGGACGCTCTCCAGCTTGTCGTCGAAGAACTCCTCCAGCTCTTTGGTGAGCGCGGCCGAGTCGCCGCCGCAGTTCCGCAGCGCCTTCGCGGCCGTGCGGTCGTGCAGCAGCGCGTAGAGGAGGTGTTCGAGCGTCACGTACTCGTGGCGACGCTTGATCGCCTCCATCGCGGCGAAGTTCAAAGTCTCTTGCAGCTCTTTGGTTATCATCAGGCGGTTCTCGGGCTCCCGCACGCTTAGATGCGGTCAGTCGTCCCCCGGTTCTTCCTCGACGGTGCAGAGCAGCGGGAACTCGCGCTCGCGCGCCATCTGCGTGACCTTCTCCACCTTCATCTCGGCGATCTCGTAGGTGTAGACGCCGGCGCAGCCGACGCCCTGCGTGTGCACGGCCCACATGATGCGGAAGGCGTCGCCGTCCGTCTTGCCGAAGACGCGCTGGAGGACTTCGACGACGAACTCCATCGTCGTGAAGTCGTCGTTGTGCAGCAGGACGCGGAAGAGCGGCGGCTTCTTCAGCCTCTCCCGGCTCTCGGTGGCGACCTCCTCGTCGAACCCGTACTCGCGCTCCGGCATGCCCCAAGTTTAGAAGGGGCGGCGCAAAAGAGAAAGCGCGGAGCGGCGCCCTTTTGCTTTATCATCGCCGGGATGGCCGAACACTTCCCAGACCCGCGCGACGCGACCGAGGACGGCATCGTCGCCGTCGGCGGCCGGCCCGAGCCGGCGCTGCTCGAAGAGGCTTACGCGCGCGGCATCTTCCCGTGGCCGGTCGAGGGCTACCCGCTGCTCTGGTTCAGCCCGCCCGAGCGCGCGCTGCTCTTCTTCGACGAAATGCACGTCCCGCGCAGCCTCGCGCGCGCGCGCCGCCGCACGCGCCTGACGTTTACGATTGACCGCGCCTTCGAGCGCGTCATCCGCGCCTGCGCCTCGGTCTCCCGCGCGCACGAACAGGGGACGTGGATCACGCCCTGGATGATTCGCGGCTACTGCGAGTTCCACCGGCGCGGGCGCGCGCACAGCGCCGAGGCGTGGGAGGGCGACGAGCTGGTCGGCGGCGTCTACGGCGTGGACGCGGGCGGCGCGTTCGCGGGCGAGAGCATGTTTCGGCTGCGCCCGAACGCCTCGAAGCTCGCGCTGCTCCACCTCGTAGACCACCTGCGCGCGCGGGGCTTGGGCTGGCTCGACATACAGGTCATGACGCCGCACATGGAAGCCCTCGGCGCGCGCCTCGTCCCGCGCGAAGAGTTCCTCCGCCTCCTCGCCGACGCGCGAGCGCGCGGCCTCAAACTCTTCTGAGACTTTAAACTGCTCCGAGACTTTCCCCGGCGTCTTCGCTCAGCTCGCGCAGCAGGCTCGCGGACGCGTCGGCGCGCTCCGCCCACCAGTCGGCGACGGCTCCGTGCGCGGCGCGGCGTCGGCGGTGGAGCGCGGCCCACGCGTCCGCCTCAGACGCGAGACGCGAGAGGGCGCCGGCCGCGTCCTGACCCATGAGCGAGCGCAGCGCGAACAGACGCTCGCCCGCGCGGACGCCCGTCCCCAGTTCGCGCGCGGCGCGGGCGATGTCGTCGCGCAGGAGGACGAAGCCCGCGCGCGCGGGCGCGAGCAGCGTCTTCAAAAACTCTTCCGAAGAGGACTCGCGCGGGTCCGCGAGCGCGGCGGCCTCGCGCAGGTGGAGCGGCAGAGCGTCCTGACGCCCCAGCGCTTCGGCCTCCGCGTCGAGCGCCGAACGAAGCGTGCGCCCCCACGCGCGGTAGAACGGCGGCGCTATCTGTTCGAGCTTGTCGAGGTAGACGGGGAGCCAGCTCAAAAGGTGCTCCCAAAGGAACGCGCGCCGCGCGCCGCGCAGAGACTCGCGCCGACGCCCGTCGGGCGCCGCCTCTTCCAACTCGGCGAGCGACGCGTACGTCCCCAGCATCAGCGCGAGGTGGTCTGGCTCCGCCGGCACTCCTTGACCGAGCGCCGCCAGAAACCCCGCCACGCGGTCGCGCGCCTCGCCGCCCAACATCCCCTCCGCCCCGAGGTAGACCGACGCGTAAGGGTAGAGCCTGAAGACGAACACGTCCGCGTACTCCGACGCCGACGGCGCCTCGCCCAGCCCCAAAGCCTCCGCCACGCGCGCCGCCCCCGCCCGACCGGGCGGCTCGGCAAAGACGGCGAGTGCGCGAAATAGCTCCACGGAAAAACAATTAACCGGGACGGACGGGATAGACAGGATTAGGAATTTAAATTTGAGAGTTGAACTTTCAAAATTGAAATTTCAAATCCTTAATTCCCATCCCGTTCGTCCTGTCCATCCCGGTTAATTCACGTCTGCTCCTGTGACTCTAGTCTGCTTTGACCGGCGCGGGTTCGACGGGAAGTTTGTAGAACTCGCGCGCGGGTTTGAGGGGGCGCAGCAGCCAGTAAGGGCGCCGCGTGCCGTCGGGCGAGTAGAGGTCGGCGGGGCGCGTGAACTGGAGCCACGCGCGATAGACGGCGCGCGACTTCTCCGTATCGACGTGGATGTCGCCGGGGCGGTCGCCGGCTTCGGCCTGGCGGACGCGGACGGCCTGGTGCCAGCAGTGCATCCCCGAGATGGGGTCGGGGTGGACGGGGAAGGTCAGGTTCTGGTGGACGCCCACGTCCGACCACCAGATGCGCGTCGTGTCGGGGTCGGAGGACTCGTAGGGCGCGACGCCGCGCTCGCGCTTGAGCGCCCACTCGCTCCCCGCGTGTTCGAGCGCGACCGTCTGCATCAACTGGCGCTGCCCCTCGCCGTCGTGCGCGAGCTTCCAGCGACCCATGTGGTGGCTGCACGCGACCACGTCCGGCCGGATGCCTTCGGTGACCCACGCGCGGACGACGAAGTACCCGGTCTCGGTCTCGACGCGCAACGGCTCGCCGGTCTTCACGCCCAGCCGGGCGGCGTGGCGCGGGTGAATCCAGAGCGGGTTGGTGTGCGCGATCTCGTCGAGCCACTTGGCGTTCGCCGAGCGCGTGTGAATCTGCACGGGCAGGCGGAAGGTCGAGATGAGAACCGTCTGGTCGGGGTTGAGCTGGTCCGGGTGGACGTGGCTCTTGATGTAGGCCGGGACGGCGTACTCGTGCCAGCCCCAGTCGGCCAAAGTCTTCGAGTAGAACTCAAGCCGGCCGCTCGGCGTCGGGAAGCCGCGCCGGATTTTGTCATCGACCTTCACGCCGGCGAAGCGGCGCCCCTCGGCGTCCGCGTCGGGCGAGGGGATGGGGACGATGTTGGGCGAGGCGGGCTTCGGCGTCCGCGTGTAGACGCGGCCGAAGCGGTCGGTGCGCTCGTCTTCGAGTTCGTCCTCGGGCACCTCCTGCTCGTAGAGCGCGCCGGTCTTGCGCCCGATCTCGAACGCGCCGTAGCGGCGCATGAACTGGAGCGGCGTCAGCCCCTCCTCGGCCGCGCGCTCGGCCAGCCCCGGCACCGAGTGCTGGAAGATGTAGCCGTAGTAGTCGTCAACGCTCAGCCGCTCGCCCGGCCGCGCGGGCGACTCGGCGAACTTGCGAATCCCCAGCGCGCCGTCGGGGTCGATGCGCCATGTCAGTTCGAGCCAGAATTCGTTCTCCTCCCAGACCTCGCCGGGGTTGACCTCGCGCGTGTCGCCCACGGTCTCGCCCATCCGCTCGCGCGCGGCGCGCAGCACGGGCTGTCGGAAGCCGAGCCACTGCGCGTCGTGCGTCTCGTAGGAGTGGATGTCGTGGCGCTCCGACCCGTGCCCCATCGGCAGGACGTAGTCGGCGAAGTAGGCCGTCTCGTTCCACGTCGGGGTGAGCGCGACGTAACAGCCGATGAGACTCTCGTCCTGCAAGACCTCGACCCAGGAGAAGCCGTCGGGGTTCGTCCAGACCGGGTTGTAGACGCGCGTGAAGTACGTATCGACTTTGCCGCGCCCGTCCTTCAGAAAGTGCGGGAGCAGGAACGACAGCTCGTTCATCGCGAGCGGGTACTCGCGCGGCCACGTCAGCTCGTTCCAGCGCGGCGGGTGCGGCGGCGTGTAGACGGGCTTCGGGACGAACTTGTTCCAGGCGTTCGGGAACACCCCGCCCTCGGTGGCGACCGCGCCCAGCAGCGCGTTGACGAGGAAGAGCGTGCGCGCCACCTGCCACCCGCCGCTGTTGCCCGCGGCGGCCGAGCGCCAGTTGTGGCTGGAGAAGCGCGTGCCGGCGGTCGCGACGATCCGCGCGACCTCTTCGATCTGCGCCGCCTCGACGCCCGACTCGCGCGCCGCGTACTCGAAGGTGAACTCGGCGTAGAGATTGTGGAGCACGTCCTCGAACTCGGCGAAGCTCGTCTCCAGCTCCGGGTGCTCGACCGCCATGTACTCCTCCCAGTTCCACCAGCGGCGGACGAACTCGCGGTCGTAGAGGTCGTTCTGAATCAGGTGGTTCGCGACCGCGAGCATGATCGCGGCCTCCGAGCCGGGGTAGGGCGAGACCCACACGTCGGCGTGCGTCGCCGTGTGGGAGAGGCGCGTGTCGAAGACGATGAGCTTCGCGCCGCGCTGCTGCTTCGCCTCGATGACGCGCTGCGCGTGCGGGTTAAAGTAGTGGCCCGACTCCAGGTGCGCGCTGATGAGCAGGATCACGTCGGCGTTGGCGTGGTCGGGGCTGGGGCGGTCGAGCCCCATCCAGAACTGGTAGCCCGCGCGCGCCGACGACGAGCAGATGTTCGTGTGCGAGTTGTGCCCGTCAACGCCCCACGCGGCGAGGATGCGCTCGGTGAACCCGTCCTCGCCGGGGCGGCCGACGTGGTACATCACCTCGTTGTGCCTGTCCTCGGTGATGGCCTTGCGTATGCGCCCGGCGAGGTCGTCCAAAACTTCGTCCCAAGAGACCTGCACCCATTTGCCTTCGCCGCGCCGGCCGGCGCGCTTGAGCGGGTAGAGAATCCGGTCGGGGTCTGTGACCTGATTGAGCGTCGCCGGCCCCTTCGCGCAGTTGCGCCCGCGGCTCCCGGGGTGCTCGGGGTTGCCCTCGAACTTCCTGACGCCCAGCGTCTCCTTATCGACGTAGGCCAGAAGCCCGCACGCCGACTCGCAGTTGAAGCAGGTCGTCGGCACGAGCATGTACCGCCGCTCTTTCCTCTCGGGCCACGCCTTCGACTCCAACTCGACCCAGTCGTCCCAACGCTCCTTCGGCGGGAACGCCGCCAGATGCACGCGGCTCGGCCCCGGGTAGAAAGTCTCCCCGCGCGCCTCGGTCTCCCTCCGCGCCGCGCTCACGCGCTCGTTCAGCTCTTTGAGGTTCATGCGATTCACTTCCGTATTTCGAGCGAGCTGAGCAGCCCGTCGTAGAGGCGCAGGTCGGGGCTGAACTTTTCGGGCGGCACCCGTTCGAGCTTGCGGCGGACGCGCTCGACGTAGGCCGCGTAGCGCCGCTGCCCGCGCGGGGTGAGGTCGAAGACGGGCGTGTAGCCCTCGTGGGACTTGAGGTCGCGGTTCTCGGCGATGAAGGGGCCGCCGACGGGGAACTCGGCCGAGACGTAGAAGCGCCCGTCGTCGGTGAGGCCGCGGAACTCGTAGGAGGTGTGCTGCGTGTTGATCAACTCGTCGTCCTGCGTGCCCTGCGTGAGGAAGGCGACGCCGGAGCCGCCGCGGAAGCGGAGATACTTGACGTGCGCGTGGAACACCTCCGTCCCGTCGTGGAAGGGGAGCATGGGGGTGTTGCCCTTGAGCACGCCGGGCCGGCGGCGGAGGAGGCGGCGCAGTTCGCTCAGGGTGCGCCCGGCTTCTTTGACGTAACGCGGCGAGGCCGAAAAGGCTTTCAGGTAGTCGGCGACCGGCGAGACGCGCACGACCGCCTCGTGGTATGAGTTGGCGGGCGCGCCGCTCAATCCGACGAGGCGGAAAGCGACGTGCTCGGGGTAGACGCCGTCGGGCTTCTCGTCCGCGCTCTCAAGCGGCGAGGCGGACACGGTCTCGCCCCTGACCGCGCCCGCGAGCGCCGAGTCGTAGGTGAGACTCACCCCGCCGTGCGAGGCAGTCTTTTTCGCGGGCGCGGGGGCGGCGAGCGCGGCGCCGAAGGCAAGCGAGGCGACGGCGAGCAGCGCGGCCGCGGCCGCCGTGCGCGTGCTGCGGGTCGTGTGTGTGCGTGCGTTCAACGCGGCTCCTTCTTTCCGGCGGCGAGCAGGGCGATTGATTTTTCGATGCGGCGCTGGCGCGTCTCGGGCCGCTTGGCCTCCTCGATGTGCTCGACGTGCTCGCGCCGGTGCGTGAAACTGAGCTTGTCCCAGACGGCGCGCGCCTCGCCGTCCCCTTCGAGGGCGCGCGCGAAGTCGGCGGGCGGCTCGATGACGCGCGGCTCGTCGTCGCGCTGCATCAGGACCGTCACGGTCTCGCCGCCGCGCACGCCGGCCGCCTCGCGCAGCTTGCGGTTGACGACCATGAAGTGGCAGTCGCCGCCCATGCGGAAGAGCGAGCCGCGGAAGGGCGCGCCGCCCAGCGTGCCCCGGACGGGGACGCGGCCGCGCGTCCCGAAGGTCTGCTCCGCGTCGAAGGGCACGGTGATGGCGCAGACCTCCCGACCCTCTTCGCGCTCGACGAGCGCGCGGAATTTCTTGACGGGCGACTTCGCCGCGGCCTTCTTCGACGTTTTCGCGCCGGCCTTCTTCGTCGTCTCCATCCGACTCTCTCCTTTCAAGAGGACTTGCGTTGCAGACTCCCCCTTGAAAACGCTCACGCGAGCGGGACGGCCTGACCCGACTGGACGTAAGCGTGCTCGTGGAGCGCGAGGCCGACGAGCGCGGGCGGGACGGCCGCCACCCCTAAGCCCGGCGCGAAGACCGCGAGGCCGACGAGCGCGACGCCGCCCCAGAAGTAGGCGGCGTAACGCCCCTTCGTCATCTCCCACACCGCGAGGCGCGCGTGAGTCGTCGGGTGCGTGAGCGTCACCTCGCCCCAGACCATCAGCAGGTGGACGAGGCTCGACAGGCCGAGCGTCCACGCGAGCGGCGCGACCGCCGCCGGCTCAAGCCAGAGCGCGAACGGCATCAGCGCCGCCGCGCCGAGCAGCAGCGACTGCACCAACAGGTGCGGCGGGAGCAGAGGGTTCTGCCACAGGTCGCGCGCCTTCGCCTGCGCGAAGAGGTAGGCCGTGTAGACCGCCGTCATCACGCCGAGCGGGACGCCCGCGAGCAACAGGTATCGCTGCGCCGTCTCGAAGCCCGCGAGGCTCGACGCGAAGTGCAGCGCGAGGACGAGCGAGTAGCCGGCGATGACGAACGCGCCCTTGACGAGCCAACTCCGCCACTGCGGCCGCGTGAAGATCAGGTAGAAACGTTCCGGGTGCTCCAAGTCCCAGATGAGCAGCGCGCCGGTGACGGCGAGGAAGGCGCCCGACAGCACGGGCGCGACCCACGTCCACAGCGGCCCGTCGAGCAGGTGTGTGTCTAGGGGGATGAACGTCTCGGCGAGGAAGCCGGCGTACTTGAGCAACAGCAACAGCGCCGCGACGAGGTACGCGCCCGCCGCGATGCCCTTCGTCCAGGTGTAGAGGCTGACGCGCCAGTCCCAAGGGAGCGAGTGCGGTATGTCGTAGGCGAGCAAGGCCGCCGCCGACGTGTTCTGAAACGCGGGGTTGCCGGAGTTGACCGTGTCGGCGTCCCGCTTCTGCTCGCTCCACATGAAGAGGTCGCCGTCGGGGCGTCGCGCGGCGAGCGGGTCGAGCGTCGCCTGGTGCGCGCCCTTGTAGAAGACTTTCGGAAGCGTCTCCTTCTCGGGCCGCCGCACGTCCAGAGCCTCGCGGCCGACGTAGTGCGCGACGCGCGAGTTGGGGTCGTTCATGTCGCCGACGAGGATGGCCTCCGTCGGGCAGACGACGACGCAGGCCGGCTCAAGCCCCGCGTCGATGCGGTGCGCGCAGAAGTTGCACTTCTCGGCCGAGTGGTCTTCCGGGTTGATGAAGATGGCGTCGTAGGGGCAGGCGGCCATGCACGCCTTGCAGCCGATGCAGATGCGCTTGTCGAAATCGACGATGCCGTCGGGCCGCTTGAACATCGCCGAGGTCGGGCAGGCCGCGACGCACGGCGCGTGCGCGCACTGGTTGCAGCGCGTCACCTGATGCGCGCGCCGCGCCTGCGGCCACTGGCCCACGTCAACGTGTTTGACGTAGGTGCGCGTCACGCCGAGGGGGACGAGGTTCTCGGACTTGCAGGCGGTCGTGCAGGCGTGGCAGCCGATGCAGCGCGTCTGGTCGAGTACCTTTCCCCACTGCGGCTGCGGCTGCGGCTGCGCTTCCGTCTGCATCGAGTCTCTCCCGGTCCGCCCGGCGGCGGTTCTTTTTTTGCTTTCGGATGAAGTATGCTTTGGCGGCCGTCAACGCTTCTACACTTTACAGCAAGCCAAAGTCAATCGCGCCGCCCGCGGTGTCAGCTTCTTAAACACATGGAGGGAAGAGTGATGAGAGTTTTCGTGTCCGCCGTCGCGCTCGCGCTCGCGCTGGCCGCGCTCTGCGCGCCGCCGGCCGCCGCGCAGACGCGCCCCGCCGCCGCCCCGCAGCGCGACGCCGTCCCCACGCGCGAGCTGGAGCGCATCAACTGGATGGAGTTCAGGGAGACGGTGCCGTCGAAAGTCCAGACGGTGCTGCTGCCGACCGGGACTTTGGAGCCGCACGGCGTCGCCAACAACGGCGCCGACATCACCGCGCCCCTGGCGATGGCGCGCGCCATCGCGCCGCGCGTCAACGCGATGATCGCGCCCGCGCTGCCCTACGGCATCACCGGCAGCATGGAGGCGTACCCCGGCGCGTTCCAGATCACGGAGTCGGCCTACCGCCCCTTCGTCAAACAGGTTCTCGAAGGTCTGGCGAAGAACGGCTTCAAGAACATCATCGTGCTCAACGGCCACGGCGGGCCGCAGACCGCCGTGCTCAACTCGGTCGCCGCCGAGGTCTCGGCCGAGCGCAAGGTGCGCACGCTCGTCATCAACTGGTGGTCGTTCGCCTCGGACGTGACCAAGCAGGTCTTCGGCGAGGACGGCGGCCACGCCGGCTGGAACGAGACCGCCTACGTGCAGGCCGCAGACCCCACGCTCGTCCACCCCGAACGCTACCGCGGCGAGGAGATGACCACCGCCTACCCCGCGCCGAGCACCTGGTCGGCCGTGCCCTTCCCGTCCTCCATCGGCCTCTACCAGCCGGGCCAGGGGTACCCGAGGTTCGACCAGAAGAAGGCCGACGAGTACTTCCAAAAGGTCAACGACAAGGTCGCCGCCCTCGTCAACGAGGTCGTGCGCAAGTGGGACATGGCGGGGCTTTGAGGAAGGATGAAGGCGGAAGGACGAAGGATGAATAAGTCGCGGGTAAAGTGAGAGCCGCGCAACCGTCCTTTCATCCCTCGTCCTTCATCCTTCATCCTTCATCCTTTCACCGTGTCGCTACTCAAACTCTTCAAGGAGCGCGTCGAGGCGAGGCCGGCGCCGGGCGTCTTTCGGCCGGCGGCGCGGAGCGCGTTCCGGGCGTTGGGGCTTTCGGCGGCGGCCTCGCGTCCCGAGGTCTTCGACGCGGCCTCTTCGGTGCGTCTGGCGCTGAAGCTCGGCGTGCGGAAGACGTTTGACGGCGACGCGGCGGGCTTGTTCGGGCCGGCGTCGCGCGAAGAGTCGGACGTGCGCGACGCGGTCGGCCGCCTCTCCGAGCCGGCGCAGCGCGCGCGCGAACGCCTCTTCTGGTTTCACACGCGCGCGCCGCAGGCTTCGGCGCAGACCGTCGCCGAACTCGCGGGCGCGGTTGACGCGCTGCTCGCGGGCGGCGGGGCGGAGTCGCTGCACGACGCGGCGCTGCTCGCGCTGTGCGGGGCCGTGCGGCTCGACCCGACGCTGCGCGACTTGGAGACTTGGCGGCGCGCGTTCGGGCTCTGGCGGCGCGTCTTCGAGTGCGAAGAGTTCTGGTCGCTGCTGGTGGCGGCCGACCTGAAGGGCGACTACGAGCAGCCCGTGACCTTCGGCGAGGTTGACGAGCTGCGGTCAAGCGCGCCGCGCTCCGTCGCCGAACACGTCGCCTCGCTCGGGGGCGAGGCCGCGCGGCGCGGCAAGCTGCCCGGCGCGGCGCGCGCCATGAATCTCCTGCGCGGCGCGGGGCTGCCCGCGACGCTGCTGCAAGAGTACGAGAACGAGCTGGTCGGGCCGGCCGAGGACGCCGTCACCGCCGAGCTGGACGGCGCGTTCGCGTTGGTCGAGGGGCTGGGCTTCGACGCCAGGAAGCCCGCCACGCGCCGGAACTACTGCAACGGAGCATGGCGCAGGTTCGAGAAGCTGAGGCCGCGTCTCGCGGAGTTCGTCGAGTTGGCCGGCGCCGACTCTTACGCCACGCGACGCGTCTTCGGGCACGCGGCGACCAAGCTCACCCGCCTCGCCGGTGCGTTCGACGCCGCCGGGCGGCGCCCCGAGGCGCTCCACGTCTGCCGTCGGGCGTCGGCGCTCGCGCCGCGCGGCTCGGAAGAGGAAGCGGCGGCCGACGCAAAGCTCGTCGCGCTCGGCGCGGGCGAAGGGTTAAGTGAGACTGAGGGGGCGGACTACGCGGCGCGGCTCGCGCGCGAGCTGTCCGGCGCGGTCGCGCCCGCGAAGAAACTTTTCAAAGACGACCCGAAGGGCGATAAGACGCTCGACAGCTACGCGGGCAAGGGCGACGACAAGGCCGGGTGCCTGACCACGCTGGCCTTCTACGTGGTGGTGGCCGTCGCCGTCTTCGCCCTGCAATGGTGCGGCGTCATCAACACGCGGCCGACGCGCACGCCCATCGAGTCGCTGCCGTCGTTGAACATTAGGCCGAACCTCAACTACAACCTGAATCTGAACTACAACTACAACATCCCGCCGCCGCTCAACCTGCGCCCTTACACCGAGCCGCCGCCCCGTAGCACGCGCCAGCCCGGCGGGAGGAAGAGGCGCCGCGCGCGCGAGGAGTTGCCCGTCGCGCCGCCGTCGGCCGTCGAGCGTGCGCCCGTCGCGAACGCGACGCCGCGCGAGTGAAGAGTCTTCACGTCGGCCGCGGATTCTTGTATGTTGAGTGGGCAAAGAGAGGACTGATGACGGACGAACTACCGCAGACGTTACCCGTGGCGCTCTCGTCTTTGGCCGAGCTGGCGGTCGAGTGGTGGCGGCTCGGGCGCTGGGCGGCGGGCACTGAAAGTTCCGACTCGTCGCCGCAGGCGCGCCACGTCGCGCGGCGTCTGGGCAAGTTCCTCGGCGACCTCGGCGTCGAAGTGCTCGACGTGACGGGTCGCGCCTACGAGCCGGGGCTGGCCGTCGAAGTGCTCGACGCCTTCGAGGACGCGCGACTCCCCGCCGGCTCGCAGGTCATCGACGAGACGGTCGCGCCCGTCGTCCTCTTCCGCGGCTCGGTCGTCCGCCACGGGCAAGTCGTCGTCAGAAGGAATCCCTAAACGCGTGTTCACATGAGCGAGTTCATCGACTTCGGCATCGACCTCGGCACGACCAACTCCTGCATCGCGCGCGCGGGCGCCGGCGAGACGCACGTCATCCAGAACAACGACCAGATGAACGTGACGCCGTCGGTCGTCCGCGTGCTCAAGTCGGGGAGCCTTCTCGTAGGGCGGCGCGCTTACAACGCGCTGGCCGAAGACCCGGACAACGTGGCGCAGGAGGTCAAGCGCGTGATGGGGCAGCGCTACTCGAAGACCTTCCCGGCGTCGGGGCGCGTGATGACGCCCGAGGAGATTTCGGCCGAGGTCTTAAAGTCACTCCTCGCGGACGCGCGGCGGCGGACGGGCGAGGAGGTGCGCGCCGCCTGCGTCACGGTGCCGGCGGCCTTTACGGCGCTACAGTGCGAGGCGACGGCGCGCGCGGCCGAACTGGCGGGCTTGGAAGAGTGCCCGCTGCTTCAGGAGCCGATTGCGGCGGCCGTCGCCTACGGCGCCGCGCCCGGCGTGCGCGACCAGCGCTGGCTCGTCTTCGACCTCGGCGGCGGCACGCTCGACGTGGCCGTCGTCTCGACGCGCGACGGCCGCCTGAACGTCCTCGAACACCGCGGCGACAACCACCTCGGCGGCAAGGACATCGACCGCGCGCTCGTCCAGAACGTCATTGTGCCCTTCCTCTCCGAACGGTTCGCGCTGCCGCGCCCCGAAGACGAGCCGGGCGAGCTGGCGCGGCTGCTGCGCAAGCTGACGCTCGCCGCCGAGTACGCGAAGATCGAGCTGACGAGTGCCGACGAGACTCTGGTCGGCCTCCTCGACCTCGGCGAAGACCGCGGGGGGCGGCTCATCGAGGCGGAGTTGCCCTTGACGCGCGCGCGTCTCGAAGAGGAGATCGCGCCGCTCGTCGCGCGCTGCCTGCGTCTGACGGACGAGGCGCTCGAAGGCGCGCGCGTCGGCGGCGCGGACTTAGACCGCGTGCTGCTCGTGGGCGGTCCCACGCAGATGCCGCGCGTGCGTGAGGCCCTGGCCGCGCACCTCGGCGCGCCCGTCGATTTCTCGCACGACCCGATGACGGTGGTCGCGCGCGGCGCGGCCGTCTACGCCTCGACCGTCGAGCGACGCGCGGGTCAGTCTGCCGTCAAGACAGACACAAAGGCCGACGCCGCGCCGGGCGTCCTCACTGTCCGACTGGCCTTCGACCCGTTGAGCGCGGAGCCGAGCGCGCGCGTCGCCGGACAACTCTCCGGGCGCCCCTCATCCGATGCGACGCTCGAAGTGAAGGTGGACGCCGAAGGGGGCTTGTGGACGAGCGGCTGGCACGCGGCGCGCGAGGGCTTCTTCGAGATGCGTCTGGTCTTGCAGGAGGGGCGGCTCAACCGCTTCACCTTGAGCGTGCGCGACGCGAAGGGGCGCGCGGTCGCGGTCGAGCCTTCGGAGTTTCAGATACGGCACGGGCTGGCGCTCGACGCGCCGCCGCTGCCGCACACGCTCTCGGTCGAGGTCGCGGGCGGGGACGAGCGCGCCGAACTAAGCCCGGTCTTCCCGCGCCGCACGCTGCTTCCGGCCGAGCGCACCGTGACCTACCGCGCCGCGCACACGCTGCGGCCGAGCGAGCCGGAGACCTCCCTCGCCGTCAAGCTCTGGGAGGGCGAGGCGCTGACAGACCCGCAGGCCAACAACTGGGTCGGCAACCTCCACATACGCAGCGACGCCGTGCGCCGCCCCGTCCCCGAAGGCTCCGAGATGCAGCTCCACATCAAGGTTGACGCCTCGCGCCTCATCACCGTCGAGGTCTTCATCCCGCACCTCAACGAGCACTTCACCGAGCGCGTCTACATGCCGAAGGAGGAGGAGCCCGACTACCTCGAACTGCTCGCCGGCGCGTACCTCGAAATCGAGAACTGCCTGTCGCGGCTCGCGCGCGTCGAAGAGCACCTGCTGCTCGCGGCCGCGCGCGAGGCCGCCGACGGGTTCGACTTCCCCGAAGTCATCGACGAAGACTTCGCCGACGGCCTCCGCGCCGCCGCCTCGCACGCGCCCGACCCGCGCCGCGCGGAGGCCGAACGCCTGCGGCGCGAGCTTGAGGACTTCGACATCGAGATCGGCGCCTACCGTCTGACCGGCGACATGGAAGACCACGACCACGCCGCGCGCATCGTCGAGCGCGTGCGGGAGTCGCGCGCGCGCGTCGCGGCGTTGGAGCGTCGCGCGGGGCTCGCGCCGTCGGGTTCGGCGGCGGAGGACGCGGCGCGGCTCGCCGAGTCGGCCGCCGAGACCGTGGACGCGCACGGCACCGACGCGCAGCGCGAGCGGCTGGCGGCGCTCAGGCGCGAGCTTGAGGAGGCTTCGGCGCGCGGCGACGTGCGCGGGGTGAAGAAGGCCGCCGGCGCCCTGCGCGCGCTGCGGACGGAAGTGCTCTACGCGCAGGATTGGTTCTGGGACGACTGGTTCCGCCACCTCGCGCGACCCGGCCGGCAGTTCGTCAATCAGGAGGAGGCCGCGCGCCGGGTCGCGCAGGGCGAGGAGGCTGTGCGGACGGGCGAGCGCAAGAAGCTCGAAGAGGCCGTGCGCTGGCTCTGGTCGCTGCTCCCGCCCGACGAGCAGGTCGCGCAAAAGGAGCGCGCCGTCAAGCCGGGGCTGAAACAGTAGCCAGTAGCCAGTAGACAGTAGCCAGTAGAAATACATTCTGACTGTGAACCGCGCGATGTCATCATCAACGGCCGCGGCGCGGAGGCTACTGACTACTGACTACTGACTACTGGCTACTGTCTACTTGCCTTTGGTAGTATCTCTCCCGACTTTCCCCGCATCAATTTGAAGGAGGACAAGCGCAGGGCCGGAGGCCCGCGTGCCCGGTCGCCGCCCCGCGCGCGACGCGCCCTGCTCGCCTGAAGAGATGCTTTTAAAAAACGGAAAGACTCGCGGCGCCGTCGCGCTCGCGGCCGTGTTGCTGTTGGCGGCGACGGCGCTCGCCCCGCACGCCGCCGCGCAGGAGAAGTCGAAGAAGAAGGCCCTGCCGAGGGGCGAGCCCGTGCTGTGGCGCGACCGCGACCCGGCGCGGCTCGACATCGCGGCCGGGCCGGGCGGGCGGGCGATGCGCCCCGCCACGCGGGGGCTGCGCTTCCTGAAGGAGGAGAAGGGCGGCTTCTCGACGAAGTACCGCGTGCGCGACGCGCGCGGCCGCGAGTGGGTGGCGAAGGTGAGTAAGGAGGCGCAGTCGGAGACCGCGGCCTCGCGCCTCATGTGGGCCGCGGGCTACGAAACGGAGGTCACCTACCTCGTCCCGCGCGTGCACATCCCCACCAAGGGGTGGTTCGACAACGTCCGCTTCGAGGCGCGGCCCGCGAACGTCAAGCGGCACGGCGAGTGGGGCTGGGAGCGCAACCCCTTCTCGGGGACGCGCGAGCTCGACGGGCTCAAAGTCCTGATGGTGCTCATCAACAACTGGGACTTGAAGGACGAGAACAACGTCATCCTGCACACGGCCGGCTCGGGCGAGCTGCGCTACGCCATCAGCGACCTCGGCGCGACCTTCGGCAAGTCGGGCGGCCCCGGCTTCTTCTGGCGCATCACGCGCAGCCGCAACGAGCCGGAGGACTACGCCGACACCAAGTTCATCGACAAGGTCAAAGACGGGTACGTCGATTTCGACTTCACGGGGAAGAACGAGCGCCTCTTCGAGAAGGTCAGGGTCGAGCACGCGCGCTGGATCGGCCAGCGGCTCGCGCGCCTGACGGACGGCCAGCTCTCGGCCGTCTTCCGCGCCGCCAACTACACGCCCTCCGAGACGCGCCTGCTCACGCGCGTCGTCCGCGCGCGCATCGAGGAACTCGCCACGCTCTCGCGGTAGCGGCGCGGCCGGCAAGAGATTCCGACGCGGAGGCGCGGCCCTCGGATTCGGCCGCCGTCTCCGCGTCTCCGTGTTAAAAACTTTCGTGGGACTCAAACAATTTGAAATTTCAAATCCCGAAAGCCCGTGTGTTACATTTCGCGGACGAACCTGCCAACTTTTTCAAGCCGAGACTTTCCGCAGGAGGGAACCGATGAAACTTCTCTTCACACGCGCGTGCGCTCTTGTCCTCGCGCTCACGGCCGTCGCCCACGCGCAGGCGCAGGGCGGCGCGCGCTTCACCGTCGAGGAGCTGCTCAAGCTCCAGCGCGTCGCCGACCCGCAGCTCTCGCCCGACGGGCGCTGGGTGGCCTATCAGGTCAGCACGCCGGACCTGGCCGGCAACCGCAGCCGCACGCAAATCTACGTCGTCGCCGCCTCGGGCGGTGACCCGAAGCGCATCACCGACGGCGCGGCCTCGGCGAGCACGCCGCGCTGGTCGCCCGACGGACGGCGCCTCGCCTTTAACAACGGCGGGCAAATCTGGACGATGAAGCCCGACGGCTCCGACCGCGAGCAGGTGACCGACCTCTCGACCGGCGCGGCCGACCCCGTCTGGTCGCCCGACGGCCGGCTCATCGCCTTCGTCTCGGACGTGTACCCCGACTGCCGCGACGACGCCTGTAACAAGCGGCGCGAGGAGGAGGCCGCGCGGAATCCGGTCAAGGCGCACGTCGCCGAGCGCCTGCTCTACCGCCACTGGACGACTTGGAAGGGCGGCAAGCGCTCGCACGTCTTCGTCGTCCCCTCGGGCGGCGGGCAGGAGCGCGACCTGACGCCCGGCGACTGGGACGCCCCGCCGTTCTCTCTGGGCGGCCCGCCCGACTACGCCTTCTCGCCCGACTCCCGCGAGCTCGCCTACGCGAGCAACACCGACCGGGTGGAGGCGACCTCGACCAACGGCGACATCTTCGTCGTCGCGGTCGCGGGCGGCGAAGCCCGCAGACTCACGGGCGACAACAAGGGCGCCGACTCGACGCCCCTCTACTCGCCGGACGGCCGCTACCTCGCCTACCGTTCGCAGGCCACGCCGACGTTCGAGGCCGACCGCTGGCGTCTGATGCTCTACGACCGCCAGACTCAGCGCACGCGCGAGCTGCTGCCGCGCTTCGACGCCAACGTCGAGGGCTTCACCTTCGCGCCCGACTCGCGCTCCATCTTCTTCGTCTCGGGGCAGCGCGGCGGGCAGCCCGTCTTCAACGTCGGTCTCGAAGGCGCCGCCCCGCCCGCCAAGCTCATCGACGGCTTCAACGACGACGTTCAAGTTTCACACGACGGCCGCTTCCTCGTCTTCACGCGCTCGACGGCCGCCGTGCCGGCCGAGATTTACACGGCGCGCATGGACGGCGTCGTGCCCCTGGGGCGCGCCGGCAATCAGGCCGCCGCGCTCACGCACCACAACGACGAGCAGATGGCGCGCTACCGCCTGCGCCCGGCGGAGGAGGTGACGTGGGCGGGCGCGGCCGGCGCGCGCGTCTCGGGCTGGCTCTTCCGCCCGCCCGACTTCGACGCGTCGAAAAAGTACCCGCTCGTCGTGCTCATCCACGGCGGGCCGCAGAGCGTCTGGAACAACAACTGGGGCTACCGCTGGAACCCGCAGGTCTACGCGGCGCGCGGCTACGTCGTGCTGATGCCGAACCCGCGCGGCTCGATCGGCTTCGGCCAGCAGTTCACCAACGAAATCTCGGGCGACTGGGCGGGCAAGGCTTACACCGACATCATGAACGGCGTGGCGAAGGTGGCCGCGATGCCTTTCGTGGATCGCGACAACGTGGCGGCGGCCGGCGCGTCCTACGGCGGCTACATGGTCAACTGGCTGCTCGGCCACAACGACCACCCGCGCGTGCGCTTCAAGACCTTCGTCTCGCACGCGGGCGTCTTCAACCTGACGAGCATGTACGGCGCGACCGAGGAGCTGTGGTTCCCCGAGTGGGAGTTCAAGGGGACGCCGTGGGAAGCGCCCCTGCTCTACGAGAAGTGGTCGCCGCACCGCTTCGCCGCGCGCTTCAAGACGCCGACGCTCGTCACGCACGGCGAGATGGACTACCGCGTCCCCATCGATCAGGGGCTACAGCTCTTCACCTACCTCCAGCGTCAGGGCGTCGAGTCCAAGCTCGTCGTCTTCCCCGACGAGGGGCACTGGATTCTGAAGCCGGCCAACTCGCTCTTCTGGCACACGAACGTCCTCGACTGGCTCGACGCGCACCTGAAGCGCGGGACTTAGAAGGGGCCGACGCTGAAGGGGACTGACACGTTGATGCTTAACAAGATTCCTCTCAAGATTCGTCTCGCGCTCGCGTTCGCGCTGCTCCTTAGCGCGGGCGCGCCGGTCGCGGCCGGCAAAGTCCCCGCGGCGCTCGCGCGCTCGCGGCAACTCGTCGTGGTGACGACGCGCGACTGGGACGCGGTCGGGGGAGTCTTGCGGCGCTTCGAGCGGAGGGGCGCGCGCGGGGCTTGGGCGCGTGTCGGGGCGGACGTGCCAATCGTCGTCGGGCGGACGGGACTCGCGTGGGGCGTCGGCGCCGTCGAGACGGGCGGGGCCGAAGGGCCGCGCAAAAGGGAAGGGGACGGCAAGGCGCCGGCCGGCGTCTTCCGACTCGGCCCGGCCTTCGGCTTCGCGACGGCGCGCGAGGCCGCGTGGCTGCGACTCGCCTACAAGCCGCTGACCCCTTCGACCGAGTGCGTGGACGACACGGCCTCGCGCCACTACAACCTCGTCGTGGAGAGGGACGCGCTGAAGGTCGCGGACTGGAACAGCTCCGAGCGCATGCGCGAAGTCGAGGGCTACCGCTGGGGCCTCGTCGTCGCGCACAACGCCGCGCCGCCCGCCCCCGGCCTCGGCTCCTGCATCTTCCTCCACGTCTGGGCCGGGCCGGAGAAGGGGACGGCCGGCTGCACGGCGATGGAGCGGCCGAACCTCGAAGCGCTCCTGCGCTGGCTCGACCCCTTGAAGCGTCCGCTGCTCGTCCAACTCCCCGAGGCCGAGTACGCGCGCCTGCGCGGGAGTTGGAATCTGCCGCCCGCCGCCGTCAGGTAGATACGGCGCCCGAGCGACGCCGGCAATAAAAATGGGACGCCGCGTACCCGCCAGTACTGCGGCGTCCCCGCGCCGCGGCCCGCACCCGACACAGTCGGGCCGCGCGCGCCGGGGCGATTCGTCTCTTGACGGCGCCCCGGTAACAAACTTTCAAGTCAAACTTTCAGCCCTGCTTCGGCTTGCGCGCGAGCAGGCGGGCGATGGTCTCGGCCAGCGCGTGCATGTCATCGGGCTTGCGGAGGAAGGCGCTGGCGCCGGCGCGCCTCGCCTCGCGCTCGAAGTCGCCGGCCGAGAGCATGATGACGGGCACCTGCTGGCGGTGCGGCAGTTCGCGCGCGCGCAGGACGAGGTCGAGCCCGTCGGCGCCGGGCAACTGCTTGTCGATGATCATCAGGTCGTAGACGGCGTCGCCCTCTATCTCGGCCAGCGCGGCGAGGCCGTCGGCGTAAGTCGAGACGTGCCAGCCCTCGTCGCGGAGCGTCTCGCGGACGGCGGCGGCGACGAGCGCGTCGTCCTCGACGTGCAGGATGTGGACGCCGCGCGGGCGCTCCGTGTCGTCCGGCTCGCGGAACATGAGGCTGCTGCGGCGCGGCTCGGGCGGGGTGCGGAGGTGTTGCAGGCGGCGGTGGCGGCGGTGGAGCATCGAGTCGAGGCTCTGGCGCGTAAGCCCGAGCATCTGCGCGGCGCGCGAGACGACGCCCCCCGCGTCGCGCAACGCCCCCTCGATGAGCCGACCCTCGTAGCGCCGCACCGCCTCGCGGAACGAGAAACCCTCCCAAGTGTCCGGCTCCGGCAGGACGCCGACGCGCGCGAGCACGCGGCGCGCGCATCCCAAAAGCCTGTCCCTGTTGCCCGGATGACGCGAGCGCGCGAGCAGGTCGTCGGCGCGCTTGAAGGCGGCCTCCAAATCGGGCAGCGCGAGCCAGCCGGCCAACTCTTCGACGAGCGTCAGCGCGGCCGCCCCCGCGCCCTCCGCGTCGCCCGCCGCCTCGGCCACGCCCGCCGCCCTCAGCAAGACCCCCGACGCCTGCTCGCGCCGCCCCGCCCGCGCCAGCGCCGTCCCCAACGTCGTCAGCGCCTCCGCCAAAAGCGACTGCTCCCCGCCCCGCTCCAAAACCCTCACCGCCGCCCGCGCCAAACGCTCCGCCTCCCCCAACCGCCCCTCCGCCAAAAACACCCTCGCCCGCGTCTCATCCACCCCCGCCAAACGCGAAACGTCCTTCAGACTGGTGAAGAGCGCCTGCGCCCGGTCTAGGTGCTCGTGAGCCTCGTTGTACTTCCCGATGGTGCTGAACAGGAACCCGAGATTATTCTCTACACACCCCTGATAACGCCTGTGCCCCGCCTGCTCAAAGTGAAAACTCGCCGCCGCATACTCAATCAGTGCATGGTCTATATAATCACCCCCGCCCGCCGCCTCACCCAACCTTCGCAAAACTTGTGCATATTCGTTATGAAACCCCCCCTGATGAGTATGATTCTGACTTGCCTCGAAAAGTGGTGCGGCTTCCAGCAAGAGGTGCAGTGAATCGCTGAGCCTGTTTGACAACTTCTCAACCATAGCGCTGCGCAAAAGCACCACAGCTTTTAATCTGCCGTGTTCATCAGCGAGTCTGCTTCGGGACTCTTCCAGTAGCACACGTGCTGCATCATATGCTCCCTCTCGCCAATAACAGATTGCTAAGTCACTCTGTGCTTCTCCAGTTTTTAAGTTGTCTCTTATCACTTTAAAGAGGGTGATGCTTTCGCCAATCAAATCTTTCGCTAATTCTTGAGCTCCTTCAATTTGCTTCGTACTGCCAATCCACCCTGTCAGGGCACCCGCGCGCAAAAGCACGTTCGCAGTATTCGCTTGGCTAAGCCCGGTTATGTTAGGACGCTCACCGACCCGCGACCATAGCTCTCCCATTGCTTCACGTGCAGCTTCATAGTTGCCTATGTCTTCGAATTCCTTAGCCAGTTCACATCTCAACCGCGCACGCTCGTCATAGCTGAGATTTGGATCGCCTATACGGTGAATTAGTTGATTCACTGAAGTCATGTGAGGCACGCCTTTCTGTATGGCCGATATGAGAAAAGTCGGCGGTCTGACAAGGACGCAACCCAACACCATAGGGGTGCTAAGATACGCTGTCGCAACTCGTCTATGATGGGGTAGCAAGCTAAATTGCGTCATCCATCACAACCTACAACTTCACAATTCAGGAGAACATCATGAAGACCTTACGACGATTGTGCGGGGCATCCGTGTTGACTCTCACGTTCGCTCTGTTCGCTTCTGCCGGTGAAATGTCAACGCCCCTCGCCCCACCTCCGCCGGCACCGCCGTCAGCGCCGGCACAGGGTGAGATGTCAACAACCCTCAACGGCACCATGCACACCGGCGAGCCGGGGGACATTCACACTACGGAGGCGGCCGCCGACGTGACGTTGGCGGGGGCCGTGGTGGATTTGGTGCAGGGCGTGTTGTCATTGCTGTAGTCACGCCTTGAGTCGGCCGCGCGGAAGGGCGCGGTGTGGGGGCGGGGCCGGGTGCCCGCCCCTACGTTTAAAACCTGCCGGGTTGCCGCCGCCGGATAATGCATTTCGGCGGGTCAGTATTCGTGTGTCTTGAACTTCTACGGTCGAGCGCCGGTTAGCCGGGGATGCGAGAAAGCCGACGAGGAGGCGCTCAGCGGCAAAGAGTAAGCCCGCCGGCACGTCGAGGCAACAGAAATATCCGCTCGCGTCGCCGAGCGCGATGCGAATTTGTTGGATTTATCTTTTCATGCAAAATTTGCAGCGCCCGCGGGCACCTTTTTCCGCCCCGTCAGCGTCCCGTTCCCGACCGAGAGCCGCGCGGGAGCGACCCGAAGTTCGGCGCACGGCCTTTGAGCAAATTCGGGAAACGAACTACTATGGTAGTCCTGAGACCCTGACAAAATTCGTTTGAGAAGACTACCCACGGAGGGGAAGGATTTGCCATGAGCGCGACGAGCGAGAGCAGCAGCAGAGAGACGCTGACCATCACGGACAACCGCACGGGCAAGCAGTACGAGCTGCCGATCAAGGACGGCACCATCCGCGCGATGGATTTGCGGCAGATCAAGACCGACGACGCCGAAGACTTCGGGCTGATGACCTACGACCCGGCGTTCATGAACACCGCCTCGTGCAAGAGCGCCATCACCTACATCGACGGCGACCGCGGCGTCCTCGAATACCGCGGCTACCCCATCGAACAGCTCGCCGAGCAGAGCAGCTACCTCGAAGTCGCGTACCTCCTGCTCCACGGCGAGCTGCCGACCGAGGAGGAGCTGCGGCAGTGGACGTGGGACATCACGCACCACACCTTCATCAACGAGAACATCCGCAAAGTCCTGGACGGCTTCCACCACAGCGCGCACCCGATGGGGATGTTCGAGGCGATGGTCGCCGCGCTCTCGACCTTCTACCCCGAGTCGAAGAACATCCGCGACGAGCAGTGCCGCCGCAAGCAGATTCACCGGCTCATCGCCAAGGTGCCGACCATCGCCGCCTTCGCCTACCGCCACCGCGTCGGCCTGCCCATCTCGTACCCCGACAACGACCTCTCGTACGAGGGCAACTTCCTCAACATGATGTTCAAGACGACGGAGCTGAAGTACAAGCCGAACCCCGTGCTCGAACGGGCGCTCTCCGTCCTCTTCATCCTCCACGCCGACCACGAGCAGAACTGCTCGACCAACGCCATGCGCTCGATCGGCTCGGCCGAGACCGACCCTTACTCGGCGCTCGCGGGCGCGGCGGCCGCGCTCTACGGCCCGCTCCACGGCGGGGCGAACGAGGCGGTCTTGCGGATGCTCGCCGAGATCGGCTCGGTAGACCGCGTCCCCGAGTACATGAAGCGCGTCAAGGCCGGCGAGTTCCGCCTGATGGGCTTCGGCCACCGCGTCTACAAGAACTACGACCCGCGCGCGCGCATCATCAAGCAGATCGCCTACGAGGTCTTCGAGGTGACGGGGCGCGACCCGCTCTTAGACCTCGCGCTCGAACTCGAACGCATCGCGCTCGAAGACGAGTACTTCGTCAAGCGCAAGCTCTACCCGAACGTGGACTTCTACTCCGGCATCATCTACCGGGCGATGAAGTTCCCCGTGGACATGTTCCCCGTCATGTTCGCCATCCCGCGCACCTCGGGCTGGCTCGCGCAGTGGGTCGAGTTGCTCGACGACCCCGAACAGAAGATCGCGCGGCCGCGTCAGATTTACCTCGGCCGGCGCACGCGCGACTACGTCCCGATGGCGAAGCGCGACGGCGCGGCCGCGGGTCAGGCGGCGGGGGGCTGAACAGTAGGCAGTAGGAGAAAGCAACGAAGGCGCGGACAAAAATCGAAGGGCGCGAGGTTAGAGATAACCTCGCGCCCTTCGCCCTTCCGCCTCCCCTTGCACGTTGCCCCTGCCCGGAGGAATGAAGTGTTAGTAAAGCTCTCCGCCGCCGCCGCTGTGCTCGCCGGGGTTCCAGTCGCCGGGGCGTGAGGACTCGCCGCCGCCTCCGCCCTGCTGCTGCTGCGGGTCGCCCACGCCGGAAGACTCGAAGCCCGCCGGGTCGCCGCCCGCCGCCTCGGAGCCCGAAGTCGGCTGGCCCGCGCCGCCTTCGTCTATGCCCGCGCCGCCGCCGCCCGCCGTCCCGGCGTCGGCCGCGTCGTTGTTGGTCCTATCGCCTTCAGCCATGCGCTTGGTCTCCTGTCAGTATGTTTTCGGGAGTGGATTACGCGGGCAGTGTAGGCCGCGCACGCCCGAGGATTCTGTCCCTCTTCGGACACACGGCGCGGGTCAGAGTACGTTTCCGAACGACCTCTCCAGCGGCCAAGTGTTAAGATTGCGGGACACATTCGACAAGGCGATTACTTAGCATAATCTTCGTGGCGGCCGTCTGTTAATCGAGAGGCCCCGCGGCCCCTTCGTCGGCGCCGGACGCGCGCCAGCCGGGGGCCGCTTCTTTAATTCACGAAGGTTGGAAAGACTATAGAACCGTGCAGGCGCGCATCCCCGTCTCGACTTACAGGCTCCAGTTCAACCGCGAGTTCACCTTCGAGCAGGCGCGCGCGCTCGCCGACTACTTCGCCGAGCTGGGCGTGACCGACTACTACTCGTCGCCGGTGCTTGCCGCGCGCGAGGGGAGCATGCACGGCTACGACATCGTCGATCACACGCGGGTCAACCCCGAGGCCGGCGGCGAAGAGCAGCTCGTCGGACTGCTCCAACATTTGCGCGAGCGCGGGATGGGCTTCCTCGTTGACGTGGTGCCGAACCACATGTCCATCGTCACGGCGGAGAACCGCTGGTGGCAGGACGTGCTGGCGAACGGCCCCGGCTCACCTTACGCGCGCCACTTCGACATCGACTGGAACCCGCCCAACCCGACGCTCAAAGGGCGCGTGCTGCTGCCCATCCTCGGCGACCAGTTCGGCCGCGTGCTCGAACGACAGGAGTTTCGCGTCTCTTACCGCGACGGCGCCTTCCTGCTCAACTACTGGGAGACGCAGTTGCCCGTCGCCGCGCGCAGCTCGACGCTCGTCCTGCGGCTCGCGCTCGAAGGCGCTCGCTCGCTGCTCGGCGAGACCGACCCGCAGGTCTTCGAGTTGGAGAGCATCATCACCGCGCTCGAAAACCTGCCGCCGCGCACCGAGACCGACCCGGCCGCCCTGCGCACGCGCCGGCGCGAGAAGGACGTGGTGCGCCGCCGCCTCTCGACGCTCGTCAAGGAGTCGAACGAGGTGCGCGCCGCCGTCCACGACGCGCTCGCGCGCCTGAACGGGACGAAGGGGCGCCCCGAGAGCTTCGACCTGCTGGAAGAGTTGATTGGCAATCAGGCTTACCGTTTGAGCTTCTGGCGCGTCGCCTCGGACGAGATCAACTACCGGCGCTTCTTCGACGTGAACGAGCTGGCCGCCTTGCGCGTCGAGGAGCGCGCGGTCTTCGCGGCCGTCCACGAAGTCGTGCTGCGCCTCGTCCGCCGCGGGCTGGTCACGGGGCTGCGCGTCGATCACGTTGACGGGCTGCTCGACCCACTCAAGTATCTGAATGACCTCCAGCGCGAGGCGGCCGGGCGCGGCGACGCGGGCGACAAGGGCGACGACAAGGGTGAGGGCGGCGACGGGTCGGCGCCGCCCTTCTACGTCGTCGTCGAGAAGATTCTCGGCCACGACGAGCTGCTGCGGCGCGAGTGGCCCGTGCACGGCACGACGGGCTACGAGTTCATGAATCTCCTGAACGGCGTCTTCGTGGACGACTCGAACGCGCAGGCGTTGCGCGAGCTGTACGCGGAGTTCACCGGCGGGCGCGTCAAGTTCTCCGACCTCGTCTACGAGTGCAAGCGTCTGATACTCAAGGCGGCGATGTCTTCGGAGTTGTACGTCCTCTCGCGCCGCCTGATGCGGCTCGCCGAGTGGCGGCGCGACACGCGCGACTTCACGCTCAACAGCCTCCACCACGCGCTGACCGAAGTCATCGCCTGCTTCCCCGTCTACCGCAGCTACATCCGGCGGACGGCGGACTCGGTCAGCCCCGACGACCGGCTCAACATCAACGCGGCGGTGCGCGCGGCCAAGCGGCGCAACCCGACGCAAGACCCTTCCGCCTTCGACTTCATCGCGTCGCTCCTGCTGCTCAAAGACCCGAAGGTGACGACCGCGCCCGAGCGCGCCGAGCGGCGCGACTTCGCGCTGCGCTTCCAGCAGCTCACCAGCCCCGTCACGGCGAAGGGTCTGGAAGACACCGCGTTCTACCGCTTCCACCCGCTCGCCTCTCTGAACGAGGTCGGCGGCGAGCCGGCGCTCATCGGCGTCCCCTTAGAGCGCTTCCACGAGCGCAACCTCGACCGACGCGAGTCGTGGCCGCACGCGCTCTCGGCCACCTCGACGCACGACACCAAGCGCGGCGAGGACACGCGCGCGCGCCTGAACGTCCTCTCCGAGATTCCCGAGGAGTGGAACCGCGCGCTCCACCGCTGGCGCGAGATGAATCGCGCGAAGAAGTCGGGCGTGGACGGCGCGTCCGCGCCCGACCCGAACGAGGAGTATCTGATCTACCAGACGCTCGTCGGCACCTGGCCGACCGCGCCGCTCGACGACGGGGGGCGCGGCGAGTACGTGCGCCGCCTACAGGAGTACATGCTGAAGGCGCTCAAGGAGGCGAAGCTCCACACGAGCTGGATCAGCCCCGTGGAGGAGTACGAGCGCGCCGTCTCGGCGTTCGTCGGGGCGCTGCTCGACCCCGCGGCTTCCGCGGAATTCCTGCGCGACTTCGAGGAGTTCCAGCGGCTGACCGCGCGCGCGGGCGTGCTCAACTCGCTCGCGCAGACGCTGCTGAAGACGTGTGCGCCCGGCGTGCCGGACTTTTATCAGGGGACGGAGCTGTGGGCGTTCACGCTCGTCGATCCCGACAACCGGCGCCCCGTCGATTACGAAGCGCGTCGCGCGTCGCTCGCCTCTCTGCGCGACGCGGGCGAAGGCGACGTGACCGAGTTCGCCGAGGGGTTGCTCGAACAGCATGAGGACGGGCGGGTGAAGATGTACGTCACGGCGCGCGCCCTCGGCTTGCGGCGCGAGCGCGCCGAACTGTTCGCGGGCGGCGCTTACGTGCCGCTCGCCTCGCGGGGCCGCCGTGCGGAGAACGTCGTCGCGTTCGCGCGCGCGCTCGACGGCGAGGCAGTCTTGGCGGTCGCGGGTCGCTTCTTTACGCGGCTCGGCGTCGGGCGCGAGGGGCGTCTGGGCGTCGGGCGCGAGGCATGGGGCGACACCGTGCTCTCGCTCGAAGGCGTCGAATCGGGGCGCTTCCGCGACGTGCTCACCGGGCGCGAGTTCGACGCGGGGGCGGGACGGCTCGAAGTGGGTTCGCTGCTGTCGCCGCTGCCCGTCGCGCTGCTCGCGCGCTTGAAGGATTAAGCGAGACTAAGACAAGGGGAAAGTATGACGAGCGTTATGAGGGGAGTCGAAGAGTTGGTGGCGTCGGCCGCGTGGGAGCTGCGTTTCGGCGCGCGGCCGCAGGCGGACGGGAGCACGGTCTTCCGCGTGTGGGCGCCGCGCGCGGAGAGTCTGGCGGTGAAGGTATTAGGCGACGAGCCGCGCGTGTTCCCGTTGGAGCGCGCGGGCGGCGGCGTCTTCGAGGGGCGCGCCGAGGGGGTCGGCGCGGGCGCCGACTACTTCTACGTCGTGAACGGGAATGAGCGACCCGACCCGGTCTCGCGCTCGCAAGCCTCGGGCGTCCACGGCCCTTCGCGCGTCGTCGCGCCCGAAGAGTTCGCGTGGACGGACGAGGCGTGGCGCGGGATGGCGCTCAAGGACTACGTCGTCTACGAGCTGCATACGGGGACGTTCACGCCCGAGGGGACGTTCGAGGCCGTCATCCCCAAGCTCGCGCACCTGAGGTCTTTGGGCGTGACGGCGGTCGAGCTGATGCCGGTCGCCGAGTTCCCCGGCGGGCGCAACTGGGGTTACGACGGCGCGCACCTCTACGCGCCGCAGTCCACCTACGGCGGGCCGGAAGGCTTAAAGAAGCTGATCGACGCGTGCCACCGCGAGGGGCTGGCCTTCGTGCTCGACGTGGTCTACAACCACCTCGGGCCGGAGGGGAACTACTCGGGCGAGTTCATGCCGCTCTACAACGAGGCGCACAAGTCGCCGTGGGGCGCGGGGCTGAACTTCGACGGCGAGGGCGCGGAAGGCGTCCGCCGCTACTTCGTCGAGAACGCGCTCTACTGGCTGACCGAGTACCACGTTGACGGCTTGCGCCTGGACGCCGTCCACGCCATCGCGGACACGAGCGAGCGACACTTCCTCGGACAACTCGCCGAAGAGTTCCACGCGCAGGCCGCGCTGCTCGGACGCCCCGCGTTCCTCATCGCCGAGAGCGACCTCAACGACACGCGCGTCATCGCCCCGCGCGGCGCGGGCGGCTACGGAATCGACTCTCAGTGGAGCGACGACTTCCACCACTCGCTCCACTCGCTGCTGACGAAGACCGGCCGCGGCTACTTCGCGGACTTCGGCCGGGTCGAGGACTTGGCGAAGGCCATTCAAGAGGGCTTCGTCTACTGCGGCCAGCACTCGAAGTTTCGCGGGCGCCGTCACGGCACGCCTTCGGCCGAGCGGCCGGGGGAGCAGTTCGTCGTCTGCATCCAGAATCACGACCAGATCGCCAACGGCTATTGGGGCGACCGTCTCTCGCGCCTGCTGAAGCCGGCGCAGCAGCGTTTAGCCGCCGCCATCATGCTCGCGGGCGCGCCCAACGTGCCGATGCTCTTCATGGGCGAGGAGTGGTCGGAGCGCGCGCCCTTCCTCTACTTCACCAGCCACACCGACCCGGAGCTCGGGCGCGCCGTGCGCCGCGGGCGCATGGAGGAGTACGACTCCTTCGTCCGCGACGAGGGCGAGACCGAATCGACCGTCGGCGGCTTCTCCGACCCGCAGTCCGAGCTGACCTTCGTCCGCTCGAAGCTCGACTGGGGCTGTTTAGACAAGTCGCCGCACGCGGAGACGCTCGCCTTCTACCGCGACCTGTTGGCGCTCAGGCGCGGGCACGCGCCGCTCTCGAACTGCGACAAGACGCGCACGCGCGTCCGCTTCGACGAGGCGCGGCGCTGGCTCTCGGTCGAGCGCGGCGACGAGTCGGGCGCGCGCGCCCTCTTACTCTGCAACCTCGCGGGCGGCGCGCAAACGCTTCCCACGCCCGAGGGCGCGTGGCGGCTCGCGCTCTGGACGGGCGACGCGCGCTACGGCGGCGACGCCTCGGCGGAGACGCCGCCCGAGCGAATCGGAGGCGGGACGGAACTCGAACTCTCCGGCTGGGGCGCGGCCGTCTACGTCTCGGAGGCGTAGAGCGGGGGTCGGAATCTGAGATTTGAAAATTCAGTCGAGGAGCATTGAATGAAAGTCTGGCCCGGGCAGCCCTACCCGCTGGGCGCGACGTGGGACGGCGCGGGCGTCAACTTTGCGCTCTTCTCCGAGCACGCCGCGGCGGTCGAGCTGTGCCTGTTCGACGCGGCCGACCCGACGCGCGAGTCGGCGCGCGTCCGGCTCGCCGAGCGCACAGACCTCGTCTGGCACGCGTATCTTCCCGAGGCGCGGCCGGGGCAGCTCTACGGCTACCGCGTCCACGGCCCCTACGAGCCGCAGCACGGCCACCGCTTCAACCCGCACAAGCTTTTGATCGACCCCTACGCCAAGGCGGTCGCCGGCGACGTGGACTGGGACGACTCGGTCTTCGGCTACACGATAGGCGACGCGGGCGCCGACCTCTCGTTGGACGAGCGCGACAGCGCCGCCTTCGTCCCCAAGTGCGTCGTCGTTGACCCGGCGTTCAGTTGGGGCGACGACGCGCGCCCGCGCACGCCGTGGCACAAGACGCTCATCTACGAGCTGCACGTCCGCGGCTTCACCAAGCTCCACCCGGAGGTGCCCGACGAGCTGCGCGGCACCTACGCGGGGCTCGCGCACCCGGCCGTCATCGAGTATTTGCACTCGCTCGGCATCACGGCGGTCGAGCTGATGCCCGCGCACCAGTTCGTCTCCGACAAGTTCATCCAGGATCGCGGCCTGACGAACTTCTGGGGCTACAACTCCATCGGCTTCTTCGCGCCCGACGTGCGCTACTCCTCGACCGGCGCGCTCGGCCAGCAGGTCTCGGAGTTCAAGACGATGGTCAAGACGCTCCACCGCGAAGGCATCGAGGTCATCCTCGACGTGGTCTACAACCACACGGGCGAGGGCAACCACTTCGGGCCGACGCTCTCCTTCCGCGGGCTGGATAACGCCGCCTACTACCGGCTCGTCCACGACCAGCCGCGCTACTACATGGACTTCACCGGCTGCGGCAACACGCTCAACATGGTGCACCCGCGCACGCTCCAGCTCATCATGGACTCGCTGCGCTACTGGGTGCTGGAGATGCACGTGGACGGCTTCCGCTTCGACCTCGCCTCGGCGTTGGCGCGCGAGCTGCACGACGTTGACCGCCTCGGCTCCTTCTTCGACATCATCCACCAGGACCCGGTGCTCTCACAGGTCAAGCTCATCGCCGAGCCTTGGGACTTGGGCGAGGGCGGCTATCAGGTCGGGAACTTCCCCGTGCTGTGGGCCGAGTGGAACGGCGTCTACCGCGACAACGTGCGTAGTTTCTGGCGCGGCGACCCCGGACAGCTCGACGACCTCGCGTTCCGCCTGACGGGGTCGAGCGACCTCTACGAGCGGAGCGGGCGCCGCCCTTACGCCAGCGTCAACTTCGTCACCGCGCACGACGGCTTCACGCTGCGCGACCTCGTCAGCTACAACGAGAAGCACAACGAGGCGAACCAGGAGGGGAACCGCGACGGCCACGACCACAACATCAGTTGGAACTGCGGCGAAGAAGGCGAATCGGACGACCCGGAGGTGAACGCGCTGCGCGCGCGCCAGCAGCGCAACTTCCTCGCGACGCTCCTGCTGTCGCAGGGCGTGCCGATGCTCGTGGCGGGCGACGAGTCGGGGAGGACGCAAAAGGGGAACAACAACGCGTGGTGTCAGGACAACGAAATTTCTTGGGTCAACTGGGAGCTGGACGAGCAGGGGCGCGACCTGCTCGAGTTCACGCGCCAGCTCATCCGCGTCTTCCACCAGCACCCCGTTTTGCGGCGCAGGAAGTTTTTCCAGGGGCGGCGGATTCGCGGCGCCGAGATCAAAGACATCTCCTGGTTCCGGCCCGACGGGCAGGAGATGACCGACGAGGACTGGCGCAACGAGCAGGCGCGCTCGCTCGCGGTGCGACTAGCCGGCGACGCCATCGACGAGGTTGACGAGCGCGGCCGGCGCGTCGCGGGCGACACGCTGCTGCTGCTCTTAAACGCGCACCACCGCGGCGTCTCCTTCACGCTCCCGGCGCACCGGCAGGGCGTGACTTGGGAGCAGCTTCTCGACACGCGCGAGAGCTTCGGCCGCCGCCGGACGCGGCGCGCGGCGAAGGGCGGCGGCACCTACCGCATCGAGGCGCGCTCGCTCGCGCTCTTCCGGCAGGAGTCGGGCGGCGCGGAGGGCGAGCAGGGGGAGGAGTTGAGGGACGCCGCGCGCGCCGAGCCTCTGAGTGACGAGCCTTCTTTCGACGAACCCGCGCGCGACGACGCCGAACCCGAGGCGGCGCGCCCGACGCCGGAGGCTTACGACGAACAGTCGCCGGTCGAGTCGGTCTACTGCGAGAACGCCGGCACCATCGTCCCGCTCGACCAAGGGTTCTGCCGCGCGTGCAGCCGGCAGGTCACGGAAGGCGACGGCGTCCACCGCCCCGTCACGCCCGACCTGCTCGGGCAGTTGAGCTACGCCACGACCGAAGTGCCCGAGGCCGAGCCGCAGGGCGAAGAGGCGGCCGAAGACGCCGAAGAAGAAGACGGCTCTTAAAGCCGGGAGCGCGGGCATCCTGCCCGCCAAAGCGTGCGCCAGCACGCTTAACGTCGAAGCGCCACGTCTCAACGTCGAGATGTGGCGCTTCTCCGTTTTCGCGCTGACGCGCTCATGGCGGGCAGGGATGCCCGCGCTCCCGGCTTGAGCGGCTTTAGTTCTTCTTGACCCAGTAGGTGTCGTACATCGTGTACTCCGAGTTGGAGCGCGAGGTGGTGTCAACGAGGCGCGGCGAGATGAAGTCCGTGTGCGGCTCGGTACCGAGGGCGTTGCGCGGGTGGCGCTGGAGTTGGCCGCCGCGCACCTCCGCCCGGTAGCTCTTGAAGGGCTTGCCGCCCACCTTCGCCACGACCGTGTACTCGCCGTCGCGCTTCGTCAGGTCGGCCAGAGTCATCCAGCGCACCTGCCTCTCGGCGGGGAAGTGAAACTCCTGATTGAAGAACTGCCAGTCGGTCTGCGAGATGACGACGGGGCTGCGCGTCGCGGCGATCTCCTGCCCGCCGTGGAGTATGTGGAGCGTGACCAGCGGGCGCTGCGGCTGCCCCGGCGGCAACTCCCTCAGGCTCGTCCACCAGTTGAATTCGAGGTGGGCGTCGGGCGCCTCCGTCCGCTGCGAGAAGTACGCGAGGTCGCGCCAAGGCCCCTCGCGGACGAAGGTCGTCTTCGGGTTGAAGGGGTCGTTGCTCGCCTCGCGCTTCATGGAGAAGGGCAGCGTCGTCATGGCCTGCCCGTCCACCTGCACCGAGAGGACGTAGTCGCCCGGCTCGCCGACGTTGGCGTTGCCGGGCACGCCGTCTGGCTTGTACATCCCGAACATCGTGTAACTGGCGAGCGGCGACTCAAGGCGCAGCGGGACGCTCGCCACCGCCGCACCGTTCGCGCGCGAGATGATGAACGTCGCCTTCCGCGAACCCGGCGGCGGGAAGACGACCTCCAAATCCTCGACCAGGAAGTTGCCCTGATTCTCGTAGAAGCGCAACTGCATCAACGACTGGAACTCGATGGCCGGCCTGTACGTCTGCGCCGACGACGCTTGACCCGCGCCCGCCGCCGTCGCCGGCTGAGTCGAGGCCGTCGCCGGCTGAGTCGGTGCCGGCTGAGTCGTCGCGGGCCGCGTGCGCTCGGGGCCGAAAATCCTCGGCGCCCTTCTCTGGCCGGCGGCGGCGAGGCTCGCCGCCACGACGATGCAGACTACGAGTGCGGTTCTTTTCATGCGCGCGTCCTCCGCTCCTGAAGGTGTGACCCCGAACAGTCTTCGAGTTGACGTTCGTACGCGGCGAGGTGTTGGCGAGGGCTTCTCTGAATCTTCCGGCCGGGGCGGCAGTATCTTACACGCCGCCCCGCTTATCAAGAGCCACGTTCGGACTCACGGCGAGGAATCCGGCGCCTACCTTCTGACGCGCGGGCGGCGAGTTTGGTTTAAGAAAGTACGGCCGCGCGTGTGAGGGACGCGCGGCGGCGGACTTCGTCAGCCCGTGCGGCCGTAGAGGGCCGTCATGTCGCGGAGGCGTGCGGCGAGCGAGTCGGTGAGCGCGCCCGCGGCGTAGCGCCAGCCCCAGTTGCCCTGGGCGCTGGCGGGGATGTTCATGCGCGCGTCGGAGGGGAGGCCGAGCACGTCTTGTAACTGCGCGACGGCGAGCGTGGCGACCGACATCTGCGCGGCGCGGATGAAGTCCCAGTTGATTTCGGAGCCGTCGGTGCCGAGGTACTTCAGGCACAGCTCGCGCTCGCGTCGTTCGCCGTCGGGGGCGTCCGCGCGGCCGCGCTGCTCGAACCAGCCGACGACGGTGTCGTTGTCGTGCGTCCCCGTATAGGCGACGGTGTTCTGCGCATACTCGTGCGGGAGGTGCGTGTCGTGCGGGTCGCCGCCGAAGGCGAACTGGAGGACGCGCATGCCGGGGAAGCCGAACTCGTCGCGGAGGGCGTGCACGTCGGGCGTGATGGTGCCGAGGTCTTCGGCGACGATGGGGAGGTGACCGCCGAGCGCGCCCTTTAGCGTCTCGAACAGCTCGCGCCCCGGCGCCTCGACCCAGCGGCCGTGCTCGGCCGTCTCGTGCTCGGCCGGCACCTCCCAGTAGGCGGCGAAGCCGCGGAAGTGGTCGAGCCGCACCACGTCCACGATCTTCAGAGTCTCGCGCACGCGGTCAACCCACCAGCCGAATCCGTCGCCGCGCATCCGCGCCCAGTCGTAGATGGGGTTGCCCCAGAGCTGACCCGTCTTGCTGAAGGCGTCGGGCGGGACGCCGGCGACCGCCTCGGGCGAGCCGTCCTCTTTGAGCTTGAACAGCTCGGGCTTGGCCCACACGTCCGCCGAGTTGTGCGCGACGAAGATGGGCATGTCGCCGACGACGCGCACGCCGCGCTCGTTGGCGTAACCTTTGAGCTTGAGCCACTGCTGGAAGAAGACGTACTGGAAGAACTTGTGCGCCTGAACCGGCTCGGCGAAGGCCACGCGCGCGCCGTCGAGCGCCGCCGCCTCGCGCCGCGCGATGCCGGGCGCCCAGGTGTGCCACGGCTCGCCCTTGTGCTCGTCCTTGAGCGCCGCGAAGAGCGCCCAGTCTTCGAGCCACACGCCGGCGAACCCGAGGAAGCCTTCGTAGTCTCGCCGCAAGCCCTCGTCGGCCGGCAGCTTCTTTTTGAAGTTCCCGAACGCCTTCTCAAGCAGCCCGCGCTTGTACTCGATGACCTTGCCGTAGTCCACGCGCTCGGCGGGGAACGCGGGCGCGTCTTCGATGTCCGCGTCCGAGAGCAGGCCGGACTCGACCAGCTTTTCGGGGCTGACGAGGTTCGTGTTGCCGGCGAAGGCCGAGAAGGCCGAGTAGGGCGAGTCGCCGTAGCCGGTCGGCCCGAGCGGCATGATCTGCCAGTAGGTCTGACCGGCGGCCGCCAGCCAGTCCACGAATTTGTAAGCCTCGCCGCCGAGGTCGCCGACGCCGAAGCGGCCCGGCAAACTCGTCGGGTGGAGCAGAATCCCGCTTGATCTTTTGAGTCTCATGGTTCCTCTTTCGTCTGTCATAACTCGTCCGCCCACGGGTGCCGCGCGGAGGTTTTGGCGAGCGCGGCTTTGAGCCAAGCGCGCGCCTCGCCCGAGAGCGACGCGGCCGCGTTGCGGAAGTCGGCGTCGTACTCGCCGGGGCTGCTCGACTTGTAGAGCAGCACGACCTCGGGCGCGAGGACGGGCAGCCCCGACGCCGCGACGAACGACATGCGCGCGCGCGGCAGCGTCAACTCCCGGTCTCGCCTGAACCTGAACAGTTCGTCGTCGATCTCGTTGAGCAGCAGCTCAAGGAACGGAGGTTCGTGCGCCCCGTTCCTGCACCAGACGCCGTGGACGGGCAGCGCCAGCCACTCGCCCGCGCCCCACGGACTCAAGCGTCCGCCGACGGCCTTCTCAAGACTCCAGCCGCGCCGCCGCAGGTAGTCTTGCACTTCGAGCTGGTCGCGCCGCGCGACGGCCACGTCAACGTCCTTGTGTTCGCGCGTCACGCGCCCGAGGAAGAGGTCTATCGCCCAGCCGCCGCAGACGTACCACTCGGGACCCAAGTCCCCGAGCAGCGCGCCGACCTTCCGAACTTCCTCGAACGTCTCCAACTCCGATGCTCACTCCGAAGTCAAAGCCCAGCAGCGCAGCACCTCCGCCACGCTCCAAGCCTGCGCGACGCAGCCGCGCGCGGTGTAGGGCGGGACGGCGTCGAAGACTTCGCTGATCGAGCCGACGCACGCCTCGTCCAGATGCGGGAGGAAGCCTTCGAGCGTCCTGCGCGCACCCTTGCGGTCTTCCGGGTGCACCTTGAGCCACGCGTCCACGAACGGGCCGACGAGCCAGCCCCAGACCGTGCCCTGATGGTAGGCGGCGTCGCGCGTCCTGAGGTCGCCGTGGTAGGTCGGCTTAAAGTCGGGGTGGTCGGGCGAGAGCGAGCGCAGGCCGACCGGCGTCAGCAGCTTCTCGCGCACGACGTTCAAGACCGACTCCCAGCGCGCGCGTTCGAGCACCGGGTGTTCGAGCGAGACGGCGAACAGTTGGTTCGGACGGCACGCCGGGTCGTCGCGGCCGTCCAACTCCCCGCTCTCGACCACGTCGAAGAGGTGCCCGCCCTCCTCGTACCAGAAACGCTCGTTGAAGGAGCGGCGGCAGGCGTCGGCGTGTCCTTTCAACTCGTCGGCGCGCGCCGAGTCTCCCGCCTCGCGCGTCCAGCCTTCGAGGAGCCGCAGCGCGTTGTACCAGAGCGCGTTGATCTCGACGGCCTTGCCGCGGCGCGGCGTCACCACCCAGCCGTCGCACTTCGCGTCCATCCAGGTGAGCTGGTAGCCTTCCGCGCCCTGCGCGAGCAGCCCGTCCGCCGGGTCAACCTTGATGCCGAAGCGCGTCCCCTCAAGATGCTTGTCGGCGATCTCCTGCATCTTCGGCAACAGCACTTCGAGCGTGACGCGGTCGTCGGTCACTTTCAGATAACGGTCGAGCGCGTGGAAGAACCAGAGCGTCGCGTCGGCCGTGTGATAAAGCCCCTCGTTGGCGCCGTCGGGGAACATGTTCGGGATGAGTCCGTCGCGCACGTACTGGCCGAAGGTGCGGAGAATCCAGCCCGCCTCGCGGTGTCTGCCGGTCGTGCAGGTCAGACCTTCGAGGCTAATCATCGTGTCGCGCCCCCAGTCGGTGAACCAGTGGTAGCCGGCGATGACGCTCCGAACTTCTTCGCCCGCCGCGTGCGCGCGCGCCGCGTCCTCCTGGCGGCCGGAGGGCGTGATGACGAACTGGTCGGCGGCGAGGACGAGCTCGGCCGCCACGCCTTCGCGCGCCGGCGGCGCGGCCGCCGCGAGAAGTCGTTCGCGCCGCTCGTGCTCGGCCGCGTAGGCGTCCTCGGGCGAGAGCGCGCGGATCAACTCCCAGCTCTCGGTCGAGCCGACGAGCGTCGCGGACGCCTCGCGCGTCACGTCAACGCTGAAGTAGCCGGGGCTCCAAAGCTCGCCCGTGTGGTCGTAGCCGCGCCGCTCCTCCGTCCTGTAAAAAACGTTCTGCAACTTCCCGCCGTCGAGCGCGAAGGTCGCGCGCTCGCCGTAGATTTTGAGCCGGAGCGGCGGGTACTTGTGACCGGTCGAGACTTCCAGACGGTCTTCGGTCGAGGTGACGGTGTAAGGCTCGTCGGCGGAACTGTGGACGGCCTCTTCGAGCGGGCGGAACTGGAGCGCGGGTCTCAGCTTCAGGCGAAGGCTTCCGCCGCCCTCGACGAGTCGGTAGTTGACGTGGACGGTGTTCTGGCTGTGGACGAGCAGGACGCGCTTCTCGACGACGGCGCCGCCCAACTCGTAGCGCCAGACGGGCAAGCCCTCTTCCAGACGGAACTCGCGCAGGTGCTTCGCGCCGGGCCATTCGAGCTGGCCGCCCGCGCTCTCCTGCCCGCCGAGCTGTTGGCGCTCGCCCGAGGGGAGGCGCAGCAACTCCGAGAGGTGGTTGAACATGACCGTGCGCCCGAGCGGCGTCGGGAGCGCCGCCGCGAGCAGCCCGTGATAGCGGCGCGTCGGCACGCCCGCCAGCGTCCCCGAAGCGAAGCCACCCAGCCCGTTCGTCACCAGCCACTCGCCCCCGAGCATCAACTCCGCGTCGTGCGTGTCCGCTTCCGTGAACGTCAGCCTGCGAACCAATTCACTCATCCTCGCCAACAACCCCTTCCCGCCGCCCCCGGAAATTAACCCTCTTCCCCCCACCCGCGCAGAGACTCTTCGCGCACCTCTTCCTCCTCGCTCGCGCCGTCGCGCACGCCGGCCGGGTCGCCCGCCTCCGAGGCGCCGGCGGGGGCGAGCGCGACCGCCGCCGCGCCGGGGATGCACCAGTTGTTTCTGGTTTCGAGCGGCGGCGTCCCCGTCCCGCCGTAGGCGTAAGCCTCGCTCGACCAGACCGTCCGCCAGACCTTCCCCGGCGGCGGCGCGAGCAGAGGCTCGGGCGCGGGGTTGAGACTCAGGTCTGCGCCGAGGTTGACGATGAGCAGGCGGTCGTCCCCTTCAACATCTTCGCGCCCGAAGTAGCGCAGCACGAAAGCCTCCGGCCCCAGCACCGCGCCGTCCACGCCGCGCGGCTCCTGCGCCGAGAAGACCGCGTCCGCGCGTCGAAGCGCGAGCAGGTCGCGGTGCAGCTCGTAGACCTCGCGGTGGCTTTCGCGCTCCGAGAGGTCGAGCTTGCAGCCCTCGAAGGTCGCGAGGTCGCCGGGGTCGGACAGGCGCGGGCGCGTCTCGCTCGTGGCGATGCTGCGGAACTGCGCGAGGAACTCGGCGCGCCCGCGCCTGACCTTCTCGGCCAGCCCCGGCTCGTGGTCGGCGAAGTAGTGGAAGGGCGCCGAAGAGTTGAACTCCTGACCCATGAAGAGCATCGGCGTGCCGGGCAGAAGCAGCAGGAGCGCCGTCAACGCGCGCAGCCGCGCCGGGCTGGTCAGACGGTGCGCGCGCAGGCCCCGCGCCGAGTTCGCGACCTGATCGTGGTTCTGCGTGAAGTTGACGAAGACTTGCGGCGCCAGCCCGAAGGTCGGCGTGCCGCGCCGTTGGCGCTGCCACTTGTAGCGCTGCCCCTGATAAAGAAAACCGTACTTGGCCGCCGAGACGAACTCCTGCGGCGCGCCCCGGTAGTCCGAGTAGTAAGCCTCGCTCCGACCCGTCAGAGCGACCATCGCCGAGTGGTGGAAGTCGTCGTTCCAGAGTCCGTCCAGGCCGAACTCGTCCACCATGCGCCGCTCCTGCGGCTCGTTCTCGCCGACGACGAAGGTCGCGCGCGCGCCGGCCGCCGCGCGCACCTCGCGCGTGAGCGCGGCGAGGAAATGTTCGTCCGAGTCGTCCTCGATGCTCTGCGTGGCGTCGAGGCGCAGGCCGTCGAAGTGGAACTCCTCGACCCAGTAGCGCGCGTTCGAGAGGAAGAACTCGCGGACGGGCGCCGAAGTCGGGCCGTCGAAGTTGAGCGCCTCGCCCCACTCGTTCTTGTGCCGGTCGGTGAAGTAGTGTTCGGAGAACTGTCCGAGGTAGTTGCCGTCCGGCCCGAGGTGGTTGTAGACCACGTCGAGGATGACGGCGACGCCGCGTGCGTGCGCTTCGTCGATGAAGCGGCGCAGGTCGTCCGGCTCGCCGTAGAGCCGCGTCGGCGCGTAGAGGCAGACGCCGTCGTAGCCCCAGCCGAAGCGGCCGGGAAACTCCGCCACCGGCATCAGCTCGACGCACGTCACACCCAAGTCGGCCAGCTCCTTCAACTGCCCGGAGGCGGCCGCGAGCGTCCCCTCGGGCGTGAAGCAGCCGACGTGCATTTCGTAGACGACCTGACCCTTGAGCGTCGCGCCCTTCCACTCGCCGTCCGTCCAGCGGAACCGCGCCGGGTCTACGACGCGCGAAGGTCCGTGCGGGCCTTCCGGTTGAAAGCGCGAGGCGGGGTCGGGGTAGAGGTATTCGTCGCCGTCGAGCCGGAAGCGGTAAAGGTCGCCCGCGCCCGCGCGCCCGACCGTCGCGGAGAAGTAGCCGTCGCCCTCCGGCTCAAGCGCGTGGGGCGCGACGCCGACGCCCTCGAAGATGACCTCGACGCGCGTGCGGCGCGGCGCCCAGACGCGAAAATTTACGCCGCCTTCGGGCAGCACTTCCGCCCCGACGGGCAGCCTTCTCGCGAGCCTGTTCGTCACCATCCGCCGTTTCGTTTCCGTTTTCTCTTTGGCTTCTTGCGGCAATTCTAAACTCGCCCCGCGAAAAAAGGCGAATAGTCGCGCGCCGGCCTCGCGGAAGTGTCGCGTTTGTCTGAAATCTGTCTCCCGCCGCCCGCGTCGCCCGCTTGCCAAACCGCGCCGGCTTCGGTTACGAACTTCGGCGTGCAGCCGCTTCCCATAGACGAAATTTTGCCCCGCGCGGTCGAGACCCTGCGCGGCGCGCGGAGCCTCGTCGTCGAGGCGCCGCCCGGCGCGGGGAAGACGACGCGACTGCCGTCGGCATTGTTGGACGCCGGCGTCGCGGGCGGCGGCGACGTGCTGGTCTTGGAGCCGCGCCGGCTGGCCGCGCGCATGGCCGCGCGCCGCGTCGCGGAGGAGCGCGGCGAACGCTTGGGCGAGACGGTCGGCTATCAGGTCAGGTTCGAGGAGGTGGCGTCGGCGCGGACGCGGCTGCGGTTTTTGACCGAGGGAGTGTTGACGAGAAGGCTGCTCGCCGACCCGACTCTGAAGGGCGTCGGCTGCGTCGTGCTCGACGAGTTCCACGAGCGACACTTGCAGGCAGACCTCGCGCTCGCGCTGCTCCGCCGGCTTCAGAGGAGTTCGAGACCAGACCTCAGACTCGTCGCCATGTCGGCGACGCTCGACGCGGCGCCGGTGGCGAGCTATCTCGACGACTGCGCGGTGCTGCGCTCCGAGGGGCGCCGCTTCGACGTGCGAGTCGAACACCTCACGCGCCACGACGAGAGCCCGCTCGAACTTCAAGTCGAGTCGGCCGTGCGCCGTCTCGTCTCGGAGGGTTTGGACGGCCACGTCCTCGTCTTCCTGCCCGGCGCGGCGTCGATACGCAAAGCGCAGGAGTCGTGCGCGCGCGTCGCGTCCGAGGCGGGCCTGCGCGTCCTGCCGCTGCACGGCGAGTTGCCGGCGGCCGAGCAGGACGCGGCCGTCCGGCCTTCGCTTGAGCGCAAGCTGATTCTCTCGACCAACGTCGCGGAGACTTCGGTGACGGTCGAGGGCGTGGCGGCGGTCGTCGATTCGGGCCTCGCGCGCGTGGCGTCGCACTCGCCTTGGTCGGGGCTGCCGGTGTTGAAGGTCTCGCGCGTGAGCAGGGCGAGCGCGACGCAGCGCGCCGGCCGCGCCGGACGCACGCGCGAGGGGCGCTGCCTGCGTCTCTACACCGCGCAGGACTTCGGCGCGCGCCCCGAACACGAAACGCCCGAGGTGCGCCGGCTCGACCTCGCCGAGTCGGTGCTTGAGCTGCGCGCCGCGGGCGTCGAAGACGTGGGCGCGTTCGGGTGGTTCGAGCCGCCTTCGCCCGAATCACTCGAAGCCGCCGAGACTCTGCTGCGGCGTCTGGGCGCGACCGACGCGGCGGGGCGCGTGACCGGGGTGGGGCGCTCGATGCTGCGGCTCCCGCTCCACCCGAGGCTGGCGCGCATCGTCGTCGAGGCCGAAGCGCGAGGCGTCGCGCGTGAGGCGTGCGTCGTCGCCGCGCTCATCAGCGAGCGCGACATACGCGCGTCGCGCGTGGCGTTCGGAGGCGTGGGGCCAAGCCGTGAGGAAGGGCGCGCGGCTTCGCGTCCACGCCGCGAAGCCGCGCGCCACGGAAGCTCGGACTTGATCGAGCTGCTCGAACTCTTCTCGGAGGCCGAGGCGCGCGGCTTCAACGCCGACGCGTTGCGTCGCGGCGACCTCGACGCGAACGCCGTGCGCGCCGTCGAGCGCGTCAGCCGACAGTTGCGGCGCATCGGGCGGCGCGGCGGCGCGACGAAGGTCGAAAGCCGTGTCGAAGAAACGAAGGCCGGGAGTCGCGGCGGAGAGGCGCCGGCCGCACTGTCGGAAGAGAGCGAGACGGCGCTCCTCGTCTCCATCCTCGCGGGGTACCCCGACCGCGTCGCGCGACGCCGCGCGACGCCCGAGAGGCGAGACGCGGCGACGGGGCGCGCCGACTCTTCCGTCGAGTTGCTTCTGTCGGGCGGCGGGACGGCGGAGCTGGCGCCGTCGAGCGTCGTGCGCGGCGCGGAGTTCCTCGTCGCGGTGGACGCCGAGGAGCGCGGCGACGCGCAGCGCGCCGCGTCGCTCGCGGCGAAGACCGTCGTGCGGCTCGCCAGCGCCGTCGAGCCGGACTGGCTGCTCGACCTCTTCGCCGACGCGCTCGCCGAAAGAGTCGAGGCGCGCTGGAACGCGCGCGACGAGCGGGTCGAGGTCGTGCGCCGACTCGTCTACGACCAACTCGTCGTGGACGAGTGGCGTGCGCCGCGCGCGGAAGGGCCGGAGGTCACGCGCGCCTTAGCCGAGGCCGCGCTCGACGCCGGGCCGCAAGCCTTCGCCGACGCGGCAGAGACCGAGCGCCTGCTCGCGCGCGTCGCGTTCGTGGCGGGCGCGTTCCCGGAGGCGGGCTTCCCCGCGCTCGGCGAAGAGGACGCGCTCGCGGCGCTCGCCGAGTTGTGCGAGGGCTTGCGCAGCTTCGCCGAACTGCGCGAGGCCGCGCGCGGCGGCGGCCTTGTCGAACGCCTGCGGCGCCGGTTAACGCATGAGCAGTCGCGACTGCTGTCGCAGATGGCGCCCGAGCGCGTGACGTTGGCGAAGGGGCGGCAGGCGCGCGTGCGTTACGAGCGCGGCCGGCCGCCGTCGGTCGCCTCGCGCCTGCAAGATTTTTTCGGGATGCGCGAGGGGCCGCGCGTGGCCGCCGGGCGCGTCGCGCTGGTGCTCGAACTGCTCGCGCCCAACCAGCGACCCGTGCAGGTGACGACAGACCTCGCGGGCTTCTGGGAGCGACACTACCCCGCGCTGCGGCGCGAACTGGGGCGGCGCTACCCGCGCCACGCGTGGCCCGAAGACCCGGCGCGCGCTTAAGGTCGGCGCGACGCTTATTCAAAAAAACTTGCAACTCAATGTCTCAAAACAGTTAGCGGGAGAGTGTGGTAGAGTAAAAGGCGTCTGAAGTATAATTCGGGAAGTTCAAATTCCCCTTTGGAGAACGATAAGCGAAATGCCAGAGTTACGCGGCAAGCAGGCGACCGAGGACGTGAAGCAGGAGTGGGTACGCGCCTACGAACACTACCAGGCCGCCCCCGGCGTCCCGCACAACAAGAAGCTCGACCGCACTGAGCGCATCAACTACGTTGCCGACAAGATGCACCTGACGCGCAAGCAGGCCAAGCGGCGCGTGAAGAACTTCGAGGCGTGGCAGCGCAACATCAAGAAGGGCCTGATCACGCCTTAGCGCCCGACAAGGCCGCCCGGTTTGAAGGGAATCGGGGGGCCCAAGACCCGCCCAAAAGTCACGGACAAACGGTAACGCTGATCGCACCGACGCCGGGCGCAAGTGTGTCCACGCCGGGGCGACGCGCGCCGTCGTGTGCTGATAACATGCCGTCTGTGACGGACGGTCTTCACCTGCAAACTTCGCCCGCGCGCGCCGAGTCGCCCGACCCGGCGGCCGAGGCCGAGCGCGTCGCCGCGCTCTTGGGCGAGCGGCGCGCGGAGCTGTCGGCGTTGCAGGAGGAGTTCCGCGAGTTCAAGGAGCGTTACGCGCGGACGGTCGGCGGACGCCTCTCGGAGTTGGCCGAGGTCGAGGCCGAGATACGGCGCGCGGAGGCGCGGCTCGCGGGCGAGGATGAGGACGAAGGCGCTGCGGAAGAAGGCGGCCCGGACTTCTACGGCACGGCGCCTTCGGCCGCGCCCGCGAAGTCGGGCCTGCGAAAACTCTTCTGGTCGGTCGCGCGCATGTTCCACCCCGACCACGCCGCGGACGAGGGGGAGGCGCGCCGCCGCCACTCCATCATGGCCGAGGCCAGCCGCGCCTACCGCGACGGGGACGTGGAGAGCCTCTCGACGCTGCTCGACGACGAACAGCTTCAGTCCTACTGCGCGACCTCGGCGCGCGATGACGAGCCGCAGGACGCCGCCGCGCGACTCTTACACTTGAAAGAGGAGCTGATCACCATCGAGTTCGGCATCAAGCGGCTCAAGCAGGACAGGCTCTACCACCTCATGCTCAAGGCGGCCGGCGAGGCGCGCGAAGGCCGCGACGCCCTCGCGCAGATGGCCGAGTCCGTCACGCGCAAGATCGCCAAGGCGCGCAACCGCCTCGCACACCTCTCCTGACTCTCATGAAAATAATCATCACGGGCGCGGGCGGCCTTGTCGGCGGCGTGCTGACGCGCCGCTTCGCCGACTCTGGCCGCGACGTGCTCGCGCTCAGGCGCGCCGACCTCGACGTGACGGACGCGGCGGCGGTCGAACGTTTGATTAAGTCGGAGCGGCCGTCGCTCGTCGTCAACTGCGCCGTGCTCGGCGTGGACGAGTGCGAGCGCGACCCCGGAGCGGCGCGTGCCGTCAACGTCGAGGCGCCGCGCTCGCTCGCGCGTGCGGCGGCCGGCGCGGGCGCTTCGTTCCTGCACTTCAGCACCAACTACGTCTTCGACGGCGAGGGCGAAAGACCTTACGCGGAAGAGGACGAGACGCGCCCCGGCAGCGTCTACGGGCGCACGAAGGCCGAGGGCGAGCGCGCGGCGCTCGACGCCAACCCGCGCTCTCTGGTCGTGCGCACGTCGTGGGTCTTCGGCGCCGGCAAGGAGAGCTTTCTCTCGACGGCGCACCGCGAGCTGCGTGCGGGCCGCCGCGTCCGCGCCATCACGGACACTTGGGCCAGCGTGACCTACGTCGAAGACTTGGCGGGGCGAGTCGGAGAGCTTCTTGAGAGGGGCGCGGGCGGACTTTTCCACGTCGTCAACGAGGGCGTCTGCACGTACGAGGATTTCGCGCGGGAGGCGGCGCGCCTCGCCGGTCTCGGCGAACGAGAGGCCGCGGCGCTCGTCGAGACGGTCACCGAGTCGGAGATGCGCCGACCCGCGCCGCGCCCGCGCTACACGCCTCTGCGCTGCCTCGCCTCCGAACGACTCGGCCTCGCTCCCTTACGCGACTGGCGCGCGGCGCTCGCCGAATACGTCGGGAATTAACGCGGCAGTCGCAACGCTTCTTCGGCCTTGCCGATGAACCTGAGCGCGGCGCGGAGGTTGGCGCGGGCGGCGCGTTCGGCGTCGTCGGCGCGCAGTCCCATCCGCGGGAGCGCGCCGGGCGGCGCGCCGTCGAAGGCGTTCACGTTGACGACGAGTGAGCGCGCGGGCGCCGCCCTCAGACTCCAGTAGAGGCCGTCGCGGAAGGCGTCGCGCGCCTCGCGCAGCGGCCGCGCCGCACGGGCGCGCGGGAGCGACGAGAGCAGGCGGTCGAGCTGTTCGAGCTTGCGCGCCAGCGCCTCGCCCGCCAACCCGTCCCGCCCGGCGCCGTTCAGACCGGCGGCCAACTCTTTGAGTTCGAGCAGCGCCTCTTCGGCGAGCGCGCGGTCGGTGGCGCGCTCGGCGCGAATCAGGTTCGACGTGTCGAGCACGCGCGGGTCACGCGCGCCCCGCGCGTAGAGCAGGCCGGCCTCGGCCCAGTCCGCGTGCAGACGCGCCTTCGCGCGCAGCAGACGCACGCGGTCGCCGCCTACTTCGGCGCACAGCCGCGCGTAAGCCTCGCGCAGTTCGCGCGCGCAGTCCGCGCGCTCGCCGCCCGCGCCGAGCGCCGACTCGTAGAGCGCGGCGGCCGTCGAAAGGTCAGTCTTCAAGTCGCCGTCGCGCAGCTTCGAGACGGCCGCGAAGAGTCCGGGGGATAGCTCGCGCGCGGCCTTGCGAAAGTCGCCGGCGGCGCCGGAAGCGGCGGCCGCTTCGAGCCGTCGGAGTTTCGAGAGGACGGCCTCGGCGCGCTTGAGCTCCCTGGGGTCGGGCGCGCGCTCGCGCGACGACGCGGCCCCGGCGTCGGGCGGCGAAAAGACGGGTAGGCACAGAAGAGTGAGAAGGGCTATCCAACGGGGCATGCGGAGAGTAAAGGCCAAATGGGCGGCGTCTTCCCAAACCGCGCGCGGCGGGCGACGGCGAAAGACGCCGCGGGCCCCTCTCTTCGGGTGCCCGCGGCGTCTTCGCGAGTCGCAAAATTTTGTCCGGCCGGTGAGTTTAGCGGATGACCGGGCGCGGGTAGGTGGCCGTGCGCCCCGTGTCGTTGAGGTCCTGCATCTTCCAGATGCTCGGGACGCCGCGGTGGAGGAGCCGCCCGTCCCTCTCGACCCAGTATTCGGCCGTCCCGAAGGTCTCCCACGCGTGCGGGGTGTAGAGACTGCAACCGTCGTGATAGATCGTGCTGACGATGAACTCCCTGCCGTCCGGCAGGGTGTAGACGCCCAGTTCCCGAAGCCTGGGCTTGGGCGTCCTCGCTGGTCTTTGGGCTGTCGCTGCCTGAACCATTACTGCCTCCCTGAAGTGAAAAGATGACGCGGCCGGGGGGATTCCGGAGCAGACACGCCTGATTAATCTGCCGGGGAAAAAGTGACGCGATAATAGCACCGACTCGGACGTTTTGGAAGAGAAATTTTCAGCCCACTTAGTTCGCAACTCAAACTATATCAGTACGTTAGATGACATTTCCCGTGTTCGGCCTCTCAACGCTTCCGGCCGGCGCGCGGGGTCTTGGGGGCGTCCGGCGGGGCGCGGCGGACGCCGACTTGGCACCATGTTTGCAGCCTTCGGCGGCTGAAAAGCGGCGGCAATAAAATGTGCGGAAGGGCGGGGCGCGGGCGCGGCCGTGCGTACTGTTTCGGCGGCGCCCGCGTACCCTAACTGAACAATTTTAAAGGCGGGAGGGCTGTCGAGTTGAGTGTCGAAGCGGAGGCGGGCGGCGCGGGCGCCGGGGGCGACTGGCGCGAGAATCTGATCACGACGGACGAGGGGCTGCGCGAGCTTCTGGCCGAGACGCGGCGCGTCGCCGTGCTCGGCATCAAGACCGAGCGGCAGGCGTACCAGCCGGCCTTCTACGTCCCGCAGTACCTCGCCTCGGCCGGGCTTGAAGTCGTCCCCGTGCCGGTCTACTACCCGGAGGTGACCGAGATCATGGGGCAGAAGGTCTACCGCAAACTGGCGGACGTGCCCGGCCCCCTGGACATGGTCAACGTCTTCCGGCGCCCCGAGGACATCCCGCCGCACCTCGAAGACATTCTCGCCGCCAAACCGAAGTCGGTCTGGTTCCAGTCGGGCATACGCAACGACCCGGTCGCCGAGCAACTGGCGCGCGCCGGCATCAAGGTCGTGCAAGACCTCTGCCTGATGGTCGAGCACCGCGCGCTGGCGCGGAGCCGCTGACGGGCGATTCTTAGAACTTAGAACAAGGCTTACAACAGGGAGTCAACGAATGAGTGTGAAGCTGAAGAAGTTGGGCGAGCAGGTCGTGGTCATCACGGGCGCGTCGAGCGGCATCGGGCTGGTGACGGCGCGCGAGGCCGCGCGAAGGGGCGCGAAGCTCGTACTCGTCGCGCGCGCCGAGGAGGCGCTGCGAAAACTCGCCGAAGAGATTAACGCCGCGGGCGGCGAGGCCATCTACGTCGCGGCCGACGTGGGGCGCGAGGATGATGTGCGGCGCGTCGCCGAGCAGGCGCTCGCGCGCTTCGGGCGCATCGACACTTGGGTCAACAACGCGGGCGTCTCGATCTACGGGAGGATTATGGACACGCCGGTCGAGGACATGCGCCGGCTCTACGAGACGAACTTCTGGGGCGTGGTCTACGGCTCGGTGGTCGCGGCCGAAATCCTGCGCCAGCGCGGCGGCGCGCTCATCAACGTCGGCTCGACGGTGAGCGACCGCGCCATCCCTTTACAGGGCGTCTACAGCTCGTCGAAGCACGCGGTCAAGGGCTTCACCGACGCGCTCCGCATGGAGCTTGAGGAGGAGGGCGCGCCCGTCTCGGTCACGCTCGTCAAGCCGGCGGCCATCGACACGCCGTACACGAAGCACGCGAAGAACTTCCTTGAGAACGAGCCGGCGGTGCCGCCGCCGGTCTACGCGCCCGAGGTGGTGGCCGAAGTCATCCTCCACTGCGCCGAGACGCCCGGGCGCGACGTGTTCGCGGGCGGCGGCGGCAAGGCGCTGTCGCTGATGGAGAAGTACACGCCGCGCCTCGGCGATAAGGTGATGGAGACCTTCATGTTCGACGCGCAGAAGCTGGACGAGCCGGCGCGGCCGCGCGGCGACGGCGGGCTCTACGAGGCTTCGGGCGAGCTGAAGGAGCGCTCGGGCGACGACTACCGCGTCATGGAGTCGAGCCTCTACTCGAAGGCTTCGCTCCACCCGCTCTTGACGGGCGCGCTCATCGCCGGCGCGGGCCTGGCCGCCGCCGCGCTGCTGACGCGCGGCTCTAACGGCGGCTCACGCGGCGGGCGCACGCGCGCGCGCGAAGGCACGTGGCCCTCGGCCGCCGGCCTCCCGGCCGAAGGGTGAGGGTTTAAGTTTTAAGTGATTGAGCGTGGGCGCGCCGTCGTGCGAGAAACGACGGCGCGCCCTGTCTTCGTCTTGCCGCTCGGACAAAAAAACACGAGCCGGAGTTTTATGTGTCCTGTCGCACATGCGACGTCGGGCGCTGGTGTTAAGCTGTTTGAATAAGCTGCCCCCGCCACCTCGAGGTAAAGGCGACGGCCGTCATGATCCGACGGCTTTTTGTAAAACGTTTAGGTTGGTTGTCCTTACCGAAGGGCAGAAGGGAAATCCATCGTGCCTTACCTCTTCACTGACGCCGCCACCGGCGTACCCCAGAATCTCGACGACATCGCGAATGAACTGCGTCAGCAGATCGACCAGCTGCCGCCGACCGATCCGCAGCAGTTGGCGAAACAGCAACTGGGCCAGGAGACCGACGTCGCATTCCTGGTGGTAGTTCGCGGCAACGAGACCCCGCACATACACCCGGAAAGTGATTTGACCTTTTCCGTCCTCGAAGGCGGAGGGTATCTGGAGCTTCAGAGCGGAAACCTTGACGCCCCAGCGGGAATGACCATCATCGTCCCACAGGGGACGTGCCACGCTTACTACAACACTTCGCCGACCGACTCGGTGCTTATCGCCACGTTTTCGCCGCCCAGTCCGGGCCGGGCGGATTGCCCCTAGTCCTGAAAGCGAGCCCACAGGCTCAGCGGGGCGCGCCGTCGTACGAGAGACGACGGCGCGCCCTTTTTTCGTCTCCGACACCAAAAGAGAGTTCTTTCGGCGGAGCTTTTAAGCCGGCGCGGCCGTATAATCTTCCGACTCTAAATCACTCGTCAGAGACTCGGGTTTGAATCGCATGAGCGTGACTTTCGTTGACGTGTTGCTGGCGCTGGTCGTGGGACTCGGCATTTGGCAGGGGTGGCGGCGCGGGCTGCTGTTGGGGCTGCTCGACCTTGTGCGCTGGGTCGGCGGGCTGCTGTTCGCGCTGCGTTTCTATCAGCCGGTGGCGCGCTGGCTGGGGCCGCGCGTGGAGTGGGATCAGGCGTGGGACGAGCCGGCGGCGTTTCTGCTGACGGCGGTCGCGGCCGGCCTCGTTATACAGGTCGTGGGGCAGATGCTTTTGGGGCGCGTGTCGGAGGAGGCGCACAGGGGGAAGCTCAACCGCGCGCTCGGCACGCTGCCCGGTCTCGCGGGCGGGCTGGTCTCGGCGGCCATCCTGTCGTCGCTTTTGCTGGCGGCGCCGCTCCCAGAATCTTTACGCGAGTCGGCGCGCGAGAGCGCGTTCGCCAACCGGCTCACGGCCTACACCGAGCGCGCCGAAGACCAGCTCGCGCCCGTCTTCAACGAGGCCATCCAGCAGACGCTCAACCGCCTGACCATCCGGCCCGAGTCGAACGAGCGCGTCGAGCTGGGCTACAAGGTCGAGGCGGGACGTGCGCGCCCCGACCTCGAAGCGCAGATGCTCGAACTCGTCAACGAGGAGCGACGCGCGGCGGGCTTGAAGCCGCTCGCGCCCGACCCCGAGATGACCGAGGTGGCGCGCGCGCACTCGACCGACATGTTCGCGCGCGGCTACTTCGCGCACGTCTCGCCGGACGGGCTGAACCCCTTCGACCGGATGACGCGCGCGGGCGTCACGTTCCGCGCGGCGGGCGAGAATCTGGCGCTGGCGCCGACCGTCCACGTCGCGCACACGGGGTTGATGAACTCGCCCGGACACCGCGCCAACATCCTCCACACGGCCTTCGGGCGCCTCGGCATCGGCATCATCGACGGCGGCTATCGCGGCATCATGGTCTCGCAGGAGTTTCGCAACTAGGTGGGCGCGCCGTCCGTCTTCGGCGTCGAGGAGGCTTCGGCCGGCGCGCGGCTCGACGAGTTCCTCGCCGGGCGTCTCGGCTCCTTGAGCCGGATGCGAATCGCCTCGCTGCTCGCGCGCGGCGCGTGCGCGGTCAACGGCGAGCCGGCGCACGCGGGGCAGCGTCTGCGCGCGGGCGACCGCGTGGAGGTTGAGCCGCAGGGCGACGCGCCGAACTCGATGACGCCCGAGCCGTCGCCGCTCGAAATCGTCTACGAGGACGAACACCTCGTCGTCGTCGTCAAGCCGCCGGGCGTGCTCGTCCACCCCACGCTCGGCGTCAAGCGCGGCACGCTCGCCAACGCGCTCGCCTACCACCTCAACCGCGGACTGATTGAAGAGAGCGCCGCCGCCTTCAATCGCCCGGCGGCTTCCGAAGTCGCGCGGCCGTTCGTCCGCCCCGGCCTCGTCCACCGGCTCGACCGCGACACGTCGGGACTGCTCGCGGTCACGAAGACGCAGAGCGCGCTCAGCCGTCTCTCGCAACACTTCCAGCAGCGGCTCGTCGAGAAGCGTTACGTGGCGGTCGTCGCGGGGGTCGTCAAGGAAGACCGCCTGACCATCGACGCGCCCGTCGGACGCGTCGATGGCGCCGGCCCGCCGTGGGGAGTCGTGCCCGAGGGCAAGCCGGCCGAGACGCGGCTCCGCGTGCTTGAGAGGCGCGCGCGCCGGACGCTGGTCGAGCTTGAGCCGGTGACGGGGCGCACCAACCAGTTGCGGATACACTGCGCGCACGCGGGGCACGGGGTCGTCGGCGACAGGCTCTACGGCGGCGAGCCGCACGCGCGGTTGTGCCTGCACGCGGCGCGGCTCGCGCTCCGCCACCCGGCGACGAACGAGTGGGTCGAGTTCGTCTCGGAGGCGCCCGCCGAACTGCTCTCCGCTCTGGTCTGAGGGGCGAACGTCGTGCAAACCGTCCGGCCGAATTTTTTTTACATAACTGTTGCATTCCGGGAGCGGAAAGATTTATATTCTGCGCAATTCGGGCATGCGGTGAATCCAAATGCCTAGACGGTTGCTGGGGTGAGGACAGTGACCGTTGCCATGAGTGGGCGCGATGAACCCCAAAGTTCGTCGCGCCCGCTTTTATTTTTCGCCGCCAATTTCTGTACGTCCTCGTACGGCGTCAATCCGCCCGCTGTCATACAATCCCCGCGCGTTCCATCCCCCCTTCTGTTTTTAAGCTTTCGCCCGAAATCTCTTCGGCGTTCCGCCTTCTTCGAGGAGTGAACATGAGCCGAGTCAGTCGGGTCGTACCCAACGCTCGCGTCTTTCCGCTTTTCGTCATCTCGCTGGCACTACTCCTTTCCGCCTCGTGCTCGACCAAGCCCGAGGGCGGCGCGGCCGTTTCGCCGCAGCCGAAAGCTCCGCAGGCGACCAAGCTCCCCACCGGCGCGCTCTCCGCGGGCGAGCCGGAGGACGGCCAGTGGCTCATGCCCGCGAAGAACTACGCCAGCACGCGCTACAGCGGGCTCGACCAGATCAACGCCGACAACGTGAAGGGTTTGAAAGTCGCGTGGACTTTCTCGACCGGCGTCAACCGCGGGCACGAGGCCGCGCCGCTCGTCGTCGGCGACACGATGTACGTCGTCACGCCCTACCCGAACATCCTCTACGCGCTCGACCTCAGGAACCCCGGCGCGACCAAGTGGAAGTACGAGCCGGACCCGGCGGCGGCCGCGCAGGGCGTCGCCTGCTGCGACCTCGTCAACCGCGGCGCGGCCTTCGACGGCGGGCGGATTTTTTACAACACGCTCGACGCGCACACCGTCGCGGTGGACGCCGCCACGGGCAAGGAGGTCTGGAAGACGAAGCTCGGCGACATCAACAAGGGCGAGACGATGACGATGGCGCCCGTCGTCGTCAAGGGCAAGGTCATCGTCGGCAACTCGGGCGGCGAGTTCGGCGTGCGCGGGTGGATTCAGGCGCTCAACGCCTCGGACGGTAAGGTCGCGTGGAAGGCTTACAACACCGGCCCCGACTCCGAAGTCCTCATCGGCGCCGACTTCAAGCCCTTCTACCCGAAGGATCAGGGGAAGGACCTGGGCGTGTCGAGCTGGCCGCCCGACGCCTGGAAGATAGGCGGCGGGACGGTGTGGGGCTGGGTTTCCTACGACCCCGAATCGAACCTCATCTTCCACGGGACGGCGAACCCCGGCCCTTGGAACCCGGACGCGCGGCCGGGCGACAACAAGTGGACGTGCGCCCTGTTCGCGCGCGACGCCGACACGGGCGCGGCGCGCTGGGCCTATCAGGTCAGCCCGCACGACCTCTACGACTGGGACGGCATCAACGAGAGCCTGCTGCTCGAACTCCCGATTAACGGCCAGCCGCGCAAGGTGCTCGTCCGCCCCGAACGCGACGGCTACGTCTACGTGCTCGACCGCGCGACCGGCGAGGTGCTCTCGGCCGAGCCGTTCGCGCACCTGACGGCGACGAAGGGCGTGGACTTGAAGACGGGCACGGTCGCGCACGTCGAGGAGAAGAAGACGGGGACGGGCAAGGTCGTCCGCGACATCTGCCCCGCCGCGCCGGGGGCGAAGGACTGGGAGCCTTCTGCCTTTAGCCCTCGGACGGGGCTGGTCTACATCCCGCACCAGCACCTCTGCATGGACTTCGAGGGCGTCGAGGCCAACTACATCGCGGGCACGCCCTACGTCGGCGCCAACGTCAAGATGTACGCGGGCCCCGGCGACGGACACCGCGGCGAGTTCACCGCGTGGGACCCCGTCGCGGCGCGCGCGGTGTGGAAGATCAACGAGCGTTTCCCGGTGTGGAGCGGCGCGGTCGTGACGGCGGGCGACGTGGTCTTCTACGGGACGATGGACGGCTACTTCAAGGCCGTCAACGCGCGGACGGGCGAGGTCGTGTGGCAGTTCAAGGTCGGGTCGGGAATCATCGGCCAGCCGATCGTCTACAAAGGGCCGGACGGCAAAGAGTACGTGGCGATTCTGTCGGGGGTCGGCGGCTGGGCGGGCGCGATTGTCGCGGGCGGCTTAGACCCGCGCGACCCGACGGCCGCGCTCGGCTACGTGGGCGCGATGGGCGACCTGCCCGACTACACGACGAAGGGGGGCATGCTCTATGTCTTCTCGCTCCCTTAAGAAGAATTTCAGATTTGAAATTTCAGATTTGAAATTGTTGGTCGCGCTCGCTTCGCTCTTGAGCCTGAGCGCCTGCGTACGCCCGCCGGAGCCGCAATCTGCCGCGCAAGCGCAGGCTCAGTCTCAACAGACACAGACACAGACGCAGCCGCAGTTCGAGCGCCCCGCGGGCGTGCTGCGCGTGTGCGCCGACCCGAACAACCTGCCCTTCTCGAACGAGCGCGGCGAGGGGTTCGAGAACAAACTGGCGGAGATGCTGGCGGAGGATTTGGGCGAGCGTCTCGAATACACGTGGTGGGCGCAGCGGCGCGGCTTCTTCCGCAACACCTTGAGTGCGGGCGCGTGCGACGTGGTCTTGGGCGTGCCGGCGAGCTTCGAGCTGGCGGCGACGACCGCGCCTTACTACCGCTCGACCTACGTCTTCGTCTACCGCAAAGGCGGCGGGATTCAAGTCCACTCTTTCGACGACGCGGTGTTGCGTGACGTGAAGGTGGGCGTGCAACTCGTCGGCGACGACGGGGCGAACACGCCGCCGGCGCACGCGCTCTCGGCGCGCGGCGTCGTGGCGAACGTGCGCGGCTACACGCTCTACGGCGACTACGCGCGGCCGAACCCGCCGGCGCGCATCGTCGAGGCGGTGGCGGCGGGCGAGGTGGACGTGGCCGTCGCGTGGGGGCCTCTGGCCGGCTACTTCGCGCGGCGCCAGCGCGTGCCGCTCGAAGTCGTCCCCGTCTTGCCGCAGTTCGACCTGCCGTTCCTCCCCTTCGTCTACGACATCTCGATGGGCGTGCGGCGCGGCGACGAGGGGCTGCGCCTCAAGCTCGAAGACTTCATCGAAAGGCGCCGGCCCGAGATCGAGCGCGTCCTCGACGACTACGGCGTCCCGAAGGTGAAAGGATGAAGGCGCAAGGATGAAGGATGGGGACGAGACAATGAGACGCGCAGCGGCAAGCATGGGTAACGTAGTGCGAAGGCGGCGGGCCTTCATCCTTCCGACTTCCGCCTTCGCCCTTCTCCTCTTCGCGTCGTGCGAGAGGGAGGAGCGCGGCTTCCGCGTGACGCCGCCGCCGTCGGGTCGCGTGCAGACCGTGCGTTTGACGGAGCTTCAGCCCGGCCCGGCGCAGACGCCCGAGACGACCGTCAACGAGTACGAGCGGAACGCCTACGCCGTCTCGGAGGGGAAGCGGCTCTATGAGCAGATGAACTGCGTCGGCTGTCACTTCCACGGCGGCGGGGGCATCGGGCCGCCTTTGATGGACGCGCGATGGATTTACGGCGGCGACCCTTCGCAAATCTTTTCGACCATCGTGCAGGGGCGCCCCAACGGGATGCCCGCGTTCCGCAACAAGCTCAACGACGATCAGGTCTGGAAGATCGCCGCCTACGTCCGCAGCCTCAGCGGTCAGGTGCAGAAGGATGTGGCGACCTCGCGCAGCGACGACATGTCGGGCCCGCCGCCCGAGACCTCGACCGAGCGCAAAGACCCCGTCCCGACGGGCGGGATTCCGAAGTCGGCGGAGATGCCGAAGTGAGAGTGGCTACCGTCTACTGTCTACTGTCTGCCGCCTACCTCCTCGACGGCATGCCTTCGCAGTCGGCGCTGCACCCGGCGGGGCCGCAGGCGGAGCGCATCATCGGCCTGTGGTGGCTGATGTTCTGGGTGACGGGCGCGGTCTTTTTAATCGTGATGGGCTTCCTCGTCGCGGCGCTCGCGCGCCGGAGGCGTCCGCACAGCGGCGAGGCGGCGGACGCGCCCGACGTAAAGCCGGAGCCTTCGCGCGAGCGGCGGATGTCGCACACGGTGCTCGTCGGGGTCGCGCTGACGGTCGTCATCCTGTTCGTCTTCCTCGTCCACAGTTTCCTGACGGGGCGCGCGCTCGACTCGGTCTCGGCGAAGGATCATCTGACGGTGAGCGTCACGGGTCACCAGTGGTGGTGGGAGGTGCGCTACGAGAACACGACCGCGCAGTACGTGCTGACGACCGCCAACGAGATACACCTGCCCGTCGGCCGGCCCGTCCTCTTCAAGCTCACCTCGACCGACGTGATTCACAGCTTCTGGGTGCCGAACCTGCACGGCAAGACCGACCTCGTCCCCGGCCACCAGAACGTGACGTGGCTGAGGGCCGACCGCGAGGGCACGTACCGCGGCCAGTGCGCGGAGTTCTGCGGGCACCAGCACGCGCACATGGCGTTCACGGTCGTCGTCGAGCCTTACGAGAAGTTCAAGGCGTGGTTTGACGCGCAGCTCGCGCCGGCCGCCGAGCCTTCCACGCAGGCGCAGGCGCAGGGCCGCCAAGTCTTCCTCTCGTCGCCGTGCGTGATGTGCCACACGGTGCGCGGCACCGACGCCGGCTCGCGCGTCGGCCCCGACCTGACGCACGTCGCCTCGCGCGCGACGCTGGCCGCCGGGACGCTTGAGAACACGCGCGGGCACCTCGCGGGCTGGGTCGTCGATTCGCAGAAGATCAAGCCCGGCAACCGCATGCCGCCCAACAACCTCGAGCCCGCCGACCTCCAGGCGCTGCTCGACTACTTGCAGAGTTTGAAGTGAGCGCCGAAGTCCGAAGACGCGCCGGAGGTTCGAGTGGCCGAAGAGCCGAGGGACAGAACGAGTGCGAACGACGAGGTGCTCGCCGAAGACATCGCGGGCGAGCACGAGCACCGCGCGCTCTCGAAGACGTGGGGCGACGAGCCGGGCTTCTGGGGCTGGCTCGCCTCCACCAACCACAAGACGACGGGGCGCCGCTTCATCTACACCGCCTTCGGCTTCTTCATCCTCGGCGGCATCCTCGCCGTCCTCATGCGCGTCCAGCTCGCGCGCCCCGAGAGCGGCTTCATCAGCCCCGACCTCTACAACCAGATTTTCACGATGCACGGCACGACGATGATGTTCCTCTTCGCCGTGCCGGTGATGGAGGCCGTCGCGGTCTACGTCCTGCCGCTGATGCTCGGCGCGCGCAGCATCGCCTTCCCGCGCCTGAACGCCTTCGGCTACTGGGTCTACCTCTTCGGCGGCATCATGCTCTACGTCGCCTTCTTCCTCAACGTCGGGCCCGACGCGGGCTGGTTCTCTTACGTCCCGCTCTCGGGGCCGGAGTACGCGCCCGGCAAGCGCGTAGACTTCTGGGCGCAGATGATCACGTTCACCGAGGTCTCCGCGCTCGTCGTCGCCACCGAGATCATCACGACCTTCTTCAAGCTGCGCGCGCCGGGGATGAGTCTCAACCGGATTCCGGTCTACGCGTGGTCGGTCGTGGTGATGTCCTTCATGATCTTCTTCGCGATGCCGACCGTGGCCTTGGCGAGCGCGTGCCTCATCATGGACAGGCTCATCGGCACGCACTTCTTCAACCCGGCCGAGGGCGGCGACCCCGTTCTGTGGCAGCACCTCTTCTGGTTCTTCGGCCACCCCGAGGTCTACATCATCTTCATCCCCGGCACCGGGTTCGTCTCGACCATCATCTCGACCTTCTCGCGCCGCCCCGTCTTCGGCTACACGGCGCTGGTGCTCTCGCTCGTCTCGACCGGCTTCATCGGCTTCGGCCTCTGGGTGCACCACATGTTCGCCGCGGGGCTGCCGCGGATGGGTGAGAGCTTCTTCACCGGCGCGACCATCATGATCGCCATCCCGGCGGGGGTGCAGATTTTCTGCTGGATAGCGACGCTGTGGGGAGGCCGCCCGCGTTTCAAGTCGCCGATGATGTTCGTGCTCGGCTTCTTCTTCATCTTCGTCATCGGCGGGATGACGGGCGTGATGCAGGGGAGCGTCCCCGTCGATTTGCAGGTGCACGACACCTACTTCGTCGTCGCGCACTTCCACTACGTGCTCATCGGCGGCGCGGTCTTCCCGCTCTTCGGCGCGTTCCACTACTGGTTCCCGAAGGTGACGGGCCGTCTGCTCTCCGAGGCGTGGGGACACGCGACGTTCTGGGTGATGTTCGTCGGCTTCAACCTGACCTTCTTCCCGATGCACATCCTCGGCCTGCGCGGGATGCCGCGCCGCGTCTACACCTACCAGCCGCACCTCGGCTGGGCCGACCTGAACCTGCTGGCGACGGCCGGCGGCGTCCTGCTCACGCTCGGCGTGCTCATCTTCATCGTCAACGCGCTGCGCTCCATGCGGGCGGGCGAGCGGGCGGGCGCGAACCCCTGGGACGCGGCGACGCTCGAATGGGCGACGCCGTCGCCGCCGCCCGCCTACAACTTCCTCTACCCGCCGACGGTCGCCGGGCGCGACACTTTGTGGGAGCAGCCCGCGGATCAGCCGGTCGTCGTCGGACTTCGGACGGACGTGCGGCAGGTTCTGGTGACGAAGGTGCTCGACGCCGAGCCCGATTTGAAGGACGAGTTCCCCGGCTCGTCGATCTGGCCGCTGCTGGCGGCGCTGGCGACGACGGCGATGTTCGTCGCCTCGATCTTCACGCCGTGGGCCGTGCCCGTCGGCATGATCCCGATCCTCATCACGCTGACGGGCTGGTTCTGGCCCGACAAGCGGCTGGCCGAGGAGCGCCCGCCCGCGGACGTGAGGGAGCAGAACGGCGAGCGCTGGGCGGCCGTGCGGGAGATGGCTTTGAAGGAGCAGGAGTCTTGAGCACGCGCGCCGACATCGACGTTTCGGGGCTGCCGACCTTCGCCTTCGGCCACAGGCCGCTGACGTGGTGGTGCACCTGGAGCCTCATCCTGATGGAGGGCGGCATGTTCGTCGTCCTCTTCGCGGTCTACTTCTTCCTGCGCACGCCGGTCGCCGACTGGCCGCCCGGCGTCGCCTACCCGCGCCCCTTCTGGGGGACGGTCAACCTCGTCGTCATCGTCGCGAGCTGCGTCCCGAACCACTTCGCGAAGAAGGCGGCCGAGGCGCTCGACCTGCGCCGCGTGCGGCTCTGGCTGGCGGTGATGATCGGGTTCGCGTTCGCGGCCGTCGCCGTCCGCTTCGTCGAGTTCGGTTATCTGAACTGCCGCTGGGACCAGAACGCCTACGGCTCGGTCGTGTGGGTCACGATGGGGGCGCACCTCCTGCACCTCGTCACCGACCTGCTCGACTCGATAGTGCTGCTGGCGCTGCTCGTCGTCGGCCCCGTCGAGGGCAAGCGGTTCGTGGACGCGAGCGAGAACGCGCTCTACTGGTACTTCGTCGTGGCGCTGTGGGTGCCGACCTACGTCATCATCTACTGGGTGCCGCGCTGGATTTGAGGGGAGGGGAGTTTGAGCGCCGAAGCGACCGGAGAGTTCAAGGAGGGCGCGGGCCCGCTCACGCTCTGGGCGTGCGTGCTGGCGGGGCCGCTCGCCGCGCTCACGCAGTTGCAGGCCAACTACGCGCTCGTGCTCTGGGCGTGCGGGTCGGGGCAGACGTGGGCGCTGCATCTGGTGTCGCTGCTCGCGCTGGTCGTGGCGGCGGGCGCCGGCCTGCTCGCGTGGCGCAACTGGCGGCGGGCCGGCGCGCTCTGGGAGGACGACGGCGCGGGCGTGCTCCCGCGCAGCCGCTTCATGTCGGTCGTCGGCATGCTGGTCAGCGCGCACTCCGCGCTCGTCGTCGTCGCGCAGTGGATCGCGGTCTTCGTCTTCAGCCCGTGCCAGAGGAGCTGAGGGGAGTAGAGGGTAGACAGTAGTAGTCAGTAGGAAGTAGATGACGGGCGGCGTTTATTTCATCAACGGTAAGGCGCGGGGCGCGAGTCGTCGGACGGCTGACTTTTGCCCGACGAGGGTCGTCTGCCTTCTACTGTCGATTGTCTACTGTCTGCTGTCTACTCCCGCCGCCGCCCACGGCGGCAAGCCGCATCACTTCTCCGACCTGCCGTACACGTGGGGGCGCGACCCCTTGGTGTGGCTGAGCCTGCTGGCGTCGGGGTGGCTGTACGTGCGTGGGGTGCGGAGGCTGTGGGGCGCGTCGGGGGCGGGGCGCGGGGTGCGGCGGTGGGAGGCTTGGTGTTACGCGGGCGGGTGGGCGGCGCTCTTCGTGGCGCTCGTCTCGCCGCTCCACCCGTGGGGCGAGGTTCTGTTCTCGGCGCACATGACGCAGCACGAGGTTTTGATGGTGGCGGCCGCGCCGCTCGTCGTGCTGGGACGGCCGGTCATCGCGTTCCTGTGGGCCGTGCCGACCGCTTGGGCGCGTCGCTTCGGCGAGGCGGCGAAGGCCCGCCGGTTCCGCCGCGCGTGGGGCGCGTTGACGAACCCGCTGGCGGCGTGGGCGATTCACGCCGCCGCGCTGTGGGTGTGGCACGTCCCGGCGATGTTTCAGGCGACGCTTGAGAGCGACCTTGTGCACACGCTCCAGCACGTCTCGTTTCTCGGGTCGGCGCTCCTGTTCTGGTGGGCGCTCGTCCACGGGCCGCGCGGGCTGATGGGCTACGGCGCGGCGGTGCTCTACCTGTTCACGACCTCCGTGCACAGCGGCGTGCTCGGCGCCTTCATCACGTTCACGGGGCGCGTGCTCTACCCGGCCTACTCGCGGACGACCGAGTCGTGGGGCTTGACGCCGCTCGAAGACCAGCAGTTGGGCGGGCTGATCATGTGGGTGCCGGCGGGGCTCGTCTACGTCGTGGCGGGACTCGCGCTGCTCGCGGGTTGGATGCGCGCGTCGGAGCGCGCCGTCGCCCGCCGCGAGCGCGCGGTGGCGGGGGCTGCTGCGGCGAGCGTCGGCGACACGGTTTGAAATGATGCGCGACCTTTCGGAGACAACGAGACTGTACGCGGCCTGCGCGCTGGCGGCGCTCGCGCTCGCGTGCCTGCTCGCCTGCGGCGGCGGGATGAGCGAGGCCGAGCAGGCGGCGGCCGAGATGACGGGCGGCGGCGACCCGGCGCGCGGACGCGCGGCCGTCGAGCGCTACGGGTGCGGGACGTGTCACACCATCCCCGGCGTGCGCGGGGCGGACGCGCAGGTCGGGCCGCCGCTCGAACGCGTCGCCGGCCGGATGTACCTCGCGGGCGTGCTCACCAACTCGCCCGAGAACATGATGCGCTGGATACGCGACCCGCGCGCCGTAGACCCGCTCACGGCCATGCCCACGCTCGGCGTCTCGGACAGCGAAGCGCGCGACATCGCCAGCTTCCTCTACACGCTCAAATGAGCCGCCCGCTCGCCTGCCGCGCCGCGCTCGCCGCCTTCGTCCTGCCGCTCGCCGTGCTCGCGTCGTGCGTGGAGGGGTCGCGCGGGCCTCTGGCTTACGTGACGAACGAGCGCGACGGGACGGTGACGGTCGTCGAGACGGCGACCGACCGCGTCGTCGCGACGTGGGCAATCGGCGGGCGCCCGCGCGGCGTGCGCGTGAGCGAGGACGGCCGCACGGTCTACGTCGCTTCGTCCACGCCCTCGGGGAAGAACTACGACCCGAAGGAGAACCACGTCGCGGCGATTGACGCGGGCAGTGGCGAGGTGTTGAAGACGTACGAGGTCGGCACAGACCCCGAGCAGTTGGCGGTGCTGCCGGACGGCTCGCGGCTCTACGCGTCGAACGAGGACGCGGGCACGGCCTCGGTCGTGGACTTGAAGACGGGCGGGACGCTCAAGACGCTCGTCGTCGGCATCGAGCCGGAGGGCGTGCGCGCCGGGCCGGACGGCCGCTGGGTCTACGTCACCTCGGAGACGAGCAACACCGTGACCGTCATCGACACCGAGACCGACGCCGTGGCCGCGACCTTCATGGTGGACGCGCGCCCGCGCGAGGCCGCCTTCTCGCCGGACGGCACGCGCGCCTACGTGACGACCGAGATCGGGCGCACGCTCGTCGTCGTGGACGCGAGGACGCACGCGGTGCTGCGCCGCGTCCCCGTGCCCAACAACCCCGACGGCGTCAAGCCGATGGGCGTCGCCGCCTCGCCCGACGGGCGGAGGGTCTACGTCTCGACGGGTCGCGGAAAGACGGTCGTCGTCTTCGACGCCGAGACCTTCGCCGTCGTCGCCGAGATTCCCGTGGGGCAGCGCGCTTGGGGACTGGCGCTCACGCCAGACGGCCGCAAGCTCTACGTCGCGTGCGGCGGCTCGGACACGAACGCGCCCGGCGCCAACGAGGTCACCGTCATCGACACGGCCGCCGCGCGCGCCGTCGCACATCTCAAGGCCGGCGACGGCCCGTGGGGCGTCGCCATTCACTAGCGCGCCGGCGCGCGACACAAAGTTCAAGGGGGACGTGATGAAGATGGACGAGAAGTTGTTGGAGGGGCGCGGGCGCGAGGCCGAGCGCGAGGGCGCGGCGGGGCAGCCCGAACTGTCCGCCGAGGAGCACAGGCAGGTCGAGCGGCGCAGCTCGCCGCGCACCGAGGTCATCTACGAGGCGGTGCGCGAGGAGGGCGAGGGCGAGCTGGGGCGCGCGGCCTCGACGCTCGCGTGGGACGGGCTGGCGGCCGGGCTCTCGATGGGCTTCTCGCTGGTCGCCGAAGGGCTGCTGCGCTCACACCTGCCCGACACGGGCTGGCGGCCGCTGGTCGCCAAGCTCGGCTACACCGTCGGCTTCCTCATCATCGTCCTCGGCCGCCACCAGCTCTTCACCGAGAACACGCTGACGGCCGTCCTCCCCTTCCTGCAACGCTGGAACGCCGAGACGTTCGTGCGCCTGCTCAAGGTTTGGGTCGTCGTGCTCGCGGCGAACCTCGCGGGCGCGCTCCTCTTCGCGTTCGTCGTCGGCCGCACGGAGCTGTTCGAGCCGCACGTCCGCGAGACGTTCGGCGAGATCGGGCGCGAGGCGATGCGACACCCTTGGGCGCTCACGCTCCTGAAGGGGGTCTTCGCCGGGTGGCTCATCGCGATGATGGTCTGGATGCTGCCCGCCGCCGAGTCGGCGCGCTTCTTCGTCGTGGTCGTGATGACCTACCTCGTCGCGCTCGGCCAGTTCGCGCACATCATCGCCGGATCGGTCGAGACGCTCTATGTCGTCGTGACCGGCGGCGCGGGCTGGGGCGACTACCTCGGCTGGATGCTGCCGACGCTCGCCGGCAACATCGTCGGCGGCGTCACACTCGTCGCCGCGCTCGGCCACGCGCAGGTGGCCGGCGAGGCGAAGAGGAAGACCTGAAGGCCGCGCTCCGCTTCATCATCAACGCTCCGCCCGCGCCGCTTTGTCCGCGCCGCGACTTACTTCGCGCGCCCGGCTGAGGTATAGTCCAAACATCCCCTGAAAGTCTTTCCCCTTCGAGTCGCCGGCCGCCGCGCGTGTGTGCGGCCGACGCCGCGTTGGATTTTTTCCTGTAACCGGGATTTGCGGGCGGCCGTCTTCCACTTCGCGGCCGCCAAAGGGAGGCAGCATGGCTGAACAGGACAGGGCGGACGCGCCCGACCGCTTCGCGCACGGCACGGGGCGCACCGAGAAACACGAGGCCGAGCGCGACGGCTTCCGTCCGGGCGAGACCGCCGGCGGCACTGGGACGACGCTTCCAGACACGGGTCGCGCCGGCGCTTCGGGCGCCGACCGTGCCGAGGGCACCGAGGGCGCCGTCGGCGAGATGGACTTCACGGGCGCGCCGGCCGGCCCCGGCGGCGGCTCCGGCCCGAGCGGCGGGAGCGCGGCGGGCGAGTCGCGCGGCGGCGGCACGGGCGGCGGTGCTTCTTCGTCGGGCGGTACGGGCGCGGGCGTGGCCGGCGCCGGGCCGCAGTCGATAGAGGCGACGACGGCCGCGCTCGGCGACGACGAGCCTTCGGCCGGCTCGGCGGGCGGCGCGAGCCGCGCCGAGACCGACAACGACGACGACACAGGGCGCGGTTAAATCTCCCCTTCAAGCGGCGCGCGCCGCCGCACACACTCGAACACGAAGGCGGTAGTGAACGAAATGAAAAAGCTTTTCCTCTTCTTGACGATCTCGCTTTTCGCGCTCGCCCCCGCGGGCGCGCAGACTCCGCAGGGCGGCGACGGGGCGGCGGCGGCGCGGACCCCACGGCAGCGTCTGGTCGGCGAGGTGACGGCCGTTGACGCGGCGACGCGGCAGTTAATGGTGCGCGCCGACTCGGGCGAGACCGTCGCGGTCACGACCACCGAGCAGACGACCTACGTGCGGATGCCGCCCGGCGAGACGAGTCTCCAGAAGGGGCAGCCGGCCGCCTTCGCCGACGTGCGAGTCGGCGACCGCGTGCTCGCGCCCGGCGTCGGGGCGTCGGGCGGCGCGGCGCGTCAGGTCATCCTGATGGCGCGCGCGGCGACGGCAGCGGCGGGCGGCGGGCAGGGGCGCGACGACGGGCGCAGGCTCAACGGCCGCGTCGTCTCGGCCGACGCCGCGAAGAAGCTGATCGTAGTGCAGACGCGAGGGCGCGAGGGCGCCGACTCGGTGACGGTTGACGCCTCGGCGGCCGCGCGCGTGCTGCGCTTCGCGCCCGACTCGATGCGCCCGGCCGACGCGCAGGCGGGCTCGCTCGCCGACGTGCGACCCGGCGACAACTTGCGCGCGACGGGCGAGCGCTCGGCCGACGGCCGGAGCTTCAAGGCCGAGGAGGTCTTGACCGGCGCGTTCATGCGCTTCGCCGGGACGGTGACGAAGGTTGACGCCGCGCGCGGCGAGCTGACCGTCAAGAACGAACAGGGCGAGCAGACGGTGACGCTCGCCTTCGGCCCGCACTCGACGCTCCGGCGCGCCACGCCCGAGTTCGAGCAAGTGGTCGCGCAACGCGCCGAGCGCTTCGGGCGCCGCGAGCAGAGGCGCGCGGCAAGCGGTCAGGGCGGACAAGGTGGACAGGCGGGCGGCGGCGCGGCGCGTGAAGGCCGGCGTGACGGCGAGCGCGGGCGTCGCCGCGAGGGCGAAGGCGAGCAGCGCGCGGGCGACGGCGGCCAGCGGCGCGGCGGCGGCCCGGGCGGGGGCGGCGGCGGCGGCAACAACATTCAGCAGATGGTCGAGGCGCTACCCGCGGTCGCGCTCGCCGATTTGAAGAAGGGCAACGCGGTGGTCGTCACGGTGACGCCGTCCGCGGACACGTCGCGCGCGACGGTCGTCTCGCTGCTCACCGGCTCGGCCGAGGCGGTGCGCGGGATGCAGATGTTTCAGCGCGGCGGCCCCGAAGGGCAGCGCGGCATGAGCCCCGGCCTCCCCGGCGACGTGATCGGCGGCGGCCAGGGGCCGACGCGCGAGCCTCCCCGTTAAGCGAGAAGGTCGTTTCGGGTAGGGAACAATTCACATGGATGGACAGGATTGACAGGATGAAGCGATTGCAGATTTGAAATCTCAAATCTTTAATTCTCTAATCCTGTCAATCCTGTCCATCCATGTGAATTACTTTGTCTTTCGGATAACAAGGTGCGGGTGGAGGGTGATGAGTAGATTGAGGTGGGAAGCGGCGAGGGCGCTCGTGTTGGTGGCGGCGCTGCTGTTTTTGGGCGTGTCGGCGGCGGCGCAGCAGTCTCTCGGGACGCTGCGCGGGAACGTGAAGGACGAGTTGGGCGGCGTCATCATCGGCGCAGTCGTGACGCTGAGCGACGCGGCTGGCGTCGAGAAGACGGCGACGACCGACGAGCAGGGCAACTACGCCCTGCCGGGGCTCGCGCCCGGCCGCTACACGGTGCGGATCAATCAGGCGGGCTTCGCGGTTTACGAGAACCTCGGCGTCGAGGTGCAGCCCGGCGGCACCCCGCCGCTCGACATCGTGCTCACGGTCGCCATCGAGCAGGAGGAGGTGACCGTCACGGCCGAGGCGCCCGTCGGCACCGAGGCCGAGTCGCAGGCCGGCGCGGTCGTCCTGCGCGGCGAAGATTTGGACGCGCTGCCCGACGACCCGGACGACCTCTCGGAGGCTTTGCAGGCGCTCGCCGGCCCCGGCGCTGGTTCGAGCGAGGACGGCGCGCAGATTTACATCGACGGCTTCACGGGCGGCCGCCTGCCGCCGAAGGAGTCGATCCGCGAGATTCGCATCAACCGCAACCCGTTCTCGGCCGAGTACGACCGTTTGGGTTACGGCCGCGTCGAGATTTTCACCAAGCCGGGCACCGACCGCTTCCGCGGTCAGGCGTTCTTCAACTTCAACGACGAGTCTCTGAACGCGCGCTCGCCGTTCGCGGCCGTGCGCGCGCCCTACCAGTCGCGCCGCTACGGCGGCAACGTCTCGGGGCCGCTCGCGTCGAAGCGCGCCTCCTTCTTCCTCGACTTCGAGCGGCGCGAGACTGACGACAACGAGGTGGTGAGCGCCCTCGTCCTCGACCCCGGCCTCAACCTCGTCGCCTTCAACCAGTCGGTGCTCTCGCCCGACCGGCGGACGACCTTCAGCCCGCGGCTTGACTATCAGCTCAACCCGACGAACACGATCGTCGCGCGCTACACCTTCGAGAACACGACGCGCGTCAACGAGGGCGTCGGCGACTTTAACCTCCCGTCGCGCGCCTTCGACGTGGAGAACACGCAGCACACCGTCCAGCTCACCGAGACGGCCGTCATCAACCAGAAGGTCATCAACGAGACGCGCTTCCAGTACGAGCGCAGCCGGCGGCGGCAGGAGGGCGGCCTCGTCGCGCCGACCATCCGCGTGCTCGAAGCCTTCACCGGCGGCGGCGCGCCGGTCGGGGTCTCCGCGACCGACCAGGATAACTTCGAGCTTCAGAACTACACGTCCTGGACGGCGGGCAACCACGCGCTCAAGGCGGGCGCGCGCCTCCGCGCCGACCGCCTGCGCGAAGCATCCGAGCAGAACTTCGCCGGCACCTTCACCTTCGCGGGCGGCAACGCGCCGCAGATCGACGCCTTGGGCAACGTGGTCGCGGGCGCGCCGCAGGTGCAGATCACGAGCCTCGAACGCTACCGCCGCACGCTCCTCTTGCAGGGAAGTCTGTGCGCCGCCAACACCTGTAGCCCGGCCGCGCTGGCCGAGATACGCGCGCGCGGCGGCGGCCCCACGCAGTTCTCCATCTCGGGCGGCGACCCGCAGGTCTCGGTCACCTACATCGACTTCAGCCCGTTCATACAGGACGACTGGCGCGTCCGCCCCAACCTGACCGTCTCGGCCGGCCTGCGCTACGAGGCGCAGAACCACATCGCGAGCAACTTCGACTTCGCGCCGCGCGTCGCCTTCGCGTGGTCGCCCTCCGCCGACCCGCGCAAACAGACGACGGTCATCCGCGGCGGCTTCGGCATCTTCTTCCAGCGCTTCGGGCAGAACCTGACCTTGCAGGCGCTGCGCACGACGGGCGGGAGCCAGCAGTTCGTCGTCACCGACACGAACTCGCCCGTGCTCAACCAGGCGTTCTTCTCGCCGGCCGGCGTGACGAGCGTCCCCAGCCCCGAGCAGCTCACCCAGTTCCAGGTGCGGCGCACCGTGCGCGAGCTGGCGCCCGACCTGCGCTCGCCCTACACGATGCAGACCGCCTTCAGCGTCGAGCGCCAGCTCCCCTACCGCGTCACGCTCTCGGTGAGCTACATCGGCGCGCGCACGCTCCACGCGCTGCGCTCGCGCAACGTCAACGCACCGCTGACGGACGCGGCGGGGCGCGCGTTGCGCGACTCGTCGGGCGCGTTCGTGCGCCCAGACCCGGCGCGCGGCAACGTCTACCGCTTCGAGTCGAGCGGCGTCTTCAAACAGCACCAGCTCGTCGTCAACGTCAACAGCCGCTTCAGCCGCCGGTTCACGCTCTTCGGCAACTACACTTTGAACTTCGCCAAGAGCAACACCGACTTCGCGGGCAACTTCCCCGCCAACCAGTACGACCTGTCGGACGAGTTCGGCAACTCCGTGCAGGATCAGCGCCACCGGCTCTTCCTCGGCGGCTCGATCAACGCGCTGCCGTGGGGCATCCGGCTGAATCCGATAGTGGTTGCCAACTCGGGCCGCCCCTTCAACATCACCATCGGGCGCGACATCAACGGCGACACGGTTTTCACCGAGCGGCCGGCCTTCGGCACAGACCTCTCGCGCCCGAGCGTGCGGCGGACGCCCTTCGGAGACTTCGACGTAGACCCGCAGCCGGGCTTCGCCATCATCCCACGCAACTACGGGCGCGGCCCCGGCTTCTACTCGGTCAACCTGCGCGCGAGCAAGACCTTCGGCTTCGGCGAGTTGAGCCGCGCGGGCGCGGCCGGCGCGGCCGGCGGTCGTAGGGGCGGAGGCGGTGGCGGCGGAGGCGGAAGACGCGGCGGCGGCGGCGGCGGCCGTGGGGGCGGCGGCGGGCGCGGCGGCGGTGGCGGCGGCGGCGGCGGTGAGGGCGGCGAAGGCTCGGAGTCGCGCTACAACCTGACGCTCTCGGTCAACGTGCAGAACCTCTTCAACCACCCGAGCCTCGGGACGCCGGTGGGCAACCTCAACTCGCCCTTCTTCGGCCAGTCGATCGGCGGCAACGGCCGCTTCGGCTTCGGCGGTGGCGGCGGTGGCGGCGGCAACCAGAACGCGGGCGGGCGGCGCGTAGACCTCCAGCTCCGCTTCAGCTTCTGATGCCGGGGGCGGGAGGCTTCACGCGCAAACTCTCGACGGTGACGGCGGCCGCGTGCCTCGCGCTCGCGGCCGCCGCCGTCGCGGGCTGCGACGCGCGCGCGGGCAAGCCTCCCGCGTCGGCGGCGGGCGGCGACTCGACGCGCGTCATCTACGAGCGGAGCTGCGCGACCTGTCACGGCGCGCAGGGCGAGGGCAAGCAGCTCGGCACGTTGAACGTCCCCTCGCTGCGACAGGGCGCGCCCGCGACCGACCCGGACGAGCGACTCTTCTCACAAATCTCCGACGGCGGCAAAGGCATGCCGCCCTTCAAATACACCCTCGACGACCGCCAGATTCAAGACCTCGTCCGATACATCCGCGAAGAGTTTCAGGGGAAGAAGTAAGGTCGGAACCACCCGCGGCAGCGGGTGGGCCTTTCCAGCCCGGCGCCGCCGCGTCGCAAAGGGCCGCCCGCTACCTCAGGCGGTTCTGACTTGGCCCTCTATCTTTTCGGGAGGACGACTTCGATGAGAGGCGTCGGCGTCTTCTCGCTGGTGGCGAGGAGCGCGAGGCCGTCGAGGCGGTAGCAGACCGACTCGCCCTGTAGGCGAAAGCCGAGCGGGACGGCCGTCGGTTTTTGCGTCCAGAGGTCGTCGAAGCCGCGCGTGCCCGCGGGGAGCGTCAGCTCGTAGCCTTGCGCGTAGTCGCAGAGCGCGACGCGCGTGCCGTCGGGCGAGATGTCGCCGCCGGTGACGAGCGCGCCGAAGAACTCGGGGCCGCGCAGCGTCGCGACGAGCGCGAGCGTGTGCACCTCGCCCGCCGCGTAGGGCGCGGCCAGCTTGTAGACGCCCGCCGCCTGCGCCCCCTTCGTCACGACGTAGAGGTCGCCCGTCGAGGGGTGGACTAAGAGCGCCTCGGCGTTGTGCGCGCCGTCCGGGTACTTCAGTCGGATGGCCTCGGACGGCGCGGTCGCGCGCGGCTGCGAGCCGGCGCCGTCGGCGACGTGGGGCGCGGGCTGCGGCTCGGGGAAGCGGTAGACGACGACGAACTCGCGCTTGCGGTCGTTGTCGCCGATGTCGCCCGCGTAGAGGTACGTCTCGCCGCGCGCGGGGCCGGGGCCGGCGGCGATGTCCTCCCAGTCGCGCGCCTCGGCGCCCGCGACGCGGAAGGTGCCGCGCGCGCGTCCCTCGCGGTCGAAGGCGTAGACGAGCGGGCCGGCGCCCGAGTCGTTGTGCGTCCAGAAGAGGCCGGGCGTGCGGCGCGAGGCGACGATGCCGCTGCTCTCGCGCACGGCGCGGTCGGCGAGCGTGGCGAGCGTGACGGGCGTGGCCGCGACGACCGGCATTGCGCCCGCCGTCTGCGCCGTCAAGCCCGCCGCGTCGGCGCGCAGCTTCGACTGCGCCATCTGGCGGTCGCCCGGCGACGAAGAGTGGCACGCCGTAGCGCACGCGGCGACGACGAGCGCGATTTTCAAGAAGACAATTCTCAAACGCCCAAACCCCCTTGACCTGTCCGGCCTTTTTCTTAAGAGCGACGGATAGAGTATCATCAACGCACCGCACCATTCTTACGCGACGGGCGCCCGGCGGGTTCGCGCGCCCTCGCGGTAAGGCTCGAAAAACCTTCTCCCGATTGGAAAAAGATGCGACCTAAAAATCTCGGCCTACTTCTGTTCGCCCTCATCGTCCTCTGCCCGGCGGCCGCGCGCGGGCAGGAGAAGCTGCTGACCGTCGAAGACATCTTCGACCCCGCGAAGCGCGTCAACTTCTCGGGCACGCCGCCCGCGGGCGTCGAGTGGCTCGCCGACGGCGAGCACTACTTGCAGGCGAAGCGAGGGGCGGGCGCGACCACGCTCCTGCGCGTCAACGCGCGGACGGGCGAGTCGGCGCCCTTCTTCGACGCCGCGCGGATGGAGGCGGCGCTGGCGAAAGTCTCCGGCCTCAGCCCCGAGCAGGCGAAGCGGCTCGCGCGCCAAGGCTCTTACCACTTCAACCCCGCGCGGACGGCCGTCGTGCTGAACGCGTCGGGCGACCTCGTCTACTACGAGCTGGGCGCGGACGCGGCCGCGCGGCTGACGACGGGGCCCGAGGAGGAGACCGAGGAGGACTTCAGCCCCGACGGCCGCCTCATCAGCTTCGTGCGCGCCAACGACCTCTACGTCATCGACGTGGCGACGCGGCGCGAGCGGCGGCTGACGACGACGGGCAACGAGAAGACTCTGAACGGCGTGCTCGACTGGGTCTACGAGGAGGAGATTTACGGGCGCGGCAACCGGCGCGGCTACTGGTGGTCGCCCGACTCGCGCCGCATCGCCTACCTCAACTTCGACGAGCGCCCCGTCCGCACCTTCCCCGTCGTCGATCACATCCCGCGCCGGCAGGTCTTGGAAGACACGCCCTACCCGCTCGCGGGCGACCCGAACCCCGTCGTCCGCCTCGGCGTCGTCGAGCCTTCGGGCGGCGAGACGCGCTGGGTTGACCTCGCGGCTTACGAGCCGACCGACTCGCTCGTCGTCCGCGTCGCGTGGTCGCCCGACTCGCGGCGCGTCGTCTATCAGGCGCAGAACCGCGAGCAGACTTTCCTCGACTTGAACGCCGCCGACCCCGCGACGGGGAAGACCGCGCGCCTCTTCCGCGAGACGACGAAGGCGTGGGTCGAGCCGTCGGACGACAACCCGCGCTGGCTCAAGGACGGCTCGTTCCTCTGGCGCAGCGAGCGCACGGGCTGGCTCCACGTTTACCACTACTCTGCCGACGGCAAGCTCATCAAACAGTTGACCGACGGGCCGTGGGAGGTGCGCGGCATCGACGCCGTTGACGAGGCCGGCGGCTGGCTCTACTTCCACGGCACCGAGCACAGCCACATCGCCGAGCACGTCTACCGCGTGAAACTCGACGGGACGGGGCTCAAGCGCCTCTCGCAGGCCGAGGGCAACCACCGCCCGAACTTCAGCCCGACCGGCGCCTACTTCGTGGACAACTGGAGCGACGTGAACACGCCGACGCAGGCGCGGCTCCACGCCTCGGACGGCGCGCAGGTGCGCGTCATCGAAGAGAATCGCGTGGCGGCGCTCGGGCAGTACAAATTGGGGAAGGCCGAATTCCTGCGCGTGAAGACGCGCGACGGGTTCGAGATGGAGGCCATGATGATAAGGCCGCCGGACTTCGACCCGTCGAAGAAGTACCCCGTCCTGGAGTTCACCTACTCGGGGCCGCACGCGCCGCAGGTGAAGAACTCTTGGGGCTCGACCACCTACATGTGGCACCAGCTCCTCGCGCAGAAGGGCTACATCATCTGGTACCTCGACAACCGCACGGCGAGCGGCAAGGGCGCGGTCTCGGCGTGGGCGTCTTACAAGAACTTCGGGCCGCTTGAGCTGCGCGACCTCGAAGACGGGCTGGCCTACCTGAAGACTTTGCCTTACGTGGACGGCTCGCGCGTGGGACTGTGGGGGTGGAGCTTCGGCGGCTACATGACGACGTACGCGCTGACGCGCAGCAAGCAGTGGAAGCTCGGCATCGCGGGCGGGACGGTGGCGGACTGGGCCAACTACGACTCGGTCTACACCGAGCGCTACATGCTGACGCCCGAGCACAACCCGGAAGGCTACAAGGCCGGCTCGCCTCTGGCGGGTGCGGCGAACCTCTCGGGCAAGCTGCTGCTCATCCACGGCGCGATTGACGACAACGTCCACATGGCGAACACCATCCAGTTCCTCTACGAGTTGCAGAAGGCCGGCCACCAGTTCGAACTGATGCTCTACCCCAAGTCGCGCCACGGCGTCACCGACCCGCTGCTCATCCGCCACATGCGGCAGATGATGACCGACTTCATCGTCGCGAACCTGTGAAGTAGACAGTAGACAGTAGCCAGTAGACAGTAGAAGCAAAGGCGGCGCGCCCGACTTACAAGTGGGACGCGCCGCCTTTGCTTCTACTGTCTACCGTCTACCGTCTACTCCCTTACGCCCTCACGCTGCTGAGGTCGGGGTCGGCCTTCGGCTCGGCCGCCGGCGCGTGCTCCGCCTTCCTCAGCATCTTGCGAATCGGGATGGAGAGGAGGCCGAGCACGCCCGCCGCCACCATCAGCGCCAGCGCGGTGAAGGTGAAGAGCCGCGGCATCTGCTCAAGCTTCTCGGGATCGACGAAGCGGCCGACAAGCCCGCCGATGAGGTTGCCGATGGCCGAGGCCAGAAACCAGATGCCCATCATCTGCCCGACGTAGCGGCGCGGGCTGAGCTTCGTCATCGAGGAGAGTCCGACGGGACTCAAACACAACTCGCCGACCGTCTGGAAGAAGTAGCTCCCCACCAACCACCACGCCACGACCTTCGTGGCGTCGGCGCCGCCGCCGGCCCCGACCACGAGGTTCGCGGCCGGGATCATAATCAGGAACCCGACCCCGGCGAAGAATAACCCCATCGCGAACTTCGCCGGGCTGGAGATGTCGCGCCCGCGCGAGCCGAGTTTCGTCCAGAGCGCGGCGAAGAACGGCGCGAGCAGGAAGATGAAGAGCGAGTTGATCGACTGGAACCACGTCGCGGGGACTTCCCACCCCAACACGGTGCGATGGGTGAAGTCGCGCGCGAAGAGGTTGAGCGAGGTCGGCGCCTGCTCGAACGCCGACCAGAAGATCGAGGCGAAGATGAACAGCACCGCGATGACCAGCACGCGTTTCTTCTCGTCGCGGTCGAGGCCCCCCGCGGCGAAGATGTAGCCGAAGAAGAGGACGGCCAGCCCGAGCAGGACGTAGGCCATGTACTGGCCGACGACCTGCGCCCTGATCGTGATGACGCCGAGCGCCGTCAGCACGACGACGAGCGCGAGGATGGCGACGCCGACGCCGAGCACCAGCTTGACGCGGCTCTCCTGCCGCGCCTGGACGGCCGCGTCCGGGTGGCGCGTCGGGCGCATGCCGATGTCGCCGAGCGTCTTGCCCGCGCGCGAGGCGAAGACCGCGAACCCGATGAGCATCCCGACGCCGGCCGCGCCGAAGCCGAAGTGCCAGCCGTACTTTTCGCCGAGGAAGCCGGTGATGATCTGGCCGAAGAAGGCGCCGACGTTGATGCCCATGTAGAAGATCGAGAATCCGGCGTCGCGCCGCGCCCCGCCCTCGGGGTAGAGGTCGCCGACGATGGCCGAGATGTTCGGCTTCAAAAGCCCCGTCCCGCAGACGATCAGAATCAGCCCGAGGAAGAACGTGAGCTTCCCGCCCGCGAACGCCGACAGCCCGATGGAGATGTGCCCGGCCGAGATGCAGACGGCGCCGTAGAGAATCGCGCGGCGGAGTCCGAGCAGGCGGTCTGCCACCCAGCCTCCGGGCAGGGAGGCGAGGTAGACGCTCGCGCCGTAGATGCCGACGATGGCCGACGCCTCGCCGCGCTCGAACCCGAAGCCTCCGTCCAGCAGCGCGGCCGACATGAAGAGGACGAGGAGCGGGCGCAGCCCGTAGTAAGAGAAACGCTCCCACATCTCGGTGAAGAAGAGTGTGGAGAGGCCGCGCGGGTGGCCGCCGAGGCCGGAAGTGTCGGAGACATCCGCCCGCGCGGCTCCCGTATGGTCTATGGGTGCGCTCATTTTTAGACTCCTTCTCGGATGCGTTCTGGCAGAACTCTATAAGGGGGCTTGCTGTCGAGTGTTCCCCGACATAATACATTGACGACAGGCGGGGGCGAAACGGTTGCCGGGCTTTGTCAGTGGCGCGCGGATGGAACATAATGCCCCGTCAAAAAAATCCTGAAGGGGACGGCAAAATTATGACGACGACCTCGGACGGCGCGAACGCCGCGCGCGTGGGCGAGATACAGGAGGCTCTGCGCGAGGCGGGGCTCGACGGCTGGCTCTTCTACGACTTCCGCCAGAGCGACCCGCTCGCCTACCGGATTCTCAAGCTCGACCAGAACCAGTTCTCCACCCGCCGCTGGTTCTACTTCGTCCCCGCCTCGGGCGAGCCGACGCGCATCAACCACGCCATCGAGCAGGGCAAGCTCGACCTGCTCCCCGGCCGCAAACTCGTCTACAGCAGTTGGCCGCGGCTGCACGAGCTCCTGCGCGACGCGCTCTCGACGGCCGGCGGCTCGACGCGCATCGCCATGCAGTACTCGCCGACGGGCGACATCCCCTACGTCTCGCGCGTTGACGCCGGGACGATAGAGCTGGTGCGCTCGCTCGGCGCCGAGCCGGTGACGAGCGCCGACCTCGTCCAACTCTTCGAGGCCGTCTGGACGGACGAGCAGTACCGCTCGCACGTCACGGCCGCCGACAACATCCACAACATCATTCAGGAGGCGTTCGCCGAGGTCGGCCGGGCGATACGCGCCGGCCGCGACGTGACCGAGTACGAGATACAGCAGTTCATGGTGCGCCGCTTCGAGGAAGAGAACATGACCTGCGACGGCGACCACCCCATCGTCTCGGTCAACGCCAACGCCGCCAGCCCGCACTACCAGCCGAACGCGGAGAAGTTCTCGCCCATCAAGCGCGGCGACTTCCTCCTCCTCGACGTGTGGGCCAAGCTGAAAGACCCCGGCGCGGTCTACGCCGACCAGACGTGGACGGGCTTCGTCGGCGACGACCCTTCGGACGAGCACGTCAAAGTCTTCACCGTCGTCCGCGACGCGCGCGACGCCGCCATCGAGTTCGTCCGCGAATCGGTCGAGGCCGGCCGCGAAATCAAGGGCGCCGAGGTGGACGACGTCTCGCGCGGCGTCATCGAGCGCGCCGGCTACGGCGAGTTCTTCACGCACCGGACGGGTCACTCCATCGGCGAGGAAGTCCACGGCAACGGCGCGCACATCGACAACCTTGAGACGCGCGACTCGCGCAAGATCATCCCGCGCACCTGCTTCTCCATCGAGCCCGGCATCTACCTGCCCGGCAACTTCGGCGTCCGCTCCGAGATCGACCTCTACGTCGGCGACGGACGCATCGAGGTCACGGGGCAGCCCATCCAGACCGACCTCGTCCTGGTCTTGAAAGAGCAGTGAAGGGCGACGGCAAGGTGAGGCGCGGCCGCGGCGCGCCAGACCTGCGCGCCATCGCGCGCGCGGCGGTCGCCGACGCCGGCTTCGAGCCGGACTTCCCCGCGGAGGTCGGGCGCGAGCTTGAAGAGGCCGCGCTCGCCGGCGCCCGCGCGGCGGCGGACGCGGGCGTGCGCGACCTCCGCGGACTGCTCTGGTCTTCCATCGACAACAAGGAGTCGCGCGACCTCGATCAGGTGGAGTACGCCGAGCGCGACGGCGCGGGCTTCCGCGTGCTCGTCGGCATCGCGGACGTGGACGCGTTCGCGCCGAAGGGTTCGGCCGTTGACCGCCACGCCGCCGTCAACACCGTCTCGGTCTACACGCCCGCGCACGTCTTCCCGATGCTCCCCGAGCGGCTCTCGACGGACTTGACCTCGCTCGTCGAGGGCGCAGACCGCCTCGCCGTCGTCATGGAACTCTGCGTGTCCGAGGGCGGCGAGGTTCACTGCGAGAGCGTCTACCGCGCGCTGGTGCACAACCGCGCGAAGCTCGACTACGACTCGGCCGGCGCGTGGCTCGAAGGGCGCGGCCCGGCGCCCGAGACCGTCAAGAATCTGGAAGGTCTTGAGGGGCAGGTCAGGCTTCAGGACGAGATCGCGCGCGGTCTCCACGAGCTGCGCCGGCGCTGCGGCGCGCTGGAGCTTGAGCGCGAAGAGTTGGTGCCCGTCCTCGACGAGCGGGGGCGCGTCGTGCGGCTCGACCAGCGTCGGAACAACCGCGCGCAGGTCATCATCGAGAGCCTGATGATCGCCGCCAACACCTCGATGGCCGAGCTGCTGGAGTCGAAGGGCGTGCCGTCGCTCCGCCGCGTCGTGCGCGCGCCCGAGCGCTGGCCGCGCATCGTCGAGACGGCCGCCTCGTTCGGCTACGAGCTGCCCGCCGAGCCTGACCCGCGCGCCCTCTCCGACTTCATGTCGAGCCGGCGCGAGAAAGACCCCGGCGGCTACGCCGAACTCTCGCTGGCGATTCTGAAGCTGATGGGCCCCGGCGACTACATGGTCGAGGCGCCGGGGCTTGAACAGGAGGGGCACTTCGGCCTCGCCGTCCACGACTACACGCACTCGACCGCGCCCAACCGGCGCTTCCCCGACCTCGTCACGCAGCGCTGTCTGAAGGCTACGGCCTCCGATGCGCCCGCGCCCTACACGCGCGAGGAGTTGGAAGCGATAGCCGCGCGCTGCAACCTGATGGAGTCGGCCGCGCGCAAGGTCGAGCGCCGGATGCGCAAGGTCGCCGCCGCCTCGCTCCTCTCCGCGCGCGTGGGCGAGACCTTCGACGCCGTCGTCACCGGCGTCAAGCCCGCCGGGACGTTCGCGCGGCTCCTGCGCCCGCCCGCCGACGGCCGCGTCGTCAAAGGCTGGCGCGGCCTCGACGTGGGCGACCGCGTCCGCGTCCGCCTGCTCTCGACCGACCCCGCGCGCGGCTTCATCGACTTCGCCCGCGCCTGAATCCTTCAGTTGATGTGCTGGACCACCGCGCGCGTGCCGTCGGTCTCGGCGAGGCGGAGCGTCTCGGCGACCTGCTGGTGGAGGCCGGACTGCGCCGCCTTCCTCGCCGTCCAGCCGTTGCGCGCGCGCGCGTAGACGTTCGCTCCGTACTGCAAGAGCAGCGCGACGACCAGCCCGTGCCCGCGGAAGGCCGCGAACATCAGCGCCGTGTCGCCGTCGCTGTCCCGCGCGTTCACCTCCGCGCCGCTCTCCAGCAGGTCGATGACCGCCGCCGCGTCCCCGCGGAAGGCCGCCAGCATCAGCGGCGTCCGCCCCTTCACGTTGTCGTTGGCCTCGTACCTCATTTCCCCTCCTTAAAATCCCTTCGGGCTTCAAGCCCTCTGAGACGAGAATTGGCGAGACCACTTGAGAAATCCTTGAGCCTCGTTAAACAGTCTGGCAAATGTGTCCCCGAGGCGGTTGAAGTTTCACGAAAGTTTTGCTAAATTTTCTCAAAACCCGACGGCGCGTGACTCCCCGCACGCCGAATCGGCGCCGGCACAAGGCCGACAACAGGAGTTCTCCTTTGAGTCAAAGTCCCCGCATCCTTTTCGTAGACGACCACGAGGACACGCGTTTCCTTATCTCGTACCTGCTCCACGCGTGGGGCTACGAGGTGTTGGTGGCGGAGTCGGTGGGCGAAGGGCTGGAGCTTGCGCGCGGCGGCGGCTTCAACCTTTACCTGCTCGACAGCCGTTTCGCCGACGGCTCGGGCACCGAGCTGTGCGAGGGCATCCGCGAGTTCGACAAGGAGACGCCCATCGTCTTCTACTCGGGCGACCACCCTTCGCGCCTGAAGAAGGCGCTCGACTGCGACGCGCAAGGGTTCGTCCTCAAGCCCGGCTTCGACGCGCTGCCCCGCGAGCTTGAGCGCGCGCTCAGCACCACCGCCTGACCCTTTAAAAACTTTTCCCCCGCGCGAGAAGCGGGGGCGCCGCCAGATTCTT
>DASVQX010000066.1:0-12140 GCA_036388915.1 Pyrinomonadaceae bacterium
CGGCGCCGGTTCGCGACCCCCAACTTGGCCCCCCCGCCGGCCGCCTACGACTGACCGGGCGAGCCGGACGACCCCGTCGAGCCAGTCTGACCTGACCCGCCCGACTGTCCCGAACCACCCGCACCGCCCGACTGTCCGCCGCCGCCGGTCTGTCCGCCCGCGCCGGACGACCCCGACTGCCCGCCCTTCGCGGACGAGCCGCCCTCGAGCGCGGCCAGCGCCGCTTCCAGAGCCTTCACGCGCTCCTCGTGGTCATCGACGGCGACGGCCGTCGCGAGCGTCGCCTGCTTCTGCGCCTCCTCGGGCGGGAGTTGCGAGCCGGACTTCGCCTGAATCTGCTGGACGACCGCCGTGACGACGCCCGCGCCCTGCGCCACGCCGCCCGCGACCTGACCGGCCTTGCCCGGCAACACCGCCGCCGCGATGGCCGCGCCCTTGTCCACGCCCGCCACGACCTTCTTGAGTTTGGAGAAAAATCCCATCTTCCCGAACCTCCTTCAGTTTTTAAGTAGAGCGTCAGGCTTTTTGAGGAGGCCGGCGGGGGCGCGTGCCCGCTTCCGGCCGTGTCTTGCTGGGGCGGCTGTGTACGGTATGCCCGGCCGGCGGCGATGTCAACGCGCGGCGCTCAAGCGGCGCCCGCGCCCGAGGCCAGCCTGCGGAAGTATTCGGCGAGGCTCCGCGTGCCGCGTGTCGGCGCGACGAGGTCGGTCGTGCCGGCGGCGACGCCGAACTCCAAGAGGTCGTGGAGCCGCCGGTCGAAGAGTTTGACCGGCGCGGCGAGGGCGCGGACGAGCCCCGCCGGGAGGCTCAAGAGTTTCGGCGGCCGGCCGAGCGCGCGGAAGGCCAGCTCTGCCACCTCGCGCCGCGTGTAGGTTTCGGGGCCGCCGACCGAGAGTTCGGCGTCGTCCGCTTCGAGCGCGTCGGCGCAGGCGCGCGCCACGTCGCGTTCGTGGACGGGGTTGGTGCGCGCGCGGCCGTCGCCGACGAGCACGGCGCGGCCGCGCGCGGCCATCTTAAAAATCTCCTCGAAGACGTAGAAGAAGCCGGTCGGGCGGACGACCGCGTGGTCGAGCCCCGAAGCCTTGAGCGCCGCGACGAACTCCTCGTGCGCGTCCACGTAGGCCAGCCCGCGCAAGGCTTCCGCCCCGTAGAGCGAGACGTAGACGAACTTCCCGACGCCCGCGCGCTTCGCCTCCGCGAGCAGGTTGAGGTTGGCGCGCAGGTCAACGTCCCTGTAGGTCGCGCCGGGCGGCGTGTACCTGAGCGCGAGGCTCGCGCCCATCGCGGAGACTACGCCCGCGACGCCCTCGCACGCGCCCTTAAGAGTCTCGGGACTGCGCGCGTCGCACCCGAACACGTCGAGGTCTTCGCCCGCCATCGTGCAGGGGTCGCGCGTCAACGCGCGCACGCCGCGGCCGCGCGCCGCGAGCTCTTTCAGAAGGTGTCGGCCGAGCCTCCCGCCCGCGCCCGCCACGAGAACTTTTTCGGCCAAGCCCCCTCCGCTGTTCCCTACCAAGCTATGCCGTAGTCCTCGCCGTGGTTGCTCGCGCCGCCCCACATCGTGCCGTGCGCGCGGTCGAGCATGATGGCGGTGATGGGCCCCGAAGTGCGCTCCTCGTAGGTCAGGTCGTAGCCCATGCGGCGCAGCTCCGTGCGCACCCAAGGCGGCATCGCCTCGGCGAGCAGGACGCGACCCGGTCGCGTCTCGTGCGCGCCGAAGGAGCTGCGCATCTGGAAGCTGTTGATGTTGGGCGCCTCGGTCGCCTCCTGCACCGACATGCCGAACTCGACGACGTTGAGGAAGAACTGCAAGAGGTTCTGATCCTGACTGTCGCCGCCCTGCACGGCGAAGGCGAGGTAGGGCTTGCCGTCCTTCAAGGCCAGCGACGGCGTGAGCGTGACGCGCGGGTGCTTGCCCGGCTCGATGACGTTGAAGGGGCCTTCCGAGGGGTCTGTGACGAAGCTCTGCGCGCGCTGGCTCAAGCCCACGCCCGTGCGGCCCGCGATGACCGCCGGCACCCAGCCGCCGCTCGGCGTCACCGAGACGACCCAGCCCTCGGCGTCCGCCGCCTCGACCGAAGTCGTGCCCGCGTAGAAGGCGCGCTCGAACTCCTCGTCCGAAGACTGAGGAGGTGAAGACTGAAGCGTCGAAGGCTGAAGCGACGACACGCGGGCGGGCGGGCGGGCCGTGCCCCGACTCGCGGGCGGCGTCGGGGTCGGAGCCGCCGTCGGCGTCGGAGTCGGCGTCGGCTTCACGTTCCACTTCTCGATAAGATTTCGGTAGGGGTTGGCCTGCCCGCCCTGGAACGCGTAAGGGTCGCCGGGGGTGATGTCGGGGTCGTTGCGCTCCCGGTTCATCTGCGCGGCGCGCTGCTTCGCGTACTCTTTCGAGAGCAGCCCGGCGATAGGCTCCTCGGGCGGGAAGTAAGGGTCGCCGTAGTAGAGGTCGCGGTCGGCGAAGGCCATGCTCATCGCCTGATAGACGGTGTGGACGTAGCGCGTGCTGTTGAAGCCCATCCCCTTGAGGTCGAAGTTCTCAAGGATGTTGAGCGCCTGAAGCATCGCCGGGCCTTGCGTCCAGTGCGTGAGCTTGTAGACCTCGACGCCCCTGTAATTGGTCTTGACCGGCTCCTCCAGCCGCACCTTCCAGTTCGCCAAGTCCTCGGCGGTGATCAGCCCGCCCTCCTCCTTCGTGGCGCGCGCGATCTCCTGCGCGATGTCGCCTTTGTAGAAACGGTCGTAGGCCGCGTAGATGGCCTCCTTGCGATTCTTGCCCGCGGCCAGCGCGCGCGCCTCGGCCTCGACCAGCTTGCGCAGGGTCATGGCGAGGTCGGGCTGCTTGAAGATTTCGCCGGGCTGCGGGGCCTCGCGCTTCTCCCCGAGGTGCGGCAGCATCACCTCGCGCGAATACTTCCACTGCTTGAGCCGCGCCTTCTGCCCCTCGATGGTGTTGGCGAGCTGCGTCTCGATGGCGAAGCCGTCGGCCATCTGGATCGACGGGTAGAGCACGTCCTTTAAACTCAGCTTGCCGAACTCGGCGAGCATCGTCATGATGCCGCCCGGCGTGCCCGGCGTGACGGCCGCCAGCGGCCCGTACTCGGGCGGGTACTTCATCCCCTTGCCCTTGTAGAACTCAGCCGTAGCGCCCGTCGGCGCCACCCCGAGCGCGTTGACGCCGACGACCTTCCCCGTCTTCGGGTTGTAGATGAGCGCCTGCGTCTCGCCGCCCCAACTGAGCGTGTCCCACATCGTCGAGGTCGCGGCGATCATCGCGCACGCGGCGTCCACGGCGTTGCCGCCCTTCTGAAACACCATCGCCCCGGCGGTGGCCGCCAGAGGCTTGCCCGTGATCGCCATCCAGTGCCGGCCGTGCAGCGGCGGCTTCTGCGTGCGCTGCGCGCGCGCGGGCGGCGCGGGCGCGGCCGAGCCGACTAACAGCGCCGACAGCAGTACCGTCAACAGTCTCTTCCTTAGACCCATCACTCCCTCCGGTTTGCAGCCCCTGAAATTCGAGAACGCTTCTTAAGTGGATGCTGCTATTATTGCGCGGCCCCCAACTTTTACGAAACCGTCCGCGGCCTATTCAGTCAATTTAAGTTCACCCCGGAGGGATGCGATGCGGAAAGTCCTGCTCGGCCTCTGCCTGTTGTCACTCCTGCCTTTGCCCACGGCGCGAACGCAGAACCGCCCCGAACTCTCGCGCGAGACGCGCGAGTTCATCAGCGTTGACGCGCCCGCGGTCGCGCTCGCTCACGTCCGCGTCATCGACGGGACGGGCGGCCCGGCGCTCGCCGACCAGACGGTCGTCATCTCCGCGGGTAAGATTCTGTCGGTCGGCCCCGCGGCCTCGGCGAAGATTCCCGAGGGCGCGAAGGTCTTGGAGATGGCGGGGCGCAGCGTCATCCCCGGCCTCGTGTTGATGCACGAGCACCTCTTCTACCCGACGGGCCGCCTCGCGCTCTTTAACGAGATGGGCTGGAGCTTCCCGCGCCTCTACCTCGGCGCGGGCGTCACCACCATGCGCACCGCCGGGAGCGTCGAGCCTTACACCGACTTGAACATCAAGAAGCTGATCGACACGGGGCGCATCCCCGGCCCGAAGGTGCGCGTGACCGGCCCCTACCTCGACGGCAAAGGCGCCTTCGCCACGCAGTTCCGCGTCCTCGACGGCCCCGACTCCGCGCGCCGCATGGTCAACCAGTGGGCGGACGAGGGCGTCACGTCTTTTAAAGCCTACATGTACATCTCGCGCGCCGAGCTGGGCGCGGCGATTGAGGAGGCGCACAAGCGCGGCATCAAGGTCACGGGTCACCTCTGCGCCGTCGGCTTCCGCGAGGCCGCCGCGCTCGGCATCGACAACTTGGAGCACGGCATCGTCGTTGACACCGAGTTCCTGCCGGGCAAGCGGCCAGACGTGTGCCCGCCGCAGAACGAGAACGTCTCGCACATCGCCAAGCTCGACATCGGCTCCGCGCCCGTGCGCGAGATGATCCGCGACCTCGTCGCGCGCAAGGTCGCCGTCACCTCGACGCTCGCGGTCTTCGAGGCGTTCCTCCCCGACCGCCCGCCGCTCCAGCAGCGCGTGCTCGACGCGATGACCTTGGATGCGCGCACGCAGTACCTCGCCTCGCGCGCACGCTCGGCCGAGCGCAAGGACTCGCCGTGGGCGGCGGCGCTCAAAAAGGAGATGCAGTTCGAGCTGGCGTTCGTGCGCGCGGGCGGCCGCCTGATGGCGGGCACAGACCCGACGGGCAACGGCGGCGCGCTCGCCGGCTTCGGCAGCCAGCGCGAAATCATCCTCCTCGTCGAGGCCGGCTTCACGCCCTTAGAGGCCATCCGCATCAGCACGCTCAACGCCGCCGAGTACCTCGGCGAGGCCGACTCGGTCGGCTCCATCGCGCCCGGCAAGACGGCCGACCTCGTCGTCCTGCGCGGCGACCCTTCGGCCGACATCAACGATATCGAGAAGGTCGAGCTCGTCTTCAAAGACGGCCTCGGCTACGACCCCGCCAAACTCATCGACTCCGTCCGCGGCTCGGTCGGCTGGCGCTAGAGTTCGTTCAGCTGACGGCGCGGCCGTATTGGACGGGCCAGGGTGCGGGGGCGCCGAGTTGGCGGGCGGCGTGGAGCGGCCAGTAGGGGTCGCGCAGCTCCGCGCGCGCGAGGAAGACGGCGTCGGCTTTGCCGGTGGAGATGATCTCTTCGGCCTGCTCAGGCTCGGTGATGAGGCCGACCGCGCCGGTGGCGACCGACGCCTCTCTGCGTATCGTCTCGGCGAAGGGCACCTGATAGCCGGGCTCGACGGGGATGCGCGCGCCGGGGACGAGGCCGCCGGTCGAACAGTCGATCAAATCGACTCCGCGCTCTTTCAGCCGGCGCGAGAGCTGGACGGACTGTGACAAGTCCCAGCCGCCTTCGACCCAGTCGGTCGCGGAGATGCGCGCGAAGAGCGGGAGATGTTCGGGCCAGACGGCGCGCACGGCCTCGGCGACCTGGAGGGGGAAGCGCGCGCGGTTCTCAAGGCTCCCGCCGAACTCGTCCTCGCGGCGGTTCGAGAGCGGCGAGAGGAATTCGTGCAGGAGGTAGCCGTGCGCCATGTGCAGCTCGACCACGTCGAAGCCCGCTTCGAGCGCGCGGCGCGCGGCGTCGGCGAACTGCGTGGTGACGGCGTCGATATGCGCGCGCGTCATCTCGCGCGGCGCGGGCCAGTCGCCGAAGGGCACGGCGCTCGGCGCGAGTGTTTCCCACCCGCCCTCCTCTTTACTCAAAGGCTTGCCGCCGCGCCAGGGCACGTCGGTCGAAGCCTTGCGCCCCGCGTGCGCGAGCTGGATGGCGGCGCGCGCGCCCTGCGACTTGATGAAGGAGGCGATGGGCTCGAAGGCGCGCGTGTGCGCTTCGGACCAGAGGCCGGTGTCGCCGGGCGAGATGCGCCCCTCGGGCGAGACGCCGGTGGCCTCGACACAGACCAGCCCCGCGCCGCCGACCGCGCGGCTCCCGAGGTGAACCACGTGCCAGTCGTTCGGCAGCCCGTCGCGGCTCGAATACTGGCACATCGGCGAGACGAAGACGCGGTTGCGAAACTCGACGCCCCTCAGACTGAAAGCGGAAAACAGGCTGCTCATTACTTCCCCCTCGTTCTTTTAAAAGGTGTGGCGTCATTCTAACGTGACGCGCCGACTTAACCCAGCAGCCCGAACCAGGAGTATCGGGCGGCGGCCTCGCCGGCGAGGAAGGAGAGGAGGTTGGCGGCGGTGATGGCGGCGAAGTCGCGCCAGAGCGAGCGGGCGTCGGCGTCCTTCTCACGGCCGAAGGCGGCGAGGAAGAGCACGCACTCGGCGGCGGGCGCGAACGCCTCGGCGACGAGGAGGTAGGCGGCGCGCGTCGAGCCGTCGAAGAGCGGCGGGAGGACGAGGACGACGACCGGGTACGTGCACGCCGTCAGCCAGAGGCCGGCGAAGAGTCTGCGCCGTAAGGTGTGGCGCGGCGAGAGCAGGAGCCAGAGGACGGGCGTCTCGACCGCGACCGTGAAGAGGTAGCCGACGGGCAGGAAGCGCCAGAGTTCCGCGTCGTTCATCGCCGGCTAGAGCGTCCGCAGCAGGAAGGGCACCTCGGCGAGGACGTGCGCCATCGCGAACGTGAAGTATACGTCGCGCGTCGTCGCGTAGTCGGCGAGGAAGCAGGAGCTTAGCAGGAGGACGGCGGCGCCGCCCGCGTAGAGCAGCGCGCGAATGAGACGCGGCCAGCCTTTCTTATGCCTGACGAGCGGCACCGTGGACGCGCGCCACGGCAGCAGCCCAGTCCCGGCGGCCAGCGGCACGCCGACGAGCCACACGCCGTAGTGAAGCGTTTCGAGAAAGACGTGCGTCGAGACGAGCAGGTGCGTCGAGACGCCCGTCAGCATCCCGCCTCCCGCGTGCCTCACGACGCGCGACGCGACCTCTCCCTCCTCCCCGAGCGGTGGCGCGGAGGCGAGCCAACACCACAGGAGAAGGAGCGCGGGCGGCAGCAGCAGAAGGCTCGCGCGGTAGACGCGCCGCCACTCTCGGCGCGTGCGCCCGAGCTGCCGGTCGAGAAACCACAGCGCGACGAGCGGGTGCAGGTAGACGAGCGCGAGCGAGAACCAGTGCGGCGCGAGCCAGCACGCGCCGACGAGCGCGCACCCGGCGGGCAGCGCCCAAGCCCACTCGCGCCGCGGCGTCTGCCGCCCGCGCCACGCGACGAGCGCCACGACCCACGCGACCGCCGCGCTGTTCCACAAAGCGAGAGACAGGTACCAACCGTCTTCGCCCCATCGGCCTGCGCCGGGCGCGAGCGAGAGCGCGGCGTAGGCGGCGGTCAGCCCCAACACTCCCGCCGCCGCCAGCGCGAAGAACCCGCGCGAGCGCCCGAGCCGCAGGGGCATCCGCGTGATGAAGTAGCGCAGCTCGGCCCAGTTGTGCGGTCCCGCGAAGAGGAAGACGGTCGCGACCGAGAAGCCCAGCGGGGCCACGCCCGCCAGCGCCGCCGCCGCGACGAGCACGACGGCGCACGCCGCGCCGAACCGCACGGGAGACGCGACGCCGCCGCGCGAGCGCGCGACGGCCCCCGCGCCGAACTCGCCGAGCCGGGCCGCGCTCTCCAACTACTCTTCCTCCTCGCCGCGCGTCCGCGCCTTGGCCGGGACGAGGAGTTTAATCTCAGCCCCCTCCTCGACCACCTCGACGCGGATCGAGCCGGCGAGCACGCCGCCCGACGCGGCACGGACGAGCGTGCCGGGGTCTTGCTGCGAGTAGCCCGGCGGCGGCCCCGCGTTGGCGTAGGCCGCGACGCCCGCCAGACCGGCCGCGCACGCGCAGGCCGCCAGCGCCGCCGCTGCCGCGCGCCCCACGCCCAAACCCCGACGCCGCGAGCGCAGAAGCAACAAGCCGGTCAGCGCCACCCCGAGCGAGATGAAGAGGCCGGCGACGACCGTGCCGAAGCTTCTCGCCGACGGCGACGACGACGGCGCCGTCCCGGCCGCGAAGCCGAGCCGTTCGAGATGCGAGCGCGGGATTTGCAGTCGCGCCTCGCGCAACCCCTCGACGCGCTCGATGCTCATGCGCGAGTAGGGGAGGTCGCGCCTGACCTCGTCGTTGCGCGGGGGCTTCGGCGGCTTGGGGAGCGCGATGTCGGCGAAGGCGTTGGAGGAGGCGAACAGCAGCGCGGCGACCGCCGCGAAGTACTTGAAGAGTCTCATCGGGCCAGCTCCTTTTCTCAAACGGGTGACTTTTGAAAGCCGAACTCTGAACGAGGTAAGTCTGAACACTTGCGGGGCCGCGGGATTGTCAGTCGTCGCCTTCGCCTTCGGTGATGGAGTTGCCGGCGGAGGGCTGGCGCAGGCGTCGGAGGCGCGCCGAGACCTGACTGCGGAGGCGTGAGGTGACCTGACTGCTGAGCCTCTCCTCGCCGGCGCGCGAAGGCGGCGCGTCGGTGTCGAAGATGGCCTCGAACCACGAAGGCTCGTCCTGCGTCGGCGGCGGCTCGGCCGGGGACGGCTCCTGCTCGGCGGCGGGCGCGGCGGCGGTCGGCTCCGGCTCGACGGCTTCCGACGCGCCGGAGGCAGCTTCTTCTTCTTCCCGCGCGCGCGCGATGATGCCGCGCAGCTCCGTCTCGTAGAAGCTCCTCAAGCCCTCAAGCTCGTCGGCGAGGTTGAGCGCCGTCAGCACAGCGACCTTCGCCACGTCGTGGACGGCGAGGTTCGACGCCACGGCGCGCATCCGCTCGTCAACGAGCCGCGCGACGCGCTCGACCTGCTCGCCGTCGCCGTTGGCCGAGCGAAGGCTGTAGGTCTGGTTGAAGATGTTGACCCTGACCGAACCGGCGTCTGTGCCCAAATCCCTTTCGCCCCCTTCCACGGCGTAGCCCGCGCTCGAAAGCCCAAAGGTCGCGGTTCGGCGCATTATAAAGCAAGCCTCCGTAAAGCGCGCGCCAGCGCGTGCGCGACTTCAAAGCTTCCGCACGTAGAGCCGGCCCGGGAGCTGCCTGATCAGCTCGCGCATCTCCAGCCCGAGCAGCACGGCCGACAGCTCCGCGACGCCCACACGGCCGCGCTCCGAAAGCTCGTCGATGTGCGCCGGCTCGTCCGTCGTGATGAGCTTGAGGACGGCGCGCTCCGGCTCCGAGAGGTCTGAGGGAAGCACCGCTTCGACCGGACGCGCGCCGCTTCCCTTCTTCTTCGACTCGGGCGGGAGTATCGCCGCCGCGACCTCGGGCGGGAACTCCGCGACCACGTCCTGCCACGCCTGAATCAGTTTCGCGCCCGCGCCTTTAATCAGGTAGTTCGTGCCAAAGGAGTTGCGGCTCGTGACGTTGCCCGGCACGGCGAAGACCTCGCGCCCCTGCTCAAGCGCGAGCCGCGCCGTGATGAGCGAGCCGGAATTCTCCGACGCCTCGACCACGACCACTCCCAAGCTCAAGCCGCTGATGATGCGGTTGCGGTACGGGAAGTTTTCGGCGACGGGCGGCGTGCCGAGCGGGAACTGCGTGACGAGCGCGCCGCCGCGTTCGAGAATCTCGTCGGCGAGACGGCGGTGGTCGCGCGGGTAGACCTCGTCCAGCCCCGTCCCCAAGACGGCCGCGGTGCGCCCGCCGGCTTCGAGCGCGCCGCGGTGCGCGGCGGCGTCGATGCCGCGCGCGAGACCCGAGACGACCGTCAGCCCGCGCGAGGCGAGGTCGCGCGCCAGCCCCTGCGCGACGTTCTGCCCGTAGGTCGAGCAGCGGCGCGACCCGACCACCCCAACGCACGGCGCTTCGAGGCACGCGCGCCACGCGCCGCGCACGTAGAGCGTGACGGGCGGGTCGGGAATCTCGCGCAGCAACGCCGGGTATGCTCCGTCGTCGAGCGCCAGCACGTCCGCGCCTTCGATCCCGCGCAGCCGCTCAAGCTCGACGGCGGCGGCCGCGTGACGGTCGCGCAGCGCAATCGACTCGACGGCCTCGGGGCGCAGCCGCAGTCGCTCCAGTTCAGACCTCAGCGCGCCGAAGACGCCCTCGGCCGACCCGAACCTCTCCAGCAGGCGCGCGGCCGCGCGCGGCCCCACCCCCGGCGTCATGTTCAAGGCGATCCAGTCTTTCATAAAGGATGAAGGCGGCAGGGTGAGGGATGAAGTGTCGGCGGCGGAGGTGAAGGTTATATTTCATCCTTCATCCTTCCGCCTTCATCCTTTGTTTTTGGCGGAGGCGTGTGGGAATCGAACCCACCCACGCCTGCTCTCACAGGCGCGCGGACGGTTTTGAAGACCGCGCCGATCACCAGAACGGATGCGCCTCCTCGGTGTCTGGCGGGACGCTGCCAACCTAAGCGGCGCGCGCCCGCGCTGTCAAGCCCCGCCCGCGCCCCCGCGCTTGACTCGCGCCGTGCGCGGCGGCCATCATTGCGCCGAACTAGTCCGCACAAAAAATTCATCCCCTAACGGAGTCGAAAGCCGATGGCAGAAGCGGAAGCGAAAGCGTCGTCGTCCGAAGACGCGGCGGCGGAACTCGTCCGGTACGAGGCGGCGGACGGCGTCGCCGTCCTCACGCTCGACGACCCGCCGGCGAACACGTACACCTACGAGATGATGCGGCAGCTCGACGCCGCCATCCTGCGCGCGCGGATGGACGACGCTGTCAACGTCGTCGTCATCACGGGCGCGGGCGAGAAGTTCTTCTGCGCGGGCGCCAACATCTCGATGCTGACCGAGATGACGCCCACCTTCAAATACTATTTCTGCCTCCACGCCAACGAGACGCTGTCGCGACTTGAGCAGACGCCCAAGCTCGTCATCGCGGCCGTCGGCGGCCACTGCGTCGGCGGCGGCCTCGAAGTCGCGCTCGCGGCCGACCTGCGCATCGCGCGCAAAGGCGCGGGCAAGATGGGGCTGCCCGAGGTCACCTTGGGCGTGCTGCCCGGCACGGGCGGGACGCAGCGGCTCGTCCGCGTCGTCGGCAAGTCGAAGGCGATTGAGCTGATGGCGGCGGGCGAGCTGTTCGACTTCGAGCGCGGCGCCGAACTCGGTCTCGTCAACCAAGTCTTCGAGGCGGAGACGGCCGCCTCGTTCCTCGAACAGGTCTTGGCCTACGCGCGGCGCTTCACCGCGCCGGACAAGGCCGCGCTCGCCGTCGGCCGCATCAAGCGCAGCGTCCAGTCGGGCGCCGAAATCCCCTTCGAGTACGGACTCGCGCTCGAACGCGAGCTACAGCAGCAACTCTTCCAGTCCGAGGACGCGCGCGAGGGCCTGAGCGCCTACGTCGAGAAGCGCAAGCCTCGGTTCAAAGGAAGATAGCTTTCGGCAAACCGAACATGTACGAAAACATCAAGGTCGATTTCGAGAACGGCGTCGCGACGCTCACGCTCAACCGCCCGGAGAAGCTCAACGCGTTCGCCGGGCACATGCGGCGCGACTTGGCCGAGGCTTTGGAGCACGCCGGGAGCGACCCCGACGTGCGCGTCGTCGTCATCACGGGCGCGGGGCGCGCCTTCTCGACGGGCGCGGACGTGTCGCGGATGTCCGAGCTGATGGCGGGCGAGGAGGTCGAGGAGTTCACGCGGCTGCTCGGCGCCGGGCGCCGCGTGCTGACGGCCATCCGGCAGATGCTCAAGCCCGTCGTGGCGGCCGTCAACGGCCCGGCCTACGGCGCGGGCTTCAACCTCGCGCTCGCCTGCGACATCCGGCTCGCGGCCGAGTCGGCGACCTTCAGCCAGTCGTTCGTCAAGGTCGGACTGCACCCCGACTGGGGCGGGTCGTTCTTCCTGCCGCGCGCGGTGCCGTCGAACCTCGCGTGCGAGATGTTCTTCCTCGGCGACGCCATCGACGCGCGGCGCGCCTACGAGCTGGGGCTGGTCAACCGCGTCGTGCCGGACGCCGACCTCGCCGGGGAGACGCGCGGCATGGCCGAGCGCCTGCGCAAGGCGCCGCACGCGTCGGTCGCGGCGGCCAAGCGCGCCGTCTACATGAGCGAGCAGGAGAGTTTGGAGCGCATGATTCAGTACGAGACCGAGGCGCAGCTCCAGTGCTTCCACTCGCGCGAGGCGCGCGAGCGCGTCCGCGCCTTCCTCGAACGACGCCCGCCGCGCGCCGAGGAGAACGTTTCCTGACGGCGGCGCCGAAGACTTTTTCAGACACGGAGACGCGGCCTTGAAG
>DASVQX010000067.1:0-123448 GCA_036388915.1 Pyrinomonadaceae bacterium
CCTTGAGTGGTGGCGCTTCTCCGTTAAGCGTGCTGGCGCACGCTTTGGCGGGCAGGATGCCCGCGCTCCCGGCGACGAGGCCCGCGCTAAAGCTCTTACTTGCTGCCGATGTACTTGTCGAACCAGTCGAGGTTCGCCTGCATGGCGGCCAGTTGCATCTTCGGCTCGGTCGGGCCGTGGGGCTGGCGCGGCAGCACGAGCATGCGTGTGGGCACGCCCTGCGACTTGAGCGCGTTGTAGAACTCGTAGCCTTGGGAGATGGGGACGCGGATGTCTGCGTCGCCGTGCTGGATCATCGTCGGCGTCGTCACGCCTTTGACGTTGAACATCGGCGAGTGCTTCTGGTAAAGCTCGGCCGCCTCCCAGAAGTGGCCGCCGAAGTAGTCGGGGATGAAGGAGGGGATGTCGGCCGTCCCGTTAAAGCTCATCAGGTTCGTGACGGGCGCGCCGGCCGAGGCCGCCTTGAAGCGGCGCGTCTGCGTCACGACCCACGAAGTCATAAAGCCGCCGTAGCTCCAGCCCATCACGCCGAGCCGCTCGGGGTCGGCGACGCCCATCTCGATGACCTTGTCCACGCCGGTCATCAAATCCTGGAAGTCGGCGCCGCCCCAGTCCTTGAAGTTGGCGCGGCGGAACTCCGTCCCGTAGCCGCTCGACCCGCGCGGGTTCGGGCGCAGCACGGCGTAGCCGCGCGCGGCGAAGGTCGCCAGCGGGTAGACGCCGCGCCCGCCGATGAAGGTCTGCTGGAAGACGCCCGCCGGCCCGCCGTGGACGTTCAGGATGAGCGGGACTTTGCGCCCCGCCTGATAGCCGACCGGGTAGGTGAGCAGGCCCTCGATCTCTTTCCCGTCGGTCGATTTCCAGCGGACGACTTCCGTCTTGCCGAGCGGCGGCATCTTCATGTCGGCGTTGGCGCGGCTGACCTGCACGGGCGCGAAGTCCGAGACGGAAGCGACGAACGCCTCTGCCGGCGCGTCGGGCGTCTGGCGCAGGAAGCCGAAGGCCGTCCCCGTGTGGTTGAGACTGATCGAGCCGTAGACGGCGGGCGTCGCCTTGACCTCGTCAATCCGGCCCGTCGCCACGTCGAACGCGTAAATCTGCGTCCCCGTCCCCTTCGCCTCGCTGAAGTAGAGGCGGCGGCCGTCGGCCGACCAGCCCGCGACGCTCGGCTGTCCGTCGTAAGAAGCCGACAGGGCCCGCGGCGCGCCGCCCGCCGCGGGGAAGATTTGAATCAGCCCGCTCTGCGCCCAGCGCGGCGGGTTGTCGCTGACGAGCAGGGCGATGGATTTTCCGTCGGGCGAGTAGGCGGGCGACGACTCCGCGGCCGGCGTGTTGGCGAAGACCGAGACCTTGCCCGTCGCCGCCTCGACGATTGACACGTCCGAGGTCGTCCAGTCGTTAGCCACCGGCGTCTTCGCGTGGCTGAAGACTAACGCCTTGCCGTCGGGCGACCAGTCGAAGCCGCTGACGGTGTAGTTCTCGGTCGTCAATTTACGCGACTCGCGCTTGCCGGCGGCGTCCCGCTGGACGGGGACGACGTAGAGCCGCGACATCTTCACGTTCTCGTCCACCCAGCGAAAATCGTTCTTGGCCTTGTCGTTCTTCTCCTCCTCCTCCGACTTCGGGTCGGCCATCGCGTAGGCGATGGAGCGTCCGTCGGGCGACCACTCGAAGTCCGAGACGCCCGACTTCACGTCGGTCAGCGGGTCGGCCTCGCCGCCCGCGGCGCGCAACACGTAGAGGTTGTTCTTGTTCTCCTTGCGGTTCGACGTGAAGGCGACCCAGTTGCCGTCGGGCGACCACTTCGGGTTGGTCGAGGACTTGTCGCCGAAGGTGAGTTGGAAGTTCTCCCTGCCGTCGGCGCTCGCCATCCAAATCTGCGTGACGTACTCGCTCCGGTCGGGCGTCGTCACGGGGTCGCTGACCGTGTAGACGACCCTCCTGCCGTCGGGCGACACGCGCGGCGAGCCGACGCCTTTGACTCTGATCTGCAACTCGGGCGTCCAGACCGACGGCGCGTTCGTCTGCGCGCGCGCGGCGGCGGGGGCCAGCAACAACAAGGCGACCGTTAGTCTCAACATTCTTTTCATGTCTGTTGTCCTTCGACGCGGACGGGTGTCCGGGAGGCGTAGATTCATCCGTAGAACTTGCCGCACATCCTAACCCCGGAAGCGAACCGAGTCTAGCGACTCGCCGCGTCGCCGGCCGCGCCGATGATTTTTCTCGCGGAGGCTCTTGGAGAGGATTTGTTGACTTGTATGAAGAATGTGGCGGCGGGCGCCCGCGGCGTACATCCGCGCACGCCGTTACTCGCTGCTTACCAGAAATACGTCCCACGCCCAGCGGCTCACCTTGGCGCCCTTCGCGTCGTCCACCTTCGCGCGGTAGCGGAAGCGGTTGCCGTAGGCGTCAGTCTTCCTCGACTCCTTGTAGCCGAGATGTAACCGAGCCACGTCCAGCGACGGGAGTGTGTGCAGTTCTTCCGGCTCCGACAGGCCGTTATGGTTCGCGTCCTGCCACAGCCGCAGCGCGGGGAAGATGGAATCGCGCCGGTCAACCACACGGTCCGCGTTGCCGCCACTCCCCGGCGCGTCGAATTCGGCTAGGGCGAGGAACCCGTTCTTCTCTACGCCGGCCGGGGGTTCGGGCTGTGGCGTGTGGTTGCCGAACATCTCTGCGCCGTCATCAATCGAGCCGTTGCCATTGCGATCTAAGACGAGCCACGAGTCGTCCGAGCCTTCGGCCGTCCAAGCCAGCCGCTCCTTGACGCGGTCGCCGTTGAGGTCGAAGAAGACTCCACCTGCCGCATCGGTGAGGTTGAAGCCGTCGCCCGTGGTGTCAATCAAGACGGGGCTGTTGCAGACGCACCGCCCCTCATAGAAGCTCCACGAGCATCCTATGTCGCAGAGTCCGAAGTCTCCGTCACCAGCCGCACAGACGCCAAATCCACTACAGGTGTATCCCTCACAGCATTCGGACGAGGAAACACAGAAGCTCCCTGCCGTGCCACAAGAAGGCTCCGGAGTCGAGGTGGGAGTCGGGGTGGGTGTGGGGCAGGTCGTAAGGTCGTTAACTACCAGCTTTGACGAGCACGTGCCGCCAATGGTGCTGGACTTACACCTCACGGAGACTTGTTCGGTCGCCATGCTGCCAGTGGTGAAGCCGCCGACGGACACGTTCGTGGCGTAACAAGAAGCGCCGACGCAGTCCCATCTGTCAACACGTTGAATCTCGTCACCGCACAATCCTGCCCCTTCCTCCCTAGCCACGCGCGTTCTCGGTCGGTAGCTAACCGGCCCGTCGAAATTAAATCCCGTCGGAAGGAACCGTAAGGTAGACGCGCCAATGGAGTTACGGCCACTTTTTTTTCTAGCGGGATCAGCCTACCCGGATTAGCGCTATCCAGGACGTACTGTTTCCCACCCATCCATACAGTGCCGTCATCGAAGCCTATCATCTGGACAGACAGTCTGATTCTTTTGATACTTGCCGGATATTTTATGGACTTCAAATGGCCTTTAATTTCTAGGTAATCCTCGTCCGTCAATCCGAGTTCAATGCTCTCCCCCGGCCTAACGGGACGTGCCGTGTTGGTTAAGACCTCACCGCTCAGGTCGGGTATAGGGCTTACCCCATAGGTAAACTGCTCGACAAAATCCAACTCCTTCTCCTGCCCCTGGGGGCGCGGGAAACGCAGCTTGACTGACAAGTACGTGATGGGCCTGACCGAATCGTTACGCACCACGACGGTTAGCCTTTTAAACCAGTCTTCACCGCCGGAAAACTTTCTGCCGAGTTTGAGGGTTCCAATGTGCGTTTTGATGAGAGTGATCGTGACGGGCGGGTGGAAGTCGTCCGCCTTTTCTAACACAGTGTCTCCCGTGTTGTCGGCATCCTGTGCGCCATCGCGTAGTGAAGCGAGTGACAACGGCGTCAGGATAAGGGCTACCACCAAGGTCAGAAAACTGAAGAAGCCCCGCCGGCTGAGATGCAACTGGTTTCTGTTTTCCACGATGGCCTCCAGATTATAGTGAGAAACGGCCGTCTGAGGTAAAAGGTGGCGAGAAGGCCACGCCTGAGGAGAGGACGCGGCAGCGTTCGTCAGCGCGCAGAACTTCTACTCCCATTCTAAACCCATGTCAATGAATTTTCCCGGAACACTGCCGGGAAGGAATTCACTTGCGCGCGACTATCGCCGGTGATAGAGTGCGCGCCCTCCGACACAAAGGCCCTCAGACACAGCCGCGCGCCTTAACTTCACCGCCATGCCGTTCGGCGCGCGAGGCGGCACGACCCGGCCGCCGGGAGAATAGAACATGAACGGCAACGCTCTCGACTTCCGCGCGAAGCCTCGCGCGAACTCTGCTTCTCACCCCCAAGCCCTTCGGACTCTCTACAGCAGCGCTCTCGTCATCGCTCTCGTCATCGTCGCCGCGCTCGCCTGCCTCTTCACGCCTCAACGAGCGGCGCGCGCGCAAGACCTCGACGAAGTCTCCTTCTCCGGCGTCGTCACAGACCAGCACGGCGCGGTCGTCCCCGGCGCGGGCGTCGCCGCGCGGCTCGCCGGGACGAAGATCGAGCGCGCGTGTGTGACGGACGCGGCCGGCCGCTACCGCCTGGTCGAACTCCCGCCGGGCGTCTACACGCTGAGCGCGGCGCGCGCGGGCTTCGCGGCGGAGGAGAGGAGGGAAGTGTGGACTCTCTCCGGCGAGTCCGTGCGCGTAGACTTCACGCTGCGCCCCGAGGGCGTCGCGGCCGAGCAGACTGTCGTGAGCGAGGCGGGCGCGGCCGCGCTCGACGCGACGCGCACCGTCGCGGGCGGGAGCCTCGCGCGCGAGGAGTTGGAGAGGCTGCCGTCCTTCTCCGGCTCGCCGCTCGACTTCGTCCTGCTGCTCGGCGGCGTCACCGAGGAACCGCTCTCGACGCGCGACGCGGCCGAAGACCGCGACGAGTCGGGGCGCGCCGCGGCGAGACGCGCGGCCGCCGCCCCCGAAGAGGCCGGCGTCTTCGCGCTGGCGGGCGGCGCCGCCTACTCGAACAACGTCACCGTGGACGGGCTGGACAACAACGACGACCGCGCCGCGCGCGAACGCTTTCAGCCGCCGCACGGCGCGGTCGAGGAGGTGCAGGTCGTCACCAGCCAGTTCTCCGCCGAGTACGGACGCGCCTCCGGCGGCCGCGTCAACCTCCGCACGCGCGCCGGCTCGAACGAGTTGCGCGGACGGCTCTCCTACTTCTTCCGCGACGAGTCGCTCGACGCGAACACGTGGAACAACAACCGGCGCAAGCTCAAACGCCTCCCGCTTCAGGAGCACCGCCCCGGCTTCACGCTCGGCGGCCCCCTGCGGCTGCCCGCGCGCCTGTTCGGCCCGCTCGCGTACGACGGGCGCGGCCGCACCTTCTTCTTCGTCGCCTACGAACGCGACCGCTTTCTCGACTCGACGCTCATCGACGCGCTCGTCCCCGTCGAGCAGAACGCGGCGTTCCCCCTGCCGCGCCCGACGACGCTCTCGGGCCGACGCTTCGAGGCTTCTGAATCCGGGGTCACGCCGCCCCACGCGCCGGCCGAACTCGCGCCCTTCGTCGAGCGCGTCTCGACGCCGCTCGACACGACCGCGCTCACCGCGCGCCTCGATCACAACTACACGGCGGCGCACAACGGCACTCTTCTTCTTCAACTGGGCCGCTCAAAAAATCTACGCCAGTTCGGCGGCGGCCTGCGCCTCGCCGAGAGCCTGCAAGGCCGACGCCGCGACACCGACGCGCTCGCCTACACCGACAACCTCGTCATCAACGCGCGCGCCGTCAACCAACTCCGCGCGCAACTCTCGCGGCTGCGCCCGAGCCTTCACGCGACAGGCGCGCGCCCGGTCGTCCTCATCGACATCGAAGACCCGCTCGGCGCGTCGGCGGACGCAGAAGACCGCTCGGGCACGCTCGTCGCCGGCTCCTCGACCTCGGGCGCGACCGACCGCGCCGAGACGCGCTTCCAGCTTCAGGAGAATCTGACGCTCGTCGGCGGCGCGCACACCTTCAAGCTCGGCGCCGACCTCCAACGCGTCCGCTCGACCTTCATCGACCTCGCCGACGCGACCGGCACCTACAGCTTCGCGAGCGCGGGCGACTTTTTAGCCAACGCCCCGTCGCGCTTCCGCCAACGCTTCAACACCGAGTCCGTCCAGCGCAACACCTACGCCGGCCTCTACGCGCAGGGCGAGTGGCGCCCGCACACTCGCCTCACGCTCACCGCCGGCCTCCGCTACGAGCGCGAGAGCGTGCTCAGGGACACGAACAACTTCGGCCCGCGGCTCGGCCTCGCCCTCGACCTCACGGGCGACGGCCGCACGGCGCTGCGCGCGGGCGCGGGCGTCTTCTACAACCGCGCGCTGCTCCGCACGCTCGACGACTTCGCGCTCGGCCGCGCGGTCGTCGAGTTCGACACCAACGACCTTCCTCCCACCGAGCGCCGCGCCTTCATCGCCGCGCACCTGCGCTTCCCCCAGACGCTCGCCGCCGACTCGCCGCCCGTCCGCGACTTCGGCGCGCGCCTCACGGACTTCTCGCGCCGCCTCGACCCGAGTTTGCGCATACCCGAAAGCTATCAGGCCAACTTTGGGCTAGAGCGCGAGCTGGGGCGCGGCTTCGTCGTGGAGACGAGCTACACCTTTAACCGCGGCCTTCACCTCTGGCGCGAATTTAATGCAAATGCCCCGAGGCTTCCGGCGGGCTTCGCGGACTTCACCGCCTACCTGCTCTCGCGCGACTTCGCGAACTTCCGCGACACGTCGGGCGCGCGCCCCGTCTACGACGCCTCGGCGGCGGGCGAGCTTGTGCGCTTCACGCTCGCGCCGACGGCCGCGAGCAACATCACGCGCGTCGTCGAGTTCGGCGTCCCCGTCTCCGTCTTCAACCTGAACGGCGTCGGCTCGACCGCGACGCTCGACGCGGCGCTCGCCGCGCTCCAGCCGCTCCGCCCAGACCCCTCGCGCGTGCAGGTCGAACAGCTCGTCTCGGCCGGCAACAGCTTCTACCACGGCCTCGTCGTCGAGGCGCGGCGGCGTTTCAAACTTTTCGAGCGGGGCGCGGGCGGCTCTCTGCGCGCGGCCTACACGCTCTCGCGCCTGATCGACGACGGCGTGGTCAACACTTCGAGCGCGCTGCGCCCCGGCGACTTCCGCGGCGAGCGAGCGCGCAGCCTCCTCGACCGACGCCAACGCTTCACGCTCGCCGCCACCTTCGACGCGCCGCGCCGTCTGGGGCGTCTGCGCCTCGCCTCCGTCCTGCGGCTCGCCTCGGGCGCGCCCTTCAACGTCACGCTCGGCGGCGACGACCGCAACCTCGACGACGTGGGCAACGACCGCCCCTCGTTCGCGGGCGACGCGCGTCTCATCCGCTGGCGCCGGCCCGGCGAGCCGCTCGACCCGCGCCTCGTCGAAGCCTTCAAGCTCCCGGCCGTCGGCCAGACCGGCGACCTCCCGCGCAACGCCGGGCGCGGCCCCGCCCTCTTCGCCTTCGACCTGAGCGTCGCCCGCGAGTTCCGCCTCTCGGACGGGGCGCGGCTGCGCCCGTCCGTCGAGTTCGACAACCTGCTCAACAAGACGACCTACACCTTCGGCGCCGAGTTCATCAACTTCGACGCGCTCCGCCCCTCGGCGACCGACGAGCAGCGCCGGGCGTTTGCCGACAACTTCCTCACGCCCACGCGCACGCTCCGCCCGCGCACCGTGCGCGTCGGCCTGCGTCTGGATTTTTGAAAGGGGAGCGTTTGAAAGGGGAGCGGCGGCGCGCACAAGACACGCGCCGCCGTAGTCTCAGGAGTCGTTTCGGTCGGGGCGTGCCCGCGCTCCGGTTTGAGGGGGCGCGGACTGCGTCTGCGTCTTGTTCGTTCTGTTGTTCGTCTTGGCCTTCTCGCAGCGCGCGCGGGAGCGCTCGATGCGGCGCCTCATCCAGTTAGTCACGGGTCGTTCACTCCTTCGGGAGAGTGTCGAGGAAAGCTTCGACGACGCACGGGTCGAACTGCGTGCCGGTCTCGCGGCGTAGCTCCGAGACGGCGTCGTCGATGGTGCGGGGCTTGTTGTACTCGCGCTGGTCGGTCATCGCGTCGAAGGTGTCCGTCACTTGGACGATGCGCGCCATCAGAGGGATGTCCGTGCCGCCGAGGCGGTGCGGGTAGCCGCGCCCGTCCCAGCGCTCGTGGTGGTGCTGCGTCCGTATCCGCAACTCGGCCGTCAGCCCGTAGTAGGACGCCAGCGCCGCGCCGAAGTTCGGGTGCAGGTTCAGGACGAAGCGCTCGAAGCGCGTCGGGCGGCGCGGCCGCGAGAGTATCCGCTCGGGGACGAGTATCTTGCCGATGTCGTGCATCATCGCGGTCAGAGAGAGTTGGCGCAGCCGCGCGTCGTTGAAGCCGAGCGCGTGCCCGACCCGGTGCGAGAGGCGCGCCGTGCGGACGCAGTGACGGTAGGTCGAGGGGCGCGTCCGCTTCAGCCGGCCGACGAGCGCGCGCACCGCGCACGACTCGCCCGCGTCCTCGGCCTTCCAGCTCGCGCAGAGGCGTTGGATGTGCCCGGCCCAGCTCTCGTTGACGAGCCGAACCGTGGGGGTCAAAAGCTCCATCGACAACTCATCGTGCATCGGCAAAGTCTCTCCGTTGTTGGCTGCTCCGAACTGTCAGTTGGGGGTGTCGCGGACGCACTCTGAGTAGCACACGCCGTGCCATGTTTCCTGCGTGCAACATGCTCACATGTGGGGTTGACGGCCCGCATTTTCGGGGGGCGAAAACGCGCCCGGCGGAGTCAAAAAGTTAATTTAGGGGTGGCGGGTTAAGAGACAAGTTGAGGTTGTGGACGCGGGGCGTACGCGCGCGCACAGACGGGCTGCCGCGTTTCGCCCGAGCGCCGCGCGGCGGGCACACGAAATCGTGTCGGCGGTGCGCCGGATGGTGGCGGTCTGGTGTGTGCGGGCGGGGCGCTCCGGCGCGCCGGAATCGGTCGCGGGGCGTGCCGAGGCGTGTGTGATAGACTCGTCCGTCCCCGGCGCGCGCCTAGCGCCGGGCGCCGAAGCGATGGACAAACGCGAAAAGCCGAAGAGTCTTGAGGAGAGCGTCGAGGCGGCGCTCCTCGACGCCGACCTCTTCGTCAAGTACAAGTCGCCGCAGCGCGCCGTCGAGCGCCTTCAGGAGGCCATCACGCACTGGACGCGCTCCATCGTCCTGCGCGAGAAGCTGCGCGAGATCGCCTTCTCGCACGGGATGGAGGACGAGGCCGCGCGCCAGTGCCTAGTCCTCGTCAACCTCTACATCGGGCGCGAGAACTTCGACGCCGCGCACGAACGCCTGCTCGAAGCCAAGCACATCGACCCGCGCATCAACATCGCGCCCGGTCTGGAAGCCATCCGACGCGCGCGCCGCCCCGACCTGCAATACGCGCCGATGCACGTACCCGCGCCGCCACAGGCTTCGGCGCCGCGCCCGGCCACCTTCGCCGGCGACCTCTCGGCCGTCAACATCTTCGACGCCGTGCAGGTCTTGGAGAATTCGCGGCTGACCGGCGCGCTCTCAATTCAGGGACCGGGGCAGCGCGGCCGCGTGCTCTTCAACGACGGGCGCATCGTTGACGCCGAGTGCGGCGAGGCCAAGGGGACGCTCGCCTTCCGGCTCATCGTCGAGGTCACGGCCGGCTCCTTCGACTTCGAGAAGGCCGCCGGCGAGTTCCCCGTCCGCATCCAGGCGCTCTCCAACACCAACCTCATCCTCGACACGCTCCGCCAGATGGACGAGGAGAAGGGGGAGAGAATTGATGAGGAATGAGACCCCGTCCGCAAAGCCCCGTCAGGGGCGACATACGACATGCCGCTCCTACGGAGCTTGGAAAGTTAATAGAAGCCTTAAGCTATAAACATGAAGCCCCGTCAGGGGCTTCAGTCCATCAGGACGCGGGTGCGGAGCGATTCGGCGACTTCGAGGGCCGCGAGGAGGCGTAGGAACTGCTGGTAGTTGCGGCTGCGGAGGCGGACGCGCTGGCGCTCGGCCTCGGAGAGGTCGAGCCGGAGGATGAGGTCGAGAAAGTCGTAGTAGTCGGCGGCGGCCGAGACGGGCAGCTCGCGCGTGTAGGTCGTGCGCGCGGCGTCTTCGGAGGTGAAGCCGGCGAGCGCGTCGAAGAGGTGGTCGGTCGTCAGGTGCGAGCCTTGGCGCGCCATCTTGATCGGCAGCCGCAGCTCGAAGAAGCGCAGCCCGTTCGAGGTCGTCACCGCGCGCAGAGACTTCGTCCCCTCGCCGTCGAAGGGCGAGTCGTTGTCGAGCAGCACTTTCAGAAGCCGCGGCCAGTCCTGCTCGTCCACGGTGTCTAAGGTGAGCTGGACGCGGTCGGCGAGAAACTTCTCGAACTGCGCCTCGACGGGGTAGGTGACGCGGCCCAGACAGCCGACCGGCTCGCCCTCGCCGGCCGCCTCCTGCGGCAGACGCGCCGGGCACTGGGCGCAGATGACGGTCTCGGCCTTCATGCGCTCGATCTCATCGGCCGCGCGCTCGACGAAGCGCACCTTCTCCTCCGACGGCGCGACGTGCTCGCCCGTCGTCAGGCGCGTGTGCAGGCTCCCGAGGCGCCCCCACGCGCGCAGGTGTTCCTCGTCGTAGCGCGCGCGCAGCGCGCACGGGTATTCGATAGCGAACTCCAGTGACAACCCTTTAAACTCCGCGAGCGAGGTCGATTCGGAACAGGAACCTTGCGCCGTGAGGCGCGCTCCGGCCCGGACGCGGACTATAATAACAGAGTGGCAAACGAAGACTTAAACGGGCGCCGCCCGGAGGTGTCGATGATGCTTCAAGGGAGTCAGCCGTGACGACGGCCACGGCCGCGACGGCGTCCGTGCCGGGGCCGCGGGGCCTGTGGCCGGTCGGCAAGATGTACGCGTTCAGGCGCGACCCGCTGGCGCTGCTCGCGGGGGTGGCGCGCCAGTACGGCGACGTGGCGCACTTCAAGGCCGGGCCGCAGAGCGTCTACCTGCTCAGCCACCCCGACCACGTCCGCGACGTGCTCGTCACCAACAACGCGCGCTTCAAGAAGGGGCGCGCGCTCCAGCGCGCGAAGCGTCTGCTCGGCGAGGGGCTTCTGACGAGCGAGGGTGAGTTCCACCGCCGCCAGCGCCGGCTCGCGCAGCCCGCCTTCCACAAGCAGCGCGTCGCGGCTTACGGCCGCGTGATGGTCGAGTACGCCGAGAGAGTCTCGGCGCGCTGGCGCGACGGCGCGGAGTTGGACATCTCGGAAGAGATGATGCGGCTCACGCTCGCCGTCGTCGGCAAGACCCTGTTCGACGCCGAGGTCGAGTCGGACGCCGACGAGGTCGGCTCGGCGCTGAACGAGGTGATGAACCTCTTCGGCTACCTGATGCTGCCCTTCTCGGAGCTGCTGGAGAAGCTTCCGCTGCCGCCGCAGCGCCGCTTCCTGCGCGCCCGCGCGCGGCTCGACGCGGTCATCTACCGCATCGTCGAGGAGCGCCGGCGCGAGGGGCGCGACCGCGGCGATCTGCTCTCGACGCTCTTGGACGCGGTGGACGAGGAGGGCGACCGGACGGGGATGACCAACGAGCAGTTGCGCGACGAGGTGATGACCATCTTCCTCGCCGGCCACGAGACGACCGCGAACGCCATGACGTGGGCGTGGCACCTGCTCGCGCAGAACCCGGAGGCCGAAGGAAGGCTGCACGCGGAGCTTGACGAAGTGCTCGCGGGCGGGCGCCGCCCCGAGCCGGAGGACGTGCCCGCGCTCCGCTACACCGAGATGGTCGTGGCCGAGACGATGCGGCTCTACCCGCCGGCGTGGGCCATCGGCCGTCTCGCGCTCGAAGACTACGAGGTCGGCGGCTACCTCATCCCGCGCGGCGCGCTCGTCATCGTCAGCCAGTACGTCGTGCACCGCGACCCGCGCTTCTGGCCCGACCCCGAGCGGTTCGACCCCGAGCGCTGGACGCCCGAGGCGAAGGCCGACCGCCCGCAGTTCGCCTACTTCCCCTTCGGCGGCGGCCCGCGCCGCTGCGTCGGCGAGGGCTTCGCGTGGACTGAGACCGTGCTCATCCTCGCCGCGCTCGCGCGCCGCTGGCGGGCGCGCCCCGTCCCCGGCCGCGCCGTCGAGCTTCGGCCGCGCATCACGCTCCGCCCCGGCCCCGGCGGCGTGCCGATGAGACTCGAAGAGCGTAAGCCGTGAGCCGTAAACCGTGACGGGTGAGAGCGGGTCATCTCTCGTCACGGTTTACGGCTCACGGCTCACGGCTTTATCCTTGTCACGGTTTACGGTTCACGGCTTACGCCGCAGTAAGGAGTCAGCAGAGTTGCCAATCACGCCGGATTTCATCGAGACGTTCAGCGTCGTCTGCCCCGCGTGCCGGGGCCGCGTCGTGCTCAAGGAGGACGCGAGCGGCATCAAGTGCACGGAGTGTCGCAGGGTCTACCCCGTCCGCAACGACATCCCCGCGCTGATCGTCGAAGAGGCGACAATCGAGGATGAAGAGTCTCCGCAGACAGACTGAGCCGGGCGCCTTCCCGCCCGCGCCGCCCGCCGTCGCCGACGCCGCCGTTGGCGATGAGCCGCGCCCGCTCGCGCCGCCGCGCTGGGATTGGTCGCGCGTCGAGCGCGTGCTCGTCGTCCGCCTGCGCTCCATCGGCGACACGGTGCTGGCGACGCCTTCGCTCCGCGCGCTGCGTCGCTTCCTGCCACACGCGCGCATCGACGTGCTGCTCGAAGACTGGGTCGCGCCGCTCCTCGAAGGCTATCGGGAAGTTGACCGCGTCTTGACCGTGCGGCGCAAGAGCCAGCCGTCGCGGCTCGCGGTCGCGCGCCGGCTCCGCGCCGAAGGCTACGACGTGGCCTACAACCTCCACGGCGGGAGCACCGCCGCGCTCCTCATCCGAGCCTCGGGCGCGCGGCACCGCGTCGGTTACGCCGACTACTCATACGCTTCGCTGCACAACCACGCCGCGCCGCCCTCGGCCGAGCTGTGGGGGCGCGAGAAGACGCACTCGGCCGAGCAGCAGTTGGCGCTCCTCGGCTGGACGGGCGTGCCCGTTACAGACCGCCCCGCGTCGGGGCTTGCCGTCGTGCCCGAGGCTTCCGCGAACGTCGCGCGGCGTCTGCGCGAGGAGGCGGGGCTGGCCGACGGTCAGCCGTTCGCGCTCGTCCACCCGGCGGCGGCGTTCGAGACGAAGACGTGGGCGGCCGAGAACTTCGCGCGCGTCGTCGAGCACCTCGCGGCGCGCGGCCTCCCGTCGGTCGCCGTCGCCGCGCCCGGCGAGTCGAAAGTGATTGAAGAAGTCCGCGCCCGCTCGACTTCAACGCTCACGGGCTTCACAGACTTAACACTCCCCGAGTTGACGGCGCTCGCCGCGCGCGCGTCCGTGTTCGTCGGCAATGATAGCGGCGTGGCGCACGTCGCGGCGGCCGTGGGCGCGCCGCAGGTCGTCGTCTTCGGCTCGTCGAACGTCGCGCACTGGAGCCCTTGGACGGAGGCGCCGGCCGAGGTGGTGCGCGAGGAGATGGCGTGCGCGCCGTGCCCCGGCTACACCTGCGCCGAGTTCGGCGCGCCCGAGTGCATCCGGCGCGTGCCCGTCGCGCGCGTCGTCGCGGCGGTAGACCGCGTGCTGGCCACCGCCGGTCGAAGATAAAAAAGATGAGAAGCATCGTGAACGTCGTCGGCCGAGGCGCGCGCCTCCTGCCGGCCTTGCTCTTGCTGGCGTGCGTCCCGCCGGCGGCCGTCGCACAGGCGCAGACGCCGACGGCCGACGGCGCAACCGTCGCGCTCACGGTGACGGTGACGAACGCGCGCGGCGAGTTCGTGATGGGTCTCGGCGCGAATGACTTCGCGGTGACGGCGGGCGGCCGCGCGCGTGAGGTCGCGTACGCGCGCGTGGTGGACGCGCCGGCGAGCGTCGGCGTGCTCATCGACACGTCGGGCTCGATGGGCTACATCAGTAGCCAGCGGATCGCCAACGATAAGACCGTGCGCGAGTCGGTCGGGAGGTTCGTCCGGCTAGGCCACGACGCGAACGACTACTTCGTCGCGCGCGTCGGCACGCGCCCCGAACTCCTCTCCGACTGGTCGCGCGCCGAGCGCGTAAACGTCGCCGGCGTCAACTCGGAGGAGATGGCGCGTGCGACCGCGCTTTACGACTCGGTCTTCGCGGCGGTCGAGAAGCTGCGTGGCGCGCTCAACTCCAAGCGCGTCGTCGTCCTCGTCAGCGACGGGCTGGACACCGTCTCGGAGCACAAGCTCGAAGAGGTCGCGCGGCTGCTCGCGGGCGGCGATGTCATCCTCTACGCCGTCGGCGTCTTCGGCGGCAACGACCCCCGTAACTTTTCCGGCGACCCGAACCTCAATTGGCAGTTCGACAAGGACGGGCGCGACGTGCTGGAAGAGTTGGCCGCGGCGACCGGCGGCAAGGTCTTCTACCCGGCCGACGCGAAGGAGTTCGCCGCCGCCTTCGACGCCATCGCCGTCGAGCTGCGCCACCAGTACGAGCTTGGCGTCAGGCTCGGCGCCGACACAGCCGCCGCGAAGAAGCCTCTCGCGCTCAAGGTCAAAGTTAACCCGCCGTCCGACCGTCCCGACTTCAAACGCCTTTCCGCGAGGACGCGCAAGGCGTACGTGCCTAAATCCTAACCCTTCACCGGCGCGTCCCGATTCAACATCGTCGGGCTTTTTGCTAAACTCGCCCGGCTCCCGCAGCTTCCGATGATGCTTCCCTTAAACTACCTGACGCCGGGGCGCGCGGCCGAGGTCGTCGCGTTGATGCGCGCGCGCACCGTGACCGTCTTCGGCGACGTGATGCTCGACGAGTTCATCTGGGGCGACGTGACGCGCATCTCGCCCGAGGCGCCCGTCCCCGTCGTCGAGGTGCGCCGCGAGTCCGTCCACCTCGGCGGCGCGGCCAACGTGCTGGCCAACCTGCGCGCGCTCGGCGTGCGCGCCTCTGTGGTCGGCGTCGTCGGCGCCGACCGCGCGGGCGAGCGCGTGCGCGTGGAGTTGCGCGACGCGGGCGCGCACGCCTTTGAAGAGAATCTGATTACCGACGTGAGCCGCCCGACCACGCTCAAGACGCGCATCATCGCGCACAGCCAGCCGGTCGTGCGCGCCGACCGCGAGCGGCGCGCGCCCGTTGACGGCCCCGTCGAGGAGAGAATCGTCGCGGCGCTGCGAAAGCTCTTGAAGGTGTCGGACGCGCTCGTCGTCTCAGACTACGACAAGGGCGCGGTCACGCCGGCGGTGCTCGGCGAGATTCTGCCGGCGGCCGAGGCGGCCGGCGTCCCCGTCCTCATCGACCCGAAGCTGCGCAACTTTGGCTCCTACACCCCGGCGACGCTCGTCACGCCCAACCACAACGAGGCGCTGCGCGCGACCAACACCGAGGACGACACCGACGCCGGGATGGCGCGCGCGGCGCGTCTGATACGCGAGCGTTTGGGCTGCCGCTCGGTGCTCATCACGCGCGGCGAGCGCGGGATGATGCTTCTGGAGGAGGGCGGCGAGCCGGTCTACGTGCCGACGGCGGCGCGCGAGGTCTACGACGTGACGGGCGCGGGCGACACCGTCATCGCGACCCTCGCCGCCTCGCTCGCGTCGGGCGCGACGCTCACCGAGGCGGCGATGCTCGCCAACCACGCCGCCGGCGTCGTCGTCGGCAAGGTCGGCACCGCCACGGCCACGGCCGAGGAACTGCTCGCCTCGTTCCCGCCCGAAACGAATCCTTGAAAACCACTCGACGCCTTGCGAGCATCACAGCAGAGGCCGGCGGTGGAGGCGGCTCTCGGATGAAGAACGGCAAGATGGTCTTTACGCTCCTCGCGTGCGCGGGCGTCGCGCTCGCCGCCTGTTGCGTCGCGTGGGCGGTCAAAGTCACGCGCGCCAACTCGCCGCCGCCGTCGGCGTCCCCGGCGCCGCCCGTTGCCCCGAGCGGCGGCGAGCCGCTGACGGCGGAAGAGGACGCTTTGAACCGGCGCCCGCTCAAGCTCCCGCTCGCGGAGCCGCGCGTCGTCGTCGAGAAGGGCGCACGACGTTTGAGACTTTACGCGGGCGGGGAAGTGGTGCGGGTGAGGCGGGTCGCGCTCGGGTTCGAGCCGTCGGGCGACAAGGTGAAGCAGGGCGACGGCCGCACGCCCGAGGGCGACTTCCTCATCTGCATGAAGAACGACAAGAGCAAGTTCTACCTCTCGCTCGGTCTGACCTACCCGAACGAGGAGGACGCCGCGCGCGGCCTGCGCGACGGGCTGATTACGAAGGCCACGGCCGCGGGGATAGTCCGCGCCGTCCGCGCCGGGCGCTGCCCCGCTTGGAACACCGCGCTCGGCGGCGAAATCTTCATCCACGGCGGCGGCACCGCGAGCGACTGGACGTTCGGCTGCGTCGCACTTGAGAACGCGGAGATCAAGGAACTCTTCGACGCCCTCCCCGCCGGCACGCCCGTACGCATCGACCCTTAGCGCAGAACCATGCCTTTAAAAATGAGTCACACGTCAACCCGGCCTTCGTCCCTGTTCGTCTCGACGCTGCTGCTCGCCGCGCTGCTGCTCGGCGTCGTGCCGTTGCGCGCGACGCACGCGCAGGAGACGCGGCGCGAACGCCGCGTCGGCACGCAGACCCGGCCCACGCCCACGCCGACGCCGACCCCGCGCCTTCAGACGACGCCGACGCCGACGCCCGCGCGGCCGATTTCGACCCCGACGCCCGCCGCGTCTCAGACGCCGACACCGCAGCCGACCGCGACGCCGACGCTACAGGCGACGCAGGCGGCGCCGCGCACGCTCGAAGAGTTGCGCGCGCGGATACGCGAGATCGTGTCGCGGCCGGAGCTCGTCGCGTCGCACTTGGCCGTCAAGGTCGCGTCGCTCGACACGGGGCGCGTCCTCTTCGAGCAGGACGCGCGGAAGTGGATGCAGCCCGCCTCGAACATGAAGCTCTTCACGGTGGCCGCCGCGCTCGACCGTCTGACGCCGGACTACCGCTTCGTCACCTCGGTCTACGCGCCGACGCGCCCCGACGCCTCGGGGACGCTGCGCGGCGACCTCGTCGTCTACGGGCGCGGCGACCCCTCCTTCGCCGTCCGCTTCAACCCCGAAGGCGACGCCGACTACTTCCGCGCCATCGACGAGCTGGCCGCGAGCGTCCAGGCCGCCGGCGTCCGCCGCGTCGAGGGCGACATCGTCGGCGACGAGAGCTACTTCAAGGGCGGCAACGTCCCGACCGGCTGGGAGTGGGACGACCTCCAGTGGTACTACGGCGCCGAAGTCTCGGCGCTCACCGTCAACGACAACTCGGTTGACCTCTCGATCAAGCCCGGCGCGAGCGTCGGCTCGCCCGCGCGCATCACGGTCGGCCCGTCGCTTTCGCTCGTCACCGTCGTTGACCGCACCACGACCTCGGGGCGCGGCACCGGGCGCGAGCTGAGCGTCACGCGCCCGCTCGGACAGAATGTCATCGAGGTGAGCGGGCGGCTGCCGATTGACGACCGTGGCTACACGGCGAGCCTCGCCGTCTCGCGCCCGGCGCTCATGTTCACCTCGATGCTGCGCTCGGCGCTCGAACGACGCGGCGTCGTCTTCAAAGGGCAGACGCGCACAGTTGACGCGCGCGGGCGAGCCGACGGGCAGCCGCTGCAAGTCTCCTCCTTGGTCGAAATCGCCGCGCGCAAGTCGCCGCCGCTCTCAGTCATCGCCGCGCAGGTCTTGAAGCCGAGCCAGAACCTCTACGCCGAGCTGCTCCTGCGCACGCTCGGCAAGATGAACGCGACGGCCGACCCGAAACTTTCGAGCGAGGACGCGGGCGTGCAGGCGGTCAGAAACTTTCTGACGCAGGCCGGCATCGACCCGTCGGGGCTGGTCATGCTCGACGGCTCAGGGCTTTCGCGCGCCGACCTCATCACGGCCGACACGACCCTCCAACTGCTGACCTACATGAACCGCCACCGCTTCGGCGCCGCCTTCCGCGACGCGCTGCCCGTGGCGGGCGTGGACGGCACGCTCCGCACGCGGATGCGCGGCACGCCCGCGCAGGGGAACCTCCGCGCCAAGACCGGCACGCTGGGGACGGCCACCTCGCTCTCCGGCTACGTTTTGAGCGCGGCGGGCGAGCGTCTCGTCTTCTCGCTGATGATTAACAACCCCCCGCGCGACGCCAACCCGCGCGCGGAGTTTACGGACGCCGTCGCCGTCCTCCTCGCCTCCTTCGCCGGGAGGTCTTAAGGCGCTCATGCGATTCGTCAAATTCCACGGCTACGGCAACGACTATCTCGTCTTCGAGGCGTCCGAACTCCGGGGCGTCGGGCTAAGCGGCGGCTTCGAGCGCGTGGGCGCGGGCGAGCCGTTCCACGCGTTCGTCCGGCGCGTCTGCGACCGTCACTTCGGCGCCGGCTCGGACGGCGTCGCCGTCGTCGAGCCGCTGGGCGAGGGCGCGGAGGCCGACTTCCGCCTCCGCATCTTTAACCCGGACGGCGGCGAGGCCGCGATGTCCGGCAACGGCTCGCGCTGCGCCGCCGCCTACCTGCACTTCGGCGGACTCTGGACGGGCGACGAGTTGCGCTTCTCGACGCGCGCCGGGGTCAAGCGTTACGCCTTGCGCGGGCGCCCGGCCCCCGGCGCCTTCCGCTTCGAGGCCGAGATCGGCCGCCCGCGCTTCGACAGCGCCTCCGTCCCCGTCCTGACCGCCGAGCCGCTCGCCGAGGTGCGCGACTACCCGCTCGCGCTTGAGGGCGGCGAGACCGTCCGCGTCACCGCGCTCCAGATGTGCAACCCGAACTGCTGCGCCTTCTTCGACGACCTCGAAGCGACGGACTGGCGCCGGCTCGGCCGCGCCATCGAGTCGCACGCGGCCTTTCCAGAGCGCACCAACGTCGAGTTCGTCCGCGTCCTCGACCGCCGGAACATCGAGGCGCGCGTCTGGGAGCGCGGCGCGGGCGAGACGCTCTCGTCGGGGACGGGCGCCTGCGCGGCGGCCGTCGCCTCTATGATCGGCGGCCACACGGAGAGGAGCGTCCGCGTCTCGATGCCCGGCGGGCTGCTCGAAGTCTTCTGGCGCGAGGACGGCGAAGTTTTGCTGACGGGGACGGCCAACCTCGTTTATCAGGGCGAGTGGCTGGGCGGGAAGGGGACTGAAGCGGCTCCCGCTTAATGACTGAGGGCGCGGAAGTTCGTCCGTCCTCGTACGCATAAAAAACGCCTCTGCAAGTCCCCTTTCGGTACGGTTTTTTAGGGCACATTGGCACTACTTTTGAGCTAAGTCCTGTGTTATCTTCTCTTGCGTGACAAGCGGACTATGTGTTCGCTTGTCATTCTTTTTGTACGAGATTCTTTCAGCGCTCCGCAACAAGGACATAGGTTCCCCACTCCGGCTGACTCTTCACACTCCTAGAGCCGGAGGACGAGTGACGGGAGGTTACTTACCTACTCGCGCGCCGCTGAGAGATTTGAATCGGTAGGAGGACCGAGAATGAGTAGACCCCTAGTCGGGGGGAGCGCGGCCGCGGCCATGCTTCTCTCATGTTCTTTGCTCTTTTTAGCTCAGACTTCAGTCGCGGAACCTCTCGGACAAGTTCCCCAGGAGACTCCGCAGAACGGCGCCGCCGCGCAGACCCAGACCGCCGGCGCCGAGACGAACGCGAAGGCCCAAGCCGCCACCGAGGCGGCCGGCGTCGCGGAAACGAACAAGGCGGGAGCGGCCGCGCCCGAGGCATCGAAGGCCGCAGTTGAAAAATCGGAGCCGGAAGCCGAAACAGAGGCTTCTTTCCCGGCGGTGAGCTACACGGCCACGGCCTACTCCTTGCCCGGGCGCACCGCGAGCGGCGGGGGAGTCAGACGCGGCATCATCGCGGCCGACCGCAGGGTTCTGCCCATCGGCACGCGCGTCAGGCTCGAAGCAGGCTCCTACAGCGGCGAGTACCTCGTCGCGGACACGGGCGGCGCCGTTCGCGGCCGCAAGATTGACATCTGGGTTCCCAGCACCGGCGAGGCCATGCGTTTCGGCCGCCGCCCCGTAAGGCTGACCGTCCTGACGCGCACGCGCCCCCGGACGGCCACACGGCGCGCCGGTAATTGAACGACAGACGAATAAAACGCTTCGACTTGTGAAGAGTGTCGAAGCCACAGAGGCCGCCGTCAAACGTTTGACGGTGGCCTCAACCTTTTGCGGGGCGCTTGCGCGTCTCGGCCGGCCGCGTTTAAGATTCCGCGCAGTTGAAACCAGTCAACCAAAGCCAAAACGTACCCGCCTCCGCGCCGCTGGTCGAAGTCAGGCGCGGCCCCATCGTCGAGTCGCGCCACCGCGGCCACGTCGCCGCCGTGGACGGCGAAGGCCGTCTCGTCGCACATTTGGGCGAGCCGGAGACGGTCACCTACCTGCGCTCCTCCGCCAAAGTGTTCCAAACCGTCCCGCTCGTCACGAGCGGCGCGGCCGACCGCTTCGGGCTGACCGAGGCCGAGCTGGCCGTCGCCTGCGGCTCGCACAGCGGCGAAGACCTGCACGCCGGAGTCGTCGCGGGCCTGCTCGAAAAGATCGGGCTGGACGAGAGTTTTTTGAAGTGCGGCGTCCACGACCCTTTCGACCGCGCGACGACCGAGCGCCTGCGCCGTCAGGGCGAGAGTCCGGGCGTGCTACGCAACAACTGCTCGGGCAAGCACGCGGGACTGCTCGCCCTCTCGCTCCACCTCGGCGCCGCGCCGGGGGCTTACGACGACCCCGCGGGCGCCGTCCAGCAGGCCATACTCCGCGCGGTCGCGCAGTTCTCCGGCGTCCCCGAGGCCGAAATCGCCCTCGGCACGGACGGCTGCGGCGTCCCCGTCTTCGGACTCCCCGTGCGCTCGATGGCGCTCATGTACGCGCGGCTGGTCGCGCCGCCCACGGACTTTGACGAGGCGACGCGCGGCGCGTGCGCGCGGCTCGTCGCCGCCATGACCCGATACCCGGAGCTGGTCGGCGGGACGGCCGAGCGCTTCGACACGGAGGTCATGCGCGCCGGGCGCGGGGGCGTCGTCTCGAAGATCGGCGCGGAGGGAGTCTACACGGCGGGCGTTCTGCCGTCGGCGCGTTGGCCGAAGGGGCTGGGACTCGCGTTCAAGATCGAGGACGGCGAGGACAGACGCGCGCGCTCGACCATCGCCATTGAATCGCTCAGGCAGCTAGGTGTACTGGATGAGGACGCGCAAAAATCGCTTGCGCCTTACGCGAGCTTTCCCGTGCTCAATCATCGTGGTGAAATAGTCGGCCAAATTCTGGCTTCTTTCGGGTTGAAGGGACTGGAAACGTACGGTTCCTGACTAAAACAAAATCCCGCTGTGTAAAATAATAGTTCATGGCTTCTTTACTGAGTATTAAATTTGTACGCTCTCGGCGGGCGAAAATTGGCTTGTGATTAGGGCGGCTAAAGGGCAGCAAAATTTAAATTTACGAGTTTTTCGGGAAAAATCCTGCGGGGCGGAAATTTTGTGCAGTCCCTATCAGTCGGTGGCATGGTCGTTGCTCAGGCAAGGGACAGAATAAAATGTAAGGGGTAAATAGAGTTATCGGGTCAGGCTCGGAGACGGCTAGTGAGTGAAAACTTTGGGGGAGGTTTTCTCTTACTTCTTGCTGCCAACAATCCTTTGGGGGAACTGGGTGGTTGTCAGCATAGTCGTCGAAAGGCCATCAATTAGCGGGTTACTGATTCCGTTTCTGTAGGGGTTTGGGGGAGCCCCGCAGATAAGATCAGTAACCCGCAAATTTGTGCCTGGTATTCTGTTTTACAAAAAAGCGCCGTGAGATTTGGCTCACGGCGCTTTTTTGCTGTCCGCTTGAAATTCCGGGGCTTTCGCCGCCGGCGCTTAAAATCTCTCAGTCCTCGGCCGTCTTGAGCAGCTTCGCCGACGGCGGCGGGGTGTTGAGGTCTTCGATGTTGAGCCGCACCATGCCGCCCGCGTCGGTGTAGATTTCCTGCTCGGTCTGGCGCGAGCGCCGGCGGAGGAAGACTGCGCCGCCGATGAGGCCGCCGACGCCGAGGCAGAGGAGGATGGCGACCCCGGTCGTGATGAGCGTCGTCAGGATGACGCCGCCCATCGTCGAGGTGTAGGCGCGCACCGCGATCTCCTCCGCGTGCGGGTTGCGGCCGAGCCAGCGCACGTCCTTCTCGTACTTCACGCCCGCCAAAAGCTTCTCCGCCGCGTCGGCGTCCGGCGCGTCGAAGACGAAGACCGAGTAGTTGCCCACGCGCTTGTAGGCGGAAGGAGCGGGCTTTCCTTCGGCGCGCAACTGCGCGATGTGCTGGCTGATGCGGGCGTCGGCGTCAACCGAGTGCTGCGGCGTCGGGAATTCGACGACGACCAGCCGGCCGCCCTCGTACTGCGCGGTCGCAGCCTCCGTCCCTTCGTCGAAGTCAAAAGCGTCCAGCGCCGGGCGGTTCCCGGCGGCCTTGAGCAGTTCCGGCATGCTCGCGGCGTAGACGGCCCCTTCTTTGACCTTCTTCTCCCAGTCGGGCAGGTGCATGACGATGACGGGAACGTCGCCCGCCGCCCCGGCCTCCGCCCCCTCGCCTTCCGCCTGACTCTGACCCAAAGCGGCGGCGGTGCCCAGCGCGAAGAGAAAGACGGCGGTCAATAATTTCTTCGACTTCGGTGCTCGCACGATAGAACCTTCCCGGCGGAGACGGCGGCGCCTCAAGCCCCGACACGCGGGCGCGAAAAGAGGCGCCCCGGTAAAGCGTTTGGATGAGTTAGACAACGGCGCCGTTGTGTTAGTTCCGCTCCCCGGATGATAAGTCCGCCGGGCGGCTCAACGCCAGCGGCGCAGTTCGCGCAGGATTTGGTCGGCGTGGCGGCGCGGGTCGGGGATGTTGCGCAGGACGGTCGTGCCGCCGACCTCGCTGGCGTTGTCGATGACGACGTTGCCGAAGCGCAGGAGCCGCTGCGGGATGGTCGTCGTCACCGACACGTCCTGTATGTTGCGCAGCGGGAGGTTGCGCGTCGTGCGCGAGATGAAGCCCTGGTCGATCTCGACCTTCGAGTCGGTCAGGGTGTAGCGCACGGTGTTGCGCATCAGGTGCTTGTAGGCCGGGAGCAGGAAGACGAGGAGCGCGAGCGGCAGGGAGACGTAGAAGGGTATCGCCAGCCACGGCTGCCACGCGAGCAGCGCGATGACGAGGAACGCGCCGAGCACGGCCAACGCGTAGCCGAGTTTGACGAAGAGGAGCGTGGGGCGGACGGTGAAGATGGTCTGCTCCTCCGTGTCCGGCGCGGCGGCTCGCGGGCTCGACTCGCGGCGCTCGGGCGGCGGGGCGAGCGGGCGTACCTGCAAAGGCTCGACGGGTCGCGGCGCCGGCTGGGCGGGGCGCGGGCGCGCGCTGGCGGCGACGCGCGTCTCCTCGCTTGTGAGACCGGGGCTTGAGGGGCCGGGCGCGTAGCGCGTCTCCTCGGAGTCGGTGGGCGCGCCGCAGGCGGCGCAGAAGCGCGCGCCCGGCGTCAGGCGCGTGCCGCAGTCTGGACAGTTTTCCATCAAAGTCTTCACTCCGTCTCGCAGAGTTCGCGCAGCCGTTCGAGCAACTCGACCGCGTCGTACGGAACCTCGACCACGCCGCGCGCGCCCGCGCTCAAAGCCTCGGCGCGCACCTCGGCGCGGCCGGCGGGGACGAGCAGCAGCGCGGGCGGTGCTTGGCCCGCGCGCGACTGTTTGTGGAGCCGCCTGAGCATCTCGACGCCGTCCATCTCGCGCAGTTCGTAATCGACGACGAGCGCGTCGGGGCGGTCGATGCGCAGGAGGTTGAGTGCGTGCTGGCCGTCGAAGGCGGCGCGCGCCTCGTAGGCGGCCGAGCGCATCAGCAGGTTGACCTGCGCCATCCGCTCCGCGTCCGAGACGACGAGCATCACGCGCCGCACCCGCCCGCCCGCGCGCGCGGCGCCGGCCGGAGCTTTGGCCGCGACCGACTGGGGTTCGTTCACGATCACTCTCGTCGTCGCGCGCCGCTCGGCGTCGTCTGCCGTCGTGGCCGTCGCGCCCGTCGCGACAGTCTCGGCGAAGCCGTAAACGACGACGCGCGCCGCGGAGTTCTCGCCGCGCGCCTCGCCCAGCGCGGCCTCGGCCTGTTCGACCAGACGCTCCACCTCCGCCGCGTGCGCCGGGAAGGACGAGACGCCGACGCGGAGGTCGCCGCCCGCGCGCGCCGCCGCGAACTCTTCGCGCAGACGCGAGAGGGTCGCGCGCGCCGCCGAAGCGCCGGCGCCGGGGAGGTAGACGACGAGCGTGGCCGGCCCGTAGAAGGCGACCGCGTCCACGCGCCGCAGGTTTAGTTTGAGAAAGCCGTGGGCGTCCGTCAGCGCGTCGCCCGCCGCCTCGACGAGCGCGAGCGAGCCGGTCGCGCCGCGCCGCGCGTCGGCGCCGACCGCGTCGAGCAGAAAGAGGAAGTTGTCGATCTCGGAGCGCTGGTCGCCGACCGCCGGCGCGCTACGTCGCCCCGACTCGCCGCGCCACGCGAGCGCCCGAAGACGCGCGCGAAACTCTTCGGCGGGCGCGTCCTGCCCGAAGTAGTCGTCCGCGCCGAGATGTTGCGCGGCGCTGCGGAGCGCGCGGCCGTCCTCGCGGAAGAGGAGGACGACCGGCAGCGCGAAGCTCGAAGGCTCTGCGCGCAGCCGTCGCGCGAGTGAGAGCAGCCGCGCCTCGCCTTCGCGCGCGCCGAAGGCGAGGACGACGACCGCCGGCGAAGTCTCTTTCGCGCGCGCGGCGGCTTCGTCAACGGCGGCGTCGGCGACCTCGAAGCCGGCGGCGGAGAGCTTCGCGCGCAGCGCCCCGGCGTCCGCGCCGTCGTCGGCGACGAGCAGAGCGCGCGGCGCGTCCCCTTCGGAGTCTGGTTGAGAGTCTTGTCGCACTTTGTCAGGGCGGGCGGTACTGACCCGGCGCCGCAATCATACCGCGACCGTCCCCGAGGCCAAACAGCCCGGCGCACTAAAAACGAGAGGGACGGCGCGGCGGCCGTCCCTCTGTCACTTACTTTTGATTTTAGCCGGCCGTCACTGGCTGACGAGGCGCAGCTTGCCGTCGGGCGTCCGCACGGCGAAGACCTGCGTCTCGTAGACGAGCGGCGGCGGCTCGGTGGCCTTGAGCTTGGCGATCTGCGTGCGCGAGACGCGCGGGGCGAGCCGCGCCGTCGAGGGGTCGCGCATCAGCGAGTAGCGCTCGGAGATGCGGCGGACGTACTCCTGCGTCTCGCGGTAGGGCGGGACGTGGCGGCCGTACTTCAACACGGCGCCCTCGCCCGCGTTGTAGCCGGCCAAGGCGAGCCGCACGTCGCCGTCGAACATGTTGAGCAGGATGCGGATGTATTTGACGCCGCCCTCGATGTTCTGCTGCGGGTCGAAGATGTCGCGGACGCCGAGGCGCGCGGCCGTCGCGGGCATCAACTGCATCAGGCCGCGCGCGCCCTTGTACGAGAGCGCGAAGCGCTTGAAGGACGACTCGCGGTGCATGATCGAGTAGATGAGCAGAGGGTCTACGCCGTGGCGGTTGCTCGAATCGACGATGTAGCGGTCAACGTTGGCGTCGCCGGTCGAGAAGCCGTCGAGCGCGCTCCCCAGCGCCATCGGGAGCGACGGCGCGGCCGGGGCGGCGGTCGAGGCAGGCGCGGCGGAGCGGAGCGGGACGGAAGTCGGAGCGGCGGGGGACTTGCCCACGTTGGCGACGCCAGTCGTCGGCGTTCTGGTGCGCGCCGTCAGCTTGAGCGCCCTCCTCGGGCGCGTGGCGGGCGCGGTCGGCGCGGGCTGCTCGACGCGGACGCCGCCGGGCACGTCGAAGTTGTCGAAGCGGTAGCCGATGCCGGCTTGCTGCGCGGAGGCGGTCAGGCAGGAGAAGAGAAGCAGGGCGCAGGCGGGGAAGAGTGTCTTGCGGAGCGGGGGAAGTTTGTTCATGACCTTGCTCGTTCCGTGGGCGTTCGTGTGTTTCTCAAGTCTCGGAGGGGCGCGCTGAAAGTTTGTCTGAGGAAGGGGCCGCCAAAGGCTGTCCGGGCGCGCTCGATTGAACGCTCGAACAGGATAACACACGGGCGCGAGTCTGTTCAACAAAAATCCCCGAATGTTTAACTCAAGCTATTTGTCAGTTTAGGACGGGCGGCGGGCGAGAGTCTTGACAGCGCGTGTATGATGGAGGCCGCCCAACCGGGCGATTCTTACGGCACAAAACGCGTGCGTCCGCCAGCGCACCTCACCCTTCAGGAGAAAGAAAATGTGGAGAATACTGACCGCCGCGCTCGCGGCGACGCTCTCGCTTTCTGCCGTCGGCGCGGCGCAGACTGGCGCCCCCGCGACCGCCGCCGCCAACCAAAACGCGAACGCGTCGAAGAAGCGCGGCCCCGTCTTCCGCGCGACGAAGGAGCAGGTCAAACAGGCGCAGGAGATTCTGAAGCGGCGCAACTTCTACGCGGGCGAGTCCACGGGCAAGCTCGACCCGGCGACGCGCGAGGGGCTCAGGAAGTATCAGGAGGCCGAGGGCTTGAAGGTCACGGGCACCCTCAACGCCGCGACGCTCCAGAAGATGAGCGTCGCGCTCACGGACAAGCAGAAGACCTGGGTCGCCGCCCAAAGCCAGACCGGGCAGTGAGCGTCTAAAGGCGGGAGCCAGTCCGTCAGGGAGGGCTTCCAGCTAACTAAGAAAGGCGGGGGGATGAGAGACGCGCGTCTCTCATCCCCCCGCCTTTGCACGACGGCCTCAAGAAGTACCAAGGGGGCGGACTCGGGCGAGCGTGCCGCGTACCCGGTTCACCCATTACCAGAAATTTTCAACCTAATCTAGCCCTGCTGCAAAAAAACTTGCTTTTATAGATAACTAAGTATATATCAACACCGCCGTTCCTCAATCTCGTTTCCAAGGAGAGAGACTATGAAGAAAAGAATCAGCATCTTGGCGGTATGTCTGGTCGCCCTCACCTGGGCAACTTCGGAATCTCGGCCAGTTCATGCCACTTTCTGGGTGGACGATTTGACGGCTTGTGTCGATGACTACAGCACCGACTGGTTCGACTGTTGGGAGACCGGCTGGGATGCCAGCGCCCAATGCCAGAGTCTTCCGGCCGGCCCTGAAAGAGATAGCTGCGAGTCGAGCGCCCAATCGAATAAGGTCTCCTGCCTGTCTTCGAGCAACAGCATGTTCGACTCCTGCGCCGGCTCGGTAAACATCAACTACGCGGCGATGGATTTCTGTACGGACGCCCGATTCGTGGCGGATTCCTGCAACAACCAGTTTCAGGGCTTCGACAACACGGAGGCGCGTATGGCGTGCGTCGCCGCCAGTGGGATTGACCGTTGCCAGTAATGAACTTCCGCGCGGAGTTCTGTGAAACCACCCCTTCGCCGGCACCGGGACCTCGTTTTCGGTAGCCGGCCCCGCCCTCGCCGGCCCCTGACCGCAAAGCTCACGCCGAAAGAGAAGGAGGATGAGAGACGGCGTGTCTCTCATCCTCCTTTTACTTTTCGACTCCCGACTTGCGTGTGACGCGTACGCCCTCCCTCACGGACTGACTCCCGCCCGGCCTTCAGGCGGCGGCGCCCTGTTCGGTGAGCAGGCGTTCGACGATCTGGTAGCTGGCCTCCAGAGCCTCGCTGAGCTTCTGCGGTTCGGGGCCGCCGCCCTCGGCCATGTCGGGCTTGCCGCCGCCGCGGCCGCCGATGATGGGGGCCAACTCCCTGATGACGCGGCCCGCGGGGACGCGCTTCGAGAGGTCGGGCGAGGTGCGGACGATGAGCGAAGCCTTACCGTCGGCGCGCCGGCCGAGCACGACGACGCCCGTCTTAATCTGCGCGAGCAGCGTGTCCGAGAGCTGGCGGAGCGCCGAGGCGTCGAGGTCGCTCGCCTCGCGCGCGAGCACCGTGACGCCGCCCTCGACCTCGCGCACGTCTTGGCCGTCCTGCGCCGAAGAAGCCCCGCCGCCGAGCGCGAGCTTCAGGCGCAGCTCGTCGGCCTCGCGCCGCGCCTTCTTCAGCTCGTCCTGAAGACGGGCGACCGCCACGGGCACGTCTGCGCGCGTCGCGCGCAGGTCGCCGGAGATTTGATCGACGAGCGCCTCGGTCTCCTGAAAGCGCATGAAGGCGTCGCGCCCCGTGACGGCGCGTATGCGGCGCGTCCCCGACGCGATGGACTCGTCGCTCGTAATCTTGAAGAGGCCGATGTCGCCCGTCGCGCGGACGTGCGTCCCGCCGCACAACTCTTTGGAGAAGCCGGGGACGGTCAGCACGCGAACCTTCTCGGCGTACTTCTCGCCGAAGAGCGCCATCGCGCCCGAGCGCATCGCCTCGTCGAGCGAGAGCAGGTCGGTCTGGACGCGCTCGTTGCGGAGAATCTGGTAGTTGACCAGACGCTCGATCTCGGCCATCTCGTCGCGCGTGACGGGCTGGAAGTGCGAGAAGTCGAAGCGCAGGTAGTTGGGCGCGACGACCGAGCCGGCCTGCTTGACGTGCGTGCCGAGGACTTCGCGCAGCGCGGCGTGCATCAGGTGCGTCGCCGTGTGGTTGCGCCGCGTGGCGTCGCGCTTCTCCACGTCAACCTGAGCCATCACGCTCTGGCCGACGCGCAAGGCGCCGCGTTCGACCTTGACGCGGTGGACGATGAGGCCGCCCGTCGGCGCGGTCGGCGTGTCGTTGACGACGGCGTGCGTGTCGCCGTGGACGAGGACGCCGGTGTCGCCGACCTGCCCGCCCGACTCGGCGTAGAAGGGCGTGCGGTCGAGGACGACTTCGCCCTCGTCGCCTTCGTTCAGTTCTTCAACTTCCTCTTCGCCGCGCAGCAGCGCGACGACTTTGGCGCCGTCGGTGCGCGTCTCGTCGTAGCCGGTGAACTGCGACGCGCCGACGCGCTCGGCGACGGCAGCGTAGACGGGGTTCGTCTTCGACGCCGCCTGCGCGTGACCCTTCGCGCCGGCGCCCTGAATCTCGCGCAGCGCGCGGTCGAACTCCTCGTTGTAGGTGTCCTCGTCAACCTGAAAGCCGCGCTCTTCGAGTCCGACGCGGATGAGGTCGCGCGGCGTCCCGAAGGTGTCGTAGAGGCGCGCCAGCTCCGCGTAGTCGGGCATCTCGCCTTCGGGCGTCGTGGAGAAGAGGGCTTCGAGCTTCTGCAAGCCGACGGTGAGCGTCGAGCCGAAGCGCTCCTCTTCGAGCCTGACCATGCGCCCGATGAACTCGCGCGAGGTCTCAAGCTCGGGGTAGGCGTCCTTCATCTGGTCTACGACGAAGTCGGTGACCATGTGGAAGAAGGTGCCCTCGAAGCCGAGCGCGTTGCGGCCGTGGTAGATGGCGCGGCGCATGATTTTGCGCAGGACGTAGTTGCGCCCCTCGTTGCTCGGCAGAATCCCGTCGGCGATGGAGAAGGCGGTGGCGCGCGCGTGGTCGGCGATGACGCGCATGGCGAAGCCCTCGGGCGTCTCGGGCTCGTAGTGGCGGTCGGCCAGCTTCGCCGTGTGGAGGACGATGTCTTTGAGCAGGTCGGTCTCGTAGTTCGTCCGCACGCCTTGGAGGACGGTGGTGATGCGTTCGAGCCCCAGCCCGGTGTCCACCGAAGGCGCGGGCAGCGGTTCGAGCGCGTACCGGCCCGGCGCGGTCTCGACGCGGTTGTACTGCATGAAGACGAGGTTCCAAATCTCCACCGTCGCGTCGCCGGGGCCGTTGACGTGTTCGGGGCGGTTGAACTCGGGGTTCTCCGGGTGCTCGCCGAGGTAGTAGTTGATCTCGGAGTTCGGCCCGCACGGGCCGGTCTCGGCCATCTGCCAGAAGTTGTCCTTGCGGCCGAAGCGGAGGATGCGCTCGGGGCGCGCGCCGACCTTCTGCCAGAGCGCGATGGCCTCCTCGTCGGCCGGCACCTCGTCGTCGCCCGCGAAGACGGTGAACCAGAGGCGCTCGGGGTCGAGCTTCAGCTCGTTGACGAGAAAGTCCCACGCGAAGTTGATGGCCTCCTCCTTGAAGTAGTCGCCGAAGGAGAAGTTGCCGAGCATCTCGAAGAAGGTCTGGTGGCGCGCGGTCTTGCCGACCTCGTCCAGGTCGTTGTGTTTGCCGCCCGCGCGCAGGCACTTCTGCGACGACGTGGCGCGCGTGTAGTCGCGCTGCTCCGCGCCGAGGAACACGTCTTTGAACTGGTTCATCCCGGCGTTGGCGAACAAAAGCGTCGGGTCGTTGGCGGGCAAAAGCGGGCTGGAAGCGACGCGCTTGTGCCCGTGCTTCTCAAAGTAGGCCAGAAACTTTTCGCGGATTTCGTTACCTGTCAGCATAAAACACTCACCATTCGGCTATCAGCAAAAAGAGCCGCCGGACAGTCTGGATTGACTGCTGACGGCTGCGTCCTAAAATTCAGGGAAAAGTTTAGCACGCCGCGCGCGGGCGAAACAGCGGGGCGGAAGGTGAGTTAATCGTCGCCTTCGTCTTCTTCTTCCGGGGCGGCGGAGGCTTCGCGCACCTTGCGGATGATGAGGTCGTAGGAGAAGCCGAGGCGCAGGAGGTGGTCGTAGAGGCTCTTGGTCTCCTGCCGCGTCGCGGGCCGCCCGCGCAGGCGCACGCGCTTGTCGATGGCGCGGGAGATGAGTTCTTCTTCGGGCGTCTCCTGATAGACGAGTTCGAGCGCGGCGTCGGCCGTCTCCTTCGAGATTTTCTTCGTCTGCAAGTCGCGCGCGAGCCGCTGGCGGCCGACCGGCTTCTGCTTGACGCGGTAGGAGGCGAAGCCGAAGGCGAACCGCTCGTCGTCGAGGTAGCCGTACTCCTTGAGCTTCCCGAGCGCGTATTCGACGGCCGCCTCGTCCGCCCACCCCTTCTCCAGCAGGCGCTCGCGCAACTCTTCGACCGAGCGCGGCTTGGCGGCGAGGAGTTTGACGGCCCTTTGCAGCGTGCGTGCGCGCGCCTTCTCTTCGTCGATGGCGCGCGGCGGGCGCGCCTTCCGCCGCTCCTCTTCGAGGTCGGCGTTAATCTGCCGCTCGGTCTTCGACGGCCGCGGCTTGTACTTCGGTTTATACTTCCGGCTCTTGCGCTCCATCTCGACCGATACTCTACCCGCCCGCCTTTAGGTCGGCAAACGATTGCTTTAAGATTGGACGCACGGTGGACGGGATTCTCATCATCGACAAGCCCGAGGGCTGGACTTCGCACGACGTGGTGGCGCGCGCCCGCCGCGTCCTGCGGGAGAAGCGCGTCGGGCACACGGGGACGCTCGACCCTTTCGCGACGGGCGTGCTCGTCCTGCTCGTCGGGCGCGCGACGCGGCTCGCGCAGTTCCTCTCGGGCGCGGAGAAGGAGTACGAGGCGACCGTCCGGCTCGGCTACTCGACCGACACGGGCGACCTGACGGGCGGGCGCCGCGAGTCGCCGTCCGCGGGCGAGGCCGCGCTCGACTGCGCGGCCGTCACGCGCGAACGTCTAGAGGCGGCGCTCGCGCCCCTGCGCGGCGAGATCGAGCAGGTGCCGCCGATGTACTCGGCGAAGAAGGTCGGGGGGAAGAAGCTCTACGAGCTGGCGCGCCGTGGGGAAGAGGTCGAGCGCAAGGCCGCGCGCGTCCGCGTGAGCGAGTTTGAGATTGCCGTGGACGGGGACGGAAGTTTTCTCAAGTCCAACGAAGACGGGACGTGCGACCTTCGGACGCGCGTCGTCTGCTCGGCCGGGACGTACGTCCGCACGCTGGCCGAGTCGGCCGGCGAAAATCTTGGCACGGGCGCGCACCTCGCCGCGCTCCGGCGCACGCGCGCCGGCGAGTTCGGCCTCGGCCGCGCGGTCTCTTTGGAAGAAGTGCAAAAGCTCGTCGAAGGGGGCGGGGAATTTTTAGTCCCGATGGAAGCGGCGCTCCCTCACCTGCCCGCGGCGCATCTAACGGCCGAGGAGGCGCGCCGCGCGCGGCACGGTGCGGCGGTGCGCGCGCCGGACGACGCGGGCGCGTGGGAGGACGGCCGACACGTACGCGTCCACGACGAGGGCGGGGCGCTGTTGGCGGTCGGCGTCTACGACGCTGTGGCCGGGCTCGTCCGGCCGCGCGTGATGCTGGCGTCGGAAAAATAAGTGTTGACCGGGGCGCGGCAGGGCTGTGCTATACTCGCGTCAACGGCGGTCGAATCGAACGGGCTCAGAGCCGGCCGGCAGCCCCTTTCCCATTTTGAAAAAAGAGTTGGTTGAGGAGTTGAACAAAACTCGACGGCGCGGCGAGCGCGTCTCGCGCGGGCGCCCTGCACACGCGCATCGAGGACGTTCCTCAGGGCGGCCCTCGGGCCGCCCGACTTTTCCCAAGAGGGCGTGACTCCACACGCCGTCCCTAGCGCGCGCGAAGCCGACAGTGAGGTTTACAGAAGGCTATGCAAGAGCAGGATGGCAAAGGCAAGTTTGACATTTCGGCGCGGCTCGAAGCGCTGCGCCAGGAGCACGCGGCGCTCGCCTGGGAGGGGAGCTTCCGCGACTACTTCGAGCTGGTCACGCAGAACCCGCGCCTCGCGCAACTCTCACACGCGCGCATCAACGACATGGTCCACGCCTCGGGCGTGGACAAGCTCAACGAGGGGACGCGCGACGAGGTCGCGCGCTACAAGTTCTTCGCCTCGGAGCTGTTCGGCATCGAGGAGCCGATCGCGCGCATCGTCGAGTACTTCAAGTCGGCCGCGCAGCGCCTCGAAGTCCGCAAGCGCATCCTCCTTTTGATGGGCCCCGTCGGCGGCGGCAAGTCCACCATCGTCACCATGCTCAAGCGGGGCCTGGAGGAGTGGACGCGCACCGAGGCCGGCGCCGTCTACGCCATCAAGGACTGCCCGATGCACGAGGAGCCGCTCCACCTCATCCCCGCGCAGCTCCGCGCCGAGATCGAGAAGCATTACGGCATCTACATCGAGGGCGACCTCTGCCCGCAGTGCCGCTACGCCTTAGAGCACACCTACGGCGGGCGCCACGAGGACGTGCGAGTCCACCGCATCGTCTTCTCGGAGAAGCAGAGGGTCGGCATCGGCACCTTCGCGCCCTCCGACCCGAAGTCGCAGGACATCACCGAGCTGACCGGCTCCATCGACCTCTCGACCATCGGCGAGGTCGGCGTCGAGAGCGACCCGCGCGCGTATCGGTTTGACGGCGAGCTCAACATCGCCAACCGCGGCGTGATGGAGTTCATCGAGATGCTGAAGGTGGACGAGAAGTTCCTCTACTCGCTCCTCACGCTCTCGCAGGAGCAGAACATCAAGACCGGCCGCTTCGCGATGCTCTACGCCGACGAGGTCATCCTCTCGCACACGAACGAGAACGAGTACGTCTCGTTCGCGGGCAACAAGAAGTCGGAGGCGCTGCAAGACCGCATCATCCTCGTCAAAGTCCCCTACAACCTCCGCGTCTCGCAGGAGGAGCGCATCTACTACAAGCTCCTCAACCAGTCGGAGGTGCTCCGCAACGTCCACATCGCGCCGAACACCCTGCGCGTCGCCGCGATGTTCGCCGTCATGACGCGGCTCGAAGAGCCGAAGCGCGCCAACGTCGATGTCGTCAAGAAGATGAAGCTCTACGACGGCGAGGACGTGGAGGGGTACAAGTCGAAGGACGTGCGCGAGCTTAAAGAAGAGGCCGCGCGCGAGGGGATGGACGGCATCTCGCCCCGCTACATCATCAACCGCCTGTCGGGCGCGTTGGTGCGCGACGGCATCACCTGCATCAACCCCATCGACGCGCTGCGCGCCATCAAGGACGGCTTCGAGCAGCACACCGGCATCAACCCCGAGCAGCGCGAGCGGTACCTCAACCTCATCTCGTCGGCGCGCAAGGAGTACGACGAGATGGCGAAGATCGAGGTGCAGCGCGCCTTCGTCTACTCGTTCGAGGAGATGGCGCGCACGATCTGCAACAACTACCTCGACAACGTCGAGGCGTACTGCAACAAGGAGAAGATCAAGGACCCCATCACCGAGGAGGAGATGGAGCCCGACGAGCAACTGATGCGCTCCATCGAGGAGCAGATCGGCATCTCCGACAACGCCAAGAACACCTTCCGCCAGGAGATACTCATCCGCATCTCCTCCTACGCGCGCAAGGGGCGACAGTTCGAGTACACCTCGCACGAGCGCCTGAAGGAGGCCATCGAGAAGAAAATCTTCGCCGACCTCAAGGACGTGGTGAAGATCACGACCTCGGCCAAGACGCCCGACCCCGACCAGCTCCGCCGCATCAACGAGGTCGTAGACCGGCTGGTCAGAGACGGCGGCTACTGCCCCGTCTGCGCCAACGAGCTGCTGACCTACGTCGGCACGCTCCTCTCGCGCTGACGCGGGCGACCGAAGAGCGGCGTCGAAGTCGCCCGCGCTTCTCGACGGAAGCGCGGGCGTACTTCTTAACCAAGTTCGTGACGTGAGATTGATGACGAACGACTCGCAGATTTCGGGGACGATCCAGCGCAACGACTGGTCTTTGCAGCGCAAGGGCATCATCGACCAGGAGCGGCACAAGGAGCGGGTGAAGGAGGCGGTGCGCCGCAACCTCGGCTCCATCGTCTCGAACGAGGCGATCATCCTCTCGGACGGCAAGCGCACCGTCAAAGTCCCCATCCGCTCGCTCGACGAGTACAAGTTCCGCTTCGACCACCGCAAGAAGAAGCACGTCGGGACGGGCGACGGGAAGACGCGCGTCGGCGACGTGATCGCGCGCGAGGGCCAGCCCGGCGGCCAGGGGCCGGGGCGCGGCCAGGGGCCGGCCGGGCAGGACGCCGGCGCCGACTACTACGAGGCCGAGGTGGACATCGACGAGCTGGCCGCGCTCATCTTCGAGGACTTGCGGCTCCCCTTCCTCGAAGACAAGGCGAAGAAGGCCGTCCCCGCCAAGACCACCCGCTTCAACGAAATCCGCCGCACCGGCGTCTTCTCGAACCTCGACAAGCGCCGCATGATTCTGGAGAACATCAAGCGCAACGCGCGCGAGACGAACGAAGCCCGCTTCGGCGGCGTCCGCAAGGAAGACCTGCGCTTCAAGACCTGGGAGGAGGACAGCCGCTACGAGTCGAACGCCGTGGTGCTGGCGCTGATGGACGTGTCGGGCTCGATGGGCGAGTTCAAGAAGTACATCGCGCGCTCCTTCTTCTTCTGGATGGTTCGTTTCCTGCGCACCAAGTACGACAACGTCGAGATCGTCTTCATCTCGCACCACACCGAGGCGAAGGAGGTGACCGAGGAGCAGTTCTTCACGCAGGGCGAGTCGGGCGGCACGGTCGTCTCAAGCGCCTACCAGCTCGCGCTCGACATCATCGCGTCGCGCTACCGCCCCTCGGACTGGAACGTCTACCCGTTCCACTTCTCCGACGGCGACAACTACTACTCGGACAACGAGGAGGCCGTCCGCCTCGCCGACGAACTGATCAAGACGTGCAACCTCTTCGGCTACGGCGAGATCGGCGAGGAGGGCGGCGGCGGCTACCGCCGCTCGTCGGGCGCGCTGCTCTCCATCTTCAACGACCGGCTCCGCCAGAAGGAGCGCTTCATCGGCGTCCGCATCGACGACAAGGAGGACGTCTACCCCGCGCTCAAACAGTTCTTCGGGCGCCGGGGCGTCGAGGCTTGAAGGGAGAACTTTTGATGTCAGCGTCGAAGAGTCGGCGAGCCTTCCGCCGCCTGCTCCTGCTGCTGCCGCTGCTGCTGGCCGCGCCGGCCGCCTACGCGCAGGACGCCGTCCAGCCGCCGCCCGCGCACCCGTCGCTCGCCGGGACCTGGATTCCGAAGGTCGAGAAGGAGTCGATGCCGGACGCCGGCCCGGCCGGCTGGACGAAGGTCGTCGTCGAGCAGCGTGACCCCGCCCTGAAGTTCAGCGTCGTCCACGGGGTCAACTCCAAGTCGAAGAACTACGAGCACACCTACTACACCGACGGGCGCGGCGAGACGAACGGCGGCATGGTCTACTTCTTCATCATCGCCAACAACAAGGCGGCCTTGGCGGAGGTCAAGTCCAAGTCGGCGTGGGAAGGTGGCGCGCTGGTCGTCGTCCACCGCGTGTCGATGCCCGACATGGTGATTACGGGCGGGGTGGTATCGACGAGCCTCGACGTGACGATGCGCTGGGAGGTCTCGCCCGACGGGAAGCTCCTGACGCGGACGATCAAGCAGTCGAATTACTCGGCCGTCTTCCGGCAGATAGTGCCGGAGGGGAAGATCAAAGAGACGGAGCTGCCCGTCAACGGCGGCAAGCAGCAGGCCACCGAAAGCCGCGACACCTACGTCCTCCTCGAAGAGAAGCGCTGAGGCGGGTGCCTCACCCGGCCCCGGCGCGTCCCACAATTTATCCCTCCGATTCAAAAAAATGGATGAGAATTCGGATAATCCGTGCATAATTAGAGCGCGCGAGTTCCGAAGCCGACCCCGCCTGCCCGAGAAGCCCAACCTTCGCATGACTTAGCGCGTGGCTTCCGCGGGGCGCGCCGGCTGGAATAGGGCTTGCCTCTTTCCGAGTCATTCGTGCGCTCTTATCCGAAGGGTTTCACTTCCCGGGGTTGCACTTCCAAGGTTTCACTTTCCAGGGGTTCACTTTCTAAAGCTATCCAGCAAGCGCCCGCCTCGAAGTCGGGTCGGGCGCACCCGTTCCGGCGCTCGCGCGAGGCTTCGCGGCCAGTTCCCAAAGACTCCCTTCGCGGCCGGAGCTTTCCACACCTTTGTGAGGAGGACTTCTGATGATGAGCGGCAAACTTAGAAGGGCGGCCTCGACCGCCCTCACGGCCCTTCTGCTGACGGCCGGCGCGTTTCTCCCGCCACAGGCGCGCGCGCAGACGGCGAGCACGGGCGTCATCACCGGCGTCGTGCAGAACGAGAAGGGCGAGGTGGTCGCGGACGCCACCGTCCGCGCCGTCAACGTCGGCACCAACGCCACGCGCGAGGCGCGGACGAGCGACGAGGGCGTCTACGAGATTTCGCAGCTCGCGCCCGGCACCTACCGCGTCGAGGTCGAGGCCGCCGGGTTCTCGAAGCTCGTGCAGGACAACGTCGTCGTCAACGTACTCCAGCGCACGACCGTCAACCCGGCGCTGCGGGTCGGGGCGGTGACCGAGGTCGTCAACGTCACGGCCGAGGACGCCGCGCTCGTCGAGACGACGAAGACCGACGTCTCGGGCGTCGTCGACCAGCGGCGGCTGGAGAACCTGCCCGTCAACGGGCGCTCGTTCGCCTCGCTCGCCATCCTGATCCCCGGCGCGACGCTCCAGCCCTCGTTCGACCCGACGAAGGCGCGCGTCGGCACCTTCTCCGTGGGCGGCTCGACGGGCCGGAACCTCAACATCACGGTCGACGGCGGCGACAACAAGGACAACGCCGTCGGCGGCATCCTCCAGAACTTCTCGATGGAGGGCATCCAGGAGTTCGCGCTCTCGACCCAGCGCTTCTCGGCCGCCAACGGCCGCTCGGGCGGCGCGCTCCTCTCCGTCATCTCGAAGTCGGGCACCAACGACTTCCACGGCTCACTCTTCGGCTTCTTCCGCGACGACAAGCTCAACGCCAACGCGCCCGCGCTGCTCGCCAAGGCCAACGAGTTCATCTTCGAGGAGGGCGACGCCGTCAAGCCGCCCTTCAGCCGGCAGCAGGTCGGCGGCTCCATCGGCGGCCCCATCGCCAGGGACAAGGCGTTCTTCTTCGGCACGGTCGAGCGCACGCGCGAGCGCGGCAACTCCATCGTCTCGAGCTCGGACCGGAAGGAGATCGCCTTCCTCGAGCCGTTCGGCTACGAGGCCGTGCAGTTCCTCCCGCAGCCGTTCAACGACTGGCAGTACACCGTCAAGGGCGACTTCAACCTCAACAGCAATAACACGCTCGTCACGCGCTTCTCCGGCCAGAACAACGACGCGCTCAACGACCAGGCCGGCTTCCTCCTCGTCCGCACCGACCTCTCGGGCGGCAACGAGAGCCTGAACACGCTCTACAGCTTCCTGGCCAACGAGACGTGGGTCATCAACCAGCGCGCCGTCAACCAGTTCACCTACCAGTACACGACCTTCGACAACCGCATCAACGCGACGAGCGATCTGGATAACCTCGCGTTCCCCGGCGGCATCATCGTGGGGCGCAACGGCAACGTCCCGCAGCAGACCATCCAGAAGAAGCACCAGTTCCGCGACGACCTCACCTACAACCGCGGCAACCACGGCTTCAAGTTCGGCGCCGACTTCGTCCACGAGCCGACGCTCGGCGGCCTCTTCGCCTTCACCTCGGCGCCGGCCTACTCGTTCAACTTCGACCCCGGCGACATCGCGAACAACCCCGGGCAGTTCCCGCAGGGGTTCAACACGCACCAGGTGCTACCCGGCCCCATCACCTGCTCGACCTTCACCGACGGCCCCGTCTGCGACGCCTCCGACCTCGCCGGCATCGGCGTCGTCGGCCAGATCGACCTCGCGGGCGGCGACCCGTCCTTCAACCTGCGCGACGGCGCGAAGCAGTTCGCGTGGTACGTGCAGGACGACTGGAAGCTGACGCCGCGCTTCACGCTCAACATCGGCGTCCGCTACGACGTCGACATCGGCTTCGTCGACGCCGGCCACGCGGCGGAGAACCGCGCCTTCCGCGCGCTCCAGATCATCGGCAGCCCGTACGGGAGCCACACGCCGAAGGACGACAAGAACAACTTCAGCCCCCGCATCGGCTTCGCGTGGGACATCGCCGGCGACGCCAGGTCGGTGCTGCGGGCCGGCTACGGCATCTACTACGACCAGTCGTTCCTAAACGTGCCGCTCTTCGCGGTGCAGCAGGGGAACCCGGAGATTTACGCCAACTTCACGAACGCGGGCGACAACCTCGCCATCGACTCGCCGCCGCCGTCGGTCCCGCGCCCGCTCACGAACCCGCTCTCGGGCTCGCGCGGCCGCATGCTCGACCCGGACTTCGAGTCGCCCTACTCGCAGCAGTGGAACATCGGCTTCGCGCGTGAGCTGGGGCGCAACATGTCGCTGGAGTTCGACTACGTCCACGTCCTCGGCCTGCACGAGTTCACGTCGCTCGACATCAACCCGCGTATCGGCCCGCTCATCAACGCGCAGCGCAACACCTCGAACCCCGGGCGCATCCTCACCTCGCAGTTCGCCGCGCACGCCGCCGAGCTGACCGCGGCCTTCGGCACGCCCACGCCGTTCGGGCGCATCACCGTCGCGCAGTCCGACGGGCGCTCGCGCTACGACGCGTTCACCGTGGCGTTCAAGAGGCGCTACGCGAACAAGTACCAGCTCAACGCGCACTACACGCTCTCGAAGTCGCAGGCGTGGTTCGGCCTCGCCTCCGACTTCGGCAACCAGCCGCAGAACGTCTTCGACAAGTGGGACCCGATCAACTTCGGGCCGACCGACGCCGACGAGCGTCACCGGTTCGTCCTCTCGGGCATCTTCGACCTGCCGTACGGCTTCCAGGTCGCGCCGATTTTCCAGATCGCGTCGGCGCGCCCCTACAGCATCTTCCCGTCGTGCCTCTGCGACATCAACCGCGACGGCGTCAACGTCGACCGCGACTCGGTCAACCCTGGCGTTGACGACCAGCACCACCTGCCGCTCAACAGCCTGCGCGGCGACGACTTCAAGCAGCTGAACGTCCGCGTCTCGAAGTTCTTCAACTTCGGCGAGCAGCGCAAGCTGGGTCTCTTCTTCGAGGCCTTCAACGTCTTCAACACCGCGAACTTCGGCCGCGAGTACCAGAACGTGACGGGGGCGGACGACTTCGGCCGGCCGCTCAACTTCTTCGGGGCGACCGGCTTCTCCGAGCCGCTCGGCATCCCGTTCCAGGCGCAGCTCGGCTTCCGCTTCAGCTTCTAAGCCGGCAGCACCCGACTCCCTTTACGGGCCGGGGCCTTCGCGCGCGCGGAGGCCCCGGCCTTTTTCCCTTGAAGCCCCTTTCCCTCGGGGCGCTTGAACACCCCGCCGCGGTTCTGTTATAGAGCGACGCGGGGGCGGCCGTGCAAGACGAAGGGCCGCAGGCGGAAGGAGACCGACCCGATGGAAAGACGACTTGTCACGCGCGTTGTTTTCGCCGGCCTCCTGCTCCTGCTCGCCGCGCCGTCGCGCGCGCAGGGGCAGAACGCCGTCGAGGGTCGCGTCGTCCTGCCCTCCGGCGCGCAGCCCGCGCAGCCCGTTCGCGTCACGCTCACGCAGGCCGGCCGGCGCATCCACGAGACCTTCACCGACCTGAGCGGCCGCTTCAACTTCCCCGGCGTCCGCGGCGGCCTCTACCACCTCACCGCCGAAGGCGACGGCCGCACGTTCGAGACGACGAGCGTCGCCGTCGAGGTCTCCTCGTTCGGGGGCGGCGGCCAGACCGCCACGCAGAACATACAGCTCAGGCCGAAGGCCGGCGCCGCGTCGGCGCCCGCCGCGACGGTCGCCGCCGAGGAGATCGACCCCAACGTCCCCGACGCCGCGAAGGAGAAGTACCGGCGCGGGCTCAAGAGCGCCGCCGAGGGCAAGCCCGAGCAGGCCGTCGCCGCGCTGGAGGAGGCGGTCGGGGCGCACCCCGACTTTTACGCGGCGCAGATGGCGCTCGCCGAACAGCTCTCCAAGCTCCAGCGCTACGACGAGGCGATGGCCGCCTACCGCAAGGCGAGCGAGCTGCGCCCCGAGCGCGCCGAGCCTTACGTCGGCGTCGGCGTCTCGCTCGTCGGCCTGAAGCGCTACGGGGAGGGGATACGCATCCTGCGCGGCGTCGTCGAGGTGGACAGGAACCTCGCCGCGCCCTACCTCTCGCTCGGCTACGCCGAGATGCTGACGGGCGACTACGCCGCGGCGCGCGAGCACCTGCTGCGCGCGCTCGAACTCGGCCGCGCGCCGCTCGCGCACGTCTACCTCGCCAACGTCTTCGAGCAGACGGGCGACTACTCGGGGGCCGCCAAACACCTTGAAGCCTACCTCAAAGAGAACCCCGACTCGCCCCAGAAGGAGAGCGTCCGCGCCGCGCTCGACAAGCTCCGCAAAAAGGCGAAGGAAAAGAAGTGATGAGTGATGAACGATGAATGATGAATGAGAACCGGCCTTGAGTCTTCTCATTCATCATTCATCATTCATCATTCATCATTCATCATTCATCACTCATCATTTACAATGTCCGCATGGAAGACCGCGAGCTGAAGGGGCTGGAGCAGGCGCTCGAACAGATTTGGGAGGTGGCGCGCGGCTTCGGGCTTGACCCGTACCCCGTCCGCTTCGAGGTGGTGCCCGCGACCGTCATGTACGAGATCGGCTCCTACGCGCTGCCGGGGCGCTACTCGCACTGGACGTTCGGCAAGGCGTACCACCGGATGAAGACGATGTACGACTTCGGCCTCTCGAAGATTTACGAGGTCGTCATCAACACCAACCCGGCCTACGGCTTCCTCCTGGAGACGAACAGCCCCGTCCAGAACAAGCTCGTCATGGCGCACGTCCTCGGCCACGTGGACTTCTTCAAGCACAACGCCTACTTCTCGCGCACCAACCGCCGCATGGTCGAGACCGTCTCGGCGCACTCCGGCCGGATGAGCGAGTACGAGTTCAAGTACGGCCGCAAGACCGTCGAGCGCCTGCTCGACGCCGTCCTCTCCATCGAGGAGCACATCGACCCCAACTTTTTCATCCGCCGCGAGGAGGTCGCGCCCCCGCCCGGCACGAAGAAGGCGCCGAAGCCCCCCGGCCGCTACGACGACCTCTGGAACCTCGGCCGCGCGCCCGACGCCGAGGGCCCCGACGGCGGCGACGACGACCGCCCGCGCGGCGACCGCCTCCCCGAAAAAGACCTCATCTACTACATCATGCGCAACTCGCCCTCGCTCCGCGACTGGCAGCGCGACGTGCTCGCCATGATCCACGAAGAGATGGAGTACTTCGTCCCGCAGATGCAGACCAAGACCATCAACGAAGGCTGGGCGTCGTTCTGGCACTCGCGCATCATGCGGGAGCTGGACTTGCCGGACGTGGAGCTTTTGGAGTTCGCGGAGCTGCACTCGGGCGTCGTGTCGCCGCACAAGGGGCAGTTGAACCCTTACTACCTCGGCTACAAGATTCTTGAGGACATCGAGCGGCGCTGGGACTCGCCGTCGGCGGAGGAGCGCGAGAAGTTCGGGCGCGAGCCGGGCGGCGGGCGCGCGAAGCTCTTCGAGGTGCGCGAGATGGAGAACGACGTGTCGTTCCTGCGCAACTACCTGACCGAGGAGCTGTGCGAGGAGCTAGACCTGTTCGTCTACGAGCTGGTGGACGAGGAGGAGTGGACGGTGACGGAGAAGCGCTGGGAGCGCGTCCGCGACCAGCTCGTCGCCAACATGACCAACTTCGGCTTCCCCTACATCGTCGTCGCCGACGGAGACTACAACAACAACCGCGAGCTCTACCTCAAGCACCAGTACGAGGGCTCGGAGCTCGACACCAACTACGCCCGCCGCGTCCTCGAACACGTCCACACACTCTGGGGCCGCCCCGTCCACCTGGAGACGGTCGTTGACGACGAGCCCGCCCGCCTCCACTACAACGGCGAGGAGCACGACGAGGACTGAAAGGAAGGAGCATCGCCCTTGACCACGCCCGCCCCCGCGCGCCCCGACGCGCGCCGCAACGCCCTCGAATACCTCTGGGGGCAGTACAAAGTCTGGGACGAGACCTCGGAGTCGCACCGGAGGTCGCTGGCGCGCTGGCGCCCCGCGGTGCTCCTGACGGGCGTCGCGGGCGCCGTCCTCGGCGCGCTCAGCACGCCGGGCGCCGTCCCGGCGGCGTGGACGGCCGCCTTCGAGCACTGGGCCAAGCCGCCCGCGTCGTTCGGCGTCGTGGGCGGCGTCCTGCTGGGGCTGGCCGCCTTCTTCACGCGCGAGATGCTCAGCCCCGAGCGCGAGAGCCGCCTGATGCGCGCGCGCGCCGCCGCCGAAGCCTTCAAGCGCGAGTCCTTCCTGATGGCCGCCAAGGCCCCGCCGTACGACGGCGAGATCACGCCCGCCTCGCTCGACCGCGCGAAGGACATCCTCGCGTCCACGGGGGGCATGGAGGAGGTGCCGCTCGCCGGGGAGAAGAGGCGGGAGCGGATGCCGCGCGCCCCGATGCCCGTGGAGGCTTACGTCGCGGCGCGGCTCGACGAGCAGATGAACTACTACCGCTCGAAGGCGGGCAGGCACCGCAGGGTCGTCCGGCTCGTCGGTTACGCGACCGTCCTGCTGGGCGCGCTGGCGGTCGTCCTCGGCTACCTCGGCGGGCCGTCGGGCGTCTGGCTGGCGGTGATAACCTCGGTCTCGGCCTCGCTGGCGGCCTACCTCTACGCGAGGCGCCTCCAGTATCTCGTCGTCAGCTACCTCGCCGCCGCGCGCAACCTCGAAGCCCTGCGCGCGACGTGGGGCACGTCCGGCAAGACGGACGCCGACACGGCCGACCGCAACCAGTTCATTCTCGACTGCGAGAAAATTTTGTCGGCCGAGAACACGGCCTGGATAGCGGAGTGGGTCAGGAAGGATTCTGCGCCGACGGAGGCGGAGGCGCAGCCGCCGACACGGCCCGCGCCCGGACGCGCGGGCGAGAACGGCGAGGCGCGGCCGGCGGGCGCGGCGCGGACTCCGGCCGCCGGGTCTGAATAGGTCGCGCGCTCAGATCGTCGGGTTCCACGAGTTCATCCAGAGCGTGCTGGTCGATTCCTTGCGGCCGACCTTGTAGACGTTGAGGCTGGCGAGCGGCGGCGAGTAGAGGTGGAGCGTGACGAGGTCCTGGCCGCTCACGTCCGGGTTGCCGAGCTGGTGGATGTCCGGCACGTCGGCGCCCGTCACGCTTCCGGGCATCCACTCGCGCGCCGAGCCGTAGCGCAAGCCCACGTCGTCCCCGCCCATCTCGAAGAGCGTCTCCCACATCACGCCGCGCAGCACGCGCACCGCGCCGAACGAGCCGGCGTGGTCGTGAATCGGCGTGCGCTGCCCCGGCCGCCAGCAGAGGACGAGCAGCTCGGCGTGCTCGCCCAGGTGGACGCGGTGGCGCGCGTACGTCCCCTCCTTGAACGAGACGTAGGGGCGCAGCTCGTCCGCGCCGACCTCGACGCCCGCGAGCATCGCGTTCAGCTCCTCGAACGTCGGCCGCTCGCCGGGGCGTGAGAGCAGCTCGACCAGCCCCGCCAGCGTGTAGCCCGTCCCGCCGACTCCTCCGCCCTGCGCCGCCGCCGGCCCCGTCGCGTCTAAGGTTGTGATCGTGGACATCTGCTCAAAGGCTCCTCGAAAGTAAGCGAACGTAAAAACTCGAACGGTGAAAACTCAGTCGAGCCGGCGGAGGAACTCGGCGAGGTCTCCGAAGTTCTCGGCGTGGAGGTCGGCGGGGAATTTGCGCCGGACTGACTCGCCCCGGAATCCCGCGCCGCCGAGCACGACTCGCGTCCCGCGCGCACGCGCCGCCGCCTCGAACTGCGTGTAGTCGCGCGCGTTGTGCTCAAGCTCGCGCTGCATCGTCGAGGAGACGCAGACGAGCGCCGGCCGCCGCCTCGCCACGTACTCGGCCAGCGCGAAGAAGGGCGTGTGCCCGCCGAGGTTGCGCACCTCCCAGCCCGCGCCTTCCAGAAGCGCCTGCGCGCAGAGGACGGAGACCGTGTGCAGCTCGTCCTCTGCGGCGCAGCAGACGGCCTGCGGCGCCTGCGCGCCCGCGCGCCTCACGGAGGCCGCCAGCGACTCGACGGCGTGAGCGGCCGTGCTCGTCGCCAGATGCTCCTCGGCCACCGACATCTCGTCCGACTCCCAGCGGTCGCCCACGCGACGCATCGACGCCGCGACCACTCCGTCGAAGACGCTTTCGAGCGGCGCCCCCAGCATGTGCGCTTCGAGCAGGAGCGCGGAGGCTTCGGCCGCGTGCCCCTCGGTGACGGCGTCGAAGAAATGCCGGTCGGTCTCGGCCGCGTCGAACAGCCACGTCTCCGACTCCCGCGTCTGAACGGCCGCGCCCTGCGTGGCGGCCGCGCCTAAGCCCCGCTCGGTCTGGAAGCGCATCACGTCGGCGACGGTGAAGCGGCGGTGGCCGCCGACCGTGCGCCCGGAGGTGAGCTGCCCCGTGTCGGCCCAGCGTTTAATCGTCGCCTCGCTGACGTGCCAGAGCCGCGCCAGTTGCCGCGTGGTCAGGTATTTTGCCGGAGCGATGGTCATGGACGTGAACGTTTCAAGCGCTTAAAGAGTACGCCGTCAAACGGCGCGGTTCAAGTGTTTGGGGGAAATTCTCGGACAATTAAAATGCCCCAACTTTGTTACCAAATCGTGATGAGCGGATTGGCCGTTTCGTGTATCCTGTAAACGTTCTTAAGTCGCTCATGTTTGAAGGGCGGGGCCGCCACCCCGACCGGCCACGCGCCGGGCGGCCCCGCCCGCTTGAGACTGATGCTCTTTGTGAAGCAGAGTGTGATACGTGCGGCGCCCGAGCGCGTCTTCGCCTTCCACGAGCTGCCGGACGCTTTGATGCGCCTGACGCCGCCGTGGGAGCCGACGCGCGTCTTGAGGGCGGCGCCCGACCTGCGCGTCGGCTCGGAGGCTCTGGTCGAGACGCGTCTGTTCGGGCTGTGGCCGGTGCGTTGGCTGGCGCGGCACACGGCGTACGACCCGCCGCGTATGTTCGAGGACATACAGGTCGAGGGGCCTTTCCGGGCCTGGCGTCACCGTCACACAATCGAGCCGCACGAAAAAGGTTCGTTGCTGCGCGACGAGGTCGAATTCGAGACGCCGCTCGGCGCGCTCGGCAGGCTGGCCTCGCCGCTCGTAGTCGAGCCGCGTCTGCGTAGACTTTTCGAGTACAGGCACCGGGTCACGCGCGAGTGGTGCGAGGGCGCGGCACGCGAGTAGCAGGAGGGACTGGCATGTCGGATAGCGCGAACCGAAATGGAACAAGCGGGTGGGGCGGTTGGGTCGTCGTCGCCGTCTCGTTGGGCGTTCTGTTCGGGATGGTACTGCTCAAGGGCGGCGCCGACTCCGGCGGAGAACTCGACGACTAACTTACACTCAACGAACCGAGGGAGGATTTTTACATGGCAACAGCAGCATCGAAAATTACGCAGGACAATCCCACGATGACGGGCAATCAGAGCATGACGGCGGGCAAGGACGTGGTCGAGTCCACGCTCCGCACCATGGACGAATCGACGAAATCGACGGCGGGCATCAGCCTGTTCCACATCCTGACGCTGGCCTCCATCGGCGGCTCGCTCGCGCTCTTCTTCGCGGGCAAGAAGTCGGCGGCGATCTTCGTCGGCCTCTGGCCGCCGACCTTCCAGGCTCTCAAGGCCGTGGCCGACACGAACAAAGAGAACCGGAAGTAAGTTCCCTTACGGGAAAGAACAAGGGGGAAGGGAAAGCCGCGCGGAGACTCGTCTCCCGCGGCTTTCCTGTTTGCGGCGGCGCGCGCCCCCCTCACTCCATCCTGAGCGCGCGGCCGACCGACGGGTCGCGGCGCACGCGCCAGATTTTCGAGTCGAGGTAGTAGTGCAAAAGCGCGTAGCCCCAGAGGAAGCCCGAGGCCATCTGCGTCATGAACGCCTCGGGGTCGGCGGCGTGGTTGATTAGCTGGCGCGGCACCTGATACCAGACGCCGAAGACGACGCCGAAGATGGCGTAGTGAACCAGCCGGCGGCTGATGAACTCGGCCGCGCCGTGGCGCTCGCGGCACCCGCCGTCGCGCGTGTACTTGCGGTTGTGAAACCAGATCAGCCGGTGGTACTGCAAGTTGTGATAGACGGTCAGCATCGCGACGATGGCGATGGGCTTGTGCGGCATCGGCGTCAGCAGCACGACCCAGTGCATCGGCACCGCCGCCGCCAGCAGAAGGTACTTCGGCACGTCGAGCGGCAGGCGCAAGTATGCGCGCTGGATTTGTCGCCCGAACCACGCGGCCGCCGCCGCGACGGTCAAAGCGAGCAGCGCCCCCTCTAAAACTCCGAGCCACGTGTGGAGCGCGGCCGGCACGCGTGCGAGCGCCTCGGGGTCGTGCCCGACACCGCGCACGAAAGGGTAAGTGAAGGCGAGCAGCAGGAACACGCGGTCGAGGAAGTTGTCCGCCCGTTCGAGGTCGCCGTTCTTCTTCTTGTAGAGCACCATGAAGCCGTAGTGCTGTTTGACGAGGTGGTAGTAAGCCCACAGCGCCGCGAGGAAGAAGAAGAGGAAGCCCAGGCCGGCCAGCACCGCCAGCGGCCCGGCGGCGAAGAAGAGGAGCGACCACCAGAGGAGGCGTCCGCGCGAGCGGCGCTCCTCGCGGTCGAAGTAGGTGCGCGAGAAGGTGGCGAAGACGTGCGGCGCGTCGATGAGGACGGCCCACGCCGCGACCATCGGCACCAGCGGGACGATCCCGCCGACGTAGAGCGCGAACAGCGCGTAGCTCGTCACGACCGACCCGATGAACCAGACGAGGTCGTCGCGCGCGCCGATGATCCAGCGCACGGAGAGGGCGCGCGCGGCCGTCGCCTCCTTCAGCGTCGTCGTTGTCGTCGTCGTGGCGGACATCAGAATTTAAGGGTGACGTTTCGGGCCTGGAACTCCCGCGGCGCGTGGACAGTCGCGCGCCGCCGCGCACATAATTCACGAAACACGCGCGGCCGGAGCGCGCCGGATTTTATCACGCCGCGCGCCGGGCCGGGCAACCAGTCGGGAGAGGGGGGAGAATGGACGGAGACGAGAAGAAGCTCGAACGACTGCTAGGGTTGATGTTCCAGGCGCACCCTTGGCACGGCATCCCGCCGGGTTTGGAGGCGCCGCGCGTCGTCAACGCCTACGTCGAGATCGTGCCGACCGACGCGGTCAAGTACGAGTTGGACAAGGCTTCGGGGCACCTGCGGGTTGACCGCCCGCAGCGCTTCTCCTCTTTCCCGCCGACGCTCTACGGCTTCATCCCGCAGACCTTCTGCGGCGACCTCGTCGGCGAGCTGTGCCGCGAGACGACGGGCCGCTCGGCCGCAGTTCGCGGCGACGGCGACCCGATGGACATCTGCGTCATGACCGAGCGGCCGGCCGCGCACGCCGGCTTCCTCGTGCGCGCCTTCCCCATCGGCGGCCTGCGCATGATCGACGGCGACGAGGCCGACGACAAGATCATCGCCGTCTTGGAGAACGACGTGGCCTACGGACACATCGGGGACATCACGCAGGCGCCCTCGGGGCTGGTCGAGCGGCTCCAACACTACTTCCTCACCTACAAGCAGTTGCCGCAGGAGTCGCCGCGCCGCGTCGAGATCGCCGACGTGTACGGCCGCGACGCCGCGCTCGAAACCATCCGACGCAGCATCGAGGACTACCGCGCCCTCTACGGCGCGCCCGAGGGACGCGTCGCGGAGCTGCGCCGGCTGCTCAACGCGAACGAGACTTAAAGACGCGCCGCGGCGCGCGCCGAAGAATAGATGAGGAGAAGACGAAAGTGGCGGAAGGCCAGTAAGAGGGATTTGAAAAAGCACCTGCGCCGGAGGGAGGCCGCGTTGGACGTGTGGCTCCGGCGCTTCCTCGCCGGCTACGACCCGGCGCGGCCGCTCGACAACGGCGAAGGCGAAGGCGGCGAAAACTTCCGGCTGCTGCTGCGGCTGCGCTGGCTCATCTTCACGTTCATCTACGTGCGGCTTGAGCTGTCCCCGTGGTGGGGCGGCCGGCGCCGCTTCCTCGAACACTTCGACGTGGACGAGGTGCGGGTCGAAGGCCAAAGCGTCGAGCTGGTCGGGGACATGGTCTGGTGGGCCGAAGGACCGGAGGCGGCCGGCGAGTGGTGGCCGCCCGACCACGAGCCGCGCCGGACGGGCGTCTACAAGGTGAAGATACGCGGCGACCTCGGCGGCGGGCGCTGGGTCGTCGAGCCGGTCAGGGTGAGGATGAGCGCGGCGCGCGTGCCGTGGCGCAACGCCTCGTACGAGATCGAGTTCGGCCGGGGCAGCACCTACCTGAAGATTAGGGGCGGCTGAAGCGCGCGCGCGGCCGCCGCTCAGCGCCTGCGCTTTAAGACCTGCACGACCAGCCAGCCGGCGACCCCGACGTAGATCGAGACGACGCGGAAGTACCACTGAGCGTCGGTCTTCGCTTTGCGCGTGAGGTAGAAGAAGCCCGCGAAGAAGACGAGGAAGGTGAAGAACCACTCGGCGCGTTCTAAGCCCGAAGGCTTGCCGCCGGGCGGCCCCGCGTTCGTCGGAATCTTGAACAGGCGGCCTAGCACTTGAGTTCTTCCTCGACGCCGCAGGCGGGGCAGCGCAGGCGCGTGCGCGACCCGTCCGCCCAGCGCGCGAGCGCGTGCGACGAGAGGCGCGGCCCGCCGCCCTCGGCCTCGCCCTCGCGGAAGAAGCGCGCGAGCGCGCCCGCCTTCGGCGACGCCGACTCTTCGACATCACGCGGCGCCGTCCGGCCGCCCGCCGACTCGCGGCAGCGCCTGCACTCCCAGCCGAAACCTTCGTTGACGAAGTGCTCCGTCTCGCTCACGCCGAAAGGCTAGAGGCCGGAGGCCGGCGAAGTCAAACGCCGGCCTCCGGCCTCTCGTCCGTCAGACCTCGGCCGCCGAAGCGGCTAGTCTTCGCGGCGCGTTGCCCCGCCGCGCTGCGGGCGCTCGGGGAGCAGGCGGACGGCGACGGTGGCGCGCTGGCCGCTGCCGCCTCGGACGACTTCCACCTGCACCACGTCGTTGAACTTGTGCTTGTCCATGATGCGGAAGAGGTCGTTCTGCGTCTCGACCTTCTCGCCGTCAACGGACATGATGATGTCGCCGACGACGAGGTCGCCCTCGGCCGTCTCGGAGAGTCCGCGCAGGCCGGCGGCCGCCGCCGAGCCGTTCGGGTCAACCTGCAAAATCAGCAGCCCCGTCTCGGTGGGGAGCCGGATGCCGCGCAGGTCGCCGACGGCGCGCGGGTAGATGCCGAGCTTCGGGCGGACGACGCGGCCGTCGCGGATGAGCTGCGGCACGATGCGCTTGGCGATGCTGACCGGGATGGCGAAGCCGACGCCGACCGAGCCCGCGCCGTCGGGCGAGAGTATCTGCGAGTTGATGCCGATCATGCGCCCCTGCGAGTCGAGCAGCGGCCCGCCCGAGTTGCCGGGGTTGATCGAGGCGTCGGTCTGGATGGCGCCCTCGATGATGCGCCCCGTCCGCGCCTCAATCGGCCGCTGGAGGCCGGAGATGACGCCCGTGGTCAGCGTGCGGTCGAGGCCGAACGGGTTGCCGATGGCCAAAACCTTCTGCCCGACCGAGAGGCGGTCGCTGTCGCCCAAGGGCACGACCTTCAGCGGCTCTCTCGCGCCGGTGATCTGGATGACGGCGAGGTCTGTGTCCGGGTCGCCGCCGACGACGCGCGCCGGGTAGGTCTTGTCGCCGCCGAGGCTGACGGTGACCACGTCGGCGCCCTCGACGACGTGGTTGTTCGTCAGGATGTGCCCCTGGTCGTCGATGACCGAGCCGGTGCCGCCGCCGCGGCGGCCGGCGTCGAAGTAGCTGCGCGGCTGGCGCGTCGTGTTGATCGAGACGACGCCGGGCGAGATGGCGCGGAAGACCTCGATGTTGTTCTGCTCGTCGGTGGCGACCGAGGGGTCGGTGATCCCGGCGACGCTGGCGGTCGCGGCCCCGTCGTCGGGGTTGAAGGCGGCGCTCGGCTGGTTGAAGCGCGCGCCCCAGCGGTCGAAGCACGCGACGCCGGCCGCCGCGAGCACGGCCGAGAGCAACGCGATGGATAAAATCTGACGTGCGGAAACTTGATACATGGCTCTGTTCCTTGAAGATTTCATGAAAACACCCGCCGGTAAAAATTCTGTCGTTAAGATGCCGCGCCCAAAGCGACCGTTGCGCGTTGCGTGGGCTTCGGGGCCGTCGGCCATCTTCCGTCCGGCGTGGGGAGACGATTCTACTACGAAGCGGCGGCCGTCGCGGTTCACGCGCTCGCGCGTCGCCGTCGCCCGCGCGCACCCCGGCCTTGATTCGGCCGGCGGGGCGAAAAAGTTCCGAAGCTGTGGTTTCGTGCGCGGGACGCGCCGCAGGCGTGGGGCTTACGCGAAGAGGCGGAGGGCGGTGGCGAGCGCCTCGGGCGGGTGCCAGCCGAGCGCGGAGGCGCCGGTCGCGGCGTGGACGCCCATCAGCGCGAGGTAGAGTCCGAGCACGAAGTAGAGGCCGCGCCGGGCGAGCGCGACGTGCGAGAAGCGGTAGAGCGTGTAGGCGACGAGCGCGCCGACCGCGAGCTTGGCCGAGAGGAAGGGCGCATTGCCGAGGTCGAGCAGGTAGGCCATCAGCCCGTTGCCCTCGGTCGCCACGCCGCCGCGCACCCAGAGGATGGTGAGTTGGGCGTCGAGCCAGTTCAGCAGGAAAAGCAGCAGGCTTTTCGACAAGGCGCTCATCGAGGATCGCTCCCTTCCGCGGCCAACTTCGTTTAACTTTCCGCCCCTGAAACGACCAAACCCCCAGTCCGCGGACTGGGGGTTTTCACGTCTGGTCGCACCGGCGGAGGAAAGAAAAACTTCTCTAACTTTACGCCCTCAAGAAACTCCTAATGCGCGCCCGCTTCCACTGACTCAGCGCACGGGTAACTCGGTGGGCCTGGTGCGCTCGATGCACGTCCAGACGTAAGGGTTGAGGCTCAGGTCGAGCCGCGCCCCGAGCGTCTTCAGTAGTTCCCCGGAGCGGCGGTAGTTTTGCAGGCGGCACTGCGCGAAGGCGACGGCCAGCGTCAGGTCGTTATTCTCGGGCGACTCCGAGAGGGCGGCCTCGTACTCGTCCGCGGCGTTCTCCATGAGGTTGTGGCTCGCGTAGACGTCCGCGCGGTCTATGCGGCTCACGAGCCCGGACGCCTGCCCGACCGCGGCCAGCTCGGCCGCGAGCACCTGCTCTTGGGCCGCGGTCAGCGGCATGATCTCGACCTGCGCGATGACGCGGGCGTCGTGGACGGCCTCAAGCCTGACGACGCGCTCGGGGTTTTTGTCGCGGAAGGTCTTGAGCGCGGCGCGCGCCTCCTCCGAGACGAGCGAGCGGGCGCCCGACATGACGGCCTTCGGCCCCCAGATGACCTCGGCGCTCTTGGCGTCGCGCAGGAGGATGGAGACGCTCAGGTCATCGCGCGTGGTGCGCCAGCGCACGACGAAGGTGGCGGGCGAGGCCAGGTGCGGCGAGGCCGGGGTGAAGGCGAACGTCGCCGGGGGGACGCCGTACTCTTCCCAGTGGTTCACGCCCGGGTTCCAGTTGGCGCTGGCGTTAGCATTCCCGGCGGACACGACGCCCGCGGTGGCGTTGGCGTTCATGCTCCCGCGCATGTTCGCGTTGCTGTTCTCGTGATGGACCTTGTGCTCGAACACCCGCCTGAACCCATCCTCGTGGCCGAACTGCATCAGTTCCGATTTCTCCCGCCATTGCCGCGAGTACTGCACCATCTCTTCCGCGGAGGGGATGCTGAAGTATTCGGCGACCCGCCCGGCGGGGAAGCCGGCCGGCGTCCCGGGGTTCGGCCTCGCCGGGACGTTAACGACCGGATGCCACTTGGGCGGCGTCTCCGTGACGGCCACCTCCGCCCCGTTCTTGATGTACTTGAATTTCATGCTCCCGCCGGCGACGCACTGCAACTGCTGGCCGGCGCGCAGCTTCGTCCCCACGGCCTTCTTCTCCGCGAGCCGCACCGGGGTCGCACCCTCGGCGTCGCGGACGCTGCAACTCTTCTTAACTTCGAGCACGAGCGCGACGTACTTAGGCTCCTGCGGCTCTTGCGGTTCGTCGGCCGTCCCGTACGCGATGAGCGCCCCCGTCAGGAGCGCCAGCGCCGCGAGCGGCAGGGCGGCAGACTTCGCCAGCGTGATTGGCCTCATAGCTACACCTCCGATTTCAACGCCGCGTCGGGTGCGTGGCCGGCCTCGGCCGCCGGCACCGATTCGGTCCCTTCGCCGCCCCCGCCGCCGCCTTCGCCTTCTCCGCCGCCCCCCGCGTCGCCCCCGGCACGGGCGCCTGTCGCGCGCCGCCACAGCGCCGACAGGGGGCCGTGCACCCTGTCCTCGACGCTCCCGTGGAGCACCAGGGCGATGGCGACGGGGAGGAAGTCGAACCACATCACCTTGAGGCCGCGGACGAGCAGTATCCCGCCGATGAGTGTGAGGATGACGACCCCGGCGACGTATTTCCGCCGCCGCGAGTGCCACGCGTCGTCCTTCTCCTCGTCGGGGTTGAACACGCGCACCAGCACGACGAGGAAGATGACGACCGACGAGACGGCGAAGTCGAGCCACAGCCGGGCCGACTCGGTGAACTCGTAGAGCGGCTCGCGCGCCAGCGTGTAGGCGGTGGAGGCGTGGAGGAAGGCGCCGAGGACGGGCATCGGCCTCCCCTCGACGACGTACTGGTCACTGCCGGTCGTGCCGTCGCCGAGGATGACCAGCTTGTTCTTGAACCTGTTGCCCGATTCGATGACGCTCTGTTCGGTCTTGATCTCGCGACTGGCCGCTTTGATCTGGTCGAGCTTGCTGTAGTTGGCCGGCACCAGCTCGTAGGTGAAGACCAAGCCCGGCGGCTTGTAGCGCTGCGTGGCGGGGAGGTTCATCTCGTCGGTCTCGACCGCGCCCCGAATCCAGTCGGGCGGCCCCTCGACCGCGACCTCTTCCCGGTAGACTCTGGCGAGCGCGGCCCCGAGCGACGGCAGCGGGGTGTCCACGCCCTCGGCCTGTACAGAGACCGGGAGGCGGCTCGTATCCGGCAGGATGTCGAGCGAGACGGCCATCTCCGCGTACTCCGGAAGCCCGAGCCACGTGTCGCGATCCTCCGCCTGCGCGTTGTAGACGCCGAGGAAGACGGGCACGTGCTGCTCGCGGGTCACCTTCAGGCAGTAGTCGAAGAGCTCCTTGTCGCCCTCGCGCAGCCCCGTCGCGCCGGGCGAGAAGTCTATGTCGAGCGCGATGGCGCGGGGGCTTTTATCGACCAGCGCCTTGAGTATCTTCATCAGGTCGGCGCGGGGCGTCGGCTCTCCCACCCTGCCGCCCGGAATCTGGCTGATGTCGGCGACGACGACGGGCGGGCCGTCGCGGTCGATCTCGCTGAGCTGCCCCAGGAGGGCCCTGTAGGCGACCTTCTGGGCCTCTTCTCCCCACCCCGTGTGCTCGATGGCGTACTTGACCCCGATGAGTAGCAGCGTGACGGCGTAACCCAGAAGCATGTAACCGGCGAGGTTCAACAGGCGCCTGTAATTCATGTGTGCGGCTCCTCCTCCCGTCTGAGGTCGGGCTTGGGTGAAAGGTTTTAAGGGCGCACGGACACCGGCGGCGCGAGGTTGCCGTCAGCCCGGCTCGCGGCGTACACGCCTTCGACTCTGGCTGGACGTGAGGCCGTGTGGGGACGAGTGTCCCGCCGCCGGAAGAGCAGGGCTGAGGGCGCAAACATTATCCGCGCCCCCGGCCGTTGTCAATACTTTTGCGGACGGAAGCGAAGCGCGTCCGCGCGTCTCCTTTTCAGGAGGCGGCGGCCTCTTCGGGGGTGATGATGCGGAGGCGCGGCGAGTCTTGCAGGACGCGCGTGCCGGGCGGGACGGAGTGTGTGAGCCAGACGTTGCCGCCGATGACCGAGCCGCGGCCGATGACGGTGTCGCCGCCGAGGATGGTGGCGCCGGCGTAGACGACCACGTCGTCCTCGATGGTCGGGTGGCGCTTGGTGTGGCGGACGAGTTGGCCGTCGGCGTCCTTGTCGAAGGAGAAGGCGCCGAGCGTGACGCCCTGGTAGAGCTTGACGTTCGCGCCGATGACGGCCGTGCCGCCGACGACGACGCCGGTGCCGTGGTCGATGAAGAAGCTCGGGCCGACGCGCGTCCCCGGATGGATGTCGATGCCGGTGCGGCTGTGCGCGTGCTCGGTCATGATGCGCGGGATGAGCGGGACGTTCAGCTCGTGCAGCTCGTGCGCCAGCCTGTAGGTCATGATGGCGTAGAGGCCGGGGTAGCTGAAGATGATCTCGTCGTAGCAGCGCGCGGCCGGGTCGCCGTCGTAGGCGGCGCGCACGTCCGTCGCGAGGACTTCGCGCACGTAGGGCAGCCGCGCGATAAACTCCTCGGCGCACTCGGTCGCTTGCCAGTCGGTGACCGGGCACGCCTCTTCAAGCAGGTGGCCGTGGTTGACGGCGCGCGCGACCTGCTCGGTCAGAGTCTCGTAGAGCCACGCGACGCGCGACTCGACGTGGAGGCGCAGGCTCGCGCCCGTCAAACCCTGCGCGCCGGCGTAGCCGGGGAAGAGCAACTCCTGAAGCGCGTCGAGCGCCGCGACGGCCGCGTCGCGCGAGGGCAGCGGCCGCCGGTCGAGGTGATGAATCTTCACCCCCTCGTCCGAGTAAGACTCGACGAGCGCGTGCGCGGCGCGGCTGACCCGTTCGTTCATTGCTCAAGTAGACGGTAGACGGCAGACGGTAGTCAATAGAAAAACCTTTCTCGGTAGCGACCCCGCCAGCCGTCTCCAACGTCCGACCGGCGGAGCGCCACCGTCTACTGACTACCGCCTACCGTCTACTCGATCTCAATCCCGCGTTCCTGTGCGATGCCGCGGGCCTTCATGATGATGTCGTCGTCGGGAGGCTCGGTGCCCTCCATCCACGCCGCGACCTCTTTGACGGGGCGGCCGAGCGCGACGGCGAACTTCTCGTCGTCGGACTCGAAGCCGTTGTCGCGCAGGCGCCGCAGGAGCGCCAGCCCGCCGGCCGCGTCCGTGCCGCGGTCGTCCACGGGGTTGTCGTTGTTCTGCTCTAACTTGTTCTCCGCTTCAGCCATTGTTGGTCGCCCCCTGCTGCTGGTCTCCCTCGGTCGCGTTGTACCCGATGTCCTGAATCTTCTTAATCAGCGTCTTCTGCTGGACGACGTTCTCGTCGAAGTTGACGACCGCCGTCTTCCCGCCGAAGTTGACCTCGGCGCTGTGGACGCCGGCCGTGTCTTCGAGCGTGTCCTTGATCAGCCCGGCGCAGGCGTCGCAGTGCATTCCCTGGATGTGTAATTCGGCTTTCACTACAGTCTGATGCCTCCCTCCTCGTAGCCCGCCGCGCGGGCCGTCGAAACCCCGCGAAGGGCTTCCGTGCGGCGCGGCGCGTCGGGTGAATTATCGTCTTGCCTCAGTTGCCGCGTATTATAGCCCAGCCGCCGCCGCGCAGGCCACGCGCGGGCGCGGGACTTGTTCGGGAAAGCGGGGGACGTTGACGGGTGTCGGGCGACATGTTCGAGGAGTTGACGATTGCGGGGGCGCTGCGCGAGGCGGCGACGGCGCTGCGCGTCGCGGGTCTGGCCGAGCCGCGGCGCGAGGCAGGCTCGCTCCTCTCGCACGCGACGGGGCGCGACAGCGCGTTCCTCATCACGCACGCCGACGAGGCGCTGACGCCCTCCGAGCGCGAAGCCTTCCGCGCCGCGGTCGCGCGCCGCGCCGCGGGCGAGCCGTTCCAGTACATCGCCGGCCGGCAGGAGTTCTACGGCCTTGAGTTCGAGGTCACGCCCGACGTGCTCATCCCGCGCCCCGAGACCGAACTGCTCGTCGAGACGGCGCTCGGACTGTTGAAGGGGACGGAGGCGCCGCTCGTCTGCGACGTGGGCACCGGCTCGGGCTGCGTCGCCGTCACGCTGCTGCACGAGCGGCGGGACGCGCGCGGCTTCGCGCTCGACATCTCCCCCGGCGCGCTCGAAGTCGCCGGGCGCAACGCCGGGCGCCACGGCGTCGGCGAACGTCTGCGGCTGCTCGTCTCCGACTGCTTCGACGCGCTTCCGACGGACGGAGAGGACGGCGTCCGCTTCGACCTCGTCGCCTCGAACCCGCCGTACGTGGCCGAGTCGGACATCGAAGGTCTCCAGCGCGAGGTGCGCGACCACGAGCCGCGCGTCGCCCTGACGCCGGGCGGCGACGGCCTCTCGGTCGTCCGCCGTCTGCTCGCCGAGTCGCCGCGCTTTCTCAAGCCCGACGGCCTGCTCCTCATGGAGATCGGCTTCGGCCAGCACGAGCCGGTCGCCGCGCTCATCGACCCGAAGGTCTGGACGCTGCTCGACGTTCGCGAGGACTTGCAAGGCATCCCGCGCACCGTCGCGCTGCGACTAAATGCGGGATAGCCGGCGGCGTGGCCTGCGGTCGGCGCCGCGTGTTAAAATCCGCGAAGCCCAAAACCCGAACAACTTATGGACAGATTCAGAATCACCGGCGGCCGGCCTTTGAACGGGCGCGTGACCGTCAGCGGCGCGAAGAATTCGGCGCTGCCGTGTCTGGCGGCGGCCATCCTGACGCCCGAGACCGTCACGCTCCACAACGTCCCTTACGTCCGCGACTGCATGACGCAGCGGCGTCTGCTCGAAGACCTCGGCGCCACCGTGCTCGTCCCGGACCTGCGGACGCACAAGATCACCGCGGCCAACATCGAGCTGTTCGAGGCGCCCTACGAGCTGGTCAAGACGATGCGCGCCTCCGTGCTCGCGCTCGGGCCGCTCGTCGCGCGCTTCGGCAAGGCGAAGGTCTCTTTGCCGGGCGGCTGCGCCATCGGCACGCGCCCGATAGACCTCCACCTCGAAGCCCTGCAACTGCTCGGCGCGCAGGTGAGTCTGGAGTCGGGCAACATCGTCGCGCGCGCGCCCAAAGGCGGGAGGCTCGTCGGCTCCGACGTGACCTTCCCGAAGGTGACGGTGACGGGGACGGAGAACCTTTTGATGGCGGCGACGCTCGCGCGCGGCACCACCACCCTACGCAACGCGGCGCGCGAGCCGGAGGTCGAAGACCTCGCCGACCTGCTCAACCGCATGGGCGCGCGCGTCCGCGGCGCGGGCACCGACACGATAACTATCGAAGGCGTCGAACAACTCGGGGCCGCCGAGCACACCATCATCCCCGACCGCATCGAGACGGGGACGTTCCTCGTCGCCGCCGCCATCACGGGCGGCGAGCTTGAGGTCAAGGACTGTCAGCCGCAGCACCTCGGCGCGGTCATCGAGCGGCTGCGCGAGGCGGGCGTCGAAATCGAAGAGGTCAACCCGACGACGCTGCACGCGCGCCGCAGCCCGAAGGGGCTTAAGGCGCGGGACGTGACGACCGAGCCTTACCCGGACTTCCCGACCGACATGCAGGCGCAGTACATGGCCCTGCTGACGCAGGCCGAGGGCAGCGCGCGCGTCACCGAGACCATCTTCGAGAACCGCTTCATGCACGCCTCCGAGATGCAGCGCATGGGCGCGCGCATCCGCGTCGAGAGCAACAGCACGGCGGTCGTCGAAGGCCCTTCGGAGCTTTCGGGCGCGCGCGTGCAGGCTTCGGACTTGCGCGCCTCGGCCTCGCTGGTGCTGGCGGGCCTCGCGGCGCGCGGCGAGACGATCATCGACCGCGTCTACCACATCGACCGCGGCTACGAGAAGATCGAGGCCAAGCTGCGCGCCGTCGGCGCCGACATCGAGCGGCTGCGCGAGTCGGTCACGGCGCAGCTCCCGCCGGTGGAGACGGTCACGGCATGACGGCGACTTTGAGTTTTGACGTGAGGCGGCGCGCGCCGCTCGGCAGGGAGGAGTTGCGGCGGCAACTGCTCGCTCTCGTCCTCGCCTTCGTGCTCGTCTGGTACACGTTCGTCGTCCCCGCGGGCGCCGGAGCGCGCAGCCCGAGACGCTTTGAGCCGGACGACGAAGGCAACGACGGCGAGGTGCGCGGCGTCAACCGCGTGCGCGGCGCCGGGGGCGCGGCGACGCCCGCGAAGACCGACGCGCGCGCGGACGGCGACGACCTCGACTGGCCCGAGTACATCTACCCTTAGAACGGAATTGCCCTGCCTCGTCTCTCCCCGAACGTCGCCGAGTTTAAGACGGCGGCGAAGCCCTCTCCACGCCGCGACCCCGTAGAGGAGTAAACGAGCTTTGGGAAACACTTTTCGCAGGAGAGCCGCGCTCTACGCGCTCGTCGTCGTCGCCGCGTTCTGCTTTACGACGGGCGGCGAGGCGCAGTCGGGCGTCGAACACATCGGCAGCCGCGAGACCTTCACGTCGGCGTCGCGCGGGCTTTCGACGGTTGACTTCAACTCGGCGTCGCCCGCGCGCGGGTTCGGCATGTACCGTGCGGAGGAGGGGCTGAGCGTGGGCGGGGTGGCCTTCCGCGCGCGCGGCGGCGCCAGGTTCGGGCCGGGCCGCATCTACGTCCTGAGCGCGCACTACGGCGCCGGGAACCCGATGCTCAACACGGGCACGCTCCCGCTGCTCGGCTGGGCCGCGCCGAACCAGCCCGGCAACGCCTCGCTCGACGCGACGCTCCCGCCGGGCACGACGGCCGTCGGCTGCGACCTGTGGACACAGCAGCCCCAGGCCGGGACGGTCGAAGTCACCGCGACGACCGAGGATGGCCGGGCGCAGACGGTCGTCGTCAACACGCGCGAACGCCCCGCCGCCGCGTTCGTCGGCTTCATCTCCGAGGCCGCCATCGTCTCTCTCAGCTTCCGCCCGCCGCGGGGCCAGGTGGGGCTGCTCCTCGACAACTTCGCCTTCGGCCGTCGGGCCGAAGGCCGCGCCGTGCGTCCGGCCGCCGCGAACGCTTCGCAAAGTGAAAAGGAATTGACGGCCGCGACTCCCGCTAATAAGACTCCCAACACCGACTGGGTTGCCGCCGCGGCCGGGGCCGCGAAGAAGTCGGAGCCGCTGAATCAGCCTCCCGCGTCGGGCCGGCCCGCCGACGAAGACGCCGCCCCGCCGACGACGCCGGCCTCGGGCGGCGCGACCGCACAGGCTCCTTCGACGCAGACTCCTTCGACGTCGGCCTCGTCCGCGCAGGGTGCTTCTTCGACACCGGCGCGCGGCACCATCGCCTACGTCCGTGGCGCAACCGAGATACGACTCGTCGAGGCCGACGGCACGGGCGACCGGCGGCTCTGGACGCACCCGTTCGCGAAGGAGGGCGCGGCCATCCACGACCTCGCGTGGCGCCCGGACGGCAAGGAGCTGGCCTTCTCAAGCAGCCACATGAACGTCGCCTCGCTCTACGACGCGGACATCTACGCCGTCGGCCCCGACGGGACGGGCTTCCGCAAGATAACTAACGCGCCCGACCACTCCGAACTCGCGCGCTACCCGAAAGGCTCCGTCACCGTCACGGTGCGCAACGAGCAGCCCGTGTGGAAGCAGGCGCAGGCGAGCGCCGGCGTCTTCTTCGTCTACGTCGCCGGCGCCGACGAGCCGCAGGCGGTGACGCTCCCGCCCGGCGCCTCGAAGACGCTACTCTTCAAGTCGGTCGCGGACTTCGGCGACCACGCCCAGCCCGTCGTCGCGATGTACGGCAGGTACCGGTGGTTCATCCCCGGCCTTGACGTGAAGGCCGGGCGGACGGTCAAGTCGCCGGACTTCGGCATCAGCGGCGACGGCTACGAACTCTTCGGCGCCTTCCACCCGGTCTGGCGCAGCGACGGTTCGCGGCTGAGCTTCCGCACCGGCCTCTGCCTCGTCAACGTCGTGCCCGCGCGTCCCGCGCCCGGCGAGTACGTCTTCCAGCCGCTCTTCGCGGGCGAACACCCTTCGGGCGCGTGCGCGTGGGACTGGGGGCCGACCCCCGCGCTCGCCGATCAAATCATCTACACCGCGAACGACGGGGACGAGGGCTCGTCCGTCCTGCGCATCAGGGAAGGCGGCACGCACCCCGGCGCGCGGCTCCACGCCTTCAGCGACGCGAATCTGCAACTCCTCTTAGACCTGCGCTGGCTGCCCGACGGCTCCGGCTTCCTCTACACTTTCCCGGACCTCGCCTACGAGTTCGGAAATCTCTTCCGCTACGACTTCGCGACGAAAAGCGCCACGCAGTTGACGAAGTTCGAGGGCGAGTACGCGCGCGCCTTCGACGTCTCGCCCGACGGCGCGTGGGTCGTCTTCGAGCGCGCGAAGAGCTGGCGCGAAGACAAGGGCGTTGACCTCTGGCTGATGCGCACGGACGGGACGGGCGCGCGGCTGCTCGTGAGAAACGGCCTCGCCCCGTCGTGGCGCTGAAGGTTTACGGTGTAGAATTTTCGCCGCCCGAAACCCGGCGGCTTCAAGGACTGAAATTCAGATGGCCGAACAGGACTGCATCTTCTGCAAAATCGTCGCGGGCGAGATTCCGGCGGCGAAGATTTTCGAGGACGACCGCGCCGTCGCCTTCCGCGACATCAACCCGCAGGCGCCGACGCACGCGCTCGTCATCCCGCGCGCGCACGTCGCGTCTTTGAACGAAGCCGCCGAGTCGGACGAGGCGCTGCTCGGGCACCTGCTCGTCGTCGCCGCGCGCGTCGCGCGCGAGGCGGGTCACGCCGGCTTCCGCACGGTCATCAACACCGGCGCCGAGGCAGGCCAGAGCGTCTTCCACGTCCACGCCCACGTCCTCGGCGGGCGCCGGCTCACTTGGCCGCCGGGCTGAGGTCTTTGCCCTCTTCGGCCGCGCGCGCCGCCGTCTCCTCCCGCGCCTGCGCGCGCTCCTCCTTCAGCAGCGAGGTCTCGTACTTCACCTCGCCGACCAGCGTGTCGGTGATGGCCTTGGCGAAGCCGAGGATGGCGGGGCCGAGGACGACGCCGGGGATGCCGAAGGCGTAGACGCCGGTCACTAACGCGATCAGCATCCAGTAGAAGTTGAAGCGCTCGGCGCTGTGCGCGGCGAGCTTGGGCCGCAGCACGAGCGACGAGCCGACCGTCATCGCCAGGCCGATGAGCAGGTAGGCCGCGGCCGCGCCGGGGCGGTGCTGGAAGACGAGCAGGTAGACGCTGACGGGGATGTAGACGGCCCACTCGCCGAGGAGCGGGAAGAAGCCGATGAGGAAGGTGACGAGCGCCAGCGCCACCGCGAGCGGCACGCCGAAGACGAGGTTCATGACGAGGATGGCGACGGCCTTCGCCGTCTGGTCGATCATCACGGCGAAGAGCGCGCCGCGCAGCGCGCCCCCGACGTTGACGACCAGCCCCTCGTAGAACGGCATGAAGTCGCCCGGCACCCGCAGCTTGATGTAGGCGGCGAGGCGCGCCCTCTGCGTCAGCACGTAGAAGAGCGTGAAGAAGAAGACCGTCGCCGAGACGAGCAGAAGCGCCGTCCGCTTCTTCAAATCGGCCAGCGCCTCGCCCGAGCGGACGAACGCTTCGGCGAAGGCGCTCTGGAGGACGGCGCGCGTGTTCTCGACCGCGACGTACTCGGAGAGCGAGGCGCTGATGCCGGCGATGACCTGCTCGCGCCGCGCCTGATCCTGCACGGCCGACGAGTAGCCGCTCATCTCGTACCAGCCGTAGCCGACGGTGGCGACGAGCGGGACGACGATGAGCGCGATGGTGACGAGCGCGCTCCCCGCGCGCGCGCGCAGCCGGCGTTCGAGCCACTCCTGCACGGGGAGCAGGTAGACGCCCGCCACCGTCCCCAGCAGAAGCGCCACCGCCACCTCCCCGAGCATCCGCGCGAAGAGGTAGAGCGCCAGCCCCACGGCCGCCGCGTAGACGGCCGCCCGCTTGGCCTCGCCCACCGTCACGTCGCCCAGACGCCTCGACTCGCCTTCAGCCATAAGTGCCGTACTTTATCACGCGACCTGTCGCCTGAGTCTGTCCTGGCTGCCACAAAAGTGAGCCGCCGCCCCTTTGCCTTCGGCGGGGTAAGGCGGGTAAACTCTGCGTTTCAGTTTTCACCCTATTTTCCGAAAAGTTTTTACAGAGGAGCCATGAGCAGTAAGAGAGAGACCCCGCTTGAAGTTTTCCTCGACGGTCACGACGACGCCGCGTGGCGCGAGACGCTGGCGACCCTGCTGCCCGCCGTCCACGAGGTTGACCGCAACGCCGCGCAAATCTGGTTTCACTTCTACCCGCTGGCGCTGCTGCGCGCCTTCGAGGAGGCGGAAGACCCCGCGCGGCTCGCGCAGCAACTGCTGATGCAGGGGAGCTGGTACCTCAAAGACCAGCTCGACGCGTCGCACACCTTCCTCTACGGCCACCGCTTCTGGCCCGAGGTGAAGCGCGCCGTCGTGCGCGCGGCCGAGCGCGGCGCGGTGCCGGCCGGCGTCACGCTCGCCGAGGTCGTGCGCGGGCTGGCGCGCGAGGTCGCCGCCGAGCGCAAGGTGGAAGAGTCTCTGACGACCGGCATCTCGGCGGTCGGACTGATGGCGTTGCGGCAGGTCGGGCTCGAAGAGTTTAAGCGGACGCCGGGCGAAGTCCTCATCGACCGCCGTCACCTGAAGCGCACGCCCGAGGAGGTCGTGCGCGAGCGCGCGAAGGACGACTCGCAGGGTCTCTTCGGCTTCCTGCGGACGGCCGACCGGCGCTGGACGGTCGTCTTCGACGAGAACGCCGACGACCGGCGCTTCCGCGCCGTGGACAGTCAGGAGGTCGCCTCGGCCGCCGCCACCGACAAGCGCGCGTGGCACGAACAAGACCCGCGCTGCACCGTTGACGAGGGGCCGATCCCCGTCCAGTGCCGCTCGGCGTCGTGCGGCACCTGCTGGGTCGGCGTGCTCGGCGGCGCGGAGAAGCTTTCGGAGACCGACTGGCGCGAGCGCAAGATGATGCCGCTCTTCGGCTACATAGAAACTGACGAGCCGCGCCCGCTCATCCGTCTGTCGTGTCAGGCGAGGGCCGAGGGCGCGGTCTCGGTCGTCATCCCGCCGTGGAACGGCTACTTCGGCAAGTACCTCAAGCGTGTGCGCGAGGGGACGGCCGAAGAGGCGGTCGCGAGTTCATAATGTCTCAGACGAAGCCAGACACGGGGCCGGGCGCGAGCGGGACGCAGGGGCCGCCCCCGTTGCGCCGCGACGCCGAGGGGCGCGTCGAGCCGTCGTCGCTCGCCGCCGTCATCCAGTGGTTCCTCGACTACGACGAGCGCGTCGCGGTCGTGCGCTTCCCGGCGGTCGAGGCGCTCTTCCAGTGGCGCCGGCGGGAGGAAGAGCGCGAGGGCGGCGATGACTCCTTCGGCTTCAGCCGCGCCGAGGACAGGCTGGCCGTCGGCGTCATGCAGGCGCTCGTCGTCCACGACACGGAGGCCGGGCTGCACGGCTGGATTAAAGAGCTGCTCGCGGCGCTCGAAGACGCGCGGCAGACGAACGAGTCGGTCGCGGAGGCTTACGGGCTGAAGCCGTCCGAAGCAGCGTCGGTCGTCGAGGAGGCGGAGAAGATTCCGTCGCGGCGCGAGCGCGACATCTATCTAAACTGCTGCTGGCTCGAAACGCTCTGCACCGCCGAGGCGCGCGTGCTGGGCTGGGCTTATCAGGGGCTTTACGGCAGGGCTTTTCATCCGGAAACTTTTTAAGGGCGCGTGCCCGAGAGGTGCTGACTCCATGTCGGAAGAGAGACCCACATACGCGAACAACTCGCAGACGGTCGTCGTGGACGCCGCCACCTTCGAGTTCGAGACGCTCGAAGAGTCGAACGGCCACGCGACGGTCGTCCGCTTCCGCGTCGAGAACCCAGACGTGCGGCCGGGCGACGTGCTGCTCGTGCTCTCGGGCAGCGAGATACACTTCCACGGCATGATCGGCATGATCGAGGACGACCGCGGCGTCGCCACCGACCGCCGCGGCTCGCTCCTCCCCGCGACAGTGCAGTAGGAAGTAGTCAGTAGTCAGTAGAAAAACTGAGCGGCGCGTCCACCCTGTGGTGGAGACGCGCCGCTTTTAATCTACTGACTACTGACTACTTCCTTTTCCTTCAACTTCCCTTGAGGTGCGTCTCGAAGAATTTGACTATCGCGACGGCCGAGCGGATGCGGTTCGGCGTCTTGCGCCAGCCGTGCCCCTCGTCGGGGAAGAGGACGTACTCGACGGGGACGCCCCTCCTCTTCAAATTCTCCACCACCTGCTCGGCCTCGACGACGGGGACGTTCGTGTCGTTGGCCCCGTGCAGGACGATGGTCGGCGCGCGCACGCGCTCGACGCGGTGGATGGGCGAGAGGCGCCGCAGCATCTCGGCCTCCTTGTCGGGGTCGCCGTACTCGACCTTCGAGATGGCGGCCATCCACGGCTGCGTGTGCTTGAAGAAGGTCTCGAAGTTGACGACGCCGTAGAGGTTCGCGCCGGCCGCGAACAGTTCCGGGTACTCGGTCAGCCCCGCCATCACCATGTAGCCGCCGTAGGAGCCGCCCATGATGCCGACGCGCTTCGGGTCGGCCACGCCCGCGCCGACGACGTAATCCACGCTCGCCTTGATGTCTTTAACGCCGTTCTCCCTCAGCGCCCCGTTGTCGAGGTTGACGAAGCGCTTGCCGAAGCCCGACGACCCGCGCACGTTCGGCGCGAAGACCGCGATGCCGCGCGCGAGCAGAGCCTGGTACGTGCTGTTGAAGCCCGGCCGCTCCTGCCCCTCGGGGCCGCCGTGGAAGCTGAGCACGACGGGGCCGGCGCCCTTCGCGCCCGGCGGCCGGTAGAGCCAGCCCGAAAGCTCGAGCCCGTCGTGCGCCTTGTAGCGGACCAGCTCCGGCCGCACGAACTTCGTGAGGTCAACGCCCGCGTGCGGGCTTCTCGTCAACTGCGTCAACTGCCCCGAAGCGAGGTCGAGCGTCCAGATGTCGGCGGGCGACGACGCGCCCGACAGCACGAGCGCGAGCCTTCGGCCGTCCTTCGAGAAGTCCAGCCCCCCTGCGAGTTCGGCGGGGAGCCGCGGGCCCGGCGTCAGTCTGCCCGTCGCCGTGTCGTAGAAGGAGAGCTCGCTCCGCCCCGCGACGTTCCAGACGAGCGCGAAGGTCGTCCCCCGCTCGTTCATCACGCCGCCGGAGAGTTCGGCGTCGTCGCGCGCCGCGAGCACTTCGACGGGGCCGGGGCGCCCCGCGTCGTCAAGCCGCACGCGCGCGAACGCGATGAGGTCGCGTTCCTTGTTCGAGGCGAAGTAGACCGAGCGGCCGTCCGGAGAGAACTGCGCGCCGGCGAAGGTGCCCGGCCCTTCGTGCGGCGTCAGCAGCACCTCGCCGCCGCCCGAGAGGTCGAGCAGGTAGAGGTTGTTGTTCCCGCGGTTGAGCAGACGGCTGACGACGGCGCGGCGGCCGTCGCGGCTCACGTCCTCGACGCCGCCGGTGCCCTTGTTCTCCGCGACCATGCGCGCCCGTCCGGTCGCGACTTCGAGCAGGTAGAAGTCGGTCGCCGCCGGGTCGCGGCGGTTCGACGAGAAGAAGACGTGGCGGCCGTCGTGGGTCCAGTCGCCGAGGAAGTTGTTCTCCTTCCCGCCCTCGGTCAGGCGGCGCAGCCCGCTCCCGTCGGGGCGCGCGACGTATATCTGCTCGTTGAGGCCCCCGCCCGGCGCGACGTTGAAGGCCAGCCACTCGCCGTCGGGCGACCAGCGGACGAAGCCGACGGGGTCGTCGAAGGCGGTGACGAGCACGGGGTAGCCGCCCGCCGCCGGCATCGTCCAGACCTGCGGCAACCCGCTCAGGTTGGTGACGAAGGCTATCGAACGGCCGTCCGGCGAGAAGCTCGGCGCCCCCGCCGAGCCGACCTTCGCCATCAGCGCCACCGTGCGGGCGAGTTCGTCGTCGTCCGCCTTCACAGCGCGCGCGGGCGCGGGCGGCAGCAGCAGCAGCGCCGAGACGAGCGCGAAGGCGAAGGCCGCGAGGCGCGAGGCGCGGGAGTGTAAGTGTGTGCGGGCGTGGCTCATAAACTTCTCCTCCTGACGAAACGGGGCGGCGGGACTCACAAGGGAAGTGAGCTTTTATAGCAACCGCCCGCGGGGTGTCAACACCCGCCCCGTCGCGCGCCGCCGGACGCGCGCGCGACGCTTCCCGAAAAATGTTGACAATCGCGCCCCGCGGGATTAGGCTTCCGCCGCAACGTTAGTCTACGACGCTTTCCCCGACACAAGTCACTTGCCCGACCTCCCACATTCGGGGTTCGCCGACTAATCAGAAAGACGACTGCGCCCGGCGCGGTCACACCTTCTTTGCTCCCGTAGAGTTTTTCCCACGACCTCGCGCGCGGCCGAAGTGCCGGCGTCTCTCGGGCGTTTCTCCCTGGGCACCCGAGGGCCGACGGCGTCCGCTTCAATCCTCCGGCCGGCGCGCGGCCACTCGGGGAAACTATACAGGGCGCGGCCCCGCGACGCCCCTTCGTTCGGGCCGCCCCCCGCACAGTCGGGGGCACCGAAGACTCCTTCCAGGGCTTACCAAGGGCGACTCTAAAACGGCGCGCGGCGCGGGAACTCACACGCCGCCGCGCGCGCCGACACACCTTCCTTCCCTCGGGGGACTCCCAAAGCCCCTCGGGTCGCCAAAGGAGACCGATATGAGAATCCTGAAACTTTCCGTCGTGACGGCCTTCGTCATGGCGCTGGCGCTCGCCACCGCCTCGCGTTCGGGGGTGCAGAGCCAGACGACCTCGGAGGCGCCGGCGGCCTTCGACAACCACCCCGTCCCCGGCTTCTTCGCCGGCACCACCGCGCAGCAGCAGGCCGAGTTCGACGGCGTCAAGGCCGCCTTCGAGGAGGTGGACGTGATCGCCGACGGCCTCGGCCCCGTCTACAACGCGCAGTCGTGCGCCGAGTGCCACCAGAACCCCGTGACCGGCGGCATCAGCCAGATCACGGAGTTCCGCGCCGGCCACCTCGACGGCTTCGGCAACTTCGTGGACGGTCCCGGCGGCTCGCTCCTGAACGACCGCGCCATCGACGCGCGCATCCAGGAGCGCCGCCCCGGCACCGAGACCGTCTTCACCTTCCGCACGTCGCTCAACGTGCTCGGCGACGGCTTCGTCGAGGCCATCTCGAACACGACGCTCCAGAACCTCGCCGCCGCGCAGCCCGGCCAGAGCGGCAACCAGATCGCCGGCCAGCTCATCGCCGTCCCCGTGCTCGAAGCCGACGGCGCGACGCGCTTCGGCCGCTTCGGCTGGAAGAACCAGCACGCCAGCCTGCTCTCGTTCTCGTCGGACGCCTACCTGAACGAGATCGGCGTCACCAACCGCTTCGCGCTCGCCGAGAACACTTCGCTCGGCACGTTCGTCGGCTTCGGCTCGGGGTTCGACCCCGTCCCCGACAACCAGCCGTGCGCGAACATCCCGAACACCATCTGCGGCGAGGACACGGAGGACGACATCAGCGAGTTCACCGAGTTCATGCGCGCGACCAAGGCGCCGCCGCGCGACACGGCGGTCGCCAACTCGGCCGACGGCGTCGCCGGCTCGAACCTCTTCAACTCAATCGGCTGCGCCGTCTGCCACACGCGCAACATCACGACCGCGGCTCCGGGCACGGTCATCAACGGCGGCGCGTTCACCGTCCCGACCGCGCTCGGCAACAAGGTCATCCACCCGTTCGGCGACTTCCTGATGCACAACGTCGGCACCGGCGACGGCATCGTGCAGAACGGCGGCCAATCGACGAGGAACAAGGTGCGGACGCCTCCGCTGTGGGGCGTGCGCACGCGCGGCCGGCTGATGCACGACGGCGAGACGACCAACCGCAACGAGGCGATTCTGCGCCACGCGGGCGAGGCCACCGGCGTCATCAACAACTACCGCAACCTTTCCGCCACGCAGAAGAATCAGGTCATCACCTTCCTCAACTCGCTCTAAGGCGGGTCGGCGGAAGAACGAAGTGCGCTTTGACGGCGTCGCCGAGGGGCGCCGACAACGCGCACTCCCGAAATAAACCCGAACGAGATGAAGACACGAAACATCCTTCACGCCTCCCGCCCGCTCTTACTGGCCGTCGCGCTCGGCGGCTGCTCGGCCGCGCCGCGCACGGCGACAGAGGAGCGGCCGGCACCGACCCCGACGCCCGCGCAGGTCACGCAGGCGGCGCCGACCGAGGCCGCGCCTCCCGCCGCCGTGCAGGACGCCGCGCCGACCCCCGCGCCGGAAGTCGTACGCCGCCCGCCCGCGCCGGCCGAGGTGCGCGCCGCGCTGGAGCGCACCTACAGGGGCGCGGTCGCCTTCGACGAGCGCGCGCCGCGCGCGGCGGTCGGCGACTTCAACGGCGACGGCTCCGAAGACCTGATCGTCGAGACGCGCCCGGCCGACGGACGCCTCGCGGAGTTGAACGACGAGCTGGCGAACTGGATCGTCTACGACCCGCTCACGGTGCGCTCGCCCGACCCGCGCGACTTCGACCCGCATCAGGGCGTGCAGAAGCACAAGCCGCGCGAGGGGCGCCCGCGTGTCGAGCCGGGCGAAGGGCTGCTCGTCGTCCTCCACGGCCACGGCGAGGGCGGCTGGCGCAGCCCCGAGGCGCAACAGACTTTCCTGCTGAAGAACGTGGCGGGCACCGACCTGCGGGCGCAGCCGCCGGCCGAGGCGCGCGCCACGGCGCTGCGCAAGACGCCGCGCCTGCGCGGCGACGTGCTCCGCGAAAAGCTGGGCGGCGGCGGGGGCTTCCTCTACTGGACGGGGGCGGGCTACGGCTGGTGGGGCGACGCGGAAGAGACAGGGCAGAACCGCCTGCGGTAGGGCGGTTGCGTGTGACTCAAAGAGTCTCTGACGAATAAGACCGACCCGACTGCTACCGCAGGCGGTTCTGACATCTCAGGGTTTACGCGCGGTGACGCGGAAGAGCATCTGGGTGCTGAAGAACAGCCCCTCGCGGGCGCGCCCGCGCAACTCTTCCACCCAGCGCTCGACCCGCTCGGCGGGGACGGCGCCGGCCGCGACGGCGCGCTCGGCGAAGACGCGCAGGCAGAGGTCGTAGACCGGCTCGAACTCGGTGATGCAGAGGCCGACGGGCGCGACGACGATGTCAACCAGCCCCAACTCCTTGCACCAGGCCGGGAGCTGGCGCCCGACCCAGCCGTTGGTCTCGAAGTCGCAGGCGTAGTGCAGAACCTTCCGCGTCACCTCGCGGTCAACCGAGTCTATCGTCCACGCGTCCACGTCCGGCCCGTTGACGACGACGCGCCCGCCCGGCCTGAGCACCCGCGCCATCTCGGAGAGCGCGACGCGCGGCTCGCCGACGATCTCGAAGACGCCGAGCGCGTAGGCGGCGTCGAAAGAGGCTTCGGGGAAGGGGAGCCGGTGCGCGTCCGCCACGCGGAACTCGACGCGCGCGGCGGCTTCCGGGGCGGCCGCCGCGGTGCGCGCGCCCGCCTCGGCCACCATCGTCTCGCTCTTGTCGATGCCGACGACGCGCCCCACGCCGGGGAAGCGCGCCGCCAGCGCCCTCGCGGCGCCGCCCGTCCCGCAGCCCACGTCGAGCACCTCTTCGCCCTCGCCGACGCCGAGCGCGTCGAAGACCGAGCGGTAGCGTTCGGGGTCGTCCTCCCTCCCGCCGCGGATCATGTCCATGAGGCGGACGTAGTGGTAAGGGTCCGCGACGCCGTCAACGGATATCCACCCGGCCTTAAATCCTCGGTTCGTCATGGTCGGTTGCCGCGCGACGCCGTCGTGATGTCACGGCCCGTCGGTGACGGTGAACTTGTAATCCCTGCCGCTCTCGGCGAGCTTCTGGTCGTCGCCGTTGTAGGCGTCCATCTGCCAGCGGTACTCGCCCTTCGGCATCGGCTTGGAGGCGGTGAACGTCGTCCCCTCGACGCGCTCGTTGATGTAGGGGGAGGTGACGGACGAGTCGGTCGGGTAGAGGCTGAACTTGTAGTAGGCGGCGTCGGGGTACTCCTGCCACTTCAGCTCAAGCCCCTGCGCGCTCACCTTCGAGCCGGCCTTCGGGCTGACGAGTTTGAGGTCGGTCTTGAAGAGGTGCGTGGGCCGGACGAAGAGCGTCTTGTCGGCGGCCACCTCGTACTTGGTCGAACTCAAGCCCGCGATGCCGGTCGTGGCGAAGACGTAGGTGTCCGTGTCGAAGACGCGCGCCATCAGGCTCTCGTAGGTCTTCGGCTCGACGTTCGTGATGACGTACTCGCCGCCCTCGTCGGTCTTCCCCGTGAAGCTCTGGCCCGAGCAGCCGCCGAAGAACTGGTTGAACTTCTCGCAGAGCTTGACCTCGATGCCCGGGACGGGCTTGCCGTTAAAGAGCACCTTGCCCTGCACGTTGCCGGTGCCGGGCGCGGGCTTGACCTTCTCGACCCCCGTCTCGGCGGGCGGCGTGTTCGAGGCCGGCGACGGGGTGGCGGCGGCCTTGTTGTCGGCCGTCGCGTTGGCCGACGGGGAGTTGGTGTTGCCGCCGCCCGCGCACGCACCGAGCGAGATGAGCGCCGCCGCGAGGCAGGCGCAGGCGGACAGCCTTTGACCAAGCGTCATAGTTGAGTAGCCCTTTCCCAAGTCGCCCGCCGCAGCGGGGAAGTCTGAAGTTGGACTGCTTCAAACGGGCGCGCCTTGAGGCCGCGGCCTCAAGCGTCCCGGTGGACGGTCTCGGGCGAGAAGGCGGGCAGGCAGACGGCGACGTACTCGGCGCCCTCCGGTTCGGGCGTGCTGTACTGCACCCACTCGCCGCGCCGCGTGACGACGGCCTGACCCTCGCGCACGTCGAACGTCTCGCCGCGCGTCGTGACGCGCAGCATCCCGCGCAGGACGATCGTGTATTCGTCGAACTCCGGCGTCTGCCCCGGCTCCTCCCACCCGCCCGGACTCCTCATCCGCGCGACGCTCAACTCCCCGCCGCCCGTGTTCACGCGCCCCACGTACTCCTCGATGATCTTCGGCTTGTTGCCCGCCGACTCGATGACCGTCGGGCCCTTGATAAGCTCAGGCACTAAACGTCCTCCTTCTTTTCGAGTTAACGCGGCATGATACGCCGCGACCCGCGGAAATCCAACGGAAATTGTGGCGACGGAAATTGTCGCGCGGCCGGCCTAGCCGGTCGCGGCCTGCGGGGCGCGCGCGGCGTCGGGGCGGGCGGCGTCCTTTTTGCGGAGGGTGAAGACGGTGCCGCCGCCGTCGCGGGGCGTCCAGGCGGCGTCGGCCTCGATGAGCGAGGCGCGTGCGCGGATGCCGGCCAGTCCCCGACCTTTGAGCGCGCGCTTGTTCCCGGCGTCGAACCCGCGGCCGTCGTCCGAGAGCGTGAGCAGGAAGTCGCCCGCCGCGTCGAGCCGGACGTTTAAGGAAACGTGCGCGGCGCGCGCGTGGCGGCAGACGTTGCTGACGGCCTCCTGCACGATGCGGTAGACCTGCATCTGGACGCCGGCCGTGAGCGCGAGCCGCTCTTCGAGGTCTTCGTCGCACGCGAAGTCGTAGGCGAAGCGCTGCGCCGACGGCTGCTGCTGCGCGCACGCCGACGCGAGCGCCCATTCGAGCGCGGCGGCGAAGCCCACGTTCTCAAGCACCGAAGGCGAGAGGTCTTCGCAGATGCGCCGCACCTCCTGCGAGATGGATTCAATCTCGGCGCGCAGTCGCGTGGGGTCGGCGGGCGAGCCGGGAGTTATGGGGGCGAGCGCGCCGCCGCCGGGCTGCGTCGTCTGCGCGGCGACCGCCGACGGCTGCATCTCGTCTGTGAGCAGGAGCAGGCGGCGCAGGTCTGCGAGCGTCTGGTCGTGGAGGTCGCGCGCGATGCGTCGGCGCTCGGCCTCGGCCTCGCTGGCGAGCTGGAGGCGCGCGGAGGCCAACTGGTGGTTGGCCTCGCGCAGCTCCTCGCGGCTGCGGACGATGCGCCGGTGTTGCAGGTAACCCCACGCCAGCACGACGAGCGCCAGCGCCAGCAGCACCGAGAGCGTGACGATGGTGCGTGGGAAGGGCGCGCGCGCCACCTCGAAGTTGAAGACGAGCGGGTCGGAGGGGACGAGGTCGAGCGTGTAGGCGCGCGCCGTGACGGTGTAAGCGCCGGCCGCGAGCGCCTCGGCCTGGAACTGCGAGTCGCGCGAGAGCTTCTGCTTGACGGCGCGCCCCTTCGCGTCGCGCAGCGTGAAGGCGTAGAGGAACTGCTCGGGGAACGTCCGGCCCGCGGCGGCCGCCACGTCGAGCGCCAGCCCGTTCTGCGGGTAGTCGAGGCGGAGCACGTCGCCCTTGCCCCTCAACTCCTCGGGCTGGAGCGTGCGCGCGGCCGTGACGCGCACGAGGCGGAGCGCGGGCGCGTTCGTCCCCGGCTCGTAGCGCGCCAGCCCGCGCGTCGTGCCGACGAGGAGCGTTGAAGCCGCGCGTTTCTCACCGTCGGGCGCGGGGAGGCGGAGCACCGCGAAGGCGTTGTCGGTCGGCAAGCCCTGCTCGGTGTCGAGGCGCGAGGTGATGGCGCCGAACTGCGGGTCGAGCGTGACGCGCAGGACGCCGACGCCCGCGGTCGCGCACCAAGCCTGCGGAGAGTCTGAAGGTTGGCCGCCGGCGTTCTGAGAGGCGACGGCGACGACGGCGCGCGCGTCAACGCCCGGCGTGACTTCGACGAGGCCGCGCCCTTCCCGGAAGGCGTAGAGGCCGCGCGAGGTGGCGAGCCAGAGCCAGCCGTCGGCGGCCGAGACGCCCCAGACGGTGCTGCCGCCGAGCGTGGCGAGCGCGGCTTCGGCGCGGACGGCCGAGCCGTCGAAGTAGAAGACGCCGGCGTTGGCCGTGCCGACCCAGAGGCGCCCGCGCGCGTCGTCGGCGTAGAGGCTGACGACCTCGCGGCCGCGCTCGTCGTCGCCCGCGCGCGGCCAGATAAGCTCGCGCCTTCCGGGGCCGCCGAAGCGCTCAAGCCCGCGCCCGAACGTCGCCACGTAGACCGCTTCGCCGAACTGCGCGATGGCGCGCACGCTCCCGCTCAGCGCCGGCTCCGGCGCCTTCTTCGCACCCGTGGCCTCGTCCGACTTGTCCGGGGCCGACTTGTCCGAACTCGTCGCCTCGCCCGCAGGTTTGGTCCCGCCCGCCGCCGACTCTTTGGCGTCGTCGGCCGTCTCGACCCCGGCCGCCGGCTTCTCACTCTCAACGATGGCGCTCTCGTTCTTCTTCGCTTCGGCCTTCGCCTCGGGCGCCTTCTCTTCGGGCGCGAGGCGGACGGGCGAGCGCGCCCGCAGCCCTTCGGTCTGGAGGCCGACGAAGAGGCCGGCGCCCGTGCCGACGAGGAGCAGGCCGCGCCTGTCCTCGGCGACCGCGTAGACGGTCTTGCCCGAGACCTCCGCGACTTCGCGCCACGCGCCCGCCGCCTCGTCGAGCGCGAACAGTCCCCGATTCGTGCCGACGAGCAGGCGGCCGCGCGCCGTGCGGTAGATGGAGCGGACGAAGTTCGACTCGGTCTGCTCGGCCGAGAGCTGTTCGACGCGCACGCCGCGCGGGTCGTAGCGGCAGACGCCGCGCGGCGTCCCGAACCAGACGACGCCCTCGCGGTCAACGTAGACGGCGTTGACGCGGTCGGAGCGCAGGGCGCCGGCCGTCCCCGCGAAGGTGAAGCGCTCGGCGACGCGGCCCGCCCGCAGGCGGAAGACGCCGCGCCCGTCGGTCGCGACGTAGAGGTCGCCGCCCGCGGGGTCGGAGGCGAGCGCCGTCACCGTCCCGGTCGCCGCGCCCGCGACCTTCGACGGCCGCGCGAGCCGTCCTTCTTCGATCTTGAAAATGCCGCTGTCGGAAGCCGAGGTCTGCGCGCCCATGTAGAGCGCGCCCGAGGGGTCGCGCGCCAGCGCCTCGACGTAGAAGGTGCGCGGTCGCCCCAAGACCTCCTTCGCCTCGCCGCCCGGCGCGGCGTCGATGGTCATCAGGCCGCGCCCGCGCGTGCCGACGACGACCGTCTCGCCTTCGAGCGCGAGGCTCGTCAGCTCGACCGCCAAGGGCTTACCCGCGGAGACCGTCAGCCGCTCGCCGAGCCGCGCGACCGTGAGCGAGCCCTCGGGGCCGAGCCGGCAGTCGAAGACCAGCCCGTCGGACGTGGCGAGCAGCGCGCGCCCGGCCGCGGGCGCGTGGACGGCCATCACGCTCTTGCCGCGCGTCTCCTCGACGCGCTTGAAGACCTCGGAGCCGGCCGCGCGCACGAACGCGCCGCCGTCGCCTCCGACCCACAGCGCGCCCGCGCCGTCGGCCGCCAGCGCGCGCACGCGCGGCCCCGAAAGCCCCTCGGCCGTCACCGACTGCACGCGCCGTCCGTCGTAACGCGCGAGGCCCGCGTCGGTGCCGAACCACATCTGCCCTTCGGCGTCCTGCGCCACGGCGCGTACCTGATCGCTGGGTAGCCCGTGGAACAGCGTCACCGCGCCCCAACGGTGCAGGCTCGAAGACTGCGCGGCGGGCTCTTGGGCCGAGGAACGCGGAGGGGGCGACAGCAGCAGCAGCGGCGGCAGGCAGACGAGCAGCGCTAAGCCGAGACGGACTAGCCCCTGTGCGTCGCGCGCCGGCATCTCTACTTGTCCGTCACGACGTTGTCGGAGAGGAAGCGGTAGGACGCGACGAGCCCGCGGAAGGCGGGCAGCGCGTCGTCGAAGTCCTTCTGCGTACGCGCGTGGAGGACGATGGTCACGACGACCTTGCTCTCCTCGACGTAGGCGACCGCCTCGAAACTGCCGCCGCGGTCGCCGCTGAAACGTTTGACGAGCACCTTCTCCTTGCCGCCCACGGGCAGCGCCTCGTCGTCAGTCACCTTCAAGCCCTGCGAGTGCTTGAGGTAGCCGGCCACGTCGCGCTCGATAAACTTCTCAAGCGTGTCGTCGGCGGACTTGCCCGCGCCGTTGACGTACATGACCGCCTTCGACTCCTTCCACGAGCCGCCCTCCGGGTAGAAGACCGCGTGGAGCCCGTCGCGGACGCCGCTCTGGTTGTCGAGCACCCAGCCGTCGGGCGCTTTGATGGCGAAGGCGTGGTCTTTGCCGTAGACGATGCCCGCGTTCCCGTCGCGCGAATCGGGCTTCTGTCCTTGCGCGCGGGCGCCGAGGCAGCAGAGGAGCAAGAGGCAGGCGGCGAGTGAGAAGTTTCTTATCATGCGGGTCGTTCCTTCGGGGCGACTGAAGCCGAGACTTTAGTGGCGCGGCTCGTCGATGAAGCGTTTGCGGTCGCGCTCGATCCAGTGTTCGAGGTCGGCGCCGGCCTTCTCAAGCTCGTCGGAGTTGATGAGGCCGCGCCGGAGCGCCTCGAAGAAGGCGCGCGTGCGCATGTTGTAGGCGAGCTTGTCGTAGGCCTCGTGCGGCGTGCCCTCGGGGGTCGAGACGAAGAGCTTTTCGTAGAGCGTGGCGAGCCGGCTCTCGACGCCGCGCAAGGAGAGGGCGCACTTGCGCGCGATGGCCCAGTTCGACAGCCCGAGCGCGAGGTAGTAGAGCGCCTCGGCCTCGAACTCGGTCAGCAGCGGACGCTTGAACGAGTCCTTGAACGCCGGGTCGATCATGTCCGCGCCGTCTTCGAGCACGGCGGCGACGAAGCGCAGGAAGCGCGACTCGGGGTTGTTCTTGTGAATGAAGCCGTAGGCGGGCTGCGGCTCGACCGAGCGGACGATCTTGCGCAGCTCGTTGATGTAGACCTCGTGCGCGAACTGCGTCCAAAAGATGATGCGCGCCGAGGGGAAGTCGCGCCAGACGGCGCGCGCCGCCTTGACGCCCGAGAGGCGCGGCATCTGGATGTCGAAGACGCACAGCTCGGGCCTTTTTTCGAGCGCGAAGCGGACGGCCTCCTCGCCGTCGGCGGCCTCGATGACGGGCGCGTGCGCCGCGAACTCGCGTTCGAGTAGCTCGCGCAGGTAGCGGCGCTGCGCGACGTTGTCTTCGGCGATCAGGATGGACATGCTCTCTTAGACCTTGCTCGCGGCTCGCTCGCGGTAGATGAAGCGGTAGACGGGCTGCGCGCGCAGCTCGGTTTCGATCTCTCTCTGCACCTTCGCCTTGTCGGGCAGCTTGTACGCCGCCTCGTAAAAATCCCACGCCGCGCGCTCCTCGCCCGCGAGGACGTAGGCGAGGACGACCGCGAGCACGTCGGCCAAGTGCTCTTCGCGCGAGCCGGGGCCGCGCACCTTCGACTTCGCCGCCTCCACGTCTTTGAGAAGCCGTTCGCGGAAGCGCGCGTTGGCCGGCACGTACCGGCCGGCCTTCTCGTCGTACCTGAAGATGACCTCGGGGAGCGGCGTCGCGGCCGGCGTGAGCGCCCAGTCGTCGAAACCGTAGAAGGTTGTGAGCGGCGCGGCGAGTTCGTAGACGCCGTCGCCGTCGAAGTCTTCGACGCGCAGGTCGTACACCTCGCGGCCGGCCGCGAACGCCGGGCCGTCGTAGATGACCCGAGGCCGCGGCGAGAGGCTGACGATCCACTGGCGCCCGTCGCGCGGCGCGTCCTGCGAAACGATGAGCTGTTTCTCCGCGCCGCCGAGGAAGGCGAAGAGGCCGAAGCCGACCGAGTTGAGGCCGCCGTTGTGGACGCCCGCGTCGAAGGTTCGCACGACCTTCCCGCCGCGTTCGAGCACGGCGTAAGCGGCCGTGGGAAGTCCCTCGCCCCCCGGCGCGTCGCCGTCCTTGAGCTTCCTGTCGCGGCGCCGCACCGTGTAGCCCGCGTAGGTCAGCGCGTCGCTGACGAGCGAGTCGCCGACTCTAATCTCCACGGTCTCGGCCTTCGCCTCGGCCTTCGCCTCTGTTGCCGGCGGCGGGGCGGGAGTCGCCGCCGCGCGGCCGACTTGCGAAGAGTCAACGCGCGCGACGCAGGCGAGTTGGAGGAGAGAGGCGAGCGTCAGCAAGAGGCGGAGGCGCGCCGCGAGGACGACGCGCGGCGCGCGCGGCGGTCGCGCGTGCGAAACCTCTTCGGCGATCAGGAGGGACATAAGCGGGGGCGGCGCCTCGGCGGGAGCCGGGCGCTAACGCTTCGGCACCTTTATCTCTCGGACGAGGATTCTGGTCTTCGTCTTCGTGACGGCGTAAATCTTCGACCCGACGACCTGTAGCTCGGCGTCGGGCGGGACTTCGACGCTCCAGAGCATTTTAGTCCCACGCCACGCCGCGACGCCATCCTGCGTCGGCTCGCCGCCCAGGTGACCCGCGCGGTAGCCGCCGAACGCGTCCATGACGAGACACGCGTCCTTGCCGTAAGGCAGCACGGCGCCGTAGCCCGCGCTGCCGTTGCGCGACTCGTTGAGGAGAACCCGTCCCGTCGCGGCGTCGAGGATGAAGAGGTTGTTGTCGCCGGCCGTGCAGTAGACCAGCCCCGTCGCCTCGACGTACGCGAAGTCAACGATCCACTGCGTCACGACTAACGTCCAGACGACGCGACGGTCGGCGCCGAGCATGTAGAGCGAGCCGTCGAGCGCCGTGAGCGTCCGCCCGTCGGGCAGGACGACGACCTTCGCCTCCGACGGCTCCGTCCAATCCGGCTCGGAGTCGTAGTCCAGGGGCAGCGGCGCCCCGCCGTGCGCGTTCTTCCATTCCTCAAGCTCGGGCGTGCCCAATTCCTCTTCGCCATAGTTCACAGCCGCCGCCGCCGGCTCGGCGGGGACGAGCGTCGCGTTGATGGTCTCGCAGGGGATGGGCGAGGCGGCGTAGGCGCCGGCAGGATTCGTCGGCCGCGCGAGCCGAGGGGCGTAGACGAGACCCGCGCCGCACGCGAAGGCCAGCGCCGCGACGACGACGCGGACGCGCCTCTTTAACAACGCGCCGCCAAACTTCCTTAAGACCCCCGCGAGCTTCGCCACTCCCGACACGACTTTCATCGAACGCCCTCCCGTCTCTTTCAAATCGTCTTCGGGTTAACAATCGCGCGCGGCCGGCCGTGGGTCAATGTGGTTAGCCACACACGCCCGCGTTGGGAGAGACACAGGCGTGTGGGGAGCGCTGTCGCGTGGGGCGCTGTTGTTTCCCGCGTCGCCGAAATTTTAGCCGCGAGGATAATCGACGGCGGGACGGAGGCCCCGGAAGTTTTCGCAGTTCGGCCGGGGCTTCCGCGCCCGTTGCCCACGGACGCGGGGCGCGTACTGGGGAGGACGCGCCCCGCACACTCTCTCAACGGCGATGTCCGCGAGATTCTTTCACAGTCGGTTCGTCCTGAGGCTGCTGGCCGTGTCGGCCGGCGCGCTGGCGGTCGCCGCGTTCACCGCCGGTTGGCGCTGGGCGCGCGCGCCGCGCGTCTGGGGGCCGGGCGAGGCGCCGGTCGCCTTCTGGGCCTGGCGCGCCGAGACGCCCGCGCAATCGGACGTTGACCGCGCCGCGCGCGAGACGGGTGCGCGGACGCTCTTTCTGCGCGCCGGCCAGATGGACGCCGACTCGGGGCGCGTCGCGCGCGTGCGCGCGGTGTCAGGGCGGATGCCGCGCGGCGTGGGGCTGCACCTCGTCTACAACGCGACGCCGCGCCTGCTCGCGGAGTTCGGCCGCGTCGAGGAGTCGGCGCTGGCCGGCGCGTTCGCCGAGACGTTCCGCGCGGACTCTGAGCGCGCCGAGCGCGACGGCGCGAAGGTCGTCGGGCTTCAACTCGACGTTGACGTGCCGACGCGCCTGCTCCCTCGCTACGCGCGCGTGCTGCGCGCCGTGCGCACGTCTCTGCCGGAGGGCGTGAAGCTCTCGGTGACGGGGCTGCCGACGTGGATCGGCTCGGGCGGCTTAGTCGAGGTGCTGGACGCCGTTGACTTCTGGACGCCTCAGTTCTACGGCGCGGAGATTCCCGCGACGGCCGACCGCGTCGTCCCCATCGCCTCGCCCGAGCGCGTGGCACGCGCCGTCGCACGCGTGCGCGAACTGGGCAAGCCTTTCTACGCGGGGCTGGCGGCCTACGGCTACGCGCTCGTCTACGACGCGCGCGGCCGTTTGGTCGAGCTGCGTGGCGACGTAGACCCGGCGCGCGTGGTGTCGGACAGAAATCTTGAACTCGTCGGGCGGGGCGCGTTCGGCGCGGGCGTCGAGGGAGACGGCGCGCGCGACCGTGGGGCGCCCCCGCCCGCGGGCGAGTGGCGGTATGTTTTCCGCGCGCGCGAGGACGCGAGCCTCGGAGGGCTTTCCCTGCGCGCCGGCGAGCAGATCGTCCTTGACGTGCCGGGCGGCGAGGCGCTGCGCGCGGGCGTCCGGGGGGTACGCGAAGGCGCGGGCGACAAGCTGCTCGGCATCTGTCTCTTCCGCCTGCCGACGGCGGGCGACGCGACCACGCTCCGGCTCGCGGAGGTCGCGGCCGCGCTCGCAGACCGCGAGCCTGAAGTTTCGACGAGCCTCGAAGCCGAGGCTTTAACGTCGGACGGCACGGAGTCGAAGGGCGCGGACGGTTCTTCAAAGAAAGACTCGAACCGGCTGCTGCTCACGGCCGAGAACGACGGCGCGGGCGGCGCCCTCTACGGCGCGGGCGCGCTCTCGGTCACGGTGCGCGTCCCGCGCGGGAGCGTGCGCGGCGTGACGCGGCTCGAAGGCTTCGACACGTTCGAGACGCTCTGCGAGGCGGCGGAGGGCGACCCGGCGCGCGCGGCGTTGCGACCGTGTAGCGCCGCGCGCGCGGGAGTCGTGCGGCTCGGCGCGAGCGCGTGGAGGGCGGGGGAGCGTGCGCGCGCGGGCTTGAGCTTCGAAGCGCCGGTGCCGTCGCGTCTGGCGGCGTCGGTCGCCGTGCGGCGCGAGGACGGGAGCGTGTGGGAGAGCGCGAGCGAGTTGGACGTGAGGTGAGGAGGGGCGATGTCTGTGATGGGAGCGTGGGCGAAAGTTTTCGCGCGGGGCGTGGACGGCCGGCGCGGGTCGGCGTTGGGCCTGCTGGCGCTCTTCGCGCTGGGCGCGGCCGTCGCCGCCGGGTGCGGGTGGGGCGGGACGGAGCACTCGGTGCGCTTCAACTACCGGCACGGCGACCGCCAGTTCAGCCGCCTGCCGCCGCTGCCCTTCGACGCGCGCGAGCGGACGCGGCCCGACTACCGCACGGAGAACGAACCGCAGGCGGAAGAAGAGAAGGGCGAGGAGCCGGACGCGATCTGGGAGTCGGCCGACGCCGCCGGCCGCGAGGGCGACTTCGCGCGGCTGCGGGAGCGTCTGGGCCAATACCTCGAAGCCGGCGGCGCGAACGACGAGCGTTACTCCAGCACGGCAACGGACTGGCTGAGCCGCCGCCGCTCGGCGCGCGACCAGCTCGACGCCCTCGACTCTCTCGGGCGCGGCGCTTCGGCGCGCGCCGTCTCGGCCTACCTCGCCGCGCGGCGCGCCTACGACGGATGGCTCCTCGCGCGCGAAGTCGCGTCGAAGAAACTGAACGCGGAGACGGACGCGAGTGACGACGAGTCTAAACAAGACGCACGTTATAAAGAATCCGCCGCGACGGCCGCGGAGATCGACGCCGCTCTCGAAGCCGCGCTCGACGCGGTGCCGCGCGACCCGGAGGTCGATGACAACGTCTTGTACCTGCGCGCCGCGGTGTACGGGGAGGGCGGCGAGGTGGTGCGGGCGGCCGTCGCGTTCGAGCGTTTCGCCGCGAGCCACCCGCGGAGCGAGAAGCGCGAGGCGGCGCTCCTCAGCGCGGGGCTGTCGTGGATGAGGACGAGCAAGGTCGCGCTCGGGACGGTCGAGCACGCGGCGTCAGAAGACGCCTGCCCCGAGTGTAAGGACGAGGCGTGGCGGAAGGCCGCCGCGACGTTCGAGCGGATGCTGCGCGAGCACCCGCGGGGGCGTTACGCGGACGACGCGCGCGGCTGGCTCGCCTTCCTGCGCGTGCGCGTCGGCGAGCGCGCCGAGGGGCTGGCCGAGTACTACCGGCTGCTCGCGGGCGAGGGCGACGCGGGGGCGCGCGCCGAGGCGGTCGTCTCGCTGCGGCTCGTGCGCGACGGCGCGACCGAGGACGAGATGGCGCGCGTCGAGACGTTGCTCGCGCGCGAGCCGCGTGCCGCGCTGGCCTACGCCTACCACGAAATCTACAACGCGGCGCTCGACTTCCGTCGCTACGTCGAAGTCCCCGAGGACGAGAACCCCTACCATTACTGCAAGGAGGACGAAGGCGACTCGAATTGCTGGAGCGAGTTCTACGACTGGAGTCAGCAGGAGCGCGAGAGGCGCGAGCGCGGCGCGGAGCGCAAAACAATCGCGCGCGTCGCGGCCTTCGCCACGCGACTCCTGCGCGGGCCGGCGGCGGGCGCGTACGGCGGCGCGCTCGCGCTGCGCGTCGCGCAGGCCGACCTCGAACTCGGCGAGGACGCGGCGGCGCGCGAGCTGGCGGGGCGCGCCCTCTCCGCGGGGCTTGCCGGCAACGAGCGCGCCTCCGCGCTCTGGGTCAGGGGCGCGGCCGAGTACCGACTCAAAGAGTTCGACCCGGCGCGCCGCACCTTCGCGACGCTGCTTGCGGAGTTCCCCGAGGGCGACCTCGTCGAAGGCGCGCGGCGCTACATCGCGCTGGCGGCCGAGGAGTCGGGCGACCTCGACGCCGCGCTCGAACAGTACCTCGCGCTCGAATACACCACGGACGTCGCGTACTTCGTGGACGTGCTGATGACGACCGAGCAGCTCGCCTCGTTCGCCGCGCGCCACGCCGACTCGCCCGCGCGCGACATGCTGCTCTACTCGCTCGGCGTGCGCCTGATGCGCGAGCACCGGTACGAGGAGGCGCGCGCCGCCTACGCGCGGGTGCGCACGTCGGAAGAGGCGCTGCCCAAACTGTACGCCTACTCCGACGGGTGCGAGCGGACGAACCCGCCGCCAGAGTGCGCGGAGCCGAAGAACCCGCGGTGGCAGGAGTGGAAGGGCGTCAAGTGGGCGTGGGTGGTCAGCGACCTGAAGACGATGGCCGAGATCGAACACCTCGAAGAGCGCTTCCGGCTCGCGTCGGGCGACGAGGCGAAGGCCGAGGCGCTCTACCAGCTCGCCGGCTACCTCTACGAGTCGAGTCAACTGACCTTCTACAACCCGGCGGCGTGGCGCGGCGAGCGCTTCCACGCCTTCTACTACGACCAGCAGTTCCGCGCGCCCGGCGAGGCCGCGCTGATGCGCCGCTACATGGAGGAGCACGAGCCGCTCGTGCGCGCGCTCGGCGTCTACCGACAGGTCGTGGACGAGTACCCGCGCACGCGCGCGGCGCGCGACGCGCTCTACACGACGGCCGTCATCCACGAGCGCCTGGGCTGCTTCATGCTCTACTGGTGGAAGCAGTACGCGCGGGGTCTGCACGTCGGCCAGCGCATCGTCAGCTACGATGACGTGCGGCGCGCGTACCCGGACTACGTGCTGCCCGCCGGCACGTACGGCTGGGAGCCCGTGACGCGCACGGTCAACGGCCACGCGGCGCGGCCCGAGCCGCCGAAGCCGCCGAGTCTGACCAACGTCGAGCGCGCGCGACAGCGGATCAGACGCGCCGAGCGGCGGGTCGCGCTCGTCTGGGGGCTTTACGGCGAGGTCTACGGCGGGCGCCCGCGCGCCTGGACGGTGGCGGGCGCGAGGTTGGCGGTCGCGGGAGTGCGTTGGGCGGTCGTGGCGCTCGCGGCGTGCGCGGTGCTGCTCGTCTTCCGCCGCACGCGACGCGCGCGACGCTTCTTCTATCGAAGGCTCTGGCGCGCGGGCGCGCGTTGGAGGGCGGGCGCGGTCTACGCGCCGAAGATTTTCGGCGCGGATCATTCGGCTTACCTGCGGAGCGAGGGGCCGCGCTCGGCCGCGGGTCAGGCGGCGGCCTACTTCTTCCGCCTCGCGCTCCACGAACGCGGCCGCGCCGTCCTCGCGCTCAACCTCTTCACCCACGGACTCCTCGTGCTGTTCTGGGCCGCGCTGTGGACGATGCGTTGAAAGGATGAAGGCGGAAGGATGAAAGGAATGTTGTCTGAACTTCATCCCTCATCCTTGATCCTTCCTACCTCATCCACGTCGGGCGGTTGTCGAAGTAGTCGGGCGAGCGGTCGGGGTGGCGGGCGTGGAACTCTCGGTAGCGCGCGAGGAGCCGGCGGTAGCGGCGCTCGTCGGAGGGGAGCGGCGTGTGCGGAATCCACTGGAGGTGGCGCTCGACCTTCCAGACGTTCCTCCGCGAGAAGCGCCAGTCGTAGCCGCCCAGCTCGTACAGACTCGCCAGCCCGTAGCCGGTCAGGCGCGCCGTCTCGTCAACGTACGGGTCGAAGTAGCTGTAGGCGAGGTGGCGCAAAGAGCGGAAGACGGGGCGCCGCCCGTGCAGCCCCACGTCGCGCGAACGCGCCACGGAGCCCCAGCGCCCGCGCTCGCGGAAGACGAAGACGACGTGGTCGAGCTTGTCCTGCGACTCAAGGCTCAGCAGCAGCGGCGGGTAGCCGTGCTGTTCGAGGATGACGGCGGCCGTCAGCGCCGCCTCAAGGCAGTGCGCCTCGCCGCGCCGCAAGACCTCGCGGAAGGTGCGCAGCGTCCCGCCGCACTCCTCGCGGTTGTAGCGCACGCCCGAGAGCAGGCGCTGCACGCGCGCCGGCGTGCGGTGCGACTCGACCACCGCCCACTCGCGCGCCGTGAACTCACGCCTCGCCGGCACCCCGCCGCCCGTCAACGTTTTCTCCCCCGCTTGAATTGTATCCGCCGATTGATGTAAGAGAGATGGCAGAGACGCAACCATTCTGTTATCTTAAACGTGCGCGCCAAGATTCATCAGGCGCGGGCGGCGCGGGGCCTCGGCGGGTCGCCCGCCCCGACGCAAAATTTTCCGACAAGCAGGGCAGAGTTTTAGTGAGTACCCAAGGTTCAACGTCCCCTTCCAAACCGCTGACGCGCGCCGAGCAGGAGGTGCAGTCGGCGGCCGAGCGTCTGAATTCGCAGACCGCGGCCGCGCTGGCCGCGGTCGCCGCGCGCCAGACGCCCGGCGGCGTAGACGAGCTGGATGCCAGCGCCGACCGCCTTGAGCGCGCCGCGCGCGACCTCTCGGTCGCGCTGCGCGAGCTGGTCGAGGAGAGGCGCGAGAAGGACAAACAGCTCTAGCCGACCCCGGCGCGGAGTTTCGCCAGCCACAGGAGCGCCGCCGCACGCCCCCCGAGCGGGTGTGGGCCCGCGCTCCTGTCGTGCGTTCGGGGCGCGTTTGTTCAAGAGATCAACAAAGAAGTCTTCATAGGAGAATTTATGGCCGCCATCAAACAGAGCGCTTCGCGCGAGCACGGGCACAGGCGCAGCGACGCCGGACTCGACGCGATAGGCATCCGCCCCCAGTCGGACGTTTACTGGAACCTGACGACGCCCGAGCTTTACGAGATCGTCGCGCGGCGCGGCGAGGGCGTCTTCTCCGCGCACGGCGCGCTGATGGTTGACACGGGCGAGCACACGGGGCGCGCCGCCAAGGACAAGGCCATCGTCCGCGAGCCTTCGTCCGAGGATAAAGTCTTCTGGGGCGAGGTCAACAAGGAGTTCCCGCAAGACAAGTTCGACCGCCTGCGCGAGCGCATGATGCGCTACGCCTCGACGCGCGAGCTGTTCGTGCAGGACACCTACGCGGGCGCCGACCCGCGCTACCGCCTGCCCGTGCGCGTCGTGACCGAGCTCGCCTGGCACTCGCTCTTCGCGCGCACGATGTTCATCAACGACGACGCGGGCGCGTCGAAGCACAAGCCGGAGTTCACCGTCGTCAACATCCCCAGCTTCAAGGCCGACCCCGCCACCGACGGCACGCGCGCCGAGACCTTCATCCTGATGGACTTCGCGCAGCGCCTCGTCCTCATCGGCGGCACCAGCTACGCGGGCGAGACGAAGAAGTCGGTCTTCACGATTCTCAACTACCTGCTGCCGCAGCGCGGCGTGATGTCGATGCACTGCTCGGCCAACGTCGGCGAGGCGGGCGACGTGGCGGTCTTCTTCGGGCTGTCGGGGACGGGCAAGACGACGCTGTCGGCCGACCCCGAGCGCCGCCTCATCGGCGACGACGAGCACGGCTGGTCGGACGACGGCGTCTTCAACTTCGAGGGCGGCTGCTACGCCAAGGTCATCAAGCTCTCCGCCGAGGCCGAGCCGGACATCTACCGCACGACGCGCATGTTCGGCACCGTCATGGAGAACGTCGTCTACGACGCGACGACCCGCGTCCCCGACCTCGACGACGCCTCGAAGACCGAGAACACGCGCGCGGCTTATCCGCTGACGAGCATCCCGAACATCGTCCCCGAGGGCTACGCCGGCCACCCCAGTAACATCATCATGCTCACGGCCGACGCCTTCGGCGTGCTCCCGCCGGTGGCGAAGCTCACGCCCGAGCAGGCGATGTACCACTTCCTCTCGGGCTACACGGCGAAGGTCGCCGGCACCGAGCGCGGCGTGACCGAGCCGCAGGCGACCTTCTCGACCTGCTTCGGCGCGCCCTTCATGGTCTTACACCCCGGCGCGTACGCCGACCTGCTCGGCAAAAAGATTCAGGAGCACAAGGCCGTCTGCTGGCTCGTCAATACGGGCTGGTCGGGCGGCCCCTACGGCGAGGGCGCGCGGATGAAGATCAAGCACACGCGCGCCATGATTCGCGCCATCTTGAACGGCTCGCTCGCGCAGGTCGAGACGCGCCCCGACCCCGTCTTCGGCGTCAACGTCCCCGCCGCGTGCCCCGACGTGCCGGCCGAAGTCTTACAGCCGCGCGGCACCTGGAAAGACCCCGACGCCTACGACCGGAAGGCGCAGGAACTCGCCCGCCGCTTTAACGAGAACTTCAAGAAGTACGAGGCCGGCGTCTCCGCCGAGGTGCGCGCCGCCGCGCCCAAGGGCGACTGACGCGCGCGGCTCTCGCGTCAAAATAAAAAGGGCGGCCACTTTTGGAAGTGGCCGCCCTTCTTTTCGTCCCGACTTACGGAAGGCTTTAGAACCTGTAGCCGAAGCCGACGCTGAACTGGAAGTTGTGCGTGGTGTCGCCGGTGCCCGTGTCGCCGAAGAGGGCGCCGCCGCGCGCCTCGCGTATGCGGACGATTGTGTCCCCGGCGTCGAGGCGGACGATGGCGCGCGCGGACGGGTAGAATTCGAGGACGCCCCCGGCGTCGAGCGCGAAGTTGTTGTGGCTCGGGCGGCACGTCTGGCCGAAGCTCGTGCCGTTACAGTTGAAGCCCGAAGTCACCTCGCCGATGAACATCACGCCGGGCCGCGCCTTGGCGAAGACGCCGACGTAGCGCGAACGCGCGCCGGCCTTGACGCCGACGAAGGCTTGGGTCTTCTGCCCGAACTGCCGGTTGCCGAGGTGTGTCTCGGGGAAGAAGCTAAACTCTGAGTCGAGCGCGAGGTGCTTGTTGATGTTGTAGCCGAAGCGGCCGCCGAGGCCGTTGATCGTCTCGCCGAAGCCCTCGAGGTTGATACCCGTGTAGAGCACGCCGACCTCGGCCTTATGCTCATCAACGTCCGGCGCGCCGTCCGCCTGGGCGCTCGCCGCCGAGGGCGCGAGCAGCACGGCCAGCAGTAATGCGAAGAAAATTCTCGGTGACATAAGACTGAAACTCCACTCGAAAGGTCAGACTGTTAAGACTCGCTCCACTCGCCGTCCTCGTCGTCGCGGTCGCGGCGGCGGCGCGTGTCGCCGGAGGCGCGCACGTCCCGAATCTTTTTGACGATCTCTTTGCCGAGGTACTCGGCCGCGAGCCGGCCGTTGACGGCGACGCACTTGCCCGTGGCGACGATGATCGAGGTGCGCCGGTCGGTGAGCGTGAAGATGTAGTTGAGCGCGGTCTTCTCGACCGTCAGGACGAGGTCGGCCGCGTCGCGGTCGGCGACGAGCATGTAGCCCCAGTCGCGCAGCTCGTTGTACTTGCCGAGCTTGTATTCGAGGTACTTCTTCTCGACGTGCTGGCTCTCGGCGACGAACAGGGTGCGCGCCTCGCGCACGAGCGAGCCGGGGCTCAGGTCTTCGCGCGAGCGCGAACGCGCTTTACGCTCGCGGCCGCCGCCGGGGTCGTCCTGCGCGCCGGCGCGCTGCGACTGCGCGGCGGGCTCGGATGCGGCGGGCGCGGGCGCGGCGGCGAAGACCGCGTGGCCGGCGAACGCGAAGAGGGCGACCGCCGTGAGCCACCCGAGGACTTCCAAAACTCTCTTCATCATCAGCAACCTCCTGGCTTCCTTCTCGCTCTGCGTTGATTCTTGTTCGACGTTCATAACTCACCGCCTGACGCCGCCCCCTTCGGCAACGCGCGTGCCGCCCGTAAGTCTCGGAAAAAGGTCGGGCGGCGCGGCCGTGCGCTCGCCGTCGTCTGCGTCAGGTGAAAGAAAATTGTGACGGTCGGGGCGCGCCCGGCGTCTTTAAACTCAAAAGAGCGCGGGAGCGTATTAAGGGACTTTCGCCGCCGATTCTGGCAAGATGAGGGCGAGATGGCAGAGAGCACAGACAGCAGGCCGCCGGGCGCGGCCACGCTCGATACGGTCGTCGAGACCGTGAGGCGCATCCTGCGCGCCGACACCGCGAGCATCGCGAGCTTCTCGGAGGCGGAGCGCACCATCACCTGGCTGGCGACGAGCGGGTTCCGCAGCGCCACGTCCGGCGTCGAGATAGTCCACCCGCTGCGCGGCGAGTTCGCCGAGCGCGCCGCCGCCTTCGACGCCGAGGAGGACGAGCCGATCATCGAGGTGCGCGGGCTCGCCGGCGACCTGCCCGAGAGCGAGTTCCCGCTCCACAGCGCCGAGGGGGTGCGCGACCTGGCGCTGGCGCGGCTGCGCGCGCGCGGCGAGAACCTGGGCGTGCTCGCCGTCGGCTACCGCGAGCACCACCGCTTCACGGCCGAGGAGCGGCAGCAGTTGGAGGGCCTCGCCGACATGGCCGCGCTCGCGCTCGACAACGCGCGTCTGCTCGACACGCTCGGCGCGGCCAAGCGCGTCTGGGAGCAGACCTTCGACGCCATCCCCGACGGCGTCATCGTCCACGACGACCGGACGCGCGTCGTGCGCTGCAACATGGCCGCCGCCGAGGCGATGAGCCTCCACCCCTCGCAGGTCGCCGGGATGCCTTGCGCCGAGGCGTTCTCGCGCCTCTTCGGCGAGCGCGCCGCCGCCTACCACATGCGCACGGGCACGCCGCGCACCACCAGCTCCTTCGAGCTACAGGCCGAGGACGGCCGCCGCTACCTCGTCTCGGTCGCGCCGCTGTCGAGTCTGGAGCCGGCCGACTGGCGGCTGGACGCCGAGCCGGCGGGGCAGCCGGAGGGGGGCGGGCGCGGCGGCTGGAGCGTCATCACCTGGAGCGACATCACGACGCTCTCGGAGGTGCAGGAGCAGCTCGCGCGCTCGCGCCGCCTCGCCACCATCGGGCAGCTCGCGGCGGGCGTGGCGCACGAGATCAACAACCCGCTCGCGGCCATCACGACCTGCGCCGAGGCGACGCTGCGCGACCTCAAGGAAGACCCCGCGACGGCGCGCCTCGCCGTCGAGCGCCAGTGGGACTACTACCTCGAAGAGATCGTACGGCAGGCGCTCCGGTGCAAGCAGATCACGCGCGGGCTGCTCGACCTCTCGCGGCAGAAGCGCGCGCGGCGCGACCCCGTCGAACTCAACCGCGTCGTCGCGCAGGCCGCGCAAAGTTTCGAGTGGCGCGGCGCGGAGGCGGGCGCGGGCGTCGAGGTCGCGGCCGACCCCGCGGTCGGCGAGGTCGCGACCGACGAGGCGATGGTGCGGCAGATTCTCGACAACCTGCTCGCGAACGCGCTCGACTCGCTCGGCGGGGCCGCGGGGCGCGTCCGCGTCTCGACCGTGCTCGACGGCGAGCGCGTCCGCGTCGAGGTCGAGGACACGGGGGCGGGCATCGCGCCCGAGACGCTGGCGCGCGTCTTCGACCCCTTCTTCACGACCAAAGACCCGGGCCGCGGCTCCGGCCTCGGGCTCGCCATCTCGCTCACGCTGGCCGAGGCTCTGGGCGGCGCGCTCACCGTCGAGTCCAAGCCCGGCGCGGGCAGCCGCTTCCGCCTCTGGCTCCCGCGCCGCACGCCCGAGAGGGAAGCCCGGCCCCACTGAGGCCGCGCGCAGTAAATTCCTGTTGCCACGGCGCGACGCGCGGGCATACAATCCCCGCGCGTTTTCTGCCCAACAGTCAACCGACCTCTCCTTTCCAGGGCGGCCGTGGCCTTCCCAAAGTCCCACAGACGCGCCCCACTCACGACGCTTACAGCGAAGGAGTATCCTCAATGCCAACCTCAAAGAAGTCAGCCGACAAGCCGACCCCGGAGCCGTGCAAGCCGCACGAGTACTCGCTGGCCGGCATGCAGGTGGAGCCCGCCGCAGGCTACTGGATGTACTGCGCGAGGCTCTGCATTCCCACCATCGAAGAGGTGACGAAGCTCACCGACAACAGCCGGGACGAGGAGAACTTTTTCCCGCCTTACCCCGACCCGTGCGACAAGAAGGGCGCCGCCGTCATCGAGCGCGAGATGGAGGAGCTTCTCGAACTCGCCAGGCGGCGCGACGAGCCGTGCTCGCTGGTCGGGAAGCCCGAGGGTCCCATCGGGCGGCGCGAGCCCATCAGCAAACTACTGAGCCTGACGCCGCCGCCGCTCGGCGCGGTCGTCGTCAACCGCTTCCCCGGCGAGCAGATCATCCGCACGGGTCGCGGCCTTGCGCGCGCCTTCGAGAGCGAGACGCCGGGGCTCTTCCACCGGCACGCCTTCAACTATCTCGTGGCGACGAGGAACTGGTCGCCTCCCCGGCAGGCGCTCGTCTGGGCGACGCTCGACGTCGCCATCGCCGCCGCCTTACAGGCCGCGTGGTACTACAAGTGGATCGCCGACACGCCGGCGGCCGTCAACCGCCGGCCCCTGACCTCCTTCCGCGAGCGTCCCGTCGAGTATTCCGAGCGCCTGAATAAAGGACTCCGCGTGCTCTTCGACCGCCCGGACGAACTCAACCCGGCCTACAACAGGTGCCCCGACGGGAGGAAGCCCGGCACCCTGTCGGGCACGCCGCGCCACCCCGCCTACCCTTCCGGCCACAGCACCTATTCGGGGGCGGCGAGTGAAGTGCTCGCCTTCTTCTTCGGCGCGCAGGACCTGCCCGAGTTCCTGCGGGTCGTGCCGTCGCAGGGCGCGAGGCCCGACAACGACATCCCGCGGAACGACAAGATAAGGCAGGACCTGGAATTCATGGCCGACAACGTCGGGCTCGCCCGGCTGTGGGCCGGCGTCCACTGGCGCAGCGACCACGTCAACGGGGCGAGGCTCGGGCGCACGGTGGCGCGCATCGTCCTCGCCAAACTCGCCTCGATGGGCATCGACCTCTGCCCGCCGGAGCCAAGACCGGTCAACCAGTGCGACATGGACAAACAATTCGAGTGCAGGCTGGACCCGCCGCCGACCAGGAAAGAACTGGCCGAGCAGGCCGAGAAGTTCAGGAAGAACTGCGGCAAGGGCAAGCTGCCGGACGACGATTGCCCGGCCCCGCCGAAGGCCGACGACCACCAGCGGCTCGACGCGAACCGCGGCGTGCAGCAGGGCGGCCAGTAGCCCGGCCACACGCTCCCTACAACCTGGGGGCCGCGCCGCACGGCGCGGCCCCCTTCTCGTGCGGGGCCCCGCCGAAAACGTAGTGGACAAGTGGGCGAGCGACAAGTTATAAATTTGCTCCCGACTTTCTGACGACTTTAAAAGCCCGTCTCTGCCGCCGCACCTTACTATGAGCAGAAAAATTCGCGTGATGGTCGTTGACGACGACGCGGTACTGCGCAAGCTCGTGTCCGACCAGGTCGCGCGCATGGGCTTCGACTCGACGCCCGCCGCGTCGGGCGAGGAGGCGTTGGAGGCGCTCGCCAAGAGCGACTTCGACGTGATGCTCCTCGACATACGCATGCCGGGCCTCTCCGGCCTCGACACCTTGCGCGAGGTGCGCAAGATCGAAGACGCGCCCGAGGTCATCATGCTCACCGCCGACACCTCGCTCGGCACCGGCATCGAGGCGATGCGGCTCGGCGCCTACGACTACCTGACCAAGCCCGCCATGCTCGACGAGATCGAGGCCGTCGTCCGCAAGGCCGACGAGAAGCGCCGGCTCGTCCGCCAGAACGCTTCGCTCAGAGACGCCGTCCGCCAGCCGTCCGACGAGATGCAGTCGGCGCTCGTCTACAAGAGTAAGGCGATGGAGGGCCTCGTCGCGCTGGCGGAGACGGCGGCGCGTGCGGACTCGACCGTCGTCATCACGGGCGAGTCGGGGACGGGCAAGGACGTGCTCGCGCGCTTCATCCACGCGCGCAGCCAGCGCGCCGACACGCCGATGCTCGCGGTCAACTGCGCGGCGCTGCCCGAGACGCTCTTCGAGTCGGAGTTCTTCGGCCACGAGCGCGGCGCCTTCACCGGCGCGACCTCCACGAAGCGCGGGCTGATCGAGGCCGCCGACTCCTCGACGCTCTTCCTCGACGAGATCGGCGAGATGCCCGCGCAGACGCAGGTCAAGCTCCTCCGGTTTTTGGAGGAGGGGCGCTTCCGCCGCGTCGGCTCCACGCGCGACCGCGAGGCGGACGTGCGCGTCGTCGCCGCCACCAACCGCAACCTCGCCGAGGACGTGACGGCCGGACGCTTCCGCACGGACCTCTTCTACCGCCTCAACGTCATCTCGCTCCACGTCCCGCCGCTCCGCCATCGTCGCGACGACATCCCCGCGCTCGTCGAACACTTCCTCGCGCTCTTCCGCGAGCGCTTCAACCGCCCCGCGCTCGACCTCTCGCCGGAGGCGCGCGCGCGGCTCAACTCCCACGACTGGCCCGGCAACGTCCGCGAGCTGCGCAACACTTTAGAGCGCGCCGCGGCCCTCGCGTCCGCCGACTCCGACGCCATCGAGGCCGACCAACTGCTCCCGCCCAATCCGACGTCGAGCGCGGCGGGCGGCGCTGCGGCCGCCGCCCCGGCCCCGCTCACGCTCGACCAGCTCGAACGCCAACACATCCTCCGCGTCCTCGAAGAACAGACCGGCAACCGCGAGCGCGCCGCCGCCGTCCTCGGCATCTCCGCGCGCACCCTCTACCGCAAACTCCGCGAGTACGGCGACTGACAAAAAGTCAGTCAGGCTGACAGAATTTCAGCCTCGTCTGTCACAAGTCCCCTCGGGCGGCGCGCGGCGCCCTCCCCGGCCGCGGCCTCAAGTCTCTGATTCTCAACGGATTACAAACTTTGTTCTCGCACCCGGCGGAAGCGGTACGGGGGTTGTAAAGGTGTGTGTCGCGGGGGAGCCGTGCGCTCCCCTCACGGCAGGCGAAGTTTCATCCGGGTAAAGGAATTAAACGATGGCGCGCGTGATGATTTGCGACGACGACCGGGCGGCGGCCGAAGCTTTGGTGATGGCGCTGCGCGCGGCCGGGCACGACGCCGAGAGCTGCCGCCACACGATGGACGTGCTGAGGGCGGCGGCGCGGGGCGACTTCGACCTCATCGCCGTCGGGATCGACATGGCGGGCTTCGGCCGCACGGGCGCCGTCGAGGCGCTCTCCGAGATCGCGCCCGCCACCTCGGTCATCGGCATCCACGACCGCCCCTCGGAGGTCATGCGCTCTCACGCCCACTCGCGTCTGTCGGCGGTGCTGCCGCGCCCCGTCCGCGTCCGCGACTTCATGTACGCCGTCGCCTGCGCCCTCAAGGAGGAGGCGATGGCCGACCCCGCCTGACGGCGAAACTCACGAATGCCCTAATCGCACCTCTCACTTCCTAATACGCGCCTTGCTTAGCGTACGTCACGCCGCAAGCCTCGCGCCCCAAACAGACAGCAGCAGCATCGGAGGAGAAGACAGATGACCAGACTGAAGAATAGACGGGGCGCAGCCCCACTGCTCGCGCTCGTCGTCGTCGCTTTGGTCGGCGGCGGCGCCCTCGCGCAGCGGCAGCTCAAGGCGTCGGCCGGCGGCGGCCGGCCCGAAGTGAAGGTCGAACTCTCGGGCTCGGTCGAGCGCGGCGGCCAGAGCCTCGCGCTCGACAAGGTGGAGAACGTCAAGCCGGGCGAAGTCCTCGACTGGCACATCGTCTCGTCGAACGACGGCGGCGCGGACGCGCGCGACTACAAGGCGGTCGGCCACATCCCCGCCGGCACCGCGCTCGTCGCCGGCTCGGCCGCGGGCGAGAAGGGTTCGACCGTCACCTACTCCATCGACGGCGGCAAGACCTACTCGACCCAGCCCGTCGTCGAGGAGCGCCAGGCCGACGGCACCGTCAAGAAGGTGCCCGCGCCCGTCTCGATGTACACCGAGGTGCGCTACGAGTGGTCGGACGCGCTCGCCGCGGGCGGCAAGCTCACGGCCTCATACAAGGTGCGCGTCAAGTAGACAGGGAACCGCGCGCGGCCGCCCGAAAGCCGGACTGGAGCTTCCCAGCCTCCCGGCAACCCGCCTGAGAGTTGGCGCCGCCGAACCCCCACCGACCACCAGAAGGAACAACGAAGATGAAAACGAGAAAGACATCCCCCACACGATTGCGCGCGCTCCCCGCCGCGCTCGTCGCCTTCGCGGCGCTGTGGCTGGCGGCCGCGCCCGCGCTCGGTCAGGCCACCAGCGGCGGCACGTCCATCGCGAACCAGGCGTCGGCCACCTACTCCGACGGCACCAACACCTACACGGCCAGCTCGAACACCGTGACCGTCACGGTCGCCAACGTCGCCGGCCTGACCATCACGCCCGACGGCGGCAGCGTCCCGACGGTCGTCGGCGGCCAGACGAGCGTTGACTTCACGTTCACCGTCACCAACTCGGGCAACTTCCCGACGCAGGTGCGCTTCCCCGCGCTCGGCGCCGGCATCGTCACGAGCGGCCCCGTCACCGTCACGCAGGCCGTCATCGACGTGACCGGCAACGGGCTCGGCTCCGGCGACACCGACATCCTCGGCAACGGCTCGGCCGTGCTCTACCCCGCCTCGCCGTACCTGGCGCGCAACGCCTCCTTCAACGTCGTCGTCCGCGTGAGCGTCAACGCGGCCGCGGCCGCGGGCGCCAACATCAGCGTCACGCTCGGCGACGCGTCGGGCGACAACGTCGCCTCGAACGGCTCGGCGGCGGAAGTCCGCACGTCGGTGCCGCCCAGCGTCACGCTGACGGGCAGCGAGTCTGAGGCCGTCGGCAGCATCACGACCTCGGTCGAGAACGACGCGCAGCTCCGGCTCGGCCTGACGGCGCCCGCGGGTCCCGTCGCGCTCGGCTCGAACATCACCTACACGTGGGTGCTCGACAACGTGGGGGCGCGCGCCGTCAGCCCGCGCACGCTGACGAACGCGCCGGCCGGCTCGCAGACGGGCGTCTTCGTCGTCGTGCCCGTCCCCGCGCGCACGACCTTCGCGTCGATCACGCCGCCCGCCGGCGTGACCGTGCTCTACTCGACCTCGGCGCTCACGACCGACCCCGTGACGGGCGCCACCTGGACGACCGTCGCGCCGCCCGCCGGCACCGTGACGCGCGTCGCCTTCAACGTCGGCGCGTCGCTCGCGCCCGCCGCCTCGGTGACGAACATGCAGGTCGTCGTGACGGTCAACACCGGCATCAACGCGACGCTGCCCATCTACGAGATCGGCGACGCGTTCGGCCGCAACTCGGTCAACGCCTCGCTCACCGACCAGTCGGGCGACGCGGTCGTCAACAAGGGCGACGGCAACGCCGACTTCAACGAGCCGCGCTTCGGCGTGGACGCGCTGAGCGCGACGCAGGGCTTCCAGCTCCCGACGACGCTCACGCAACTCGGCGCCGTCCTCTTCGGACCCTCGGGCGCGCCCGCGGCGGTCGGCCCGACCAACAACAACGACGACTACACGAACAAGTCGGTGGCGCCCGCGGCCATCGCCGGGCTGTCGCACCTGAGCACGCTCGCCTCGGCCACGACCGTCGATTTCACCAACACGGTGCAGAACACGGGCAACGCCGACGACACGTTCACCTTCACCGCGCCGACGGTGCCCGCCGGGTTCACCGTCGCCATCAGCACCAACGGCGGCACGTCGTTCACGACGCTCTCGGGCGGCGGCAGCACGACGCTCGCCGTCGGCTACGGCGCGTCGGCCAACGTCATCGTGCGCGTCACCGCGCCGGCCGGCACGGCCGTCTTGCAGGCGGGCGGTTTCGCCACGGTGTTGCGCGCGACCTCGGGCGTCACGCCCGCGTCGTCGAACGACACGCGCGACAACCTCTACACGGGCTTCCTGAAGCTCGTGAAGGCGGCGCTGGTCTTCAACACGACGGGCGTGGGCGGCGCGAGCGACGCCGTCCCCGGCGCGGACATCGAGTACACGATCACGTACTCGAACGTCTCGGTGGGCGGCGGCGGCGCGGGCTGCGTTGACCTCGTGGCGTCGAACATCGTCATCAGCGAGGACGGCTCGGCCGCGCCCAACACCTGGGGCTCGACCACCACGCAGGTGACTTCGCCCGCCCCGTCCGACTCGGGCGGCGGCGCGATCACCGACGGCAACAGCAACGGCGCCGTCACCGCCGCCTCGACGTTCCTCAAGGACGCCGCCGGCACCCTTAGCCCCGGCGTCTCGCGGACGTTCGTCTTCCGCCGCCGGATCAACTAGCGGAAAGAGGTTGGAGGTCGGAGGATAGAGGTTGACAAGACCCGACTCCGACCTCCGACGCCGACCTCTAACCTGTAACCTCTAACCTCTGCCCTCAGCGTTAAGGTCTTCTCCGATGATTAACGCCCGCCCCAACATCCTCCTCCGCGCGTTCGCGCTCGCGCTCGCACTCGCCGCCCTCGCGGCGGGCGGGCCGGGCGCGTTCGCGCGTGACGGGGCGGTCGGGGCGGGCGTCTCCATCTCCAACCGCGCCGAGGCGACCTACGCCGACGACAGCGGGCAGGAGTTTCTGACCGTCTCGCAGACCGTCAGCGTGACGGTCTCGACCGTCGCCGCCGTCACCGTCACGCCCGACGAGACCGAACCGTCGGCCAACGTCTCGCCGAACGAGCGCGTGACGCGGCTCTTCCGCGTCTGCAACACCGGCAACACGCCGGACTTCTACACCATCGCCTCGGCCGAAGTCTCGGCCCCGGCCGCGCTCGTCTCGCTCCACTTCGACGCCGACGGATCGGGCTTGCTCGACTCGTCCGACCGCCCCGTCACGCTCGACTCGACGATGAGTCCGCGACTCACGCGCGGCCAGTGCGTCGGCGTGCTCGCCGTGGTTGACGTGAACGCCGGCACGGTCGGCGAGCAGTTCACCATCCGCATCGTCGCGCGCTCTTCGGTCGCCGACGCGCTCAACGCGGGCGCGAGCGACGCGGGCACCATCGTCAACGCCTACGGCAACGGCGCGCGCCTCTCGTCGCCGTCGAACCCGGACCTCCCGCCCGTCAAGCTAGTCGAGGGGCGCGAGAGCGTCACGACCTCGCCCGGACAGGTTCTCTCCTACACCGTCGCCTTCCGCAACAGCGGCGACACGACCGCGCGCAACGTGCGCCTGATTGACGAGCTGCCCGCCGGGCTTGACTACGTTAACGGCACGCTGCGGCTCGGCGGACGCGCGCTGACCGACCAGACGGACGCCGACGAAGGCTCCGTCGTCGGCCGCCGCGTCGAAGTCCGGCTCGCGCAGGTCGCGGTCGGCGAGACGGTCGAGGTCGGCTTTCAGGCGCGCGCCGCGCAGGGTCTCGCGCAAGGCTCCGGCATCGTCAACACGGCGGTCGTCGCGGCCGACAACGCGCCGTCGGTTTCGAGCACCTCGGCGACGGCGGTCGCCAGCCCCTTCGGCATCGTCTATCAGGGGCGCAGCGCGGGCACGCCCGTCCCCGGCGCGCGCGTCTCGCTCTTCGCGGACTCTTCGACCGGCGCGCTCGTCCCCTTGAGCGGCGGCGCCGGCGCCGGGCTTGACCCGAACCTTGAGAACTCGAACCCGTTCGCGTCGGACGGCGCCGGCCGCTGGAGCTTCGTGCTTCAGTCGGCGCAGCTCGGCACGCCGACGAGTCCCGCGCGCTACTTCCTCAACGTCACCGCGCCGGGCTACCGCGCGCGGCTCATCGAGACGACCATCGTGCCCGACGGCGCGGGCCTCTTCTCGCTCACGGTGCGCGCGCTCGACGGCCAGCCCGTCGCGCGCGGCGGCGGCTTCGAGACGACCGAGGAGCAGGTGGACATCCCCTCCCTCGGCGCCTACGCGCTCAACGTGCCGATGTACGAGAACTCGTCGCTTGGGATTACGAAGTCGGCGGATCGTCCTTCGGTCGAGGTCGGCGACACGGTGAGCTACCGCGTCGAGCTGCACAACGCGACGCCCGCCGCGCTCGACGACGCGCAGGTGCGCGACCAGCTCCCGCCCTCGTTCCACTACGCCGCGGGCACCGCGCTGCTCGAAGCGCCGCCCGCGCCCGCGCGCAACGTAGAGCCGGAGGTCGCCTCGGACGGACTGCTCCTCTTCCGGCTCGGCCGCGTCGAGGCGGGCGCCCGCGTCATCCTCGTCTACCGCGCGCGCGTCGGGGCCAACGCGCGCGAGGGCGAACAGTTCAACACGGCATCCGCGGCGGGCGTGCTCTCGAACGGCGAGCGCGTCTCGACCCCCCGCGCGCGCGCCTCGGTGCGCGTCCGCCGCGGCCTCTTCTCCTCGCAGCAGGTCATCGTCGGCCGCGTCTATTCGGACGCGAACCTCAACGGCCAGTTCGACAAGGACGAGCGCGGCGTCCCCGGCGTGCGGCTCTACCTCAACAACGGCCAGTCGGTCATCACCGACTCCGAGGGCCTCTACAACTTCCCCGTCGTCAACGAGGGCGCGCAGGTGCTCTCGCTCGACCCCGTGACGCTGCCGCCCGGCTACGCGCTCGCCGAGACGGGCCGCCGCGACGAGCGGAGCTGGACGCGCCTGCTGCGGACGCCGCTCGGCGGCGGCGCGCTGCTGCGTCAGAACTACGCGCTCCGCGCCCCCGACTCCGAAAGCAAAGCCGCCGCGTCCTCCGATTCCGCCGCGAACTCCGCGTTAAAGAACAGCCTGACCCCGAGCGCCGCGCCGAACTCGAAGTCGCCGCTCGCCGGCTCACTCTTCGGCGCGGGCGACTCGAAGTCGGCGGCGGAAGCGAAGCCGGCCGCGCCGACGGTCGCGGCGGGCACGTACGAGATGGCGACCGAGGAGACTTTGGAGCCGGTCGCGCCGGGTCAGGTGCGCGTGCTCTCGCCGCGCGAGGGCGATACGGTCGCCGGCGCCGCTCTCGAAATCGAGGCGCGCACCAACGCCGCCTGGACGGTCGCCGTCGAGGTCGCCGGCCAGCGCGTCCCCGACTCGAAGATCGGCGAGAAGCGCATCGACCGCAAGAACGACCTCGCCACCTTCAGCTTCGTCGGCCTCGGCGTCCGCCCCGGCCCGAACCGCATCCGCGTCACGGCCGTCGGGCCGGACGGGCAGTCGGGGCAGAGCGTCGAGCTGACCGCCTACGGACGCGGCCCCGCCAAGCGTCTTGAGATCGTGACCGACAAGCCCGAGCTTGCGGCCGGCGGCCGCGACTCGACGACGGTGCGCGTGCGCGCCTTCGACGAGTGGAATCATCCGGCGGCCGACGGCTCGGTCGCGCTCGCCGTCTCGTCGGGCCGGCTGCTGCGCGTTGACGAAGTGGCCGCCGACGGAAATCGTAACGGCAAGGCGGTCGAGCGCGCCGCCGAGGCCGCGCTCAAGCAGATGGACGGCGCGAACCGTGCCGGCTCGCTCGACCAGACGGACGCCGGCTCCGAGGCTCAGCAGGACGCCGCGTCGGGCGAGCAGATCGTCGCGCTCGTCGGCGGCGAGGGGCGCGCGGTGCTCGTCTCGGACAACGCGCCCGGCTCCGTTGACATTAACGCGACGACCGGCGCGGTCGAGGCCAACCGTCAGGTCAGAATCACCCCGGAGGTGCGCCCCGCCATCCTCGTCGGCTTGGGCGAGATGACGATCGGCGCCGCCGCGCCCGAGCTTTCCGGCGCGGCCTCGGACGCGACCGTCCGCAGCCGCCTCGCCTTCTTCTACCGCGGCCAGTTCGTCGGCGCGAAGAACCTGCTGACGCTGGCCTACGACAGCAACCGCCCCATCAACCGCACCGGCGGGCACGACCGCCTCTTCCAGTTCGACCCGCTCGACCGCGCCTACCCGCTCTTCGGCGACTCCTCGACGCGCTACGAGGACGCGCAGTCGAACTCGAAGCTCTACGCGCGGCTCGACCGCGGCCGCTCCTACTTCCTCTTCGGCGACTTCGAGTCGGAGAACCGGCAGGGCGGCTTGACCTCCTACACGCGCAAGCTCACCGGCGTCAAGCTGCACCTTGAGAACTCGAAGGGCGACTACGTCTCGGTGACGGGCGCGCGCCCCGACACCTCGTTCGCGCGCGACGTGTTCCCCGGCGGCGCGCTCGGCTTCGCGCGCCTGTCGCACGCGGAGGTGCTGCCCGGCTCCGAGACGGTCGTCATCGAGGTGCGCGACCGCCGCAACCCAGAGGTCATCATCTCGCGCGAGTCGCTCATCCGCTCGGTCGATTACAACCTCGACGCGGCGACCGGCGAAATCTTCTTCCTCCGCCCCATCTCGTCCTTCGACTTCTCGTTCAACCTCGTGCAGGTCATCGCCACCTACGAGTACCGCACCGACTCGATGTCGCAGGCGGTCTACACCGCGCGCGCCTACAAGAACTTTGAGGGGTTGGGTTTGAAGCTCGGTCTCTCGCTCGTCGATCAGCGGCAGGGCGAGTTCGGGTCGTTCGTCATGGGCGGACTCGACGCCGAGAAGGCCCTCCCGCGCGGCGGGCGCCTCACGGCCGAGTGGGCCACCTCGCGCGGCCGCGTCGTCTCGGGCGGCAACGTCTTCTTCGGCGGCGGCGGCTCGGACGACCGCCACGACGGCAACGCCTACCGCGTCGAGTTAGACCAGCCCCTCGGCTTCCGCGAGACGCGTGTGCGCGCCTCGTTCTCGCGCGCCGACGAGGGCTTCCTGAACCCTTACGGCCAGACCGTGACGCCCGGCTCGCAGCGCGCCGACGTGTCGGTCGAGATGCGCGCCACCAGGAGCGCCCGCGCCCGCTTCTCCTTCACCGACGAGCGCAACAAGACCTCGAACGTGGACAACGGGCGGCAGACCGCCTCGCTCCTCTGGACGCAGCAGTTCGGCGAGCGCCTGCGCGCGCAGTTCGGCTTCGACTTCCGCCACCTCAAGGACGAGATCACGGGTCGCGAGACCGACTCGAACCTCGTCACGGTCGGCGCCGAGTACAAGGCGACCGACAAGCTCCAGCTCACGGCGAAGCGCGAGCAGAACCTGGGCGAGGCCGACCCGACCTACCCGAACCAGACGACGCTCGGGGCCACCTACCAGTGGAACCAGTACACCAAGCTCTTCTTCACGCAGCGGCTCGCGTCGGCGCCCATCACGCCCATCGGCGACGTGGCCGGCACCGGCTTCGCCTCGACGGGCGCGCGCAACGAGACGGCCGTCGGCGTCGAGACCAAGCTCGGCCGCTTCGCCAACCTCAACACGCGTTACCAGATCGAGAACGGCGTCGGCGGCACCGACAGCTTCGCCGTCATCGGCCTGTCGAACCGCCTGCCGGTGAGTAAAGAGCTGGCGCTCGACTTCGGCTACGAGCGCGGCTTCCACCTCAAAGGCTCGGGCGAGAACTTCAACGCCGCGCACCTCGGCTTCGCGTGGCAGCCGGTCGAGGGCTTCCGCACGACGGGGCGCTACGAGATGCGCGACCGCGGAGGCCAAGGCTCCGTGCTCACGCTCGGCGCGGCCGGCCGCCTCTTCGACAACGTGACCTCGCTCGGGCGCTTCCAGCTCTCGCGCACGGACTTCGCCGGGCGCGAGAGCTCGGCGCTGGCGGCGACCGCCGCGCTCGCGTGGCGGCCGCTGCACAGGGATTCGGTCGGCCTGCTCTTCAGCTACACGCGCCGCGACCTCTCGCAGCAGCACGCCGAGGGCACGGCCGAGACGCGCGACCGCTCCGACACGCTCTCGACCGACGGCTACTATCAGGCGACGCGCAACGTCGAGCTTTACGGCCGCTTCGCCTTGAAGTTCGGCGACACCAGCTCGCAGGGGTTCGGGCGCGTCTCGACGCTGACCTACCTGACGCAGGGGCGCGCCGCCTACCGCCTCGGCCGCTACGTTGACGTGGCGGGCGAGGGGCGCTGGCTCGCGCAGCCCGCCTCGCGGACGGCGCGCGCGTCGTTCGGCTCGGAGGTCGGCTTCTGGGTGCTGCCCGACCTGCGGCTCGGCGGCGGCTACAACTGGACGGGCGCCACGGAGCCCGGCGGCGTCGGGCTCGCGCCCGCGCGCCGCGGCTTCTACTTCACCATCTCCTCCAAGCTCTCCAACCTCTTCGACCTCTTCGGCACGAGCAAGGCGGGTCTCGCCGGCGAGAAGGGGCACGACGAGGAGGAGGAAGAGTAGGCGAAAGGCCCGCCGCCCGACGTGAAGTTTCGCGGGCCGAGGTGCAATGGAAGTTTTACGGAAGAGAAGGGGCGAACTTGAAACGCTGCACGCGCGACAGCCGGAGCCTTGCCGCCGCGAACGACGCCCCGCGCGTCGCGCGGCGGCGTGCGCGCCACGGCCTTCGCCCGCGCCTGCTCTTCGCCCTGCTCGCGCCGCTCGCGCTGCTGGCGCTCGCGCCCTCGGCCTCGGCGCAGACCTCCGTCTATCACATCCGCGGCAACGCCAGCGCGGGCAGCAACAACATCTGGCACCTCAACCTGACGACGGGCGTCGAGACGGTCGTCTACACGGGCTACCCCGGCGGCAACGCCGCCACGCTCGCCCAGCGCCCGTCCGACGGGATGCTCTTCTACGTCATCAACTCGACCGCGGGGTCGAACGGCGCGGTCTACCGCTTCAACCCCGCGACGCCTTCGGTCGCGCCCGTGCTGCTCGGCAACATCGGCCCCTCGACCTCGGGCGGCAACGTCGGCAGCGGCTTCCGCATGGCGTTCAACCCGGCGGGGACGCTCTACTACATGTCGGGCGGGGGCGGCGCGGACAACGACACGCTCTACACCATCAACCAGACGACGGGGCGCGCGACGCCCGTCGCCACCGTCACGGGCACGGGCAACGGCGGCGACATGGCCTTCAGCACGACGGGCACGCTCTACGTCATCAACCAGGCTCGGCAGCTCTACACGGCGAGCACCGCGGGCGGCGCGGCCACGCTCGTCGGCACGGTCACCTTCCCCGGCGGCGCGACGCCCGGCACGCTCGGCCTCGGGGCGGACGGCACCCGCATCATCATCCAGACGCAAAGCCCCTCGAACCTCTACGCCATCACACTGCCCTCGCTCGCCGCGACGCTGGTGGACACGCTCGGCGGCGGCACGACCTCGACGGGCGACCTCTCGACGGCCGTCGTCCCGGCGCCGTCGCTCTCCGTCACCAAGACCGACGGCGTGACGAACACCTACCAGACCGCGAGCCTGACCTACACCGTCGTCGTCACGAACAACGGCACCTACACCGTCACGGCCACCGTCACGGACACCATCCCCGCCGGCCTCACGGGCGCGACGTGGACGTGCGCGGCCTCGGCCGGCTCGTCCTGCGCGGCGGCCTCGGGGAGCGGCAACCTCGCGACGAGCGCCACGCTCGAAGCGGGCGACGCGGCCACCTACACCATCGCCGCCACGGTCTCGGCCTCCTCGGGCAGCATCGCCAACACGGCGACGGTCGCGCCGCCCGCGTGGCTCGCGGACGCGACGCCCGCGAACAACACGGCCACCGACACGGACACCGTCGTCGCGGCCGCCGACCTGCAAATCACGAAGGCGGCGGCGACCGGCTTCGCCGTCGGCTACGCCGCCGACTACACGCTCACCGTCAGGAACAACGGGCCGCAGTCGGCGGCCGGCACCATCACGGTGAGCGACACGCTGCCCTCCGGACTCTCCTACTCCGCCGCGTTCGGCACGGGCTGGACGTGCTCGAACCCGAGCGGCTCGCTCGTCGCGTGTGCGAGGTCCGGGCCCGTCACGAGCGGCACGACGCTCCCGGCGATTACGGTCAGGGTCAACGTCGCGGCGGCCGCCGCGCCCACGGTCTCGAACACGGCGAGCGTCGCGTCGAGCACGACCTTCGACCCGGACTCCGCGAACAACAGCAGCACGGCGACGACGAACGTGCTCAACCTCAGCCTCGTCAAGTCGTACACGCTCGGCGGCCCCGCGCCGACGCCGGGCACGGACATCAACTACTCGGTCGCCTTCACCAACATCGGCGGGGCGCCGCTCCAGAATCTCGTCCTCTTCGACCCGAACTCTTCGACCGCGCTGAAGATCAACGACAACACGGATTTCAAGGTCGGCTCGGTCACGAACAGCCTCGGCTCGACGGGGCTGACGGTCGTCGTCGCCTACTCGGACAACAACGGCGCGAGCTTCGCCTACACGCCGACCTCGGGCGGGGGCGGCGCGCCCGCCGGCTACGACCGCACCGTGACGCACATCCGCTGGACGTTCGCCGGCAGCCTCAGCCAGACTTCGCCCAACAACGCCGGCAGCGTCGCCTTCACCACCCGCATACGTTAGCCGCGCGCCCCGCCCCCGGCGGCGCGCAAATCCCGCCCGCTCTCCCCCCTTTTAAGTTATATTGTCGCGCCGCCGCGCGCGCCGGCCGGCGGGGGCGGAAGTGAGACGATGACCTTCGACAAGAAAAACTTGCTGAGAACATGCTTGTTCTTCCTTGTCTTCGCGTTCGCGGGGGCGACGGCGCACGCCGCCCCCACCATCACGCGCACCTCGTCGTCCGTCTTCTACTACGACACCTCCACCACCCCGCAGCTCCGCTGCATGTACGTCTCCTACCGCGTGACCAACGACGGCACGTACCAGCCCGACGTTTACGCCAGCATCGACAGCTTCACGGGCACGGTCATCGGCCTCGCGCCGAACGAAGACGGCGTCGTCCACCTCGGCGCGATGAACGCGGGCGAGAGCAAGATGGCCTTCTTCTACCTTCAGGCGTCCGGCACGGGCGACAGCGTCGTCCCGCAGTCGCACACCGTCCGCGTCTACAGCGGGAACCCGTCCGCGGGCGCGCCGCAGATCGGCAGCGCCCTCTTCACGATGACGCCCGTGCTGGAGACCATCAAGGCGAACGCCAACAAGGTGACGACGGTCATCTCCGGCCCCAACCCGGCCACGCTCGGCGGCACGCTGACGATGACGGTGACGGGCGACACCGGCACCATCGGCGCGGCCAAGGTGCTCGCGTTCACGCCCGCCACCTACGCCGGGTGGGCGGCCAACAGCTACGAGCTTTACCAGTCCACCATCACGCTCTCCGGCTCGAACACGGGCACCTTCGCGAACCAGCTCCTCATCCCGCCGGCCTCGCTGACCTCGACCGGGGACACCTCCTACACGGCCGAGTACCTCTTCCGCGCGGTCAACTTCACGGGCGGACCGACGGCCGTCAGCCCCGTCAACTACATCAGCAGCGGCACGCAGGTGAAGCACACCGACACGAGCGGCTACGCCTCGCTCTCGCCCGTCCAGCAGATCACCAACACGACCGTCATCACCAAGCTCGTCAACACCGCGGTCGTCTACAACGCGACGGTCGTCACCTACACGGCGCGCCTTACGAACAGCGGCTCGACCGAGGTTCAGATTGACCAGGTGGTGGACACGCTCCCGACCAGCCCCGCCTCGGTCACCTACGTCTCCGGGTCTTCGACCTACAACGGCGCCTCGATACCCGACCCGGCCATCTCGGGCGCGACGCTGACCTACGCGCGGACGTTCACCGTCCCGGCGGGCTCGACGAGGGATTTGACCTATCAGGTCAACGTCCCCTCGACGCCCGGCACCTACACCAACCGCGTCGTCGGCAACATCGCCACCGTGCAGATCGACACGACCATAAGCGTCAGCGACAACTCGCCGGCGCAGCGCGACGTGCTGGTGACGACGCCGCCCAACGTCAGTCTCCGCAAGTGCGTCTTCGTCGGCGCGACGTGCGTCGAGACCGGCGTCACCGTGCCGACCATCCTTGCGGGCAGCGACCTCACCTACTCCATCTCCTTCAGCAACACGGGCGGCTATCAGGCCACGAACTTCGTCATCCGCGACCAGGTGCCGTCGAACACGGACTTCAAAATCGGCTCGGTCACGAACAGCCTCGGGACGACCGGCCTCACCGTCGCGGTCGAATACTCGAACAACGGCGGAACGTCCTGGGTCTACACGCCGACCTCGGCCGCGGGGGGCGCGCCCGCCGGCTACGACCGCACCGTGACGCACATCCGCTGGACGTTCGCCGGCAGCCTCAGCCAGACCTCGCCCAACAACGCCGGCAGCGTCGCCTTCACCACACGCATACGTTAGGGGAAGTAGACGGTAGTTTAAAAGGCGGCGCGACGGCCCTGTTGCCGAATCGCGCCGCCTTCTCTTTTTCTACCGACTACTGACTACTGACTACTGTCTACTTCCTTGTGCTAGAGTTGTCGTCCTACCGATGACAGACGACAAACTGATTCATTTGAGCGAAGAGGTCGAGGCCGCCGTGCGCGAGGGGCGCGCGGTCGTGGCGCTCGAATCGACGGTCATCTCGCACGGGCTGCCGCGCCCGCAGAACCTTGAGACGGCGCGGCGTCTGGAGCAGGCGGTGCGCGAGGGCGGGGCGGTGCCGGCGACCGTGGCGGTGCTCGGCGGGCGCCTGCGCGTCGGGCTGGACGGGGCGCAGCTCGCGCGGCTCGCCGAAGCCGAGGGCGTGCGCAAGGTCAGCCGGCGTGACCTCTCGCTCGTCGTCGCGCGCGGCGAGGACGGCGCGACGACCGTCGCCGGCACGCTCTGGATCGCGAGCCGCGCGGGCTTGCGCGTCTTCGCCACGGGCGGCATCGGCGGCGTCCACCGGGGACAGCTCCCCGACATCTCGGCCGACCTGCCCGAGCTTGCGCGCACGCCGATGACGGTCGTCTGCTCGGGCGCCAAGTCGGTGCTCGACCTGCCCGCGACGCGCGAGTGGCTTGAGACGCACGGCGTGACGGTCGTCGGCTACGGCTGCGACGAGATGCCCGCGTTCTACACGCGACGGAGCGGGCTCGCGGCGGACGTGCGCGCGGACACGGCCCCCGAGGTCGCGGACGTTATCCGCGCGCGCGACCGGCTCGGTCTGGAAGCCGCGCTCGTCGTCACCGTCCCCGTCCCCGAGGGGTTCGAGGTCGGCGAGGCCGTGATGGAGGAGTCGCTCGCCGAGGCGCTCTCGGTCGCCGCCTCGCGCGGCGTGACGGGTCGAGAGCTGACGCCCTTCCTGCTCGCGCACATGGGCTGGCGCTCGGGCGGCGCGACGCTGCGCGCAAACCTCGCCCTCTTGGAGAACAACGCCCGCGTCGCCGCCGACATCGCCGTCGCGCTGGCCGGCGGGTGACGGGGCGAAAGCCCGCCGCCTTTAATCCCTCGTCCGCCGCCGCCATTTTCCTGTGAACTTAGCCGCGCCGCCCGTCGTTCTCACTCCTAGCCAGCGGGTACTGTCAAACATTCTGAGAGCGGCGGCGCGACGGCCGCCTGTAAGGTGACCGATGAAAGCCAGAATCTTCTTAGCCGTCATACTCGTCGCCGCCGCGGCCTTCGCCGGGCGCTGGATGAACCGGGCCGTGAGCACGGGCACAGGGAACACGCGCGAGGAGACGCGCCAGACCTTCAGGCTCGACCCCGGCGCGCGCGTCGAGATCGGCTCCATCAACGGCACGGTCGAGGTCAGGACGGCCGACACCGACACCGCCGAAGTCCACATCGTCCGCACCGCCTCCACCGCCGAAGACCTCGAATACAACCGCGTCAACGTGGACGGCTCGCCCTCTTCGCTCGTCGTCCGCGGCGAGCGCGGCGGCGGGGGCGGAAGCCTCTGGCATCGCCTTTGGAACGGCGGCGGGCGCGCGCGTCAGGAGGTGACGCTGGTGCTGCCGCGCCGCGTCGATCTCTCCGCCTCGCACGTCAACGGCGCGGTGAGCGTCGGCGAGCTTGAGGGCGCGGTCGAGGTCTCGCACGTCAACGGCCGCGTCGAGGTCGCGCAGTCCTCGGGTCGCTCCGAGGTCAGCCACGTCAACGGCGGAGTCCGTGTAGGCGTCACGCGGCTCGGCGACGAGGGGCTTGAGGTCGAGCACGTCAACGGCAACATCGAGATTCGGCTCAAGCAGCTCGTCAACGCCGACGTCGAGGCCGAGGGGCACAACGGCGCGCTGACGCTCAACGTCCCCAACGTCACGATGCAGGAGCGGCTGAACCGCTCGTACACGCGCGCGCGCTTCGGGACGGGCGGCACCCCCGTCAACGTCAGCCACGTCAACGGCAACATCCGCTTCGAGTCGGACGCCGCGGCCGGCGCGGCGCAGACCGTCAGCGTCATCGCCCCCGTGGCCGAGCTGCCGCCCGCGCCGCCCGCGCTCCCCGCGCCCCCGGCGCCGCCGGCCCCGTAAAGATTCACCCGCGCCTGACCTGAAAGACCGTCCAAGTCAGAGGCCCGCGTCGAGAAGTTCGACGCGGGCCTTTGTTTTTGCGCGCGCGCGGGGCTAAAACAGAAGCTACGTTCAGCATAAAAGGTTCGGCGGAAAAGGAAGGGCGACAAGGTGGGCGAAGAGGAACGTCTGTGGGAGGTCGAAGACCAGCGCGGGCGTCTGGACGAGCTGACGGCACGCGACGGCGAGGCGAAGGTCGCGCCGCTCAAGCGCGACGTGCGCTCGCTCGGGCGTCTGCTCGGCGTGGTGCTCAAGGAGCAGGCGGGCGACGAGCTGTTCGACGCGGAGGAGGAGCTGCGCGCGCTGACGACCGCGTACCGCGAGGCGTCGAGCGCCGAGGAGCGGGAGGTCTCGATGGGGCGCGCCGCCGCGCTCGTCTCGCGCGTGTCGCTCGCCGACGCGCACCGCCTGACGAAAGCCTTCGCCATCTACTTCGAGCTGACCAACCTCGCCGAGACCAACCACCGCAAGCGGCGTCGCAGGGCCGCCGAGGTCTTCGGCGGCGAACCGCAGGAGGGGACTTTCCGCGGCACGCTCCGGCGGGTGCGCGACGCGGGCGCGGGCGTCGAGCGGGCGCTCGAACTCCTGGCGCGCGTCGAGGTCGTGCCGGTCTTCACCGCGCACCCGACCGAGGTCGCGCGCCGCACCGTGCTCTTCAAGCGCGCGCGCATCGCCGCCGAGCTTGAGCGGCTCGACTGGCTGCCGCTCTCCGACCGGCGCGCGCGCGAGGCGGCCGAGCGCGTCGCCACAGAGATCACCGCGCTCTGGCAGACCGACGAGGTGCGCCGCCGCCAGCCGACCGTGCGCGACGAGATCAAGATGGGGCTCGACTACTACCCGGCCGCGCTCTTCGCGTCGGTGCCGGAGGTCTACGAGGAGATGGCCGACGCCTTCCGCGAAACGTTCGGCCGCGAGCCGGGGGCGGCCGAGCTCCCGCGCGTGGTGCGGTTCGGGTCGTGGATCGGCGGCGACCGCGACGGCAACCCGTTCGTGACGCCGGGCTGCACGCGCGACGCGCTGCGGATGGCGCGCGAAGCGATACTCGACTTCTACCACGCGGCCGTGGACGAGCTGCACGAACGCCTGAGCAGTTCGACTTTGCAGGCGCGCGCCTCCGCCAAGCTCAGGGCGAAGGTCGAGGAGTACGCACGCACCCTCCCGCCAGACCGCGCCGCCGCGTCGAGGGACGCCGAGGCCGAAGTCTACCGGCGCTTCCTCTCGTTCGTCCTCAGACGTTTGCGCGACTCGCGCGACGCGGGCGCCGCCGCAGAGTCGGGGCGCGCGGCCTACGCCGACGCCGACGCCTTCGCCGGAGACCTGCGCCTGCTCGGCGAAAGCCTCGCGGAGGGCGCCGGCTCAAGGCTCGCGCGCCAGTTGGTTGACCCGCTCGTCCGACAGGTCGAGACGTTCGGCTTTCACCTCCACACGCTCGACGTGCGCCAGCACGCGCGCGTCCACGCGCTCGCCGCCGAAGAGCTGGCGCGCGGCGCGAACATTCTTGATGAAGGCGCCGCCGTCAAAGATGAAGTCGGCGTGGCAGAAGTTAAAGACGGCGCTGGTGTCGGTCTTCCGTCACCGCCGTCGAAGGAGACGGCGGCGGCGTTAGACGCCTTGCGCGCGGTCGCGGAGTTGAAGCGCGAGTTCCCGCCGGAGTCCATCCGCACGCACGTCATCAGCGGCGCGCGCGGCGTCGCCGACGTGCTGCGGCTCGTCTGGCTGGCCGAGGGGTGCGGCGTCAGCGTCGCGGCCGACCCCGAGCGCAAAGACCCCGGCCTGATGCCCGTCCCGCTCTTCGAGTCCATCGAAGACCTTCGTAACTGCCCGGCGGCCTGCCGCGCGCTCTGGACTTCCAGAGAGTACGCGCCCTACCTCGACTCGTGGGGGCGGCGGCAGGAGGTGATGCTCGGCTACTCCGACTCGAACAAGGACGGCGGGATGCTGACGAGCACGTGGGAGATTTTCAAGGCCCACCGCGCGCTGCACGCCGCGGCGCGCGAGTGCGGCGTGCGACTCCAACTCTTCCACGGGCGCGGCGGCACGGTGGGCCGCGGCGGCGGCCCCACGCACCACGCCATCGTCGCGCAGCCCGGCGGCGCGTTCGAGGGCTCGCTCAAGATTACGGAGCAGGGCGAGGTGCTCAACTGGAAGTACTCCGACCCCGTGCTCGCCGAGCGCAACCTTGAGCTGATGGTCGCCGCTTCGCTCGAAGCGCTGGCGCGTCCGGGCGGCGTCGAGTGGAGGGAGGAGTGGGAGGAGGCGCTCGAATGGATGTCGGGCGCGGCCTTCGAGTTCTACCGCGAGAAGGTGGCCGAGAACGACGACGTGGTGCCTTACTTCGAGGAGGCGACGCCGGTGCTCGAATTCGACCTCGCGAAGATCGGCTCGCGCCCCGCGAAGCGTTCGTCGAAGCGGGGCTTGGAAGACCTGCGCGCGATCCCCTGGGTCTTCGGTTGGATGCAGAGCCGGCACGTGCTGCCCGCGTGGTTCGGCGTCGGGCACGCGCTCGAAAGGTTCGTCGGCGAACGCGGCGCGGGGCTGTTGGGGGAGATGATGCGCGGGCTGCCGCTCTTCATGAACCTCGTCGGCGACGTGGAGACGGGGATGGCGAAGGCGGATTTGGGGATAGCGCGGCGTTACGCAGAACTGGTCGGCGACGAGACTTTACGCGAGCGCGTCTTCGGGATGATTACGGAGGAGTTCGAGCGGACGCGGCGCGTCGTCCTGCGCGTGACGGGGCAGACGCGTCTGCTTGAGCGCAACCCTGTGCTCGAAGGCTCAATCGCCCTGCGCAACCCTTACGTCGATCCGATGAGCCTCATCCAGATCGAACTGCTGCGGCGCAAGCGCGCGGGACAGGAGTCGGAGGAGTTGGACTACGCGCTGGCCGCCACTATCAACGGCATCTCGGCGGGTCTGAGGAACACGGGGTGAGTCGTTACTTGTCCGAGCCGACCATCCGCCACGCCGCGCCGCGCGCGCGATACTGTAGAGCCGCGCCCAGTCGAAAGCAAAGGAACTCTGAGGCGGTAAAGCGGAGGGGAACTTCGCCGCCCTTCAGAAGTTGAAGGCGCCCTCGCAGGTTATCTCGGGGAGGGCTTTGCGGCCGCTCGGCGCCTCGCGCTCGCGCAGTTTTTCGGGGAGCCGCGCGGGGTCGCCGGGGCGCCCGACGGCCGCCATCGCCTCGACGCGGAAGCCGTCGGGGATGCGAAGCTCCGCGCGCGCACGCTCGTAGTCGAAGCCCTGCATCCCGTGCGCGACCAGCCCCCGCAGCGACGCCTGGAGCGCGAGATTCTCCCACGCCGCGCCGGTGTCGAAGGAGTGCGTCGGGTAAGGCTCGCCGTTGAAGTCGAACGTCTCCTTCGAGACGAAGACGAGCAGCGCGGCCGCGTCCTTCGCCCACGCGCGGTTGCCCTCGACGAGCAGGCCGAGGAAGGCGTCCCAGTGCCCTGTGTCGCGGCGCGCGTAGAGGATGCGCCACGGCTGGTTGTTGTAGGACGAGGGCGCCCAGCGCGCCGCCTCGAAGAGCGTCATCAGCTCCTCCTCCGTCAACGCCTCGCCCGACATGGCGCGCGGCGACCAGCGGTCGAGGAACATCTCGTCAACCGGGTAGCTCGTCTCCGGCTTCCGGCTCTCGCTGCCGTCGATCATAAAACCCTCCTTGCCGTCTTTGATAAGTTTGTGAGAGCGCCGCCACTCACCTCGAATAACGCCGGGCGGCGAGCGCGATGGGCAGCCCGACCAGCAGCATGTGCCCCGCCGCGTTGAGGAGGACGGTCGAGGGCGTGAAAGTGGGTTTGAAGTATGCGGCCGAGAGCGGCAGCACGACGAGGTACATGAAGGCGTAGACCGCCGCGCCGTAAACAAGCCCGCAGGCGACCGCGCGGCGCGCCAGCACCGGGAGCCTGCGGCTCGCCAGCCAGTAGACGGCCGCCCAGATGAGCGCGATGAGGAAGTGCAGCGCCGCGCCGAGCGCCGCCGAACCCGAGCCGCCCTCCCTCGCCGCCGCGCCGAGCACGCCGCTCGCCACCGACTGCAACACGCGCACCGGCCCCACCCCTCGCAGCCCGTTGACGACGAAGGCGAACGTGATGTCGCCCACCCCCGCCAACAGCCCGCCCCACAGGATCGCGCGCGCCGCCCTCGGCCTCGCCGAAGCGAGCGCGGCGGAGGCTACGCCCATAAATTCACACCTTCCTTCCGCGAGGTGAACCGCCCGACCCTTGCCTAAAGTGAACGGGGCGAATGATAGCACGGCGGGTGATAATCGGCGGCGGCCGCGCCTCGGGAAAATGTCCCGGCCGGCCTCCGGGCAGGAGTTTTAGCGCCGCGCGGTGGAAGCGGGGCGGGATTGGTCGTTTCCAAGGGTTGTAAAAATACCGTTGTGGGCGCGGGGGATTTGGTTTAACCTGTGCCCCTGTATTCTGACAACCGGACAAGTAAGGAGTCGGACATGCCTTCAGGAAAGCGTATCGCGGCCGTCCTCGGCGTGCTGCTGCTGGCCGCCATGGGGTTGGTCTTCACGTCCACACGCGCGGCGCACAAGGGCCCGCGACAGACCGCGGCGACCCCGCCGCAGAACCAGCCCCCGACCATCAAGCTCGACGCCGACACGCAGGTCGTCACGCTCTGCCCCGACGCCGAGTCGATGGCCAACCCGCGCGTCCGCCTGAAGGCGCAGGGCTTCAGCCCCGAGGGCAAGCCGCTGCGCTACAAGTGGACGGTCTCGGGCGGGCGGCTCGACGGCGACGGCACCGACGTGGTCTGGGACCTGTCGGACGCGCAGCCCGGCGTCTACAACGCCGCCGTGACGATTGAGAGCGGCCCCGTCGATAACCCGCTCTGCACGGCCTTCACCTCGACGAAGGTGGTGGTGCGCAACTGCCCGCCGCCGCGCCCCGTCTGCCCGAACGTCTCGATCTACTGCCCCGACGTGCAGCAGGCCGGCACGCCCGTCACCTTCACGGCCTCGGTCTCGGGCGGGACGCCGGGCGTGACGCCGGTCTACAACTGGGTCGTCTCGGCCGGCCAGATTCTCTCGGGTCAGGGCACGCCGACCATCACCGTGGACACGGCCGGACTCGCCGGCCAGCCCATCACGGCGACGGTCGAGGTCGCGGGCTACAACCTTGAGTGCCGCGCGCAGTGTCAGGCCGCGGTGCCGGCGCCGCCGAACCCGACCAAGTTCGACGAGATCGGCGAGATACAGCGCGACGACGAGAAGGCGCGGCTCGACGTGTTCGCCATCGAGTTGCAGAACAGCCCCGGCGCGCAGGGCTACATCATCGGCTACGGCGGGCGTAACAGGCGCTACGGCACGGGCGCGCAGCGTGCGCAGCGAGCGCGCGACTACGTCGTCACCACGCGCGGCATCGAAGGCTCGCGCATCATCACGCTCGAAGGCTCCGCGCGCGAGAGCGGCGCCACCGAACTCTGGATCGTCCCGGCCGGCGCCACGCCGCCGCGGCCGAGGTGAGGGAAGCGGGAAGCCGAAGCGGAAAAGCCAAAGCAAAAGGAAGGGCGCGCTCTCGACGGAGAGCGCGCCCTTCCCCTTTGAGCCCGAGGAGAGTGCGGGGGTTAGCGCCGCGGGAAGAGTGGGCTCGATGCGTCGAGGCGGTTGACGGAGGTCGGTGTGGCCATCTCACCCTGGAGCAGGACCTCCTCCTCCTTGAGCCTCATCGAACTCGGCTCGATCAGGTTCGAGGCCCACGCGGGCTGGTTGGCGAAGGCGGCGCTGCCGCGGAAGCTGTCGCCGAGGAGGATGCCGTCGCCGAGCAGAATCCCGTCGCCCAGGAGGATGCCGCAGCCGAAGTTGAACTGGTCGCCGAGCAGAATCCCGTCCCCTAAAAGTATCCCGTCGCCGAGCAGAATCCCGTCGCCCAGGAGAATCCCGTCGCCGAGCAGGATGCCGCTGCCGACGATGTAGGCGGCGCCGACCGTGTGGCCATCGGAGAGCAGGAACGTCCCGTCGGGCAGGAGCCGGCCGCCGGCCATCACCCACCCGTCGTCGAGCGTGCGGCCGTCGGGCAGGCGGAAGCCTTGCGTCACAGTCAGACGCTCGTTGAAGGCGACGCCCTCGACCCAGATGATGCCGTTGTTGAGCGGCATCTGCTCGCCCGCTATCGGCGAGGTCAGCCCGAGCGACGAGTAGGTCGTGTTCTTCGACGTGATGAGGTTGTCGCCCGGCTCGGCGCGGTTGGCGTCCTTGCGCACCGCGCGCGCCAGAGTCACCGCCGCCCAAGCGTTCAACTCGCCCGCGCCCTCGGTGATGACGCGCTCGAACTGCGAGAGCTTCCCGTCGGCCATCGCCTGCTCGTAGGCGGGCAGACGCTGCGCCGTCCTCATCAAAAACGCCTTGACCATCGGGGGCGTCAAAGAGGGGTTGGCTTCGAGCATCAGCGCGGCCGCGCCCGCGACGGCCGGCGCGGCGAACGAAGTCCCGCTCATCACGCGGTAGGTGCCGGTGGCGACCGGCTTGTTGGTGCTCGTGTCGCCGCTCACAACCGTCCCGAGCAGGCCGCCGCCGCCCGTCGAGGTGTAAGAGCTGCTGGCGGTCGGCGAGGTGGCCGCGGTCTCGGCCGCGCCGAGCTTGTTGCCGGGCGCGACGAGGTCGGGCTTCATCACGCCGTCAACCAGCGTCGGCCCGCGCGACGAGTAGGTGGCGACCGCGTCGTCGGAGCGCGCGGCCGTCTGCTGCGTGTTGACGGCGCCGACGGTGATGACGCGCGGCGAGTTGGCCGGCGAGAGAATCCCGCCGTAGATGGTGCGCCCGTCGGCGTCCTTGCCCCAGTTGCCCGCCGCGACGACGACGACCAGCCCCGCGTCCACCGCGCGGCCGAGCGCCTGGCACAGCGGGTCGGTCTTGTAGCTCTGCGTCGGCGGCGCGCCCAGAGAGAGGTTCATCACGCGGACGTTGTAGGTCTTCTTGTTCTTGATGACCCAGTCCACGGCCTTGATGACGTTCGAGACTTTGCCCGCGCCGTAGGAGTCGAGCACGCGCACGTCAACGAGGTTGGCGTTGGTGGCGATGCCGCCGTAGGTCTGCGCGCCGTAGTTCTTCGCCGCGTAATCTTCGCTCGCCTGCCCCGAACCGGCGGCGACGCCGGCCGTGTGCGTGCCATGCCCGTACGGGTCGTCGGTGCGACCCTCGCCGGTGAAGTCAACGTGCTTGACGACGCGCGGGTAGGAGGCGAGGTACTTCTGCGAGATGAGTCCCGTCCCGAGCAGACCCGAAGAGTAGCGCCACTCGTAGCCGGCGAACTCGGCCGCGTCGGGCGGGCTGATGCCGCTGTCGAGGACGGCGATGCCGACCTTGTTGCCGCCGCCGCCGTTGGCCAGAGCCTCGTTGCCGGCGGGCAGAAGCTTGCTCGCGCCGGTGGCGACTTCGTGGTGACTCGTGTTGTCTAAAGTCGCGGTCGAGCGCACGGGCTGGTCGGACGAGACCCACGACACCTCCTCGCGCGCCGCAAGCTCCGCGAGCCTTTCGACCGGCACGTCGGCGACGATGAGGCCGAGCGAGTCGAGCTCGTCGGAGACGCGCGCGCCCGCGGCGCCGAGCGCCGAGGCCGCCGCGCTGGCCGCCTGCCCTTCGGCGGCGCGGACGATGACGCGCGCCGTCTCGCCCGAGCCGCGGCGCACGTTCGAGGCGCGCGTCAGCAGGTCGTCGGTCATCTTCCTCAGCGCGCCGCGCGGGGCCTGCGCGCTACGCTGCGGCGACTTAGCCGAGACGTTGAACGCGCACGCCGCGAGAGGGGACAAGAGAGAGAGCGTGGCGAGCGCGGTCAGGAATCTGTTTTTGAGTCTCAAGTGGATCGGCTCCTTAACGGTCATTTCATTCGGCCGGCGCGCGTCGGATGCGGGCGACCGTGGATAAGCTAACAAGCCGCATGCCGCCGCCGCTCGCCCGGAAACCCTGAAGAAGCGCGCGCGCGCACGCCGCCCTCAGTCACATTGACGTGGGGGCTTGACGCGTTTTCCGTCAGGGAGAACGAAGGCGGAAGCCCGCGCTCACGGCCTGCCTCCCGCCTGAAGTTGCCGTTTGCTGCGGGGGGAAATAGAATCGCGCCAGCGTATAAAAACTTTTCCCTCGAACGGAATGGCGGGCGTTTAAGTATTGGCCGAAGGTCAGTCAACGGGGTCGGGCGCGGGGCGCACGGGCGTGTGCCGCCACTGCGGCGCGCTGGTGGGGGCGGGCGAGAGCCGCTGCATGATGTGCGGGACGCCGGTCGCGGCGCGCCCGTCCCCCGAGCAGACGCGCCGCCGCGCGCAGGCCGACCCGGAGACCGTGCGCTTCGTCCGCGCGGTCATCTCGCGCCCGGCCACCTTCACCTTCATCTTCCTCGTCGCCAACGTCTTCCTCTACCTCTTGATGTGGCTCTCGGGCGGGGCGACGGGGCAGATACTCCTCGCCTACGGCGCGAAGCTCAACTACCTCATCGACTACGAAAGCCAGTGGTGGCGCTTCGTCACGCCCATCTTCCTCCACGTCCAACTGCCGGGGATGGGGTTGCTGGTGGGGAACCTGCACCTGCTCTCGAACATGTACGGCCTCTTCATGCTCGGGCCCTACGTCGAGAAGCTCTACGGGTCGGCGCGCTTCGTCGTCTTCTGGGTGCTGACGGGCGTGGCGGGCGTCGTCGCCAGCTACCTGACGGTGCGCCCCGGGTGGGCGAAGGGCGCGTTGGGGCAGTACCTCTTCAAGCAGTACGACTCGCCTTCGGCGGGCGCGTCGGGCGCGCTCTTCGGGCTGATGGGCGTGCTCTTCGTCTTCGGCATCAAGTACCGGCACGAGCTGCCCGAGGGGCTTAAGCGCGCGTTCGGGACGGGGCTGCTGCCGACGCTCGTCGTCAACCTCTTCATCGGCTACGTCGCGCGCGGCTTCATCGACAACGCGGCGCACCTCGGCGGACTACTCTCGGGGATGGGGCTGGCGCTCGTGGTCGGCTACAAGCGGCCCGGCGCGCGCGGCGCGGTGGCGCACGCGTGGCACGCGGCGCAGGTCGCCTGCCTCCTGCTCGTCGCGGTCAGCTTCGTGATGGTCGTGCGCCACTTCGACGCGCCGCCGCCGCGTCTGTCGAACCTCGCCGAGCGCGCGGGCGCCTTCGGCGAGAAGCCGCCCGTCGTCCCCTTCATCGAGTCGATCAACGCCGGGCGCAACGCGCTGGGGCGCTACGTGACCGACGGCGAGACGGCGGCGCTCGCGCCCGCCGTCGAGAGGCTGGAGAAGACGCCGAGCCTCAGCCCCGACGCCGACATCGTGCGTCAGGAGCTGCGCGTGCTCGTCGCCCGCGCCCGCGCCGAGGCCGACGACAAGACGCTCAAGGACGCCGAGCGCGTGCGGCAACGCGAACAGCTCGGCGCGGACTTCCTCGCCTGGGCCGAGCGCTTCGACCAGTGGGTCGAGGACGAGGGCCTGCCGACCTTCGGCGTCAACATCCAGAAGGCCGAGATGCCGGCGGAGGGGAAGTCGGACGGCGGCGAGAAGTAGCCGCCCGCGAAGCGGCCGAAGTGAATTAAAAATTTTCCTCAAACAAAAATCTGAACAGGAGAACCAAGAAGAGATGGAGATTAACAAAGTCGGCGTGCTCGGCTGCGGCCTGATGGGGTCGGGGATCGCGCAGACGGCGGCGGCCGCCGGGTGCACCGTCGTCGTCCGCGAGGTGACGGAGGAGTTGTGCGAGCGCGGCTTCTCGGGGATCGAGAAGTCGCTGGGGAAGTTCGCCGAGAAGGGCTCAATCACCGCCGAGCAGCGCGACGAGATACGCGGCCGCATCACGGGCACGACCAGCTTCGACGACCTCAAGGACTGCGACATCATCATCGAGGCCATCGTCGAGAACCTCGAAGCCAAGCGCGACACCTACAACCAGCTCGACGGCCTGTGCAAGCCCGAGACCATCTTCGCCTCGAACACTTCGTCGCTCTCGATCACGGAGATGATGACGGCGACGAAGCCGGAGCGGCAGGCGCGCTTCGTCGGCCTGCACTTCTTCAACCCGGTCCCGCTGATGAAGCTCGTCGAGGTCGTGCGCACCATCCTCACCGACGACGCGGTCTACGAGTCGGCGGTCGAGTTCGCCGCAAGGCTCGGCAAGGTGCCGGTGCGCGCGGGCGACAAGTCGGGCTTCATCGTCAACCGCCTGCTCGTCCCCTACCTGCTCGACTCGATCCGCGCGCTCGAAGAGGGCGTCGGCTCAATCGTTGACATCGACAACGGGATGAAGCTCGGCTGCGGCCACCCGATGGGGCCTCTGACGCTCCTCGACTTCGTCGGCCTCGACACGACCTACTACATCGCCGAGATCATGTTCGAAGAGTTCCGCGAGAGGCGCTTCGCGCCGCCGCCCCTGCTCAAGCGGATGGTCAAGGCCGGGCTTTACGGCCGCAAGTCCGGCCGCGGCTTCTACGACTACGCCGACCCGAAGAAGCCCGTCCCGATGAACCTCGTCTGAGCGTTGGCGTACGCCGCGGGCCATGCGAACTGCGCTAAGCTGCCGGCAAATCTAACGGCCGGACAAAGGGGGCAGCGATGGGCGACCAGAAGCAACAGACGTTGACTCTTGACGCGGGGGAGGCGGGCGGCGGCCCGGCGGACTTCTCGCGAGGGTCTATCTTTTTCGTGGGGACGGCGACGGTGATCCTGCGCTACGCGGGGTTCACGATTCTGACCGACCCGAACTTCCTGCACGCGGGCGACCACGTGCATCTCGGCTACGGGCTGACGGCCGAGCGGCTGACCAACCCGGCGCTGGAGATCGAACAACTCCCGCCGCTCGACTTCGTCGTCCTCTCGCACTACCACGGCGACCACTTCGACCGCATCGCCGAGGAGCGCCTGCGCAAGGACGTGCCCATCGTCACGACCGAGCACGCCGCGTCGGAGCTGAAGGACAAGGGCTTCACCGCGCCCGTCTCGCTCGACACGTGGGACTCGGTGACGGTCGAGAAGGGTGGCGCGCGCGTGCGCGTCACGTCGATGCCGGGGCGCCACGGGCCGCCCATCGTCGAGAAGTTCCTGCCGCCGGTGATGGGCTCGATGCTTGAGTTCGAGTCGGCGGCGGGGCGCGCGGCGGTGCGGCTCTACATCACGGGCGACACGCTCGTCTTCGACGACCTCCACGAGATACCGAAGCGCTACCCCGACATCGACCTCGGGCTTTACCACCTCGGCGGCACGACCATCATGGGCATCCTTTTGACGATGGACGCCGAGCAGGGCGTCGAGGCGGTCAAGATCGTCAACCCGCGCAAGGTGATTCCGATTCACTACAACGACTACGAGGTCTTCAAGTCGCCGCTCGAAGACTTCAAGCGCGCGGCCGACGCGGCGGGACTCGCCGAGCGCATGGTCTACCTGAGCCACGGCGAGACCTACGACTTCGAGGTGCCGGCCGGCCGCTGGCAGTAAAACCGACCGTCGATGTCCACGGACGAAGAGGAAAAGAGGGCGCGACGGACGGCCGGCGGCGGCGCTGTCGTCGTCGTGGAACGCGGCGCGCTCCTCTTCGTGCGGCTCGAACGACCGTCGAAGCGCAACGCGCTGACGCGCGCGATGCTCGAAAGCCTCGACGAAGTCTTCGCGGGCGTCGAGTCGCGGCGCGACCTGCGCGCGGTGATTTTAAGCGGCGCGGGCGAAGACTTCTGCGCGGGCACAGACATCTCGGAACTGGAAGGGATGGACGAGGCGGCGGCGCGCCGCAAGGCCGTGCGCGGGCAGGAGGTCTGCGACCGCGTCGAGCTGTGCGGCACGCCCGTCGTCGCGGCGGTGCAGGGCGCGGCCGCGGGCGGCGGCTGTGAGTTGGCGCTCGCCTGTCACCTGCGCGTGGCCGCGTCGGGCGCGCGCTTCAGTCTTCCCGAGACGCAGCTCGGCGTCATCCCCGCCTACGGCGGCACGCAGCGGCTCGCGCGCGCGGTCGGCGCGGGGCGCGCGCTCGCCGCGATGCTCGCCGGCGAAGAGGTCGGCGCCGAAGAGGCGCTGGGCCTCGGGCTGGTCAACCGCGTCGTCGAACCTGAGCGCTTATTGCACGAGGCCGAAGCCCTCGCGCGCTCGATTGCCGAAACTTCCGCGCCCCTCGCCGCGCGCGCCTGCCTCGAAGCCGTCACGCGCGGCGCGCGCCTCCCGCTCGACGAAGCGCTCCGCCTCGAAGCCGAACTCTTCGCGCGCCTCTTCGCCACCGAGGACGTGCGCGAAGGCACCCGCGCCTTCCTCGAAAAGCGCAAGCCCACTTTCAGTGGGCGGTGACGAGCGCGAAGCCGTTTGTCAAATCGCCGCGCGCCGACTGTCACTTGTAACTGGCCACTCACTTTTCTATACTGCCTTCAGTTCTTAACTCCCACGCGATTCGGAGAAGTCGAGGAAGACTTTTGGAGCCTGTGACTCATCAGGGGCATTTGAGCGCCGGGGGCTTTCGCTTCGCGCTCGTCTCCAGCCGTTGGAACGACTTTTTGACGGGGCGGCTGGTCGAGGGCGCTTTGGACGCGCTCGAACGGCTCGGCGCCGACGAAGGTTCGGTCGAGCACTTCCGCGTGCCGGGCTCTTTCGAGATTCCGCTCGCGGCGCAGAAGGCGGCCGCGTCCGGGCGCTTCGACGCGGTCGTCTGCCTCGGCACGGTCATCCGCGGGCAGACGCCGCACTTCGAGTACGTGGCGGGCGAGGTCACGAAGGGCATCGCGCACGTCGGCCTCCAGACCGGCGTGCCCGTCCTCTACGGGATCGTCACCGCCGACACTTTGGAGCAGGCCATCGACCGCGCGGGGGTGAAGGCCGGGAACAAGGGGTTCGAGGCCGCGATGTCGGCCGTCGAAATGGTCAATCTGTTAAAAGACATGGACCGCGAAAAGCCGCGGGCCGTAAAGCGTAAGCCGTGACGGGTAAGAGCAGTTTTTATCTCGTCACGGCTTACGCTTTGCGGCCCGCGGCTTTTCGCGGTTTTTGAGTATTCATACATATGGGTTCAAGGCGTAAGGCGCGCGAGTGCGCCTTGCAGATGCTCTTTGCGGCCGACGTGGGCGGTGCTGCTGTACGGCCGGACGAACTCGTCCGCTCGTACTGGGACGAGTTGGGCGAGCCGGAGATGGACGAGGGCGCGCGCGAGTTCGCGACCCGCCTGACGGTGGGCACGCTCGCGCACCTCTCGGAGATAGACGAGCGCATCCGCTCGCGCGCCGAGCACTGGCGCATCTCGCGGATGGCCGTCGTGGATCGCAACATCCTGCGGATGGCCGTCTTCGAGTTCCTCCACGAGCCGACGCCGCGCACCGTCGCCATCAACGAGTCGTTGGAGATCGCGCGCCGCTTCTCCACCTACGAGGCGACGCAGTTCATCAACGGCATCCTCGACGCCATCAAGCGCGACCTCGACCGCGAGCAGCCGCAGGAGGGCGCCGTCGCGCACCCCGACGAGGAGGAGCCCGGCGGCGAGTCCGGCGGGGAGCCGGATGACGGCGGCGACCAGCAGGCCGGCGGCCTCGGCAAAGCGGTAGACGGTAGTCAGTAGACAGCAGTCAGTAGTAGTCTAGAGGCGGTGCGTCGCGGCCTGCGGGCCGGGCGCACCGCTTCCCGTTTTTCTACTGATTACTATCTACTGACTACTGTCTACTTCCTCTCATGGATGAACGCCTGCTCAGAGAGTTCCTGGCCGAGGCCGGCGAGCTGGTCGAAGGGCTCTACGGCGACATAGCGGAGCTGCGCGAACGCCGCGGCGACGGGCCGGCGCGGCGCGAACTGGTCGCGCGCCTCTTCCGGCGCGTCCACACCGTCAAGGGGACGGCCGCCGCCGCCGGCCTCGACGCGGCCGGGCGCATCGCGCACGAGTTCGAGTCGCTGCTCGACGCCGTGCGCTCGGGCGCCGCCGCGCTCGACGAGGAGGCGCTCGGCGTCTTCGAGGAGGCGGCCGGCGCCGTCGCCGAGAGCTTGGAGGCGGCCGCGCGCGGCGAGGCCGCGCCCGAGCCTGCGATGCTTGTCGAGCGCCTGCGGCGGCTGGAGTCGGCCGGGGCGGGAGCCGATGGCGCGGCGGCCTCGGGAGGCGCGGAGGCTTTGCACGGGCTGCCGGAAGAGGTCACGCGCTCGCTCAGCGCGCACGAGCGGCAGCGGCTCCGCGAGGCGCTGAACGAGGGCGCGCGCGCGTACCTCGTGCTGGCCGAGTTCGACCTCGCGGACTTCGACGAGCAGTACCGCCGGCTGAGCGAGTCGCTCAAAGAGACGGGCGAGGTCGTCGCCACGCAGCCCTTCGTCAACGCCGTCGGCCCCGACCGCGTCGGCTTCCGCATCCTGTACGCAAGCGCGGAGGCGCGCGCGCGACTCGAACCGCTCGCCTCCGCCTTCGGCGCGACGCTCAAGGCGGCCGGCGGCGAAGGCGACGCTCACGACCCCGCGACGCGGGAGGGCGAAGAAGACGACGCGCGGGACGAGGCCGCGGCGGGCGCGCCCGAAGGAGACGCGCGGGGCGAGGGCGGCGGCGTGTCTTCGGAGTCCGACGAGCAGCAGGGGCGGCTCACGTCTGCCGCGGCGTCTCCGGCCTCGGGCGCGCGGGGCGTGCGGATGACGCTCGAAGAGTTGGACGACCTCATCTCGGCGGCGCACGCGCTGTTCGCGGACACGGTCGGCGCGCTCGACCTCGCGCTCGGGGCGGGGGAGGGCGGCGGCGTGCGCGCGGAGCTTGAAGGGCGCGCCCGCGAAGTGCGCCGGCGCTTCTTCGAGTTGGAGGAGCGTCTGATCGGGCTGCGCATGGTCACGCTGCGCGGCGCGCTGCTGCGTGCGGCGCGCGCGGGCCGCGCCGCCGCGCGAGCCGCCGGCAGGGGCGTCGAGTTCGAGGTCACGGGCGGCGACGCGCGGCTCGAACGCTCGCTCGCGGAGATCGTCGCAGACCCTCTGCTCCACCTCGTCCGCAACGCCGTCGATCACGGCGTCGAGACGGAAGGTGAGCGGCTCGCGGCGGGCAAGCCCGCGGCCGGGCGCGTGCGCATCGAGGCCGACTCGGAGGGCGGTCTCGTCCTGGTGCGCGTCTCGGACGACGGGCGCGGCGTGGACACGGACGCGGTCGCGCGCGCGGCAGAGGCCGCCGGGCTGGTCGCGCCGGGCGCGCACATCACCGAGGCGCAGGCGCTGCGTCTCATCTTCCGCCCCGGCTTCTCGACCGCCGAGCGCGCGAGCGTCGTCTCGGGGCGCGGCGTCGGGCTCGACGTGGTCGAGCGCGCGGTCGAGGAGGCGGGCGGCGAAGTCCACGTGCGGAGCGTGCGCGGGCGGGGGACGACCTTCGAGCTGCGTCTGCCGACGACGCTCGCGCTCCTGCCCGCGCACGTCTTCAGGGCGTGCGGCCGGCGCTACTGCGTGGGCGCGTCGCAGGTCGTCGGGGCGGGCGAGGCGGAGGCCGCCGAGGTCGTCGGCTCCGGCGGCGAGAGGCGTCTGCGCTGGCGCGGGCGCGAGCTGCCGCTGGTCGGGATGTGCGAGTTGTTGGGGCGGCCGGACGCGCGGGAGTGGGCGGAGGCGGGCGGCCGCTTCCCGTTCTTCGTCGCGGCGGGGCGGCACGCGCCCGAGGGCGAAGACGGCGCGCGCGCGGCCGTCGCCGTGGACGTGCACGAAGGCGAGAGCGAGGTGCTCGTGCGCGGCCTCGGCCGCCACGCGAAGCGCTGGCGCGGCGTCGCCGGCGCGACCGAACTGCGCGACGGCGCGGTCGCACTCGTCCTCGACCTCCCGCGGCTGCTCGAAGATTTGGGCTGACGGTAGAAGGCGGAAGCCCGGCCGCGACGAAGAATAAAGAGAAGGCGGCGCACGCACTCGCGCGAGTGCGTGCG
>DASVQX010000068.1:0-78913 GCA_036388915.1 Pyrinomonadaceae bacterium
GCCGCGCCCGCGCAGACGACGGGCGCGGCGCCGCCGGCCGCCGAACAACTCGCGGAGACCAACAGGAAAATTCGCTCGCTCGCGGACGAGAAGAAGCACGCGGAGGCGGCGAAACTCGCCGAGGCGTCAATCGAGGAGGCCGCGCGACTCTTCGGCCCCGACTCGACGCAGGTCAGCGCGCAATTGGGCGTCCTCGCCGACGTGCTCGTCGCGCGCGGCGACAAGGGCAAGGCGAAGAAGGCGTTCGCCCGCCTGCTCGAACTGCGCGAGAAGCGTCGCGGCCCTTCGGAGAAGTTCGAGCAGGAGGCGCTCGAACAGTACGCATGCCTCGTCGCGAACGACTTCAACTCCACGCCCGAGCGCGACTTTACCAAACGCATGACGACCGTCTTCGTCGAGGACTCGGTGCTGGCGCAGGGGATCAAACTCTCGCCCGACAGGGGTGAGTTGCGCATCGGCGGCGCCATGAAGAAGCCGGCGCCCTTCTACCCGCCCGATGCGAAGAGGGCGCATCTGTCCGGGGGGGCGGTGCTGGCGCTCGTCATCGACGAGGGCGGCCTTGTGAAGTACGCGTCGCCCCTCGGCTGCACCACCCGAGCCTTCAGGATGGCGGCGCAGGAGGCCGCGCTCCGCGTGCTCTTCGAGCCGACGCTCGTCAACGGCAAGCCCGTCGAGGTGCGCAGCATCATCTTCTACCGCTGGGTGATTCAGTAGCGCGGTAGCGCGGGACTTGAGAAAAGGAAAGGGTTGACCGACCGACAAACGAGATGGATGCAGCCGAGCAGATAGCCGAAGCGCGCGAAGCGGCCGACCAGAGTTTCAAGAACCGCGCCGCGCTCATCATCGCGTTCATGGCGATGCTCCTCGCCATCACGAGCCTCGGGGGCGGGAACGCCGCCGAGGACATGGCCAACAACAACATCCACGCCAGCGACACCTGGGCCTTCTACCAGGCCAAGAGCATCCGCCAGACCACGATGAGGGTCGCCGCCGATTCTCTGGAGGCAGACCTGCGCGCCAACCCTAACATGCCCCCGGACGCGCGCGAGTTCGTGCAGAAGAAGATCGACGAGTACCGCTCGACGGCCGCGCGCTACGAGGACGAGCCGGACAAAGACGACCCCGGCAACCCCCTGAAGGGTGAGGGGCGCAAGCAGCTCACTGCGCGCGCGAAGGACTACGAGGCGCAGCGCGGCCGCGCGCAGCAGCAGGACCCGAACTTCGACTTCGCCGAGGCGCTCTTCCAGATCGCCATCGTGCTCGCCTCGGTCGCCATCCTCGCCGGCTCGCGGCACATCCTCCGCCTCTCGCTCGTCGTCGGGCTGGTCGCGGCGCTGCTGATGGTCAACGGCTACTTTCTCCTCCTCCCCAACCTGCTCTGAAGGGCGCGCGAAAAGATGAGGCGGACTCTCACGCTGATGATCGTCACCCTGCTCTTCGCGGGCGCGGCGCGGGCGCAAGTCCCGGCGGCGGGCGCGGGCGAGCGCGCAGAGGCCGAGCGGCTGAACGCCGAGGTGCTCAGGCTCTACCGCGCCGGGCAATACGACGAGGCGCTGCCGCTCGCGCGGCGCGTGCTTGAGATCAGGGAGAAGGCGGCGGCCGGCGGCGAAGACATGGCGGTGGCGAGCGCGCTCAACAACCTCGCCGCCATCCACGCGCGGAAGGGGAAGAGCGAAGAGGCCGAGCGGTTTCTCCGCCGCTCGCTCGCCATCGCGGAGAAGCGCGTCGGCGCCGAGAGCGAATTCGCCTCGGACGTGGTCGCGCAGATCGGGGTGCTCAAACTCGACCGCAAGGAGTACGAGGCGGCCGGGCCGCTCCTGATGCGCGCGCTCAGGGCCAAGGAGAAGCTGCACGGCGCGGACGCCGCCGACGTGGTGCCCGTGCTCCTCAACCTGACCGACCTCTACTTCCTGCGCCGCGAGCCGGAGGGCGCGCTGGGCTTCCTCGGCCGCGCCGTCTCGACCATCAGGCGGCTGCCGCCCCGGAAGGACGCGGCCGCCGCCGCGAGGCTCAAGAACTACTACTGCGCGCTCATGGCCGCGGGCGCCGGCGCCGACAGGGAGTTGAGGAACGCGCTCGACAGGGCCATCTGGCGGCTGGAGGAGCCGGAGAAGGCCGCGCGGCAGGACGCGGAGCGGAAGGAGAGGGAGGCGCGCGGCGAAGAGGAGAAGAAGATCGTCGAGGGCGAGGTGCTCAACGGCCGCGTCGTCTCGAAGCCGCAGCCCGATTACCCGCCGTTGGCGAAGAGCGCGAGGGCGTCGGGGGTCGTGGTCGTGGAGATTCTCGTGGACGAGTCGGGCAAGGTCGTCGAGGCCAGGGCGCTCTGCGGTCACCCGCTGCTGGCAACGGCTTCGGTCGAGGCGGCGCGCAAGGCGCGCTTCACGCCGACGCTCCTCGCGGGCCGGCCCGTGAAGGTGTCGGGCGTCATCACGTACAACTTCGTTCTTCAGTAAGCCGGGGACTCCGCTCCGCGGACAGATGAGAGCCGTACTGCAACGCGTGACGCGCGCGAGCGTGAGGGTCGGGGGCGAGACGGCCGGCGAGATCGGGCCGGGGCTACTCGTCCTGCTCGGCGTCGCGCGCGACGACGCGGAGGAGGACGCGCGTTACCTCGTCGAGAAGGTCTTGAACCTGCGCGTCTTCGACGACGCGGAGGGGCGGATGAACCTCTCGTTGGCCGAACGGGGCGGCGCGCTCCTCGTCGTCTCGCAGTTCACGCTCTACGGCGACGCGCGGCGCGGACGGCGCCCTTCGTGGTTCGAGGCCGCGCCGCCCGACGCGGCGCGGGCGCTCTACGAGTTCTTCGTCGCGGAGGCGAGGCGCGCGGGCGCGCGAGTCGAGACGGGGAGCTTCCGCAGCATGATGGAGGTCGAGCTGGTCAACGACGGCCCCGTCACGATACTGCTCGACAGCAGGAAGCTCTTCTGAATTTTAACGAGAGGTCGGTTGAGAGACTCGATGAGAAAAGATTGGAGCGGTCACGCCCTGCGCGCGTCGCTGGCCGCGTGTGCATTCGCGGCGGCGGCCGTCGGCTTAGCGTCCTGCGGCGGCGACGGCGCCGCCGAGCGGACGAAGGTCTACGACGAGGCCGAGGGGGCGGGCGGCGCCGAGGTCAGGCGCGGCGTGAAGCCCGAGCCGGACGCGGAGGCGGCGGTGCTCGAAGTGGAGTCGAACGGCGTCTCGTACGGCCGCATCGTCATCGAGCTTTACCCGAACGTGGCGCCGAAGATGGTCGAGCGCTTTAAGACGCTCGTCCGCGAGGGCTTCTACGACGGCACGGCCTTCCACCGCATCAACCCGCGGACGGGCGTCGTGCAGGGCGGCGACCCCAACTCGAAGGACGACGACCCGGCGAACGACGGGGCGGGCGACTCGCCGTACACAGACCTGCCGGCCGAGTTCAGCGACATCCCCTTCGACACCGGCACGGTCGGCGCCGCGCGGCAGGGCGAGCGGCCGGCGGTCGGCGGCCTGCCCGCCCTCTCGGAGAAGGACGCGGTCAACACCGCGAACTGCCAGTTCTACATCACGCTCCGCCGCGTGCCGCAGTGGGACGCGAAGTACACCGTCTTCGGCAAGGTCGTCGAAGGGATGGCCAACGCGCAGATCATCGCCGGCGCCCCCACGCGCCCCGCGCCCTACGCCGAAAACCCCGCCGACAAGATCGTCATCAAACGCGCCACCCTCCAGCCCCGCGCGAACTTCAAATAGCCGACAGCCGAAAACCGTGAGCCGTGACGAGAAGGAAACAGTTCCTCTCGTCACGGCTCACGGTTTTCGGCTGTCGGCTTTTCAGATCGTGTCGTCTTCGGTCTTGGAGCGCGGGTCCATCTCGAAGCGGTGGCGGTCACGGCGTTCGAGCTGGTCGGCGAGGTCTAGCTCCTGATTGTCCTCGAAGTTGACGCCGACGGCGTGCGCGTTCTCCTCGACGTCCGACTGGTCGGGGGTCGGGTTGTCGCCGCCGGCCGACTCGGTGCCGCTGTCGTTCACGTCCTCCCACGACGCGTCGAGGTCGCCGCCGGAGTCCTGCGGCGAGGCGGCCGTGTTGTTGCGCAGGCGCTGCGCGAGCTGGCCGGGGTCTTTGGGCGCGCGCGCGATCTCCTCCTCCATGAACTCCTCGATGTCGGGGTCGGGAACCACGTCCGGGTTGTTGCTCAGGTACTCGAAATCCTCCGGCCTCTTCTTCGGCATCCTTTACCTCCGCTCTCGCTGCGCCAGTCGCAAACTTAAACTACGCCCGCGAGGTTTGCTGATTCTCTTGTCGCCTGCTTCGCTAAAGTGCGCCAAATATAACAAATCACCCGCGGCCGCGCCAAAGCCGCGGGGTCGTTTATAACGCCGGGGAGGCTTGCTTGACGATTGCGGGGGGCGAACTTAAGATGAAAGGTAATCTTTAGCTTTACAAAACGGCCTTTCAAGGCTACCCCCGCCGGGCGAGAATTGCAGGGCGGGAGTCCATCGGGGCGGGCTTATCATCGGGGAATCATATGTCACACAACCTCTTCAACACGCTGCAAACGTTCACGACCGAGAAGGGAAGTAAGGGGCAGTTCTACTCGCTGCCGCAGTTGGAGAAGGAGGGCGTCGGGCCGGTCTCACGGCTGCCCGTCTCGATCCGCGTGGTGCTCGAATCGGTGCTGCGCAACTGCGACGGCCGCGTCGTCGAGGAGGAGGACGTGCGCGCGCTCGCCAACTGGCAGGCCGCGGCCGAGCGGACGGAGGAGATTCCCTTCAGCGTGGCGCGCGTGCTCTTACAGGACTTCACGGGCGTGCCCCTGCTCGTAGACCTCGCCGCGATGCGCTCGGCCGTCCTGCGCATGGGGCGCGACCCCAAGATCATCGAGCCGCTCGTCCCCGTTGACCTCGTCATCGACCACTCGGTGCAGGTGGACTTCTGGTCGAGCCCTGACGCGCTGCGGCTCAACATGGAGACCGAGTTCCGCCGCAACCGCTCGCGCTACCAGTTCCTCAAGTGGGGGATGCAGGCGTTCGAGAGCTTCAACGTCGTCCCGCCCGGCATCGGCATCGTCCACCAGGTCAACCTCGAACACCTCGCGCGCGGCGTGATGGAGCGCGACGGCGTCTACTACCCCGACACGCTCGTCGGCACCGACTCGCACACGACGATGATTAACGGTCTCGGCATCGTCGGCTGGGGCGTCGGCGGCATCGAGGCCGAGGCGGCGATGCTCGGCCAGCCCGTCTACATCCTGACGCCCGACGTGGTCGGCGTGAACCTGACCGGGAGTTTAAGGGAAGGCGTGACGGCGACCGACCTCGTGCTGCGCGTGACCGAGATGCTGAGGAAGGCGAAGGTCGTCGGCAAGTTCGTCGAGTTCCACGGCGAGGGCGCCGCCTCGATCCCCGTCGCCGACCGCGCGACCATCGGCAACATGGCGCCCGAGTACGGCGCGACGATGGGCTACTTCCCCATCGACGAGAAGTCGTGCGAGTACCTGCTCGCGACGGGTCGCACCGAGGAGCAGGTCGATGTCTTCCGCGCCTACTATCAGGCGCAGGGACTCTTCGGCATCCCGCGCGCGGGCGAGATCGACTACAGCACGACGCTCGACCTCGACCTCAAGACCATCGAGCCGAGCGTGGCGGGGCCGAAGCGCCCGCAGGATCGCATCGAGCTTTCGGCGCTCAAGGAGAAGTTTACAGACCTCCTGCGCAAGCCCGCCGGCGAGAACGGCTACAACCGCTCCGAGGGGCAGTTGGGCGAGCGCTTCCACGTTGACCTGAGCAAGGAGGTGCACGAGGTCGCGCGCTCGCTGCCAGTCCTGCCCGGCGCGTTCCACGCGGGCGGCGGCGGGCAGGAGCAGGAGTCCGCGCCCAACACGGTCGCGACCGAGACGGTCGGCAGCCTCGGCTCGCTCAGCGACAAGAACACGAGCGCGCTGACCGAGTTCGAGATGATGAACAACCGCCCGACGCCCGACCGCGTGGACTTCGAGGAGAAGACCGCCGAGTTCGTCATCCAGCCGAACGGCGAGGCCGAACTCGGGCACGGCGACGTGGTGATAGCGGCCATCACTTCGTGCACGAACACGTCGAACCCCGGCGTGATGCTCGCCGCCGGGCTGCTGGCGAAGAAGGCGGTCGAGCGCGGCCTGAAAGTCCCGCCGACGGTCAAGCCCTCGCTCGCGCCCGGCTCGCGCGTGGTCACCGAGTACTACAACAAGACGGGGCTGCAACCCTACCTCGACCGGCTCGGCTTCAACATCGTCGGCTACGGCTGCACGACCTGCATCGGGAACTCCGGGCCCCTCGACCCGCGCATCGAGTCGGTCATCAACGACCACGACCTCGTCACCGCCTCGGTGCTTTCGGGGAACCGCAACTTCGAGGCGCGCGTCCACCAGTCGGTGCGCGCCAACTTCCTGATGTCGCCGCCGCTCGTCGTCGCCTTCGCGCTCGCGGGGCGCGTCAACATCGACATGGCGAACGAGCCTTTGGGGAAGGGCGGGGACGGGAAGGATGTCTATCTGCGTGACATCTGGCCGACGCTCGAAGAGGTGAACGCGGCGCTGGGCGCGGCGACCGACCCCGAGACCTACCGCAGGCTCTACTCCGACTTCGCCGAGGCGAACCCGCTCTGGAACGACATCCCCTCGGTGACCGGCGAGGTCTACCAGTGGGACCCGCAGTCCACGTACATTCAGGAGCCGCCCTACTTCGAGAAGTTCGACATGGACGCGGGCAGCTTCTGCGACATCCGCGGCGCGCGCCCGCTCGCCGTCTTCGGCGACTCGGTGACGACCGACCACATCTCGCCCGCCGGCGCCATCAAGGCCAAGTCGCCCGCGGGCCGCTACCTGCTGCTGCGCGGCGTCGAGCAGCAGGACTTCAACTCCTACGGCGCGCGGCGCGGCAACCATCAGGTGATGGTGCGCGGCACGTTCGCCAACGTCCGCATCAAGAACCTGATGGCGCCGGGCACGGAGGGCGGCGTCACCGTCTTGCAGCCGACGGGCGAGGGGATGCCGATCTACGACGCGTCGATGCACTATCAGGCGGCGGGCGTGCCCTTAGTCGTCTTCGCGGGCGAGGAGTACGGCACCGGCTCGTCGCGCGACTGGGCGGCGAAGGGGACGCTGCTGCTGGGCGTCAAGGCGGTCGTCGCCGAGAGCTTCGAGCGCATCCACCGCTCGAACCTCGTCGGGATGGGCGTGCTCCCGCTCCAGTTCAAGAACCACGTCAACGCCGAGACGCTCGCGCTCGACGGCACCGAGATCATCGACATCACGGGTTTGCAGGGCGTGGAGATCGCGCCGCGACAGGACGTGACGCTCCGCATCCGCCGGCAGGGCGGCGGGGAGCAGGAGGTGCCGGTGACGCTGCGCATCGACACGCCCATCGAGATCGAGTACTACCGCCACGGCGGCATCCTGCCGTTCGTGCTCCGGCAGTTGATCGCGCAGTCGTCCTAGGGGATGGCGACGTTCATCTACACCGCCGCGGGCTTCGTCCTGCTGTCGCTCATCATCTTCGACATCTACGCGACGGTGCTCCATTCGAGCGCCCGCTACGGGCCGGTCGGCGAGTCGCTGAACCGCTCGGTCTGGCGCGTGACGCGGGCGGCGGCCTTCCGCCTCTCGCGCGCCAACCGGCACCGGCTGCTCAACATGGCCGGGCCGCTGCTTTTGCCGCTCCTCATCGTCGTCTACATCGTCCTGCTCGTCCTCGCCTTCGCGCTCATCTACTACCCGCACGTCCCCTCCGGCTTCACCTTCAGCGTCGAGCGCGGCGAACACGGCTGGGCGGACGCCATCTACTTCAGCGGGGTGACGCTGACGACCGCCGGCTACGGCGACGTGGTGCCGCGCCTCACGTCGCTGCGCCTGCTCGCGCTCGTCGAGTCGGCCTCGGGGCTGGTCGTCATCTCGCTGGCGATCACCTACATGCTGACGGTCTACACGGCGCTCGAACGCAAGCGCTCGGTCGCGCTCTCGCTCTACCACCAGGCGGGCGAGGGCGCCGACGTGGCCGGGCTTATCGCGCACCACTTCGTCGAGGGGCGCTTCTACGGCCTGCGCGACGCGCTCCGCACCGTCACGCGCGACCTCCAGGCGATGCTCGAATCGCACATCGACCACCCCGTCATTCACTACTTCCACCCGGTCGAAGTCTACAAGAGCACGCCCCGCGTCCTCTTCCTCCTGCTCGAAACCTGCACGGTCATCCGCTCGGCGCTCGACCGCGAGGAGAATCAGGACTTGCGCAACTACCCCGAGGTGCGGACGCTCGAAGCGGGCGTCCGCCACGTCCTGGCGCAGCTGATCGATTCGCTCGACCTCGAACGGCGCGCCCGCCCGCGCCGCCCGACCGAGCGCGAGGCCGAGGAGGACAGCCGCCGCTGGCGCCGCCGCTACGAGCAGACGGTCGCGCGCCTCCGCGAGACGGGCATCACCACGCGCGCCGACTCGGAGCAGGGCTGGGAGGAGTTCCGCGAGCAGCGCGAGGAGTGGGAGTCGAAGCTGCGCCGCCTCGCCATCCACCTCGGCTACGACTGGGAGGAGGTGACCGGCGACCGCGACCTCGAATACGCCTCCGACGAGGGCAAGAAAGAACCGAAAGAGCCGTAGGCGGCAGGCGGTCGGGGGCGGCGGGAGGGGCGCCCGCGCGCCGGCCGTGGCGCTTGCCCGGCGCGGGGGCCGGGCGTATGCTGGCGGTGCGCGCAAGGAGGTATCCGCCATGAGTCAGCAGAGAACGCATAGTGCCGTGCGCCTCGTCTTCCGCTACGAGGGCGACCGGGTCGAGCTGATCGCGCAGCAGCCGCTCGAAACGATCACGCTGCCTTCGGACGAGATCGACGACGCCGAGCGGCGCAGCGGCTTCTGGTTCCAGCTCGAAGACGCCGGGGGCGCGGCGCTCTACCGGCGGGTCGCGCAGAACCTGATCCGCCCCGACCGCGAGGTCTTCTCGCCGGAGGGCGAGACGGTCAGGCGCGTGCCGGACGCGGAGCGGAAGGGCGTCTTCACCGTCGTCGTCCCCGACGTGGAGGGCGCCGAGCGCATCACCTTGCAGAGCGACCAGCCGGCGGCGTCCCGCGAGGGGATTTCGGAGTCCGTCGCCCCGGAGGCGCCCCGGCCGGTGACCACCATCGCCAGCTTCAAGCTCGAATACAAAAAATAGAGGAGGCCGCCTCACTCATGGGAACCTCTGACGGCCGCGTCATCGGCTCGGCCAAGATTCTCGACAACGGCCCGGACTCGCGGCGCTGGACGGTCGTCGTCCTGCCGGACGGCTACCGCGAGGCGGAGCTGCCGCAGTTCGCCGCCGACGCCCAGCAGCTCGTCAACACGCTCAGCGTCACGCCCCCCTTCAGCACGGGCCGGGCGATGTCGGCCATCAACGTCCACCGCATCGACGTGGCCTCGACCGACAGCGGGGCCGACGACCCCGTCGCGTGCCACGGCACGGGCGCCGTCGCGGCCACCTACTTCGACGCGCACTTCTGCGAGGCCGGCATCCGCCGGCTGCTGGTGGTTGACGACGGCACCGCCATCATGGTCGCCGGCGACCTCGTCCCGGAGTTCGACATGATCTTCGTCCTCGTCAACTCGACCGTCTACGGCGGCTCGGGCGGCGCGGTCGCGGTCTTCTCGAAGGCGCCCGGCGCGATGCGGATCGCCATTCACGAGATGGGCCACACGGCCTTCGGACTCGCCGACGAGTACCCGTACTGGAGGGGGTGCGGCACGGGCGAGGCCGGCCGCGACACCTACACGGGTGCCGAGCCGGTCGAGCCGAACGTCACGGCCGTCTCCGACCGGGCCGCCATCAAGTGGCGCTCTCTCATCGCCGCCGCCACGCCCGTCCCGACGACGCAGAACGCCGACTGTGGCGACTGCGACCCGCAGCCGAGCCCCGTCGCCGCCGGCACCGTCGGCGCGTTCGAGGGCGCGCGCAACTTCCACTGCGGCCTCTTCCGCCCGTCTTTCAACTGCTGCATGCGCGACATCGACGCGCCCTTCTGCGCCGTCTGCGCCCGGCACATCACGACCAAGCTCGCGCCCTTCCTGCCCCAATGACCCGGCGGTCGCGAGGGCGCCGCCCGCCGCGCCCGCGGCCTTTAGACTTCCGCCGCGCGGCGGGTGTAAAGTAGCGGCACGAGAGCAAGCCGGAAACATTCCAGTGACGCCAAACACGCCACGACTTTTATTCTGAAGTGGGAGATAAAGCCATGTCATCAGCAAAGTCGGCATCCGAGACGCCGCGCAAGTACCAACTCTTCATCGACGGCAAGTGGGTTGACGCCGAGTCGGGCAAGACCTTCACGACGCCGAACCCCGCGACCGGCGCCACCCTCGCCGAGGTCTCCGAGGGCGACAAGGCCGACATCGACAAGGCCGTCGAAGCCGCACGCCGTGCCTTCGACGGCAAGTGGTCGAAGATCTCCGCGCGCGACCGCGGCCGCATGATGTACAAACTCGCCCAGCTCATCGAGTCGAGGATTCCCGAGCTGGCCGCGCTTGAGACGGCCGACAACGGCAAGCCGATCAAGGAGACGACCTACGTCGATCTGCCGCAGGTCGTCGAGAACTTCGAGTACTTCGCCGGCTGGGCCACCAAGATCGAGGGCGAGACCATCCCCGTCCCCGGCCAGATGTTCAACTACACTTTGCGCGAGCCGGTCGGCGTCTGCGGCCAGATCATCCCGTGGAACTTCCCGCTGCTGATGGCCGCGTGGAAGCTCGCGCCCGCGCTCGCCGCCGGCAACACCATCGTCTTAAAGCCCGCCGAGCAGACGCCCGTCGGCGCGATGGAACTCGCCTCGCTCATTCAGGAGGCGGGCTTCCCCGACGGCGTCGTCAACATCGTCCCCGGCTACGGCGAGACGGCCGGCGCCGCGCTCGCCACACACCCCGGCATCGACAAGGTCGCCTTCACCGGCTCGACCGAGGTCGGCAAGATCATCGCGCACGCCGCGGCCGACAACCTGACGAAGGTCTCTCTGGAACTGGGCGGCAAGGCGCCCAACATCGTCTTCGCCGACGCGGACATCGACCAGGCCGTCAGCGGCGCGATGATGGGCATCTTCTTCAACCAGGGGCAGGTCTGCTGCGCCGGCTCGCGCCTCTTCCTCGACGCGCGCGTCAAGGACGAGTTCCTCGACCGCTTCAAGGAGAGGGCCGGGCGCGTCAAGGTCGGCGACCCGATGGACATCTCGACGCAGATGGGGCCGCAGGTCTCCGAGGAGCAGCTCGACCGCATCAAGTCTTACGTGGACATCGCGAAGGGCGAGGGCGCCTCGGTGCTCGCGGGCGGCTGCCCGCCGCAGCTCGAAGGCGACTTCCAGAAGGGCTTCTTCTTCCAGCCGACCATCTTCGGCGAGGTGAAGAACTCGATGCGCGTCGCGCAGGAGGAGATTTTCGGCCCCGTCGTCTCCGTCATCACCTTCGAGGGCGAGGATGACTTAATCAAGCAGGCCAACGAGGTCGTCTACGGCCTCTCGGCCGGCATCTGGACGAAGGACATCACGCGCGCCCACCGCTTCGCCAAGATGGTGAGGGCCGGCACCGTCTGGATCAACACCTACAACATGTTCAACGCGGCCTCGCCCTTCGGCGGCTACAAGCAGTCCGGCTACGGCCGCGAGATGGGCAAGCACGCGCTTGAGATGTACACGAACGTCAAGAGCGTCTGGGTTGACCTCTCCGGCAAGCCCATCGGCTGGTACGGGAACTAGACCGGGGCGGCGTGTTAAATTCGAAGCGGCGGCGAGACCAAAGTCTCCCCGCCGCTTCGTCCGTTGAGAATGAGCGTGCGGGCGGCCCGCGCGCCAGAGTTACCGGCCCGCGCCGGCCTTCTGCGTGTTCTGCTCTAGGCCGCGCCCCGTCTGCGCCTGCAACTCGTCGATGCGCTTCGACGCCTCCGCCTTCGTGAGGTTCTCGTCGAACTCGGCCTTCGCCTCCTCCGAGAGCGTCTTGAGGTAGGAGCGCTGCGCGCCCGTCATCGGCTCGTCACCCGTGGTCCAGTCGTCCGGGTTCTTGATGGTGTTGCTCTCGTCGGCCGACTCCTGCGTCTTCTTATCAGTCATCACTCACATCTCCTGTATGTTTAATGTGCGGTTCCCTGTTTCATTCGGGAAACATAAGGGGCTTTTGCATCGGCCGTGCCAGACCGCGCCGGGTTTCGAGACCGATGTCGTAAATATCTTTCAGTTGTTGCTCCGCGGGGGGACTTCGGTGCGGCGCGCCCCTTTATCCTCATAAAAAGAAGCCCCGAAGCCGCGGCGCGAGAGTTGCCCACGGTGTGACGCGATAGTCCAGTACATGCCGGAGGTTACCTGATGTTGAGGAAGTATCTTTCGCTCGCGCTCGCCGCCCTGCTCGTCGGCGCGGCCGGGGCGCGGCCGGCCGTTGCCGCCCCGGGTCAGTTCATCTGGCGCGCCAACGCCGCGAAGGTGAAGGCGGCGGTCGCAAAGCTCGGCGTCGGCGAGAGGGCGCGCGTGTCGGTCAGGCTGAGGGATAAGACGATGGTCAAAGGCCACGTCGGCGAGGCGCGTGAGGACGACTTCGTCGTCGTGAAGCAGGACGGGACGGAGGTGGTCGTGCCTTACGGGCAGGTGAAGCTGTTCAACGGCGACAACCGCTCGCCCGGCAGGAGGTTCGCCGTCAACCTCCTGGGCATCGGCGCGACCGTCACGGTCTTCGGGTTGGTTCTCTGGGTGGCCGGCCACCACTAGCCCCCGCGCCCCGCGTGCGCTACTCCGGCGCCGCGGGTTACTCCTTCGGCTTCGGCAGCAGCGGCTCGCAGTCTAGCGTCTGCGGGCCGGCGTCGGTGCAGGCGGCGTACTTGGCGCCCGCGTACATGGTGACGCCGGCGTGCTCGCCGCGCGCGTTGAGGACGTAGAAGTTGATGCCGAAGTTCGGGTTTCCTTCTTTGTTGAGCAGACGCTTCTCGACTGTGTTGGCCTTGATGCGGCGGAGCGCCTCCATGCCGGCGTCCTTCGGGTGGCGGCCGCGCCGCATCTCCTCGACGATGAGGAACGAGCAGAGGTTGTAGAGATTCGCCTCGCCCCTGCCGGTCGAGCCGGCGGCGCCGACCGCGCCGTCAACGTAGAGGCCGGCGCCGAGGATGGGCGAGTCGCCCACGCGCCCCGGTATCTTCCAAGCCAGCCCCGAGGTCGTCGTCACGCCGCAGACCTCGCCCTTCGAGTTGACCGCGTCGCAGTTGATCGTGCCGTAGAAGTGCTCCTCGCGGATGAGCCCTTCGCGCACCATCTTCAGCCCCTCGCGCCGCCAGACCTCGGCGCGCTTCGCCGGGTCGAGGTAGTGCGAGGGGTCTGTGCGCCGCTTCCACTCAAGCCAGAGCTTTCGCGAGTGCTCGGTGTTGAGGTCGTCCTCGACCTTGAAGCCCATGTTGCGCGCGAACTCCTGCGCGCCGCGCCCGACGATGAGGTGGTGGTCGGTCGTCTCCATCACCGCCTTCGCGACGAGCGATGGCGTGCGGACGCCTTCGAGCGCGGCGACGGCGCCCGCGCGCTTCTTCGGGCCGTGCATGCAGGAGGAGTCGAGTTGGACGACGCCCTCGGCGTTCGGCAGGCCGCCGTAGCCGACGCTGTCGTCCAGGGGGTCGAGCTCGACGATGTTGACGCCGGCGATGCAGGCGTCGAGCACGTCCGAGCCGCCCGAGGTCATCAGGCGGAAGGCGCGCTGGACGCACGTCTCGTCGCCGCCGTTCTTGAAGCGGTTGCCGTTGGCCGAGGCGACGACCGCGGGCTTCGCGCCCTGGACGTGGACGGCGGGCGCGCCCGCGCTCAAGGTCTTGGTCGAGGCGGCGGCGAGCCCGGCCGCCGCGCCCGCGCGAAGAAAGTCGCGCCTTCTCATCCTTCTGCTCATCGGTTTCTCCCTCACGGTTTGAGGCCGTCGGGCCGGCGGTAGCCCTTCGACCAGACGAGGAACTGCATCACGCGCCCGCCGTTCGCGTCGATCCACCCGCGCACGCCGGGCAGGCCGAGGCGGCCGCGCAGAGTAGCGCGAAGAGGGCGGGCCAGAGAAAGAGTTTGCGCGTGTCCATGATTCACTCTTCTCGCAGGGTCAGGGACTTCAAGACCCACTCGTCGGGGTCTACGGCGACCCGCTGCGGCCTGCGTTCGAGTTTGAAGTCGAAGGTCTGTTCGCGCCCGCTCACCTCGACGGTCTCGCGGCGCGCGGCGCCGTCGCCGTCTTCGCGGAACTCCACGTCGAGCGGCATGCGGAAGGTCGCGCCGGCTTGCGTCTGCCTGACGCGCAGCCGGAGGCGCTTCGACTGTTCGTCCCACGCCCAGGAGGCGTCGTAGGCGGGGAAGCCCGGCTCGTAAATCCACTGGCGGAAGAACCAGTCGAGCGGCCGGCCGGCGCGCAGCTCCATCACGCGGCGGAAGTCTTCGGTGAGCGCGTTCGAGTCGCGGTAGGTGCGGTAGTAGTCGGCGACGCCGGCGAAGAACTTCTCGTCGCCGACGACGCGCCGCAGCATGTGCAGCACCCACGCGCCCTTCTGGTAGTTGTTCCGGTTGAGCAGGCTGAAGAGGTCTTTGGCCTCGGGGTCGTGGACGGGGCGCGCGACCGCCGCCGCGTCGGCCACGTAGCGCGCCTTCTCCGCCAGCATCAGCCGCACGAACTTGTCGCGGCCGTCGGCGCGCTCGAAGAAGAGCGCGCCGAAGTACGTGGCGAAGCCCTCGCTCAGCCAGAGGTGGTGCCAGTCCGACTCGGTCACCGAGTCGCCGAACCACTGGTGCGCGATTTCGTGGGCGACCGTCCCTTCCAAGCCCCCCGAGCCGTCGTACGCGGCCTCGTCGAAGAAGATGTTAGAAGAGTTCTCCATCCCGCCGAAGCGCGTGGACGACTCGACCAGCGCCAGCTTCTCGTAGGGGTACGGCCCGACGAGGTTTGAGTAGAACTCAAGCATCCGGAGCGCGCGCCCGTGATCGACGAGTCCGCGCTCGCGGTCTTTCGGGTAGAGGTAGTGCAGGAGGCGCGTGCCCTCCCAGCCGCCCGCGTCGATGACGGAGAACTCGGTCGCGCCGAAGACCATGCAGTAGACGGGGACGGGCACGTCCTCGCGCCAGTGCGTGAGCCGCGTCCCGTCCTGCCGGCTCGTCGTCTCGACCAGACGGCCGTTGGCGACCACGTCGTAGCGCGCGGGCGCGTTGACGAAGAACTCGACCTTGGCCTTGTCGTAGGGGTGGTCGATGGAGGGGAGCCAGTGGCGCGCGCGGTCGGGCCAGTTGTCGGCGAAGACCGTGCGGTCGCCGAACTTGTTCCGCTTGAAGAAGAGGCCGTCCGAAGGCGCGCCGTGGTATTTGACCGAGAGGGTGAGGAGGTCGCCGGCGCGGTAGGTGCCGCCGAGCGCGACGCTGAGCCGCGCGCCCGCGCGCGTGAACTGCGCGGCGCGGCCGTTCTCGGTCACGCCGTCAACGGTCAGCCCAGCGAGGTCGAGCACGACGGCGCGGACGCCCGCGGCCTTGAGCGCGAAGACGATCTCGGTCTCGGCTCTGATCTCGTCGCCCGACTCCGCGAGCGCGAGACGGACGCGGTACTGTAGCGCGTCCAGCTCCGGCCGGCGCGGGTAGTCGTCGCGCGCGTGCGCCTGCGCGCAGAGGCACAGCAACAGCGGCAGCGCGCAGAAGAGCCGCGCCGTTCTCTTGAGCCGTGGTTTCATTTGGCGGTTTCGGGAAGCTCGACGCCGTAGGCGAGCGAGAGGCGCCAGCGGCCGCGTTGTTTGACGAACACGTCGGTGAAGGCGACCGTGCTCGCGTGCTCCTCGCCGTCGTCGGTGCGGACGCGCGCGCGCTGGACGCCGGTGAGGACGGCCGCGTCGCCGTAGACGCTCACGCGCTGTCCCTCGCCCTCGACCGAGAGGATGCGGCCGGGGAGGGAAGTGACGTTGTGTAAGAACTCGGCGCGGGTCAGCTCGGCGCCGGGCGTGCGGTAGACGAAGTCCGGGGCGAGCACGCGTTCGAGCGCGGCCGCGTCCTTGTCGCGGATGGCGTCCATCGTCTCGCGCTCAAGGCGCAGGACGCTCTCGACCGTCCGTCGTGGCGCGCGCTGCTGCGACATCTTTTGCTCCTGTGCGTGGGCCGGCGGCAGCGAAAAACAAGCAACCGCCAGCGCCGAGAGGGCAATCAAACGTGGCGTCAAAACTCTCTCCGCAATTCCCGGTCGGGTAAGAAGTGAACCGTGCAAAGGCTCGGGCGCGTTTCGTGGTGGAGAAGAAAGCCGACCGGGGTTTTATACACCAAGCCGGCTTCGCTGAACACCCCCTTCGTCCGAGATTCGGCCGCGCGGCGGTTAACGCAACGCCCCGGCGCGGCGTCACTTTCCGGGGGCGCAATTCGCCGTGCTATGATTCGGCTTGCTCTCCCGGCATGAAAAGCGAAGACAATCGAGGAGACGCAGATGCTTTCACGTCGCAAACTGATTCTGCTTCCCGCGCTGCTCGCGGCCGTGCTGTCGCTGGCGGCCTGCCCGAGCCAGACCAACATCGGGAAGATCACGGCCGACCCCGACCGCTACATGGACAAGGAGGTCGGCGTCGTCGGCCGCGTCACGGACAGCTACGGCGTGCCCTTCGTCGGCGGCGCCTACGAGATCGACGACGGCACGGGGAAAATCTGGGTCATCACGCAGAAAGGGACGCCCTCGAAGGGTTCGCGCGTGGGCGTCAAGGGGCGCATCTACACGGGCGCGACCTTCCGCGGACGCAACTTCGGCACGGCCTTGAGGGAGGAAGACCGCCGCGTCAAGAATAACTGACACGACGAGCGGGGGCGCGGGCGGTTCGGTCGAAGGGTTGAGAATCGTCCGCGGCCTCGACGAACAGTTCGCGGCGCTGCACGGCCGTTCGCTCGCGCTCGCGCGGGCGCTCCCTCCCGAACGGCTCTACTGGCAGCCCGCGCGCGAGTCGGGCGCGCGCGCCTTCCCCGTCTACTCCTGCGGCGAACACCTCCTGCGCTCGGCCGCCGCCGTCGAGCAGACCTTCGGCGGCATCACCGTCAACCTCTGGGACGACCCCTTCGAGTGGACTCTGCCCGAGGCTCTGCCCGCGCCCGAGGACGTGGCGCGCTACCTCGAAGAGGCAGAGGCGACGCGCCTACGCGCCTTCGAGTTCCTGCGCTCGGACGCAGACCTCTCGAAGGAGCTGGCCGCGCCGGCCGGGATGCGCACGCTCTTCTCGCTCGCCTCCGAGACGCTGGCGCGCGCCGCGCACCATCAGGGGCGCGCCTTCGCCACCTTCCGACTCTTCTCCGACGCGCGCCTGCCTCAAATCTGAGCGGCCGCACGGGTGGCGGTTGCGCGCGAACTTCGCGCGTGGGATAGTCGTAGAGACAGCCGAGGTATCACCTCATCCCGCTTGGTGGAGGGTCGTGCAATGTTCTGCCCACAATGCGGACAGCAGCAGTTGTCCGACGCCGCGCGCTTCTGCTCGCGGTGCGGCTTCCAGCTCGCGGCCGTCTCGAACCTGCTCGCCACGGGCGGCGCCGCGCCCGAGATGGCGTTGGAGGCCGTGCCCGTCCCCGACACGCCGCGGAGGAAGGGCGCGCGGCTGGGCGGCAAGCTGATGCTGTCGGGGATGTTCCTCGCGCCGGCGCTGGCGATCATCAGCGAGCTGATCGGCACGCCGGACGAGTTGGCCATCCTCGGCGTCCTCGTCTTCCTCGCGGGGCTGTTCCGCCTCCTCTACGCGCTCATCTTCGAGGACGGCCCGTACCGCAAGACGCTCCAGCGACAGCAGACTTACGTCCCGACCCAACAGTTCGCGCCGCCGCGCGAGGCGTCGGCGCTCCCGCCGCAGCAGGCGCAGCCCTTCGGTGGCTACGCCCCGCCGCGCGCCGACACCGCCGACATCGGCTACAGGCCGAGCGTGACCGAGGGCACGACGCGACTGCTCGACCGCGAGCGCGACGAGTCAGCGCGCTGAAGGGGAGCGCGCCGAGGAGCCAGAGATGTTCTGCCCCAACTGCGGCCAGAGACAGACCTCGAACGACGCGCGTTTCTGCAACGCCTGCGGCTTCGCGCTCAACGTCGTGAGCGACCTGCTCGCCAGCGGCGGCCGTCCCCACCACTGGCGCCCGCCAGAGGCGTCGCAGCCCGCACAGCCCGCCGGCCTCTCGCCGCGCCAGAGGGGCATCCGGCAGGGCGTGATGCTGATGCTCAGCACACTCCTCTTCGTGCCGCTCCTCGCCATCTTCGGCGTGGCGCTGCTCAACCTCCCCGGCGAGATCGTCGCGCTCGCCGCGGTCGGCTGCCCCGTCGGCGGGCTGCTCCGAATGCTCTACGCGCTCATGCTTGAGAGCAACGTGCCGCCGTCGCTGAACGCCCCCCCGGCGCCCGCCTACGTGCCGCCGCCGACCATCCCGAACTACCTCGGCACGCCCGCGCACGGCGCGGCGCTTCCGCCGCAGCAGAGCACGCCCGTCGCGACGGCGCCCGCGCGCCCGCGGCGCTACAACACGGGCGAGCTGGTCGAGCCGCCGCGCGCCAGCGTCACAGACCACACCACACGCCTGCTCGACAAACAGCCGGATGAGCCGCAGCCCTAGCAGCGAGCCGCCGCTCGCCGAGCGCCTTCGACGACGGATACGACGCGAAGGCCCCATCATCTTCCGCGAGTGGATGGGCGCGGCGCTCTATGACGCGGGCGGCGGCTACTACCAGCGGCGCGACGCCGAACGATGGGGGCGCGCGGGCGACTACCGCACGGCGCCCGAGCGCAGCACGCTCTTCGCCGCGACCTTCGCGCGCCACTTCTCAAAGCTACACGAAGAACTCGGCCATCCCCACACGTTTCACATACTCGAATCCGGCGGCGGCTCCGGCCGCTTCGCGCACGGCGTCCTCTCGACGCTGCGACGCGACGCGCCCGAGGTCTTCGACGCACTCCGCTACGTCTTCGACGAGGCGGGCGCCGACTCGCGCGAGCGAGCCGCCGCGCTCCTCGCGCCCTTCGCCGAACGAGTCGAGTTCCGCCGTCTGTCCGAGATTGAACGCCCGCTCGACGCGGCGGTCGTCTTCTCGAACGAGCTGCTCGACGCCTTCCCCGTCCACCGCGTGACGATGCGCGGCGGGCGTCTGCGCGAGGCTTACGTCGGCGTGAGCGAAGACGGCGGCGGCTTCGTCTTCGTCGAAGGCGAGCCCTCGACGCACGCGCTTGCCGAACACTTCGGGCGGCTGGGCGTGACTCTGGCCGAAGGGCAGACGGCCGAAGTCAATCTCGACGCCGGCGAGTGGCTGGGGCGCGCCGCGCGCGTCGTGGCGCGCGGGTTTGTCGTCACCGTCGATTACGGCGACGAGGCCGCCGCGCTCTACGGCGCGCCGCACAGGCGGGACGGGACGCTGCGCGCCTTTCGCCTTCACGAATTAGTTGAAGATGTACTAGCCGACCCCGGCGGACAGGACTTGACGACGACCGTCAACTGGACGCAGGTCGTCGCCGACGGCGAGGCCGCCGGGTTAAAGACGGTCTCGCTCGAACGCCTCGACGCCTTCCTGCTCCGCGCCGGCCTCGTCGAACAGTTGGAGCTTGAGAGCGCGCACGCCGCGGGCGAGGCCGAGGTCGCCGCGCTCCGCCTCGACGCGCGCGAGATGATCTTGCCCGGCGGGATGGCCTCGCACTTCCAAGTGCTCATTCAACGGAGGCAGTAGGCAGATGGCTGCGGGCAGTTGAGAGTGACACTGCCCGGACTTCTGCTTTAACTTCCAAAGCCCGCGACGCGGACGCACTGCCTACTGCCCTCTGCCTAGTGCCTTCTTTTCTGATAAACTCACCCCGCTCTACCCTTCAGTCCGCACCAGCGAACACGCCGCAGGAGACTTCGATGAAAAGGACTCTCGCGCTCTCCGTCTTTCTGGCCGTCAACCTTCTGCTCCCGCCGTTCGCGCTTCGTTGCCGGGCGCAGACGACGCCGTTCCTCTCCGACGAGGAGATTCGCACGCTCTCGAACGAAATCTCCGGCGACCGCGCCTTCGAGCACATCCGCTGGCTCACGCACTGGCACCGCGACTCTGGCATGGAGGGCTTCTTCAAGGCGCGCGACTACGTGATGCAGGCCGCGCGCGACGCCGGCCTCGAAGAGGTGCGCTTCATCGACCAGCCGCTTCCGGGGCCGAACTACACCGCGCGCTCGGCCGAGCTGTGGATGGTCGAGCCGGTCGAGCTGAAGCTGGCCGACATCGGCGAGCACGCCGTCTACCTCGCCGACATGAGCCGCGACGCCGACCTGACGGCCGACCTCGTAGACATCGGCGACGGCAGCGACGAGGCGATGGCGGGACTCGACGTGAAGGGCAAGATCGTCCTGACGAGCGGGTCGCCGCAGCGCGCGGTGGACAACGCGGTGGCGAAGGGCGGCGCGGTCGGCGTCGTCACCTACCAGACTTCGGAGAACAAAAACCCGCTCGACTACCCCGACCAGATCGCCTGGCAGCGCATCGACGCCGAGCCGCCCGCCGGCACGAAAGGCACCTTCGCCTTCGTGCTCCCGCCGCGAAAAGGTGACACGCTGCGCCGCATCCTTCGGACGAAGGAGACGCAGGACTTCTTCGCCACCGGCAAGCCCGCGCCCGGCGGCCGCGTCCGCCTCCGCGCGCGGGTGGACACAGAGTTCGGCCCTTCGCCCGGCAAGACCGGCTTCGTCGAGGCCGTCATCCGCGGCACGCGCCCCAACCAGCAGCAGATAGTCTTGACCGCGCACCTACAGGAGGAACAAGGCTCGGCCAACGACGACGGGAGCGGCTGCGCCAACCTGCTTGAGCTGGCGCGCGTCTTCAACAAGCTCATCAAGGAAGGGAAGATCAAGCGGCCGCAGCGCGACCTGCGGTTCTGGTGGACGGACGAAATCTATTCGGAGTACTACCACTTCGGCAAACACCCCGAGGAGGTGCCGAAGATTCTCGCCAACGTCCATCAGGACATGACCGGCGCCAACCTCTCGATGGGCAGCCGCGTCCAGCACCTCATCTTCGCGCCGCACTCGCGCACCTCATACCTCGACGCCCTCTTCGAGAGCGTCGGCACCTTCCTCATCCAGACCAACAACGGCTTTCTCTCCGCCAGCCGTCAGGGCGGCCTCCCGCGCCCGCACACGCGCCCGCTCTACGCGACGCGCGGGACGCGGCAAGGCTACAACGCGCGCTTCGTGCCGCACTTCGGCTCGTCCGACCACCTCGTCTTCCTCGAAGGCGCGGTCGGCGTCCCGGCCGTCGCGCTCATCAACTGGGACGACCCCTACATTCACTCCTCGGACGACGACCTCTTCCAGATTGACCAGACGCAACTGCGCCGCAACAACTTCCTCATCGGCGCGATGGCCTACTTCCTCGCCAACGCCGACGCCGGGGACGTGCCGCTCCTGCTGGCCGAGACCTACGCGCAGGGGCAGAGGCGTCTGGCGAACGACATGCAAGTCGCCCTGCGAATCCTGCGCGAGTCGGCGGGCGAAGCCGACCACGGCTGGAAGCGAGCGTCCGTCGTCGTCGAGCAGGGGCAGCAGCGCGAGGCGCGCGCGCTTCTCTCGGCGCGCCCCTTCGCGGCCGGGAACGGTGACGCGCTGCGGGCGATTGACGAGATGGAGACGGGCTTTTCGGCCGGGCGGGGCGCGGCGGCGCAGCTCGCGGCCGTCTACCGGCAGTTGTATCGCAAAGAACCCCCGGCGCGGGTCTCGTTGACGCCGGAGGAGCAGGCCGCGTCGAAGAGAATCCCCGCGAACGTCGCGCCGCTCGAACAGTATTTCGAGAACCGCCAGAAGGTGCGGGGCGCGGCCGGCGGGCGTCTCCACGGCCTGATGCGCGCCGAGGTCTACAACTTCGTGGACGGCCGCCGGTCTTATTTCGACATCTACAAGGCCGTCTACGCCGAGGCCGCCGCCGCCGGCGAATGGTATTACGGGACGGTCGCGCTCGAAGACGTGGTGCGGCTGCTCGACGCGGCGGTCGAGGCCAAGGCGCTGACCGTCAGGTGAGGCCGCGCCCTTCGGCGTTCGCGGGGGAAATGCGGGCAGATTGCCGCGCGCTGAGGAATGAAACCGTACATAAGGCGTCGGCCCGCGGGCACGCCCCCGTTTGACTCGGCGCCGAGGCTTGCGCGAGTTAAATCTTGCAGTACAATGGCTTCAGCGGATAATTCACTAACCAACGGGCAGGAGGAACAAGGCTTGCTGTAGTGCCGCCTGATTCCCGTCTCCCCCTTCGTGTGCTCTCCCGGCGTCGGGGCGGAACGGCTTTCGCGGCGCCTCTGGCGGCTATCGCGGGCGCGCCGGCGGGCATCTCACACGTAAGTTCTTGTAGGAATCAACGAAAGTCGCGCAGGGCGCGCGGGGAGTCGGACTTTACCGCGCACGTCGAGACGAATGACAAGGCTAACCAACAAACGACCCCCGGAGGGCGAGCCGGACGGCGTGCCCGAGACCCGCGCGGCCGAGATGCCGCGCGAGACCGTGCCGCTTTTTAACCGCGAGTGCAGCCAGATCGAGTTCTACAAGCGCGTGCTCGAAGAGGCGCTCGACCCGTCGCAGCCGCTGCTCGAACGCCTGAAGTTCCTCTCCATCTTCTCCGAGAACCTGGACGAGTTCTTCATGATTCGCGTCTCGGGGTTGCAGGAGACGACGGCCGGCAACGTCGAGCGGCTCTCGCCCGACGGGATGGGGCAGTTCGACCAGCTCCGCGTGATACGCGCGCGCCTGCTCCCGCTCGTCGCCGAGCACTCGCGCTGCCTGCGCGAGGAGGTGCTGCCGGCGCTCGCCGACGAAGGCGTCAGCGTCGTCCAGTACAGCACGCTCAGTTTGCCCGAGCGCCAGCAGCTCCGCGAGTTCTACAAGAAGCGCGTCCACCCGGTGCTCACGCCGCAGGCCGTGGATCAGGGCCACCCGTTCCCGTACGTCTCGAACCTCAGCCTCAACCTCGCGCTGATGGTCGAGCCGATGCCCGAGCACGGCATCACGCGCTCGCTGACGGGGAAGGTCGAGCCGCGCTTCGCCCGCATCAAGCTGCCGCCGAACGCCCCGCGCCTCGTCGCCGTCGAGGGCGCGGGGGAGGAGAAGGACGCGAAGTTCGTCCTGCTCGAAGACCTCATCACGGCCAACCTCGAATCGCTCTTCCCGCGGATGCGCGTCAGCCAGTGCCACGCCTTCCGCGTGACGCGCGACGCCGACGTTGACGTGCGCGAGGAGGAGGCCAACGACCTCCTCTCGATGATGGAGAAGACGCTCCGCAAGCGCCGGTTCGGCACGGCCGTCCGGCTCGAAGTCGCGGCCGAGATGCCGGACGCGATGCGCACGCACCTCGCGGGCGAGCTTGAGCTGGGCGCCGACGACGTGTACGAGGTCGCGGCCCCGCTCGCGGCGCGCGGGCTGATGCAGCTCTACAAGCTCGACCGGCCGGAGCTGAAGGACGCGCCCTTCAAGTCAAAGCCACCGGCCGCCTTCCGCGGCGCCGCCAGCTACTTCGACGTGATACGCGAGCGCGACGTGCTGCTCCACCACCCGTACGAGTCCTTCGACGCCGTCACCGAGTTCATCGACGAGGCGGCGCGCGACGAGGACGTGGCCGCGATCAAAATCTGCCTCTACCGCACGGGGCAGGACTCGCCCATCCCCGAGTCGCTCATCGAGGCGGTCGCGCGCGGCAAGCAGGCGACGGCACTCGTCGAGCTCAAGGCGCGCTTCGACGAGGAGAACAACATCGAGTGGGCCAAGCGGCTCGAAGAGTCGGGCGTCCACGTCGTCTACGGCATCCTCGGGCTGAAGACGCACTGCAAGGTCGCGCTCGTCGTCCGGCAGGAGGGCGACGACCTGCGCCGCTACGTCCACGTCGCCACGGGCAACTACAACCCGGTCACGTCGAACTTCTACACCGACCTCGGCCTCTTCACCGCCGACGAGGAGATCGGCGCCGACGCCACCGAGCTGTTCAACTTCCTGACCGGCTTCTCGCGCCAGAAGGACTACCGCTCGATGCTCGTCTCGCCGACCGTGCTGCGCGAGCGGACGCTCGCGCTCATCCGGCGCGAGGCCGAGCACGCGCGCGCGGGCCGTGCGGCGCGCATCGTCGTCAAGATCAACCGCCTCGCCGACACGCGCGTCATCGGCGCGCTCTACGAGGCTTCGCAGGCCGGCGTCCCCATTGACCTCATCGTGCGCGGCATCTGCATGCTCAGGCCCGGGGTGCCCGGACTCTCCGAGACCATCAGAGTCCGCTCGGTCGTCGGCCGCTTCCTCGAACACAGCCGCGCCTACTACTTCCAGAACGGCGGCGACGAGGAGATGTACACCGGCAGCGCCGACTGGATGCCGCGCAACTTCGACCGCCGCGTCGAGACGGTCGCGCCCGTCCGCGACCCGCGCCTGAAGGAGTATCTGAAGGACGTGCTGCTCGGAGCCTACCTGCGCGACAACGTCAAGGCGCGGCTGCTCGGCGCCGACGGCAGCTACCGCCCCGTCCCCGCGGAGCCGGGGGCCGAGCGCTTCAACAGCCAGCTCTTTTTCATGGACGCCCCCGCACCCGAATGAGACGAACGAAAGAACCGAAGGTCGGACTATCGAGGAGTGTCTAAGATGCGTAACATCGTAATCCGCAAAACTATCACGGCGCTGACGCTGGCGCTGACCCTTTCGGCCTGCGCCTTCGCGGCGGGCTTCGGCGGCGACAAGGGCGCGGGCCAGCAGACCGAGGCCAAGAAGGAAACGAAGGAAGAGAAGAAGGAGGCGCCGCCGCAGGGCACGCCCGTCTTCTGGCAGGAGCCGACCGACATCGCTTCGCGCAACCTCCTGCACGGGCCCGGCGGCGAGGAGATGAGGCCCGACCTCAAGCAGGTCATCTGGGAGGAGACGATGCCCGAGGGCTACTCGGTGAAGTGGCGCGTGCGCGACGCCTCGGGCAAGAAGTGGGTCGTCAAGGTCGGCAACGAGGCGCAGCCCGAGACCGTGGCCGCGCGCCTCGTCTGGGCCGCGGGCTACCCGACCGAGATCAACTACCTCGTCCCGTGCGTGCAGATCGTCAACGCGCCCAAGCCGAGGAAGAAGGTCGAGCGGTGCGGCGACGGCGAGAAGGGCTACTCGAACGTCCGCTTCGAGGCGCGCCCCGACAACTACAAGCGGCTCGAAGAGTGGAGCTGGGACAAGAACCCCTTCACGGGGACGAAGGAGTTCGCGGGGTTCGTCGTGCTGATGGGGCTGGTTAACAACTGGGACCTGAAGGACTCGAACAACAAGGTCATCTACGTCCCGACCGACGGCGGCGGCGAGCTGCGCTACGTCGTCAGCGACCTCGGCGCGACCTTCGGCAAGACCGGCAACTTCATCACGCACAGCCGCAACGAGCCGGAGAAGTACGTCAAGACCGAGTTCCTCGACAAGGTCGAGGGCGGCCGCGTGAGGTTCAACTACAACGGCAAGAAGGGCGGGCTCTTCGACGCCGTCACGGTCGAGCAGGCGAAGTGGATCGGCGACATCCTCGCCGGCCTCAGCGAGGAGCAGATCAAGGACGCCTTCCGCGCCGCCAACTACAAGCCCGACGATGTCGAGGCGCTGGCGCAGGAGGTCATGGGGCGCATCAACTCGCTCCGCAGGCTGTCCGCGCCGGCCGCCGCCGCCGAGGCCACGCCGGCCCCCTGAGCCGCGCGAGTGAGTTAGAGAGTAGAAGAATAAACCACAGAGACACAGGGGCGCGGCTTTAGTCTTCAAGCTGTGTCTCTGTGTCTCTGTGGTTTATAGTATTCCGCAAATCAGTTTCCGGTAGAGTTAAACCTAGATGACGAACGGAAAGCAGAGGGGCAAGGGTTTCACGGTGGCCGTGGCGGTCGGGGCGCTGGCCGTCGGGTTCCTGCTGGTCGTGGCGCTGATGCGCGGGTACGGCTCGGGGTCTCCGGGCGCGGGCGTGGGGGGCGCGGCCGACCCGGCGCGGGCGGCGCAGCAGGAGCAGGCCGCGCGGCAGGAGCAGGCCGCGCGAGAGGACGAGCCGGCGTCGCGCGCGGCCGAGCCGACGCCGCGCGCGACGCGGTCGCCAGCCGGCGGCGGTTCGCCGTTCTCGCAGATTTTCAGCGACGGGGGGACGCCCCAGCAGCCCGCGCGCGGCGAGCCGGGCGACTGGCTGATGACGTTTGCGACCGTCACGGTGCGCCTGACGCTGGCGGCGCTGCTGACGGCGATGCTCGCCTTCCGCCCGCGCCGCCTCGCGCGCTCGGTCAAGCGCAACCCCTTCGTCGCGCAGACGCAGATACTGATGGCGGTCGTCGCCTCGGCGCTGATGATGGTCGTCGGCGACTCGGCGGCGCGCGCCTTCGGCATCTTCGCGGCGGCCTCGCTCGTCCGCTTCCGCACGAACATCAAAGACCCGAAGGAGATCACGGTGCTGCTGCTGGCGCTCGCCGTCGGGCTGGCGACGGGCGTGGGGCGCTGGGAGCTGGGGCTGATTCTGACGCTCTTCTCGCTGGTGCTGCTCTGGGGGCTTGAGTACCGCGAGCAGGAACAGGTGACGCGCGCGATGGAGTTGACCGTCAAGACGACCAACATCGGGACGACGCAGGACGCGCTGCTCCGGCTTTTCCAGAGGTACAACTTCCACGCCGAGATGCGCAACATCGACCGCCCCGACGGCGAGGGCGAGACCGGCTGCATCGTCTACTTCGTGGACGTGGCCCCGCACTTCACCACCGACCGACTGAGCGAGGAACTGCTCGCCGCCGACCCGAAGAACATCGACGGCGTCGAGTGGGATCAGCAGAAGAACACCTCCTACTTCTACCAGTAGGCGGAGGGGGCGGGGTCAGGGCGCCGCACCGAAACAAGAAGGCCGGACTTCCCGACGGGAAGTCCGGCCTTCTTGTTTTTCGTTCGGCTATAAGACTTCGCCGTTCGCGCCGCTCAGTTCCTGCCGGCGAAGACCGCCTCGGCCGGGGTGGCGTGCGTCGCGGGCTGGCGCGACTGAAAATCTCGCGCGTAGTCCTGCACGAAGGTCTTGAAGTCGCCGTGCCCCCAGCGGGTGTAGAAGTCGAACTGCTTCATCTCGGCGTAAACCTGCTCGTAGTTCCAGCCGTACTTCTCCATGCGATAGACCGCGCCCATCGAGCCGGTGCGGTGGCGGCCGCCCGCGCAGTGGACGAAGAACTTGCCGGTCGAGGGGTCGTCAACCGCCTTCATAAACGCCGCGACCCACTCCGGCCTCGGGTACTTCTTCTCCACCATCGGGATGTTGACGTAGCGCATACCCAACGACTCGACCCAGCCGCGCTCCGCAGGCGCAGGCTTCTCCTGAAGGTCGATGACGGTGCTGATGCCCAGCTCCTTGAGCGACTTGATCTCTTCGAGGCTCTTCGGCTCGGCGCCGCGGTAGAAGCGCTCGTCCATCTGCCCGAAGTTCTTGATGTGGACGTTGGGGAAGGCGTTCTGCTCGTCGCCCTTGGCGGCGGCGGCGACCGAGAGCAACATGACGGCGAAAAGTGAGGCGGCGACTTTGCGCAGGGGATGACGGCTAAAACTCATTAACAATCCTCCGTAGGTCTTCGGTCGGAAAACGGCTTGTTGTATGTTTCAAGGGAAGTGGCGTCCGAGCACTCCGGCCCCACCGGCGACTCGTTAGCCGCTAATTATAATTCGCGAGGGTAGCGCGCCGTCGCACCCGCGTCAACAGTACAGGCGGCCGCGACGAAAGTATATCACGCCGGCCGGGGCAAAATGACCGCACGAATACTGTCCGGCGCGACCGTACAGCCGCCCGCGTCAAAATAAGCGCGCGGGAGTTCGGCTCCTATGTTAGTTTGCGGGCGATGGGCGGCCCGGACATAACAGACACGGACGCGGCCGGGCGAGGGGTGACGCGGCGGCGCGCGCTCGTCCTCGGGCTGGGCGCGTTCGGCGCGTGCGCCGGCCTCGTCTACGGGGTGAGGCGTCTGGCGGGTGTGGACTTTACGAGGGGGAGCTTGATGTCGTTTTGGGACAGGGGGGCGTCTCCACAGGGGCGACTGACGGCGCGGCCGGGCCGCGTCGAGGCGGCGGGCGCCGCGGGGTTGCAAGAGCTGAGACTCGGGACTGGGCGCGACGGCTTCCTCTACGCGCCCGCCTCCTACGCGGCCGGGCGCGCGGCGCCGCTCCTGCTGATGCTGCACGGCGCGGGCGGCAGCGCGCGCAACACGACGCCGATGCTACAAAAGCTGGCGGACGAGTTCGGCCTGCTGCTGCTCGTCCCCGACTCGCGCGGCCAGACGTGGGACGTGATCGAGGGCGGCTACGGCCCGGACGTGACGTTCATCGACCGCGCGCTCATGCAGACCTTCGGCCGTTACGAGGTGGACTCGGCGCGCGTCGGCGTCGGCGGGTTCTCGGACGGAGCCTCTTACGCGCTCTCGCTGGGGCTGACGAACGGCGACCTCTTCACGCACGTCCTCGCCTTCTCGCCGGGCTTCATGGCGCCCGCGTCGAAGCGCGGCTCGCCCGCGCTGTTCGTCTCGCACGGGACGCGCGACCGTGTGCTGTCGGTGGACGCTTGCAGCCGGCGGATCGTCCCGCAGGCGCAGCGCGCGGGCTACGCCGTCGAGTACAGGGAGTTTGACGGCGGCCACACGGTGCCGCCCGACATCGCGCGCGGCGCGCTCGACTGGTTCCTCAAGGCGAAAGGTGAGTGAGAGCCTTTTGAGACTATAGGCGCGGGCCAGTGGTTGGGCTTCCGCCTTCACCTTCCCATCCAGCCGCCGTCCACGACCAAGACGTGTCCGTTGATGTAGTCGCTCGCGGGCGACGAGAGGAAGACGGCGGCGCCCGCCAAATCCTTCGGCTCGCCCCAGCGCGCGGCGGGGATGCGTTCGAGTATCTGGCGGTTGCGCGTCTCGTCCTTCTGCAAAGCCGAGGTGTTGTCCGTCCTCATGTAGCCGGGCGCGATGGCGTTGACGTTGACGCCTTTGGACGCCCACTCGTTGGCGAGCGCCTTGGTGAGCTGCGCCACGCCGCCCTTCGACGCCGCGTAGGCCGGCACGGTGACGCCCCCCTGAAACGAGAGCAGGGAAGCGACGTTGACGATCTTGCCCGACCCGCGCTCGACCATGTGGCGGCCGGCGAGCTGCGAGAGGCGGAAGACGGCGTTGAGGTTGACCTCGATGACCGCCGTCCAGTCCTCTTCGGAGAAGTCCACGGCGGGCGTGCGCCGGATGATGCCCGCGTTGTTGACGAGCACGTCGAGGCGGCCGAACTTCCCTAACACCTCCGAGACGAGGCGGCGCGGCGACTCCCTGTCCGAGAGGTCGGCGCTCACGCCGAGCGCGCGGCGCCCCGCCGCTTCGACCGCCGCGCAGGTCGCGTCGGGCGAGCGAGAGTTGCCGTGACAGGCCACGTCCGCGCCGGCCTCGGCGAGCGCGACCGCGACCGCCGCGCCGAGTCCGGCCGAGGCGCCCGTCACGAGCGCGACCCTGCCGTCAAGCCTGAAGGCGTCGAGTATCATCCGTTAAAGTCTCCCCCTCTTTCGTTGTCGGCGACGAGTATAAACGCTTACCGCCCGCGCGCGTGAGGGCGCCGGAAAGCTTGTAAAGCGGCGGCGGTTAAGTTTAAAGTTCGGCGACGCTTCGCCCGGTTAGTGCCCTTAATTCTCACCGACCAGAGGAGAGCGCGGCGCAGATAAAGAGCGGCGGCCGCGCCCCAACCCGCACCATCTACCTCGGCGCCCTGCCCGGCGCACGACCCTCCACGTCCGAACCCATCCCGAGGAGAATCCTTCGATGAGAGCTTTCCGCAAGACGGCCGCGCTCGCCTGCGCGCTCGCCATCCTCGCCGCGCTCGCCGTGCCTTCGCGGCGCGCCTCCGCACAGACCTCGACCGAGGGCTTCGAGAGCGGCACCAAGACCTCCTACGCCGCCGCCGACGTCTTCCTCACGACCGGCTGGTGGTTCTTCGACGACGCGCTCGTCGGCAACCTCTCGACCGACCGCAAGACGGGCGCCGCCTCCGCGCGCATACGCAACACCGGCTCGATCAGCAGCGACTTCGACTACGCTTCGGCCGGGAGCGTCACCGTCCAGCACGCGGTCTTCGGCACCGACGGCGCCTCTTCGTGGGAGCTGTGGGTCTCGACCAACGGCGGCTCAAGCTATACGAAGGTCGGCTCGACCGTAAGCACCTCCTCGACCTCGCTCCAGACGGCGAGCTTCACTGTTAACTCGGCCGTCCCGGTGCGCCTCTCGATACGCAAGGTCGGGGGCGGCGCCAACCGCATCAACATCGACAACGTCGCGGTCGCCTCGTACGCGGCGCCGCCGCCGCCCGCGAGCGTCCACCTGACGATGGGGAACCCGTCGAACGCCGTGGCCGACGTAAACCAGCCGACCAACTACCTGCTCAACAAGCCGCAGTTCGCGGTCTCGTACCACCGCGACAAGGGGCGGCCGAACTGGGTGAGCTGGCACCTCGCCTCGTCGTGGCTGGGGAGCACGCCGCGGCAGGATGATTTCCGCAACGACACGACGCTCCCCGCCGGGTGGTATCAGGTGCAGGGGACGGACTACTCCGGCTCGGGCTTCGACCGCGGCCACCACTGCCCTTCGGCCGACCGCACGCTGACGGTCGCCGACAACTCCTCGACCTTCCTGATGACGAACATGCTGCCGCAGTCGCCCGACAACAATCAGGGGCCGTGGGCGAACATGGAGAACTACCTCCGCACGCTGGTCACCTCGGGCAACGAGCTGTACATAGTGATGGGCGGGTCAGGCTCGGGCGGGACCGGCTCGAACGGCGGGACGACGACGACCATCGCCGGGGGCAAGGTCGCCGTGCCGTCGCAGGTGTGGAAGGTGGTCATCGTGCTGCCGTCGGGGACGAACGACGTGACGCGGGTGACGACCTCGACGCGGACGATAGCGGTGCTGATGCCGAACACTCAAGGCATCCGCGCGGCCGACTGGAAGACCTACCGCGTGAGCGTGGATCAGATCGAGTCGGCCACCGGCTACGACTTCTTCTCCGCCGTCCCCGCCGCCGTCCAGAGCGTCATCGAGTCGCGGGTCGATAACCAGTAAACCGCGGCCGCGCGAAAACGAGAAGCGGGTTAACTCGACCTTGAGTTAACCCGCTTCTTCTCGTTCACGCCTGCGGCGCTCAGACCGTCGTCTCGGAGGTCTCCTTACGCGGCGCGACGACGTAATTCTCCGCCGGGATGAGCGGCTCCAGCGTCCGGTGGTACCGGGGCAGGAGGCTCCAGTGGAGCGTGGGCTTGATGTGGTGCTCGACGTGGTAGCCGATGTTGAAGCCGAAGACTCGGTACGGAAAACGCAGGTCAACGTTGGCCGAGTCGTACGCGTTCGTCATCTTGCAGTCCTGGTGGTGGTCGTAGTTGTTGCTGGCCATGCCGAGGTAGACGACGAGCCACGGGATGATGAAGAAGATGAGGAACTGCCACGGCCTCATGTAAGCCAGCGCCCCGCAGACGCTCAGGCAGATGACGGAGGAGCGCATGAACCGCCGCGCGAGGGCGTCGCCGGGCCGGCGGATGATCTCGATCATGCAGTGGAGCCACGCGAGCATCGCGAAGGTCAGCATGTAGTAGAGCCGGCCGACCGGCTTGTCCGGGTAGCGTGTGCCGCCGAAGCCGAAGGTGCTCGACCAGTCGGGCGCCTCGCTGTCGAAACGCTGTAGGTAACGGTGGTGGTTGTGGACGTGGAACATCTCGTAACATTCGAGCGGGCACCCGTTCGAGACGTAACACATCCAGCCGAGCAGCTCGTTGAGGAAAGTCTGGCGGAAAATCTTGAGGTGCGCGTGGTTGTGCTCGACAAGGTGCAGTTGGCGGACGCCGAGCAGGATGGGGAAGAGGGCGTACCAGGGCAGGGGCAGGGAATAGGCCGTGACCTGCAAGGCCAGCGTCCCCACGACGACCGCGACCGAGATGGCGTCCACTGGGTAGCGTATGACGCGGCCGTGCCCCGCGCGCGCGCTCGGGGTGGACAACCCGACGGGAGTGCCGGACAACCCGACGGGGCCGCCGCCGTTCAGCGTGTGCTCTTGGAAATTGCTTTGCATGGGGAGCCTTAGTTTCTGGTGATGGGGATCAGAGGCTGCGCGGCCTGTCCCTTGATGCTGAGCGTCGAGGTGAAGTCGTTTTCCAGCAGCCCCTCCCGGCGGAGCCTGCGCGTCTCGTCGGGCGGCAGTGAGGGCATCTTGCGGAACTCGGAGAAGTCGGGCGGCATCGTCGCCTTGCCGTTGCCGTTCGGCTTGCGCAGGCGGACGGGGTCTTTGGGCGGGCGGCGTATGAAGCGCCACGCCTCCATGACGCCCACCGCCGGGTTGACGATGGCGGTCGAGCCTTCCATGTAGCAGCCGATGTGGCAGCGCGAGTCGCAGTAGGGGATGGGGCCGTGCTTCTCCTCGCCGGCGCGCATCGCCTTCTCGTAGTCGCCGATCTCCAGCAGGTTGCCCGCGACCGTGTTGAGCGGCGAGCACGGGTAGAAGAGGTCGCCGTTGGGGTAGACGATGGCGTGCGTCGTGGGGTAGCACTCGAAGCGCGCGAAGTTGCGGATCGTTTGCAGCACCTTCATGTTCCCGTAGACCCTCGCGCCGAGCCGCTTGGCGCGCATCACCTCGTCCACCAGCTCGTGCCAGCGCGGGTTGTCCACAAGGCCCGGGCACGGGTACTTCCCGACGATGTAGGGCATCGGCGACCAGTAGAAGTTGTTCTCCAGACAGAACTCGAAGACGCCCCACGCGTCCTCGATGGTCTCGGGGAGGATGACCGTATTGATGATCGTGTCGAACTTGAGGCCGTGCGTCTGCTTGTACTCCTGCGCCAGCTTGATGTTCTGGATGACGCGCCCGGTCTGCCCGCCCCGGCCGAGGTTAATCAGCTCGTCGCTGCGCGCCTCGTCGGTCGAGTCGAGGCTGATGATGAGGTAGTCGAGGTGGTGGAGCACCGACAGGTGCTTGTCGAGCAGGAAGGCGTTGGTGTTGAAGGTCGTCGGGCAGAAGCCGAGCCGGCCGACGTGCTCCATGATCTCGTCGATGTCGGGGCGCAGCGTGACCTCGCCGCCCGTGAGGTCGAGACCCGGCGAGCACTTGCGCATGATCTCCAGCACCTTGAGCGTCCCGGCGGTGTCGAGGCGGTGGTCGGGCATGTCGGGGTACATGTTGCCCGAGCCGTCGTCGCAGTAGGTGCAGCGGAAGTTGCACTTCATCGTCAGGTAAAGCCCGGCGATCATCGGCTTGACGAGCTTCTTGTTCCGGCCGCCCCTGATGCGCGCGGCGACGATGTTCTCCACGTAACGGGACAGGAATTCGAGGGGGACTTTTCGCATGGTTAGTTCCTACCGAGGTCGCGGCCGGCGGACTGCCCGCCCGTTGACCGGGTTCGAGATGCTACGAAGCTGACGTCAAGCTGGCTGAGGCTCACAAGAGGTGAACGCCGCTTGTTAGCAGCAAAAGGGCGACGACGCACACGCACAATAGGCCCTTGTGCGTGCGCCTGTCAACACTTAAAAGTGCACTACCGCACACGCGCCGCGCGCCCCGACCGCTAACGCCGTCAGTCTCAAAACCTCCCGAACCTCTGTCACAAAAATATTGCAAGTGCGGCCGCTTTTCATCATTATGCGCCCCCGCTTTGGTTATCTCAACGGGCGCGCGCCGGTGCTGTCGAGCCGGCGCGCGCCTCCCCGCGTCGCTTAGTGTGCTCGATAAGGCGTGACGCGGCGCTCACCCCGCCTCACGTTCGAGAACTCTTTTAATCCCGTGAAGTGACCTGCTACTTAACCTGCTCACCCTGTACCAGCCGGCGATGAGATGGTTGAAGGGAAACGCGACGCCGTAAAATATCTCTTCGTTGGTGACCAACGTCCCGGTCTTGTGTGCGCGGAAACGGTAGGTGTGCAGCGCCTCGATGCCGAATGCGTGCGCCTGCCAACTGACGACGGAGGCGGGACGGACGGCGACGAGTTTTGCCGGGACGGCGACGGGGATGCTGCTGATGCTGAAGCGTAAATGCAGGACGGCTCCCGCCTCCAGCCGCCCGTACCCGAGCAGCCGACTCTCATGGCATATCGGGCTCCACTGGCTCCACCTCGACAGGTCGCAGAAGAAAGACCAGACGACGGAGGGCGATCTGTCAACGTACAGTTCCGCGTAAAAGCGCAGGGGCTTGGGGGGCATCGTCGTCTTGTGTTTAAGGCCGGCGGGTCGTGACCTCTTTGGGGAGTCCGAGATTGCGCCGCGCCTTCTGTTCGTAAGGGCGCGCCGGGTTGGTCATGTAGAGGCCGCAGCAGCGGTTGCAGATGGGCATCCTGTTGTTGAGGATGTGCTTGCGAAACTTGACCGACATCTCGGAGTTGAACGCACCCATCAGTCCGTCGCGGAAGACGTTGCCGGCGATGATGTCCGGGTGGCCGGGGCAGTAGATGAGGTCGCCGTTGGCGTGGACGCGCGCCCAGTAGAAGGGCATGAAGCAACTCTCGTTGCCGAACGTGTTGGAGTAGTCGGTAAACCAGTCTTCAAAATCTTTGCCGCGCAGGTGATCCGGTCCCGCGACCGCGTAAGGCGGGAAGAGTCGGAACCGCTCGCGGCTGAGGAGGCGGTTGAGGCGCCGTGCGGCCTCGCGGTAGTCGTGCTGTTCGTGCTTCGGGGCGATCCAGCCGCGCCAAGCCCCCGACGACTTCTCTATGCCGAAATGCTCGCCCAGATATTTTTCGTAGGACAGCCCCGCCTCTTCCGGCATGAAATAACGCAGGTTGTAGTTGAGGACGAAGACGCCGAACTCGCGGGCCACTTCAAAAGCCTTCTCGATCACGTCGGTCGTCCACTCGCAGACGACGATGCTCATGATGACGAGCGGGAGCGGCATCTTCAGTTTGCGCCGGAGGTCGAAGAGCGCGGCGAGTCCTTCCCTCGTTTGCCGAAATCGCCCCACGCCGCGAACCCTGTCGTGCGACTCCTCGTCGCCGTCAACCGACAGGATCAGCGCCAGATTTTTTATGCGGGCCACCTGTTCCAGATGGTCTTTCATGAGGGTGCCGTTGGTGGTAATCAGCACGTCGAAGTGGCGCTCGCCCAAAACCCCGAGCAGCGTGTCGATGTTTTTGTAGGCGAATGGCTCGCCGCCGTGAATGTTGATGAGCGAGGACTGCGGCGAGAGTCCCTCGACGAGTTCGACCAGCGCCGTCTCTTCGGTGTGCTTGGCCCTGCGCGTGCCGTCTAAGAAGTAGCCGTTCTCGCCCCACTGGTTGCAGAACGGGCAGCGCAGGTTGCAGGCTTCCGTCGGAATCAACTGGACGACCGCGGGCGAAGGGAGTTTGAAGCTCCCGTCGCGAACCGCGGCCTCGTACTGCTTCCCCCAGACGCGGTGGCGACGGCGACCGCGCCAGAACATCCCGCCGAAGTGCCAGTAGTCTCGAAGTTCGTAGTGGATGCTCATCCCGTACTCTTTCAGCTCAGAGTTAAGGCGTAGTAGGCCGCGCCGCCCAGTATCATCGCGACGGGCAGCGTGACGACCCACGACAACAGTATTTCCGTCACCACGCGGGCGTTGGCCTGCTTTGTAATCAGGCCGATGCCGAACAGCGAGCCGCAGGCGACGTGGGTGGTGGAGACGGGCATGCCCCAGCGGCTCGCGAAGATGACCAGCGCGGCGGTCACCAGATTCGCGCTCAGCCCCTGGGGGCGCGTGAGCGGCGTGATCTTCTTGCTCATCGTCTCGGCGACCCTGCGGGCGCTCAGCAGCCCGCCGACGGCCATCCCCAAGGCGACGCAGATCATCCCCCACTCAAGCCCCAGCGCCTTGATGACGAGCAGGAGCGCGACGATCTTCGGGGTGTCGTTTAAACCTCTGGCGAAGCACACGCTGCCCGCGCTGACAAAGTGGGCGGCGTCGAGCGCGCTTTGGCTCTTCACCCCTACCATCTTCCCCCCGTAACGCTCGTCGCACTCGGCGACGGTGGCCACGCTCACCTCCGGCAGCACGACGCCGCTGGCGGCGAGGACGGACGCCGGTTGCGGGGCGCCGGCCAACGCCTCGACTTCGCCGATACAGATGCAGCTTTCTTCCTCCGCCGCGCGTCGCGCCTCGAAGACGCGGACGAGCCTGTAGACGGCCAGCCCTAGCACAACGGAGACGACGGGGCTAAAGAGCAGGGGCACGAAGAAGGCGCTGCCGAGGTTGGCGAAATTAACCGCCGCCCCCACGGCCATGAGACCGCTGCCGACCAGGGCGCCCGTCAGGCTGTGCGTCGTCGAGATGGGGAAGCCCCAGAAGGTCGCCAGCATGACGGTCAGCCCGGCCCCGGCGGCGACCGATAGCAGGAATATCGGAGAGGCCGTCAGGGCGTCGGGCACGAGTCCTTTGCCGGAAAAATTTCTCACCAGCGCCTCGGCGAGGAAGATCGAGCAGACGGAGCCGGCCAGCGTGGTCAGAGTCGCCCACCAGATGGCCCTGCCGTAGCGGGTCGTCCCGCTGCCGAAGAGCGTCGCCACCCCCTTGAAGTTGTCGTTGGCGCCGTTGACGTAGGCTAGAAAACAGGTAACGAGAAAGAGAGCGGTCAAGGCAATCATCGGGTTTCCTCCTTTCGTCGTGAGAATTACGGCCAGTGCGTCGTGACCTCTTTGGGGAGTCCGAGGTTGCGCCGCGCCTTCTGTTCGTAGGGGCGCGCCGGGTTGGTCATGTAGAGGCCGCAGCAGCGGTTACAAATCGGGAGGCGGTTCGTCAGAATGTGCTTGCGGAACTTGACCGAGGTCTCGGAGTTGAAGGCTTCCATCAGGCCGTCGCGGAAGACGTTGCCGGCGATGATGTCCGGGTGGCCGGGGCAGTAGATGAGGTCGCCGTTGGCGTGGACGCGCGCCCAGTAGAAGGGCATGAAGCAACTCTCGTTGCCGAACGTGTCGAGGTAGTCGGTGAAGTACGTCTCGTAGTCTTTGCCGCGGAGCTGGCTCGGCGTGGTTATCACGTACGGCGGCAGGAGGCGGAGCCGCTTCCGGCGCATCACGCGGCCGAGCGCCCGCGCGACGTTCCCGTAGTCGTGGCCGTCGTGATTCTCCGAGAGCCAGCCGCGCCACGCGCCCGAAGACTTCAGCCCGAACTCCTTCCGCAAGTGCTCCTCGTACTTCTGCCCGACCTCTTCGGTGAGGAACCAGCGGAAGTTGTAGTTGATGGCGAAGCAGTTGAACTCGGCGGCTATCTCGTAAGCCTTCTCAAGCACCTCGGTCGTCCACTCGCAGACCGTGAAGCTCATCACGAGCAGCGGCAGCGGCATCTTCAACTCGCGCCGGAGGTCGAACAGAGCGGCCATCGCGGCCTTCGTCTGCCGGTACCGGCCCGCGCCGCGAATCTTGTCGTGCGTCTCCTCGTCGCCGTCGATGGAGAGGAGGAAGGCGAGATTTCTGACGCGGGCGAGGCGTTCGAGGTGGGGTTCGAGCAGCGTGCCGTTGGTCGTGAAGATCACGTCGAACTGCTGTTCGCTCAGCAGCTCAAGCAGGGTGTCGGTGTGCTTGTAGGCGAACGGCTCGCCGCCGTGGACGCTGATGAAGGTGTCTTTGGGCGACAGGCCGCGCATCAGTCGTGTCAGCCCCGCGCCGTCCATGTGTCCGGCCTTGCGCGCGCCCTGAAGAAAATAGCCGTTCTCGCCCCACTGGTTGCACATCGCGCAGCGCAGGTTGCACGCCTCCGTCGGCAGGAGTTGGACGACGGCGGCCGCGGGCAGCTTGTAGCTCCCGTCGGCGAGCGACGCCTCGTACAGCTTGCCCCAAGCCTTGTGACGGCCGCGCGCGCGCCAGTACATGCGGCCGAAGTGCATGTAATCGGAGACCGAATAATTGTGCTTCATGGCGGTTCCTCCGTTGAGTCAATGGGCAACCGGCCCGCCGAGGGTGAGAGGTTAAGGGAGCAGCACGACCTTGCCGTAACTCTGACGGCCGGCGAGCAGCCCGTGAGCGCGGCGAATCTCCGCCAGCGGGAGCGTGTGACCGACTTGTATCTTGAGCCTGCCCTCGACGACCCAGCTTAACAACCGTCCGAGGGATGTTTGCGTCAACTCGGGGCGCTCAAGAATCGAGTTCAGGTGGAAGCCGAGCACGCCCTGCGAGCGGAAGAGTAATTTCACGGTGTCGATGGCGGGCGCCTCGCGGCTGGCGAGACCGACCACGACCAGCCGCGCGAGCGGCGGCAGGAGCGCGAGGCTGCGGCGCAGCACGTCACCGCCGACCGTGTCGAGAATGATGTCCGGCCCGCGCCCGCCCGTGAAGTCGCGCGCAGCCGTCTCGAACCCTTCATAGCCGACCACGCAATCCGCGCCGAGCTCGAGCACGCGCGCGCGTTTCTCGCTCGTTGACGCCGTCCCCATCACTTTGAGGCCGAGCAGACGGGCGACCTGCACGGCGGCCGTGCCGACCCCGCCGCCCGCCGCGTGGACGAGCACCGTCTCCCCTTGAGCCGCGCGCGCCACGGTCGAGAGCGCGTGGAAGGCCGTCAGGTATTGGACGGGAAAGGCCGCGCCCTCGGCGAAAGAGACCGCGTCGGGCAAGGGGATGCAGGCGCGCGCATCGGCGAGGACGTATTCCGCGTGCGCGCCGCCCTTGGTAATGCAGGCGACGCGCGAGCCGAGCGGCGGCGTCCCGTCGTGTTGCGCCCCCGCCGACTCGACGACTCCTGCGGCCTCGGCGCCGGAAAAGTAAGGCGGCTTGGGCCCGCCGGGGTAGAGTCCTTCACGCTGCATCAGGTCCGAGTAGTTAAGCCCGGCGGCCTCGACGCGTATGAGGACTTCGCCTTCGCGCGGCTGTGGCTTCGGGCGCTCCACGACCCGCAAGACCTCGACCCCGCCGAAAGCGTCTACCTGTACGGCCTTCATCTGATTCTCTCTGGCGGCTAACCGCCTTCACTCGCGATCCGTTCCGCCACGTACCGCGCGTCGCGCGCGATTCCGCGCAGGTAAGGGGACGCGAAGGTGCGCCCGAATCGAAAGCCCAGTAAATAGAGGCCGCGCGTGCGCGTGCTCTCACAGTTTTTAACCAGCGGCCTTCCGTCCGGGTCGTAATCCACCAACCCGCCGAAGTGTTCGGACGCGTAGCGAAAGCCCGTCGAGAAGACGACGAGATCGGGCCGGATTTGCCTGCCGTCCTTGAAGGTCACGGCGTCGCCTTGATAGCCCTTGACGGCGGGCGCGCGCGTAATCAGGCCGCGCCTTATCGCGCGCGAAACTTTCAGACCCGTCATCGGCTCGTGCAGCCTCCCGGCGCGCCACCCGAACAGGCCGGCCGGCAACTGCTCCGGCAGCCAGGTGAAGTAGTGAACGTCTATCCCCAAAATCCAATGAGGGAAGGCCATCATCGGCGAGCGCAGCGAGAGCCACGCGTGGGCTTCGCCGTGGCGCACTTCGAGCCAGCGCTCAAGCACCTCGGCGGCCGAAGCGCCGCCGCCGACGACCAGCAGCGTGCGCGCCGCCGCGAGGTCTGAGCCGCGCGCCTTGAGGCTGTGCATCCAGCTAAACGAGCACTCGCCGGGTTTGAAGTCCGGCGGGAGTTGCGGGCGGCTGATGATGCCCGTGGCGTTGACGACGTGACTCCCCTTGAGGACGTGTTCGGCTTCGTCCTTCCCGCGATAACGAACCGTGAAGGCTTCGCCGTCGCGGTCAACGGACGTGACCTGTGCGTCGTTGACGACCTGTACACGGTATTTCTCCTGATAGTGTTCGAGCGCCGCGACCAGCTCTCGGAAGGGGAGGTATTCGGGGTCTCCCGGCCGTCGCTCCATGCCGGGCATCAGCGACAGGCCGGTCGGCGAGAGTAAGACCATGTCCGGGTCAACCTGGCGGAGCGCGCTCGATACGAGAGACCCTTGTTCGAGCAGCGTGTACGCGACGCCGCGCCGCGCAAGGCAGACGGCGGCGGCCAGCCCCGCCGGGCCGGCCCCGATGATGACGACGTGCTTTGCCGACTCGGACTTGCTCATCCGACCGCCCGCCTCTGTTCGCGCAGCGCGCCTTGCAGTTCCTCCGCCACCAGTTCGAGCAGCGACTCGGCCTCCGCGCCGTCGAAGGCCGTCAGCCGGTAGGTCAACACGAGCTTTGCGTTGCCGTTAAGAGGGACGACGGCGAGCGCCGCGCCCATGTGCAGGCACACGGGCGTGTAGGTGTGAAAGTCCAAAAGTTCAAACGCGCCGCCCGAGAGTGCCGGAAGCTCCTGAAGCTCCGCCTTCTGTTCCAGCCAGGTGAAGTGACTCGTGGCGAAGCCGGTCGAAGTCTGGTTCACGGCGAGCCGCCGGAACAGAAACCACGGCAGGAAGCGCGCGGGCGCGGTGAAGAGAGGCACGCCCAGGTGTGAGCCGCGTCGCACCTGCTTTTTGAACTCCTCGCACATTCGGCGGGCGACCTCTGCGAGCGGCCGCGACGGGTCGCCGAAGAGGACGAGCGGCGAAATGAAGTTGCCGACGTGGTCTCGGCGCCCTCGCGCGGGGCGCAAACTCACGGGCACTTCCAGCGAGACGAGACCCTTTCCGCCGCGGCCCTGCGAGCCGTTCCAACCGCCGATGGCCCGCACCCACGCGGCCGCGAACAGCCACGCGGGAGTGACCCCGGCGCCGGCCGCACGCCTGCGGATGTCTTTTAACTCCGTCTCGTCGAGCACCCTCTCGCACGTCGCGATGTCCCCCGGCTCGCGGGCGCGCACGTTCAAAGACATGCTGCGACCGGCGCCGGCCTCGGCCGCCAGCCAGCGCGTGTAGCGCCACATCCCCGACCACAACTTCCGCGACAAAAGGGTGGCGGGAGGAACTATCTCCATCAGCTTGAGGCCGGGAGCGGCCTCGGCTCGCGGCGGAGTCTCGCCGCCTTGCAGCAACGCCAGAACGCGCAGCGCCTCCGTGCAGACGATGATGAAAGCCTCGCCGTCGGCGGCCGCGTGATGACAGCGGAACGCGAGCGTGCTGCGCCCCGCGCCCGGCAGGCAGAGCAACTGGAAGGGCGGCTCGCGGAAAAGGTCGATGGGTTGGTTCCGCCAGCGGGCGAGCGCGCCGCCGCCTTCGGCCGTTCGCAGCATCTCGCCCGTGCGAGGCTCGCCGCGCCAGCTCAAGCCCGTCAAACCTTTATGAAGCGTCTGGCCGAGTCTGGGCCAGCGGCCGACGAGGTGAGCCAAGACCTGTTCGAGATGTTCGCGCCGCGCCTCGCCTTTGACCTCGACCTCGACGCCGTGCTGCATGAGGATGCCCGCGCGCTCCTGATAGGCCACGAAGAAGGCGTCGAGTTGTGACAGGGCGTGCGACGGCGTGCGCGGCTTCACGGCGCGGCTCCTTTCCAACGGGCGACACGTTCGAGTCGCGCGGCGACGGCTGCCGCCCATTCGGGCGAAGCCTCAAGCATCATCATCCACAGTTCCGCGCGTAAGACCTCTTGCCCGTCCACGCGTGCGGACGCTTGGACGACGACCTTTGCGGCCTCCGCGCGGCGCACCTCGGCGGTGATGAGTAGTTGCGCGGGGAGCGGCGTGTGCCGCAGAAACTTCGCGTCGCGGATCATGCCGAGCACGGCCCAGCGCTCAAGCCCGAGCCGCGAGCTGATTGTCTCTTCCGCCAAAGGCCCCGCGACCTGCGCCGCCAACTCGATGAGGAGCGAGCCGGGGAGCAGGGGGGCGCCGGGGAAGTGGTCGGCGAAGGCGGGACAGTCGGCCGGGACGGCGGCCGTCCCGCGCGCCAGACCGCGCCCGGCGTCCGTGTTGATTGAGCGCATCAGCTCGAACATGCTTCACGCCTCAGCCAGCTTGTGTTCGACGAGCCGCGTGATCGCGCCGACCGTGCAGTAGCGCGGCAGGGTCGTGACGTGTATGCGCGCGGGGAAGATTTGCGGCGGCGAGTCGTAGAGCAGCGCCATCAGACGCTCGCGCCCCGCGGCGGTCAGCACGGAGCTTTCCGCGAACTCGCCGTCCGGCATGTCGCCGCGCGCGAGGCCGTAGATGGTTCCCTCGGGGATGCCGATGCCGAAACGTTCTTCGAGACGGAACAGCAGGTCGAGCAGGTCGAGCGAGGTGAAGCTCAAGTCGTAGAAGAGTAGCTGCTCGGGTCGGACAGGCTCTGACTCCGGCAGGGCCAGAGTTTGCCGGACGATGGCAGCCACCTCCTCGAAAGCGCCTTGCTCGTTAGCGCCTTGCTCGTTCATGCCGTGTACCCTCCGTCAACAGCCCACACCTGTCCCGTCACGTAAGAACTCATCGGCGAGGCGAGAAACAGGACGAGGGGCACGACCTCGCCGGCCTCGCCCGGCCGCCCCATCGGGATCGCCTGCGCCGCGCGCCCCGCCGCCTCGTCGAGGATGCGCGCCGCCATCCCCCCGGCGAGGATTCCGGGCGCGACCCCGTTGACGCGAATCCCGCGCGCGGCCGTCTCGCGCGCCGTGGTTCTGACGAGAGATTCCAGCGCCGCCTTCGAGGAGGCGTAAGCCCCCTGCCCGACTCCGGGTCTTTGCGCCGCCGTCGAAGAGACGACGACGACCTGACCGCCGCGCTGTAGAATCATGGGCCGCAGCGCGGCGCGCAGCGTGCGGAACGTGCCCCACAGGTTAAGGTCGTAAACTTGTTCCATCTCGTAATCGGTCAGCCCCGCGATAAGCCCGTCGGCGAGCGTCCCGGCGTTGAGCACGAGCGTATCGACGCGGCCGAGCTTCAAAAGCGCGGCGCCGACGAGACGCTGGCCCGCGTCGCTCTCGGTCAGGTCAGCCGCCCAAGTGTGCACACGCTCGGGAGGGGCGTTCAACTCGGCGGCGAGCGCGTCAAGCGACTCCTGATTGCGCCCGTTCAGAAAGAGCGTCGCGCCCGCGTCGGCGAACCCCCGCGCCAGCGCGCGGCCGAGATAACCCGTGGCGCCCGTGATGACGACGACGCGCCCGCTCTGTCCCCAGTCGGCGGAAGTCGTCATAGAGATGCACGCTTCAGGACGACGGCCGCGTTCTGACCGCCCATGCCGAACGACACGGACAGCACCGTTCGCGCGTCGGCGTCTCGCGGCGCCCCGATGACGTGATCCAACTCGCAGCCCTCGTCAGGCTCGCGCAGGTTGACCGTCGGGGGCACGATGCCGGTCGCGCAAGTGTGAGCGGCGACGATTGCTTCGAGCGCGCCGGCCGCGGCCATCGCGTGCCCGATGGCGCCTTTGGCCCCCGAGACGGGAGTGCGCTGCCACGCGTCTCCCAGGAGCCTGCGCAGGGCGGCGGCTTCGGCGAGGTCGCCGAGGAAAGTCGCGGTGGCGTGGGCGTTGACCGCGCCGAGCGCGTGCGGCTCAAGGCCGGCGTCGTCCAGCGCGCGGCGCATGCAAAGCTCCCCGCCCGCGCCGTCGTCGCACGGGCGGTTGAGGTCGAAGCCGTCCTGACTCACGCCGAAGCCGATGACTTCGGCCAGCACGTTCGCGCCGCGCCTGCGCGCCCCGGCGAGGGTTTCCAACACCAGCGCGCCCGCGCCGTCGGCGAGCGCGAAGCCCTTCCGCCGCCGGTCGAAAGGACGGCAGGCCGCCGAAGGGTCGTCGCCGTCACAATCGACGGCCACGGCCTGTAGCCCCGCGAACCCGATGAGATAAAACGGGGTGAGCATCACGCTCGAACCTCCCGCGACGCACGCCTCCGCACGGCCGTCCCGGATGAGGCGGAAAGCCTCGCCGACGGCCTGCGTGCCCGAAGCGCACGCGGCGGCGATCATCCGCCGGGGGTTACTGAAACGTGACGCCAACTCCGTGAAGCAACGCCCCGCCGAGCGGTGCACGAAGCCGTCGGCGCCGGCTTGAAACGTGTCGAGTCCCGTGGCCCAGATGAAGCCGCACTCAGCCGCGTCACAGTTCGCCGCACGTAACGCGTCGTCGATGGCGCGGCGGGCGATTTCGCGGTCGCGGTCGATGCGGTCGTGAGCCACCGCCTTAACCTCGCCGCCCGTCGTGACGTTGATGCCCGACTTCACCAGATGAGATATCCGGCCGACTCCAGAACGCCCGCCGAGCAACCCGCTCCAAAGCTCTTCCGCCGTCGCGCCGAGCGCCGAGAGGGCGCCGACCCCCGTGATGACGACGCGCCGTTCGGCGTTCATCGCCCGACCTCCATCGTGACCCTCACGGCGTCAACCCCGTCCGAATGTTCCGCGGGAACGTCGTACGAGAGCGTCCCGCCCGCGTGCCACGCGATGGCCGAGAGCAGGCCGCACAGACCCGCCACCGCGTGCGGCACGCAAGCGCCCGCGCGCGACCTCCGCTCGCGCTCGACGGAGATGAGACGCACCGGAAGGCCGCGCGGCGAGTAAGGCCGCGGGGAGGCGGAGAAGAGCAGGGCGACGCCGACACCCGCGGCCCGGTCTTCGGCGCAGTCCTGATCGCCGGCCATGAGCAGCGCCTCCGTCTCCCGACCCGCGGACAGTCTCTCCTGAATCGCTTCCAGCCCGGCCCAAGCCTGTCCCGCCGCCCCGCCTAAGCCCAGACAGTAGGCGTGGTTGCCCCGACTTATCGCGAAGGCGGACATCGCCAGATTATCGACCGCGTGAAGCGTCTGGGTCGGATTCATGCGCGTGTCGCCGAGGTCGCCGCGCGCCATGCCCGAGGTCACAACCTGTCCCCAGCGGTAGAGGTCGGCCGAGCCGGGCTGGCACGGCGCGAGCGAGACGACCGCCAGCGTCGTCGGGTCGGACGACGGGGCGACGACCTCACCGGCGGCGGCCAGCGCGAGCTGCACCGGCAGGTTGTAACGGCGCACCTGCCGCCACACCTCCGGCGACGCCTGTCGCACGGCGGCCAGGTCGTCTTTCAACGCGGATGCGACGAGGTACGTCACGCCGGCTCTCCTCCCCGTGGCATGACTTAATTCTTTCCGAAGTAGACCGTGTGGATGCCGCGCTTGACCTTCGACCAGTAATAAAGGTTGGTCGCGAGGTTGACCCACAGGTTGAGCGGCTTGCGGCGCAGGACGACGCGCTTGAAGATGGATTGCAGCGAGTAGAAGTCGTTGACGGCGCCCCACCAGCCGTCGTGCAGTTCGGCCGGCGTGAGACCCTCCGGCTCGTAGACGACGTACGGCTCGCGCAGGTGGGAGAGGTTCTGGTCGAAGACCTTGCCCGAGCGCCAAATCTTGTCGCCCGTGGGCGAGCCGGGGTAGGGCGTCAGGATGAAGAACTGCGTGACGGGCACCTTGAGCTGTTCCAGATAACCGACCGTCCGTTTGAAAGTGTCCGCGTTGTCGTCGGGCAGGCCGAAGATGATGAGCGCGTGCGGACTGATACCCGCGTCCATGATACGCCGCAGGCTGTCGGCGTACTTATCGACGGCGTGAAAAGTCTTGTGCACGTCTTCGAGGTTCTTCGCGGAGAAGGTTTCGACGCCGAGCGCCATCAGCACGCAGCCCGACTCGCGCGCCTTCTTGAGCAGGGCGGGGTGGCGCGCCACGTTGATGGTGGTCTGCGTCCCCCATCGAATCGGGGCGCCGCTGAGCGCCGTGAAGAGACGGTCGGAGTATTTAACATCCTCGCAGAGGTTGTCGTCGCAGAAGTTGATGTTACGACTCCCCGTCGCCTCCACGTCGCGCACGATCTGCTCCACGGGGCGCTTCCGGTAGAGTCCCTCGTGGACGGCGGCGATCGAACAGTACTGACAGGTGAAGGGGCAGCCGCGCGTGGCCTGCACGGGGTAGACCACAACGCGGTCTTTCTTGATGAGGTCGTAGCGCGGCACCGGCAGGTCGCTGATGTCGGGCGGCTTCGCGGGCTTGTAGCGCGGCTTGAGCTGCCCGCGCTCGATGTCGTCGAGGAGTTGCGGCCAGACCTCGTCGCCCTCGCCGACGACGATGGCGTCGAACAGCCCCTCCACGCGGTCGGGCAGCATCCACGGCAGATAGCCCCCGAGGATCGTCTTCTTGCCGCGCGCGCGGAACTCGCGCGAGATGTCCACGCAGCGGTCGAACTGCATGATCTGGCCGGAGATGGCCACCACGTCGGCGTCCGAGTTGAAGTCGATGTCCTCGGTGTACTCTTCGACGAGCCGCACCTGATGCCTGTCGGGCGTGAGCGCCGCCAGCAGCGGCGGACCCAGGTGGGGCAGGTAAGCTCCCAGACGGTCGTACCAGCGCTTCGACTGAACGAGCGTTCCGTCGTCGCGGTAGTGCGCCGGGTGTACGATCTCTATTTTCATGGCGTGAAACTTTACGGTGATAAGAGAGACGCGCGCGACGCGTGAATCGCGGGCCGGGGCGCCGCGGGCCGCGGGCTTACAGTGAAGAGGCGTCGAGGCTCACGCGACCCGCCTGCTGGTCTTCGACCATGCGGGCGAGCTTGCGGAGGCTCGACCCGCCGTCGCACGCGCGCGCTAGCTGTTCGCGCGTGACGACGATGCCGAAACGGTCTTCGACCGCCACCACCACCCCGAGCAGGATCACCGACGAAAACGGGATGACGTTATCCAGCGGCTCGTCTTCGTGACAGTGGACGACGGGCGCGGCCAGCGCCGGGTCGGGCGCGGCCCTGACTATCAGCTCGCGCAGCTCGCCGATGGTCTCGGAGGTTTTAATCATCTCCTCCGGCTTTCGATCTGGACGAGTGACGGGCCGTCGCTCTTGACCGGCGCGGGCGACACCGGCTCGGCGTCGGGGAAGAACCGCTCGTCCTTGTGGCGGTAGAGGTTGTTGTAGGAGCAGCCGGGCATCAGCCTGCCGTCGGGCATGAGGTAGTGCGTGCAGCACTTCTTCAGCCGCGCGACATCGAGGTCCCAGGGGTCCATGAAGTTGTGGATGAAGATGGCCTTGCTGCGGGACTCCGTGCGCCGCTCGATGTCGGCGGCGGAGAGCGGGTTTCGCGAGTTGAAGGTCTCTTTGAGGAAGCCCTTGAGCGAGGCGAGGATGACCTCCGAGTCTTCGCCGACTTTCGTCGCCGACCAGAGGCCGGTGATCGAGTCGAGAATCATCCGCTCAAGTTGGTCGTCCGAGCGGATGATGGCGCGGTTCGACATCGCGTCGAGGTACTGCCGGACGTTGACGAACTCCGGGAGCGGCACGTACTTCCCGTCGTCCATGCGGAAGAGGTACGTCGCCGTGTAGCAGCTCGGGTGCGAGCAGGGGACGGGGTGGAAGTACTCGCGCTTGAACCACCCCGTCTGCTCTTCGATGAGCCGGTGCACCTCGGGCATGGTCAGGCGGTGTCCGGCGGGGCTGCCGTGGTACTGGTCGCCGCCGTCGCCCGTGTGCGCCATCGGCTGGATGACGATGCTCGACACCTGTTCGAGTTCGAGCCCCAGCTCGATGAGCGCGCCGAGCTCGTCGCTGTTGTCGCCCTTCGAGACCGTCGGCACCAGCACCGTCGGGATGTCCAGCTCCTTGATGACCTCAAGGCACTTCATCTTCATGTCGATCAGCTCGACGCCGCGCGTCTTCGGGTAGACGCCCGCGCGCAGCGTGTCGAACTGGAGCGAGGCGTACATGCCGCCGGCCTTGAACCGCTCGGCGAAGTCCCGGTTGTTGGCGATGCGGCGGCCGTGCGTCGAGATGAGCAGGCGCTTGATCTTGCCCTCGTGGGGGCCGCGCAGCACGTAGTCGCAGAACTCGAAGAAGAGCGGGTGGAGGGTCGGCTCGCCGCCCGAGAGCAGCATGATGGGGAGCTCGCCCTCGGCGGCGACCAGCGAGTCCACGCCGCGCTTGAAATCCTCCATCGACATCGAGTAGCGCTGCTGGTTGCGCACGATGCAGACGGGGCAGGTCAAGTCGCACACGTCGTTGATCTCGAAGATGGGCGAGCAGGTGTGTTGGAGGTGGTCTTCACACAGGCCGCAGTCGAGCGGGCAGCCGTGCTCGACCTTCGTCGAGAAGTTGAGCGGCATCGTGCCGGGCTTCGTGTAGGAGAGCGACTTGACGTAGTACTCGGCGTCGCCGGAAACCTCGACCTCGAAGTGGCCGTGCTGCGGACACTTCTTCTGCATCCACACGCTGTCGTCGCGCAGCACGATGTGCGCGTCGATGAGTTTCTTGCATTGCGGACAGATCGAGCGCGTGTAGGAAAAGAAGGCCGCGTCTCTGTCCCTTTTGACGGGGGGGGCGTCGAACAGCGAGTTAAGTGGAATCACGGCCGCTCTCCTTTAAGAAACAGCCTCGCGAGGCAAGGCGAAGAAGCTGGTGAGAGAAGGGGTCGGGGCCTGACGTTGTGGGCTGACCAAAGTCAGGCCGAAGTGATAAAGCGACGAAGCGACGCGGGGATTCTAATCCATTTCCCGCAATAGTCAATGAAAAATCAGGCTCAGGCGAGAGTGCCCCCGTCGAGGAAGAGAACCGAGCCGTTCATGTACGTGTTGCGCCTTGAGCCGAGCCACGCCACGAGCTCGCCGCACTCCTCGGGCCGGCCGAGGCGCGAGAGGGCGCAGGCGTCGAGGTAGCGCTTCTGGTGATGCTCGGGGATCGTCGAGCGCAAGCCGCCCTCGAAGATGCCGGCGGCGACGGCGTTGACGAGCACGCCGTACGGGCCGACCTCGTGAGCGAGGCTGCGCGTCAAACCTTCGAGCGCGCCCTTGCTGGCGGCGTAGTGAACCGGCCCGGCGATGGAGCGCGAGCCGGTGATGGAGCTGATGTTGACGATGCGCCCGTACTTCTGCCGAATCATGCCGCGCGCGGCGGCGCGGCACATGCGGAAGGCGGCGAACAGGTTAAGCTCCATCAGGTCGGCGAAGTCGTCGTCGTCGAGGAGGATGAACGGCACCGCCTCGCTGAAGGCCGCGTTGTTGACCAGAGCGTCCACCGCCCCCCAAGCCTCTTCGACCGCGGCGACGACGCGCTGTGCCGCGCCGCGCTCGCGCAGGTCGGCCTGAATCGCCACGCACTCGCCGCCGAAGCGGCGCACCGTCGCCTCCGTGGCTTCCGCGCCGGCGCCGTTCCCGTTCCAGGTGAAAGCCACGTTCGCGCCTTCGCGCGCGGCGACCGCGCAGATGCCCTGACCCAGCCCGCCCGAGCCGCCGGTCACAAGCACGCGCAACCCTTCCATCAGACGGACGCCTTGCGTCTCAGTCATCCCATTCGACCGCTCGGTCATCCCCACCTCCGCGCAGCAGTATCCGGCTGACGATCAGGCCGGACTCTTTACATGCTTCCAGTATCTCAGACTCGTCCGTGTCCCCGTCCGCGTCGCCGACCAGACACAGAGCACCGCCCGTGAAGCCCCAGCAACGCGCGATCAGCTGCGGCACGAAGCCGGGCGTCAACTCAAGCACGGCGCTCGGCAGCAGTCGGCCCCCGATGCTCGCGCGTTCGTCCGGGAGCAACGGCGCGTCCATCCGCACGACGAGAATGTCGGGGGCGACTCGAGGGCGGCGGCTAACCGCTTCCGCCGCGATTTGTCGCAGCGTGCGGTGCATCAAGACCCCGTGCCCGCGCGCCAAGTGCCACCTTCTCGACTGTTGAGTTCGGAGCATGGCGGACGACCCGACGCCGACCGCCGCGCACGCGCCGCTCAGCGCACGACACGTCACGAGTGCGTCGCCTCCCAGCGCCGAGCCGTCAAAGAGCGGCCTCCCGTCAACGGCCGAGGGCGCCGGCATCGAGAGCGCCGGCAGCGGCTCCGTAGATTTCCACGCCAGCGCCGCCAACGCAACCGAAAGCAGACTCGAAGCGCCCAGCGTGTGTCCGAAGTGGGCCAGCGGCGTGGCCAGCGGGATAGTCTCGCCGGCGGCGGCACGGAGCGCCGCCAATTCCAACTCGTCGCTTTGAAAGGGGCCCGTGCCTTGCCCCAGAACAAGTTTAAGCCTTTCAAGACGCAGCCCCGACAATACGGCCGAGAGCCCGTCGAAGCCTTCGAGGTCGCTCCCCAGCACAGGCCCGTCCAGACAGGGCGCCCCTTCCGCGTGCCGCGTGCGAACGAGATGAAGCGCGACCGCGGCCTCGCCCAGAATAAAACCGCCGCTGGCGTGTTGCCACGGCGCCGGCGTGTCACTTAGCACACGTAAGACTTCAAAATTATCATGGCTCGCGGGCGCGAGAATATCCGCGGCGAGGACGATCACATCGTCCGAATAGCCCGTGAGCAAAAGTAGTTTTGCTATGAAGAGGGCTTGTAAACCTGAGTTACACGAGGCGCTGAAGACGGGTCGATTTTTACTTGTCAGCGCCGCGCCTTTGAGGAGCGTCTGCGCGTCGAAGGCGTGGCGCCAGACATCCGCGTCAAACCCGGCGGCCGCCCCGTTGCACGACGCGACTAACAGCGGCGTCCCCGCAGACGGCGGGTTGCCGCCGAAGCAATCCGCAAGTGCTTTAACGGCCAGCGCCGACCAGCGATCTCGCCCGCCGAGTGACGGCTCAACCCCGGCGGCCTGAAATGAACTTTGACACGTAGTCCTTTTGGCGGCCGCCCAGGGCAACCCCGCCGGCGGGCGTAACGCCGCCCCCTCTACGATGTCGGAGGCGCCGCCTTGCGCTGTGGCCAAGCCCACGGACGCGATTGCAACGTTCATAATAAAGTTGTCCGCCGGAGACGGCGTGAGTCGCGTATCTTCGACCGGCCGAAACGGCTCGTTCGGAAATAAAGTTCTTCCCTCAAGCCTCATCTTACATCCTGGCGAGAATTGAGTGGATAATTAAGTTCTTCCCTTCATGTTCGCGTTACTCGAACGTGAAGGTGCTTGGGGTTGATGGTAAAATATCAGATGAAAAATTCAGTCGTTGTAGTTTAACAACGGCATCGAAGACGGCCGATACCTCCCCCGCTCATGCAAGCTTGCCGGACTCGCGCGTTCTATTAGGGCGTGTGACGTTGTTCGCGCAGACGAGGGGTGTTTATGTTACAGATTGCGACACTATTTCTCGCGGTAATTGTTCTTCAAAACGCTCCGCCCGTCCGTCCGGGCGATGAGACGCGGGACGCGGCCGGGTCGGTCATCGATCTGGCCGCGTGTAAGCCGGCGACCAGCGTCGTCTACTCAAAGTTCGGCTCCGAAAAAGTCGTCGTTAAGGGGAGGCGCGGGAGTAAGTGTGTCATCGAGCGCACGAGCGAAATGGAGGGCGCCTACGTCAGCAGCCAGTGTCGCGTGCCGGTGTCGCGCGGCAAGCTGACGCTGGCGGAGAGGCCGGAACCGGCGTTGAGCGGTGAGACCAACAAGAGTGAGGCCGTGCGCCTCGACGACATCTCGAAGCACTGTAAAGTAGTTAAGACCGGAAACCTTCTTCTCGAAAGGCAGTAGCTTTCTGCGCCCACAGTTCGTGCCTCGACCCGCGCCGGGCCCGCGTGAGAGTTACGGGCAGATTCGCCGACCGTAACTCTCACGCGGGCCCGGCGCGTGCTTGCCGGAGCCGTCAACGGCGCGCCGTCAGGGCTGCGCCGGCGCGCCCTGCACCCTCGTCTCAAGGAGTCGATCCTGTTCTTCCGTCAGCTCAATTACCGGGAGCCTGTCGTACAGGTCTGACGACCTTTCGAGGATGCCGGAGACGGGGAACCTCTCACCTATCACGCCGCCGCCGAACACCAGCGCCGACCACTCGTCGGGCGTCTCGAACATTTCGGTCAACAGCGTGTCCCCGTTCAGATCGAACGCGATGCGTCCCACGTCAATCGAGCCGTTGCGGTTCCAATCTATCTCGGCGTGGCAGGGAACGTCCGTCGGGCCGGCCGCGGTCGAGCCGTAGATAATGCTGTACCCGGCGAGGGCCGGCGACCGCCCCAGGCCGTCCGCCTCCTGTAAGTTCCCCTCGTCCAGACTCGGCAGCGCGAACGGCTGGTAGCCGAAGACGCGGGTGCCGTTATGCAGGATGCCGCGCGTCTGGTACGTGTAGTTCATGACGCTCAGATGGTTAAACTTGTAATTGTTGTGGTCGCTGCCGCCGTGCATGCGCCCGAGGTTGTGACCCAATTCGTGGATGAAGGTTCCGATCTTCTGAATGTCCGTGCCGCCCCGGTTGCCGTTCCAACTGCCGAGCGTGACGATGAACTCCGAGTGCGGGATGTCCATCGAGATGCCGCTCGAAGTTCTGTTGCCCCTGTAGGTGTAGGTGTCGGCCCAGATCATGTAGTGGAAGGCGCGCGCCCTTCTCGGCTCGAAGTTCTTATTCCTGAGCGCGGCGAACTCCTTGTCGTAGGGGTCGAGGTTGTCGTCGTACGGCACCTCGTCGCCCATGGTGAGGTGGATGTTCACGCCGCTCAGGCCGTCGGGGTTGGGCAGCGGGGCGGCCGCGAACGCCGCCTCGATCCCGCGCAGGACGGCGTCGCTCGGGCCGAGTCCGTGGGTGGCCGAGGCGCGCCGCATGAAGTCCATCTCCACGAAGATGTCTTTGTGCAGCGGCGACGCGCCGAGGGAGCGCAGGTCGAGTCCGTCGATGGTGTGCACCTCCCAGCCGTCCCAGAGCGCGTCGCCGTCGGTGTCCCGGCTGTCCGGGTCGGTGCCGATGGCCGCCTCCTCGGCGTCGGTCAAATCGTCGCGGTCGCGGTCGGGCTCCCTCCTACCCGCCGGGGCGGACTCGGTCGCACTGTCCGTGGTGGTGAGGGCGCGCGGCCTGAAAGTAGGGGGGACGCGAAACTGCGCCGCCCTCGCGGAGCGCGCCGACGCGGCGGAACGCTCCTGCGCGCCGGCCGCACCCCCGCGGCCCTCTATCCTCCTCAGACTCTGCTCCATCCTTTCGAGCCGGTTCTCGATACTCTCCAGCTGATCCTTGACCTGGGCCGCGGCTCGTTGTCCCGCGAAGGGGGCCAGGCCCTGCGCGGCGAGGAGGGCCAAAACCATCAACAGCCGGGGCGTCTTGATGCGATTTATCTTTGTCACGCTCAATTCTCCTTTATCAGAAAGTCTTCGGTAATAGCCCGACGGCTCACGCGTTAGTGGTTCTCCCCGGCCAGCGACTTGATGTCGCGCGCCTTCCGGTAGTCCTCGTAGACCGTGAGCGTGTTGGAGTGGCGGGCGTTGCCTTTCAGGTCGTAGAGGATGTACTCGACGATGGAGCCGCCGCTGTGCGAGATGTCGTCGCCGGTGAAGATGCTCGTGATGAGGTTGCGCTTGACCTTGTTGTTGCCGCCCGCGCTGACGACGCGGAGCTGCATCCAGAAGCTGCCGTCGGCCGTGCCCTCCTTGCAGGTGGCGTTCCCGCACAGGGCGTAGTTCAGGTTCTCGGCCTGGAGGTAGGAGGTGAGCGCGTTGACGCCCGCGGCCTCGTCCACCTTGATCAGCTCGCCGACCAGCTTGTCGAACTGCCCGTTGAGCGCCTTGAGCCGCCCCACCACCTGCTCGCGGCGGCTCCGCACGGCCGCCTTCTCCTCGTCGGGCGCGAGCGCGAGCTTCTGCGCCGCGGTGAGCGCCGCCTCCTTCTGGGCGACGGTGAGCGGGGTGCCGGGCGTGGCGGCCTGCGCCTGCGCGACGCTGCCGAGGGCGGAACGCTCGGCGTCCGTGAGCGGTTCGGTGAGGGTCGCCTTGTCGGCGTCGGCCAGCTTCGCCTTGTGGTGCTTTTCGGCGGCCTCGACCAGCTGCTTCTTCTCGACCTCCGAGAAGCCGCGCAGCAGCCAGGTCATCTCCTGACTACTGAACTTCCTGCCGAGGATGCCTTCGGCCTTCACGACCTGCTGCTCGGCCTGTCCGATGGCGGCAATCGTCACGGCCGCCGGGATCATGGCCTGAGCGGTCGGGGCCAGCTCGCCGTAGAGCTGTTCGAGCTTGTGTTCGAGCGTGCCCTTGAGCGCGGTCTTGGCCGCGAGCGCGGCCGTGGCCTTCACCTTGTCGTCCTTCAGCTTCTCGATGCGGCCGTGCGTCTCCTCGATGCGCTCGGCGAGGCGCGCGGAGGGCCAGCGCCAGTAGAGCTTCTGGAGCCGTTCGAGTTCCTTGTCGAGCGACGGGAGGTCGCCGGCGATCTGCTGGAGCGACTTCTTCAGGCCGGCGATCTCCGCGGCGGTCTCGCCCAGCAACTTCTCGGTCTCGCCGATCCTCGCGGTCAGATTCCCCGACCTGTCTTTGAGCAGATACAGCTCCTGAATCTTCTTGAGGATTTCGTACTCGCGGTCGGCGCTGATGTTGGGCGGGAAGACGGCCGGGTAGAAGAGGTTGATGCCGTTCCCGTACCCGCCGGGGGCGTCCCGCTTGAGCGCGCGGAAGACTTCGGAGACGAGCGCCGACTCGGCGACGTTGAAGGTCATGCCGGTGACGGTCGTGTCCGTCCTGAGGAGGGCGATGAGGTCGATGAAGGAGCCGAGGACGCTGGTCGCGATGGTGACCGGGTTGACCAGGAAAGCGCCGGCGGAACCCCGGAAGCCGGCCGGCGCGGGCGCCGCTGGTGCCGGCGCGAACTGTTTGCCGTACTCGCCCTTCATCAAGTCTATCTGCGTGTCAACGACCGTGTAGCCGAGCAGGGTCTTGATGTCGCGGTTGTTGTAGACGGCGAGCGACTTGATCGTCACCTTACCTTTCAACTCCTTTGAGATGAGGTCGGCGGCTTTCGACATCGAGGCGTAGGCGGCCATCTCGCTCTCGATCTTGACGCCCGCGTCCACCGTGGTCGTCCCGGCGAGCGGCGTCGCCGTGGGCTTGGGGAACTGCGACTCAAGCCGCGCCTTATTAGCCGCATCGATGTCCTTCTCGTTGACGGCGATCTTCTTCTGCTCTTCGAGTATGGCGTTGCGCTCCCGCAGCCTCCTCAGCTCCTCGCTCTCGGGGGAGGGGGCGGCGGCGGGCGTCGGGGTCGGCTCCTCGTCGGGCGGCGTCTCCTGCGCGTAGGCGCCGCGCGCGCCGGTGAGGAGCGCGGCGGTGAAGAGCACGGCGACGAACATCCGGCGCAAACGGTTCGGGTAATGTTGGGGCATGATTCTCCTCCTGTCTCTGTTCTTCCTCCGCCGGGACTTTGGCGCCCGGCGGCGCGTGTGCGGTGTCCGGGGCTTGGCGCTACGGCGTGCAGGCCCGCCCGAGGATGCGCTCGGCGTAGGGCTTGCTCGCTTTGACCGAGCACAGCTCGTTGACGATGCGGTCGATGCGGACCGCCTTGTTCACCTTGGGGAGCACGGGGGCGCACTGCGGGTCGAGGTCGAAGCCGCGGTGGTGGAGGCCGACCACCTCGCCGCGCGAGTTGAAGACCGGCGCGCCCGAACTCCCGGCCTCGGTGTCGCACTGGTGCGTGAAATCCGAGTCGCCGCTGTCGGGGAGCCAGCCGGGGAATTTGGGCTTGAAGACGACGCAGCCGCTGACGCGCTTCTGCTCGGCCAAGGGGTGATGGACGACCCAGAGGTCGTCGCCGCGGGCGAGGTCTGCGAGGCCGAGCGGCGCGGGGCGGGCCCCGCCCGACGAGCCCGCCGGCGCCACTTCGAGCAGCGCGAAGTCCAACTCGCGCGAGCGCGCGACGACGCCCCGCGCGACGTAGTCGCGGCTGAGCCGGTCGTCGTCCCACGAGAGGTCGATGACGACGGCGTCCACGACGGAAGAGTTCCAGTAGCCCGCCTCGGGCATGCCCCTCGCGCCGCCGCAGTGCCAGTTGGTGAGGAAGAGGTCGGGGGCCACCATCACCCCGGAGCAACTCCACGACCTGCGATCCCAGCTCGAAACCATGAAGCCCACGGGGTCGCCCCACGCCCTGAACTTGTTGGCCACGGACGCCGCGTAGAGTGGCTGCCAGCGGGGTATCGCCTCCTGCGTGGAGTAGAAGGGGTTCTCGACCTTGTCGGGCATGGCGACGTACTCCTCGACCCTGACCGAGGGCCGGACGGCGCCCGACACGCAGCCGTGGAAGTCAACGAACGCCCTCTCGCCGGAGACGCGGTTCGTCCAGATGCTCCCGTCCTTACACCCGCCGTTAGCGTCGCAGAAGTCCTGGGCGGAGATGGTCTGGACGACCCTGTACTCGTCGTCGCGCAGCGTGACGTACCAGCGGCAGGCGGCCGCGTTCGTCACGCGGATGCGCGCGCGCAGGTAGCGCGCCCCGTCCTGCCAGAGGGGGAAGGGGTTGGTCAGGTCCGTGATGGTTTGTCCGACCGTGAAGAGGTTGCCCAGCTCGGTCGTGGGGCGGCGGGCCCGCTCCGCGCAGTCGGTCTGCGCGAGCGCGGCCGGCGCCGACGCGGCGAGCAGCGCGGCGCAGAGAAGAGTCCGTAAGAGTTCGGTCGGTCGCATCGTCGTTCCTCCTGTTCGGGCCGCTCACCGCGGCTACCGGCAGACGCCGGAAGGGAGCCCCTGTGACAGGAGCAGGTCGCCGAAGGCGGCCGGCGTGTAGGTCGCGCCGTCGGCCCCGCCGAAGATTGCCGAGGTCGGTCCCACCGGCCCGTTCAGCACCAGTCGCCCCGGCCCGATGCGGCGCACCACGCCGGGCAGCGTCTTGTCCATGGCGACCTTCACCTTGGTGTAGACGACCCACTCGTTCGTGTTGCCGACCCGGTAGAGGCGGTAGATGAGGCCCGTCTCGACGTTGTTCCCGTCGGCCACGGGGGCGCCGAGCCTGTCAACGACCTTGAGCGTCGGCGCGCACCATTGCGCGGGGCTCGCCTCGACGTAGTCGCCGCCCGCGTTCTTCATCCACGCCTTCGTCGGGTCGAGCAGCGCGAGGTACGGGTCGAGCACCCCGGTGGCGACCTTCGGCGCCGCGTCGGGCGGGAGCGAGGGCGTGGCCGTCAGTTGGAGGCGGAACTTCACGCGCTCCACGCGGTCGTAGTAGTCCGACGTGCTGACCATCGCCGAGGCGACGCCCGCGACGAAGGCGGTGGCGGGGGAGGTGCCGTCGCCCGTGGCGTACCTGCTCACCGAGATGGTGCTCGGGATGTCCTTCCCCGGCGCGGCGATGTGAACCATCCCCTCGGTCGAGTAGTTGGCGTCGGGCAGCAGCCGCGGGACGCCCGTCGGGTCGAGCCGGTAGGCGGTGACGACGAGCACGTTGGGGAGGAAGCCGAGGTTCATCGGTCCCCGCGGGAACTGCCGCGTGATGTTCTGCCCGGCGCCGGTGTCGTCCTGACCGGCGGCGACGATCCACAGCGGCGCGAGGTCCCTGATCTTCCGCGAGATGAGGTTGCTGGAGAGGAGGTCGAACTCGGAGGCGAGGGGGTTATCCCACCGCCACGCGCTGGCGAAGACGTAAATCTGCTTGGCGGGCAGCTCGTCGCGCCGCTCGATCATCAGGGCCAGCGCCTCATGATCGTTCTGGAGTCTGAGCCAGTCGGCTGACGTGATGCGGGCCGCGGGGTGTATGCCGATGAGGCCGTAGCCGTTGTCCTGACTGGCGATGATGCCGGCCATGTACGTCCCGTGGTCAACGTCCTCGTCCAGCGAGCCGAGCTCGAAGAACTGGCTGTCACCCGCGACGATCTCCTTCCGGCCGGGCGTGTTGTTGCCCCCGGCCTTGATGGCGAGCGCGATGTCCGGGTGCAGTTCGACCGGCGTGTCCACCAGCACGATCTCGGGGCAGGCCGCGCCGCGCGTGCACGCCTTGAGGTCGGGGTGCGTCCTCTTCAGACCGGCCAGGCTCCCGAGGAAGCCCTGTATGTTGTTCGGCAGCGGCCTCCTCTGCGCGAGCGTTTCCCTGACCGTCTTCATGAACTTGTCGGCCGCCTCCTCCGTGCCGCCGGTGTCGGGCGTCGCGTAGAGCGGGGCCGAGCCGCGCGCCGTCGGGTCCACGCTGAAGATCAGGAGGTGCTCGGCCGGGATGGCTTTGAGCATCTCGCGGAGCCGCGCGGCCTGCGCCTCCGAGCCGAGCGGGACGCGCAGCTCGTAGCCCTTGAAGGTCAGCTTGGTGACGCCCGTCTCCTCCTCGACCTTCTGGTTCGTGAGCAGCCCGGACGCCGACCCGAGCAGCTCCTTGAGCCGCTGCTGGTCGCCTTCGTGCCGCGTGTCGAGTTTGACGGAGAACTCGTAGTCGTCGAAGCTCACTTCCGGGTAGAGCAGCTTCTCGCCGGGCTTTAGGGTGCGCGCGTTGAAGTCGGCCCGGTTGAGGTCGCCGGCCAGCTTCTTCAGCGCGGCCGAGGCGAACGGCAGGTCGAGCTTGTCTTTGTAAATCTCCTCGACGGTCTCGCCCGGCGCGACCCTGTGCCGGTCCAGTTCGAGCAGCCCCAGCTCCTTGAGCGCCGCGAGCACGGCGGCGGCGTTGCCCGCCACGTCGCCGCCTTCGAGCTTGATGACCAGCTCGGGCTGTCTGAACCAACTCAGCAGACGCTTCATGTTCGCGAGGCGGTAAGTCTTGCGGTGCTCCTGCCGGTCGAGGTCTGACAGTTCGAGCCGCGTCGCGCCGCCGCCCGCGCACCCGTAGTGCATCACAGAGGCCGGGGCGGCGGCCGTCAGCGGAAGCCGGCCCCCGCTCTCGCAGCTGCGACCGGCGGAGTCCTGCGCCAGCGCGTGCCGGTAGCCGAGCGCGTGCCCGAGCTGGTGGCGCAGGACGCCCGCGCCCGCGACGCCGGGGCCGAAGAATGACGGGTCGAGGTCGAGGTGCCGGCGCGAGGGCGGGTCGTGCGGGAGGAAGGAGGCGGCGAAGTAGCTGCCGCCCGCGTCGTGGTAGCGAACCGTGAAGTTGACCTCGTCGTTGGACGGGGCGGCGTCGTGCTGCGACAGGTGCGTGAACTTGATCCCGCAGTCCTGGCAGGCGTCCTCCCAAGACTTCGCGGCCTGCTTCACCGCCTCGACCGCCGCGTCGTACTGCTCGGGCTTGGGGAACGAGGCGCGGGCGACGGCGTAGGTGAGGTCGCGGTCGCCGCGGCTCCGGTAGATGTCGCGCGCGCCGCCGACGGTGTTGACCGACAGCTCGTCGCCGGCCGAGGCCACCTGCGAAGAGTTCTTCTTGGAGTGGAGGAAGACGCGCAGCTCCATCTCCGTCATCCGCAGGTCGCCCTCGACGACGTAGAAGTCGCCGTCCTTCGAGAGCGAGGCGGCGAACGCCTTGACGGCCGCCTCGTCCTCCGGTTTGCTGTAGGCGGCGCGGACGATCTCTGCCGTCCGCGCCGCCGTGTCCGCCGCGCTTGGGAGCGTGAAGGCGGCGGCGGACGTGGCCCCGGCGGGCGCGGGCGCGACCGCGTAGTTCCTGCGGTGCGCCTCCACGTCCGTGCCGCTCAGGTTGAGCTTCGGGTTGAGGGCCCCGCCCACGTTGAGGCCGCAGAAGTAGTGCATGACCGACTTGGAGTCGTAGGGCGTGAGCGGCAGCCAGTTGCGGTCGTTCTCGTCGGCCTTCTCCTTGCCGCAGCCGGGCGCGGAGTCCTGTATGTGCTCGTGCCGGTAGCCGAGCGTGTGCCCGAGCTCGTGGCGCAGTATCCCGACGGCCAACAGCTTCAGGCCGGGGCCGAAGTAGGCGGGGTCGAGGTTGACGTAGCGCCGCGTGGCGTCGTCGTGCGGGAAGAAGGCGGCGGCGATGTACTCGCCGGCCGAGTCGTGATACCGGACGATGAAGTTGACGGCGTCGTGCCGCGGCTCGGCGTCGTGCTGGGGCAGGTGCGTGTAACTCACGCCGCACGTCGAGCACGCCTCCACCCAAGCCTTCGCGGCCTCGCGCATGTTCTGAGCCGCCGTGTCGTACTGCGCCTGCGTCGGGAAGGTCGCGCGGGCGACGGCGTAAGTCAGCGCGCGCTTCGCCGGGTCGTGGTAGATGTCCTTCTCCGAGCCGCGGGTGGCGACGATCAGCTCGGTGGACGGGTCGGCGGGCCTCTCGGCGGAGGAGAGGGAAGTGAGGTAGGGCCGCAGCTCGTCCAGGGTCAACAGCATGTCGCCCTCGACGACGTAGAAGTCGCCGTCCTTCGGGAGCGTCGCCACGTAGGCGTTGAAGGCTTCGTCGTTGAAGGTGTTGCTCAGCGCCTCGCGGTGGATGTTGGCCGTCCGCGCGAAGTTGCCGTCGGCCTGCGCCCGCGCGGGCGCGCCGCCGGCCGAGGCCGCGGGGCCGTCGGCCGTGCACAGAGCCGCCGCGGCGAGGACGGCTATCGTCAGAAGGGTGCGTTTCATCGGCGACCTCATTCCTTGGTCGGGTTCGTCCGGTCGTGTGTTAAGAGATTTCAGACGGCCGAGCGTGGCCTTGACTGCGGCGTAGCGAATGCGACTGGCGTGCCGCGTCGTCGGGTCGGCGCGCCCGTCGGCGCGGGGCGCGGGAACGCCGCGGAAACGTGGTGGAGCCGGGCCGCGTCGGTCGTCGCCGACGGCGGAGCGCGCCGACGGGCGGGGCGTCGGCGCTATTGTTCGTGATAGTGCTTCTATCGGAATTGATAGGGCGTGGGCGCCGCGTGGCGACTGCGAACTCGGCGGTCGCATCCGGCGAATCGGTGTTATACTGCGCCGCGACTTAACGATCTTGCCCGTACATTCCGACAAGAGGTCATCGAACATGACAGACCAACAAGTCCTGAGAGAGGTGCTGGCCGCCCGCCACAGCCTCCACGTCAACCGCCGTTTACGTCTGGAGTTCATGGCGGGCGTGTCGAGGCTCCTCCGTGAGCACGGGGTGGAGGTCGGCGAAGACCTGCTGCGCTCGGTGGTGCTCGCCATCCCCGAGGAACTGGCGGACGGCGCCGGCTCCTACGCGCTCTTCGCGCAGCCGACTCGTTCCGGCGGCTCCGGCTCCGGCTCGACGAAGCGCACGGGCGCCCCCAAACCTCCGGAGCCGCCGAAGCCTCCCAAGCCCCCCAAACCGCCTAAGCCGCCCAAGCCGCCTAAACCGCCCAAGCCGCCGAAGCCGCCGAAGCCCCCTGAGGGACCGACCGCCGTCAAGAGGGGCGGCGCGGCGAAGAAGGGCGGGTCGTCTAAAAAGGGCGGCTCGAAGAAGGGGCGCTAACAGGCTACGCCGTTTGAAGGAAGGGGGCGCGCCGCTGTGGGAGGAGCTTTAGTCTCCGACAGGGCGGCCCCCGTCCTCCGTCAACAGGGGGCCGGGCGGAGGGACGCGCGGCCCTTCTCACCTTGATGAAGGCGGCGCGACCCCGCGCCCGCCGCCCGCCGCGCGATGAGTAAAGACAGTAAGAGGGAGTTGGCGGGGCGAGCGGACTTCGCCGAGGAGGTGAGGGGCGTCTACGCCGTCCGCCTCTTCGACGCGCGCTCGTGCCGCGCGATGCTCCGTTGGGCCGCGAAGTCCGGCGAGTGGGGCGCGGCCGAAGTCTCCGTCGAAGAGGACGAGGGCTACGGCGCGGCGGTGGAGGAGGAGACGCGGCGCGCGGACGCCTTCACGCCCGACCCCGGCTCGCCCCTCGTCCGCGAGTTCGACCGGAAGCTGGGCCGCGTCGTCAAGCCGCTCGTCGAGCGCCTGTGGTCGGCCGGCCTGTCGAGCCACGAAGGGACGCACCTCGTCCGCTACTCGCCGGGGAACTTCTACGCCCCGCACACCGACGCCGCGCTCGACTACGGCGACCGCCGCTTCACGGTGCTCTGCTACCTCAACGACGACTTCGAGGGCGGGCAGACTTCGTTCCCGCACCTCGGCCACTCGGTCGAGCCGCGCGCGGGCAAGGCCGTCATCTTCCCCTCGACATACCTGCACGGCGCCGAGCCCGTCCTCCGCGGCGAGAAGTACGTGCTCGTGACGTGGCTGACCGGGGGCGAGGCGCGGCCGTGGATTTGAAGGGGTTCCGCGTCGTCGTCTCGGCGGAGAACAACGCCTACATGGCGTGGCAGAGTCAGCTCTTTCACTACTCCTGCGTCACGCGCCTCGGGCAGACGCCGCTCGTCGTCGTGCACGGTCCGGCCGAAGCCCCGCTGTCAAAGGGCTTCGGCTCCATCCTCCGCGCGGGCGGACTCGTTCGGCGCGCGCCGTGCTACCGCACGACGGCCGCGGGCGCCGAGTACCCCCCGCGCAACGCCCCCGCCACGCTCCTCCACGCGGCCGAGATGAACTACTTCGGCGACGAGTTCTTCGTCCTCTGCGACCCGGACATGCTCTTCGTGCGCCCGCCCGTCTTCGCGCGGACGCTGGCGGCCGACCGCTTCCCTTCGTCGATGCTCGACTTCGGCCACAGGGACGTGCGCGCGGCGGCGCGCAGGTACGGCGTCGCGCACGAAGAGTTGGACGGGCGCGACTTCAGCTGCGGCGTCCCGCACGTCGTCCCCGCGGCCGACGCGGCGCGGCTGGGGGCGGCGTGGCTCGAAGCCGTGGACGCCTTCCGGTCGCGTCTCTGGGAGGTCAGCATGTACGCCTTCGGCTTCGCCGTGGTCAGGCTCGGCATGGGGCTGGAGGTGACGCGCCTCGCCTGCTTCAACTACTACTCGCACGACCCGCTCCCGCCGGAGGCGTCCGTCATTCACTACTTCGCCGGCGACCGCCACTGGAGCAAGCGGCGCTTCTGGTCGGACGCGGACGCGCCCCGCGTGTGGGATGAGACGCGCGGGGCGCCGGAAGGGACGATCCTCGGCGAGATGCTTTCGCAACTCCGGGGCGCGCGCAGCTACTACTCCGCCGACGATATTTGGTAAGCTATGCCGCCGGCCCCGAAGGCAGACCGTCAGGCCACGCTATTCCCGCGCCGCCCGCGCGGCAGACGACTCGGCTCCGAGTACTTTCAACACGTCAGCAGCACGTTCGCCTGTGACCTGAGGCCGGCCGAAGCCTTATCGCATCATGGCCCTTGCCCCAGGTTCTCAGCTCAGGCATTACGAGATATGTTCCGTGCTCGGCGCGGGCGGCATGGGCGAGGTCTATCTGGCGCAAGACCTGCGGCTCAAGCGCAGCGTCGCCATCAAAGTCCTCCCGCCCGACATCGCCCACAACGCGCAGGCGCGCCAGCGCTTCCTGCAAGAGGCGCGCGCCGCCTCCGCCCTCAGCCACCCGAACATCGCCCACATCTACGAGGTGGACAAGGTGGGCCGCGTCAACTTCATCGCGATGGAGTACGTGGACGGCCGGACGCTGCGCGACTACCTGAAGGCCGAGCCGCGCGACCTGCGCGAGCTGCTCGACGTGGTGGCGCAGGCGGCCGGCGCGCTCGCGGCGGCGCACGCGGCCGGCGTCGTCCACCGCGACGTGAAGCCCGAGAACATCATGGTGCGCGGCGACGGCTACATCAAGGTGCTCGACTTCGGCCTCGCCAAGCACTCCGGCGAGCTGCCGCAGTCGGTCGCCCCCGGCGACCCGACGGTCGGGAGGGTCGAGACCAGCCCCGGCGTGGTGATGGGCACCGTCAGCTACATGTCGCCCGAGCAGGCGCGCGCGCGGCCCGTGGACGCGCGCGCCGACATCTGGTCGCTGGGCGTGGTCTTCTACGAGATGCTGGCCGGGAGGCCGCCCTTCACCGGCGAGTCGGCGCAGGACGTGATCGTCGCCATCCTCGAACGCGAGCCGCCGCCGCTCAGTCGGTACGTGAGTGGGCTGCCCGAGGGCTTGGAGTGGGTCGTGATGAAGGCGCTCGCCAAAGACCGCGAGCAGCGCTACCAGACCGTGAAGGAGTTGCTGGCGGACGTGCAGCGACTCAAGTCACGGCTGGAGGCCGAGGCCGAACTCGACCGCCACAACCTCGAACGCGTGCCGGGCGGCTTCGGCGCGTCGGGGCTGTCCGGCGTCGCGCGCACGGGGCAAGGGCCGCACACGATTTCGAGCGCCGAGTACATCGTCAACAGCATCCGGCAACACAAGGGCGTCTCGCTCGTCGCGGCGGCGCTCACGCTGGCGGCGCTCGCCGGCATCGTCGCCTTCGTCTCGCGCCGCCCGCCGACGCCACAGGCGCCGCAGCTCATCCTCAAGCGCCTGACCTTCGACGCCGGGCTACAGAACAACCCCTCGTGGTCGCCGGACGGGCGCTTCATCGCCTACGACTCAGACCGCGGCGGCAACTTCGACCTGTGGGTGCAGCCGGTGAGCGGCGGCGACCCCGTGCGCGTCACGCAGTCGCCCGCGCACGACTGGCAGCCCGACTGGTCGCCCGACGGCACGACGCTCGTCTTCCGCTCGGAGAGGGACGGCGGTGGGCTTTACCTCGTCTCCGCCTTCGGCGGGCGCGAGCGCAAGGTCTCCTCCTTCGGCTATCACGCGCGGTGGTCGCCGGACGGCTCGAAGCTCCTCTTCCTCAGCCCCGGCACGCGCCTCTTCGACTACCCGCGCGTCTACGTGGTGAGCGTTGACCGCCCGGCCGCCCCCTTCGAGGTGCTCAACACGGTCGCGGGCGACGCCGAGCCGGTCAAGAAGGGCTGCGTCGCTTGGTACCCGGACGGGCGGCGCGTCTCCTTCCTCGCCGACGGCGGCGCCTTCTGGACGGTGCCGCTCGACGGCGGCGCGCCCGTCAGGTCGGAGGTGGACGCGGAGGTGGCGCGGCGAGTGAAGGAGGCCGGGCTGGACTTCGGCGCCTTCCGCTGGTCGGCGTCGCGCGACACGCTCTATCTGGAAGGCGTCTCAAGCGGGGTCAAGAACCTCTGGAAGGTTAAGGTCGAACCGGAGACGATGCGCTGGGCCGACGGCCCCGTCCGGCTGACGACCGGGTTCAGCTTCGACACCGCCCTCGCGCTCTCGCCCGACGGCTCGAAGCTGGCCTACTCGAATCAGGTGGAGAGCACGCGCGCGTGGCGCTTCCCCTTCGACGCGCGCGCCGGGCAGTTGAAGGGCGAGGGCGAGCCGGTCACCGACCCCGGCGGCAACGCCTGGTTCCCAGACCTCTCGCCCGACGGGCGGAGGCTCGTCTACTCCGCGCAGCAGCACGGGCAGGGCGGGCAGGCGCTCTGGGAGAAGTCGCTCGAAGACGGGCAGTCGCGGCTGCTGATGCAGGACGACGCGCTCCGCTTCCTGCCGCGCTGGTCGCCCGACTCGCGCCTGCTCGCCTACAGCCTCTTCCGCGCCCCGGCGGCGGGCGCCCCCGACGCGGAGCCGGCGCGGCGCGGCCCCATCGCGCTGCTCGACCCCGCGACCCGCGAGGAGCGACTGCTGACCTCGGCGGGCGCTTCGGCCGACTACATGTACGACTGGTCGCCCGACGGGCGTTGGGTGCTCGGCAGCACCAACCGCGCGACGCCGGACAGGTGGGCGCTCGCGCTCTTCCCGCTGAGCGCGGCGCCGAGCGCCGAGTCGGCGATGCGCGTACTGGCCTCCGACCCCGAGCGCGACCTCTGGGCGCCGCGGTTCTCGCCCGACGGCCGCTGGGTCTGCTACATCGCGCAGTCGTCGGCGCGGCCGGGCGTCTCCGTCCTCTACGTGATGGGCGCGGAGGGCAGCGCGCCCGCGCGCGTCACCGAGGAGGGTGCGTGGGCCGACAAGCCGCGCTGGTCGCCCGACGGGAGAATCATCTACTTCATCTCCAACCGCGGGTCGAGCTTCCTGAACGTGTGGGGCGTCAGGTTCGACCCGGCGCGCGGCGCCGCCGCGGGCGAGCCGTTCCGCGTGACCGACTTCGAGCGCCCCGGCCGGTTCATCTCGACGCAGCTCGCCTTCGCCGAGATGGCGCTCGGCAAATCGTCCCTGCTGCTGCCCGTCACGGAGGTCTCGGGCAGCGTCTGGGTGTTGGAGAACGTGGGGCCGCCGGCGGGGCGCGCCGGGGCCGAAGACTGAAGGCGCGGAGCGGGGCGGACGGCGAGCCGCCGACATCTCATGAACCCAAGACTCGTAGCCACCGCGGGCCTGCTGACCGGCTCCGTCTTCAAACTCGAAGGCGAGGTCTCCATCGGGCGCGAGACCTACAACCAGATTTGCATCAGCGACCCGCTGGTCTCGCGCCGCCACTGCGTCGTCGCGCCGTCGGCGGAGGGCTTCCGCGTCCGCGACCTCAACAGCTTTAACGGCACGCTCGTCAACGGCGTCCCCGTCGAGGAGCAGGCGCTCAAGCACTTCGACCGCGTCACGGTCGGCGGCACGCAGTTCCTCTTCCTCTCGGCCGACGACGAGCCTTCGGAGGGCGACCCCGGCGTCGAGTTTGACAACGCGGAACTGCCGTCGCGCGCGACGATTCGGCCGCAGATGGGCGAGTCGCTCTACCTCGACCCCGAGCGCGCGCAAACGTCCCCCGTCCCCGCGCTCCGCGTGGCGCGCAACCTCTCGACGCTGCTCAAGATCGGCGCCGCCCTCAACTCCGTCCGCGACCTCAAGGCGCTCCAGCACCAGGTCGTCGAGTCGCTCTTCGCCGTAGTCCCCGCCGACCACGGGGCCATCCTGCTCGGCGACCCCGCGGCGGGCGCGGAGTTCGCGTCGGTCTTCGCCCTCAACCGCGAGCCGGAGGACGCGCGCGCGCTGCGCCTGAGCCGCACCATCGTCAGGCAGGTCATGGAGACGGGCGCCGCCGTCACCTGCAACGACGTTCTGCATCAGGGCGAGTGGAACGCGGCGCGCAGCCTGCTCACCTCGCAGACCACCTCCGTGCTCTGCGTCCCGCTCGCGGTCTTCGGGCGGGTCGTCGGCGCCCTCTACCTCTCGACCGCCCGGCCCGCCGAGCGCTTCGACGACGAGCACTTGGAGTTGACGGCGGCCGTCGCCTCGATGGCGGCGGTGGCCATCGAGAACGTGCGCCGCCTCGGGCGGGTCGAGGCCGAGAACCAGCGGCTACAGGCCGACCTGCAAGTCGAGCACAACATGGTCGGCAAGAGCCCGAAGATGCGCGAGGTCTTCGCCGTCATCTCCAAGGTCGCGGCCACCGACTCGACCACACTCATCTCGGGCGAGTCGGGGACGGGGAAGGAGTTGGCCGCGCGCGCCATCTACCGCAACGGCGCGCGCTCGGGCGGGCCGTTCGTCACCATCAACTGCGCGGCCATCACCGAGACGCTCTTGGAGTCCGAGCTGTTCGGGCACGAGAAGGGGGCCTTCACGGGGGCGTCCGCGCAGAAGAAGGGGAAGATGGAGCTGGCCGACGGCGGGACGGTCTTCTTGGACGAGGTCGGCGAGCTTGCGCCGACGGTGCAGGCGAAGCTGTTGCGCGTGCTACAGGAGCGCGAGCTTGAGCGTGTGGGCGGCACGCGGCAGATTAAGGTGGACATCCGCGTCATCGCCGCCACCAACCGCGACCTGGCCGGCGCCGTGCGCGACGGCTCGTTCCGCGCAGACCTCTTCTACCGCCTCAACGTGGTCACGCTGACGATGCCGCCCCTGCGCGAGCGGCGCGAGGACATCCCGCTGCTCGCGCAGCAGTTCATCGCCAAGCACGGCGGCAAGTGCAGCCGTCGGGTGCGCGGCGTCTCGCCCGAGGCGGAGGCGTGCATGCTCGCCTACGACTGGCCGGGCAACGTCCGCGAGCTTGAGAACGCGGTCGAGCGCGCCGTCGTCCTCGGCTCGGCCGACCTGATCATGCGCGAAGACCTGCCGGACGATGTCGCCGAGGCGCGGCCCGCGGCGGCCGGCGGCGCGGCCGGCGGCTACCACGAGGCCGTGCTCAACCTGAAGCGGAAGCTGGTGCTGGATACGTTCGCGCAGGCGGGCGGCGTCCACAACGAGGCCGCGAGGCTGCTCGGCGTCCACCCCAACAACCTCTACCGAATCATCCGCAGCCTCGGACTCTGGGACAGCCTCAAGTCGTGAGCCGGCGTCGCGCTACGGCGTCACCTTCGGCGTCACCTTCAGTGCGCCGCGCGAGACGGCGAAGAAGACGTTGCCCACGGCCTCGACGATGACCCGCGCCTTCGCCGTCACCGGCGCGTCGGCGGGGACGAAGACCTCGGCGGAGCCGTCGTTCGCGGTGCTCGCCAGCAGCTCGATTGGCGGAACCCCTTCGCCGACGTGAAGGAGCACCCTGACAGAGCCGCAGGAGATCGGCGCTGACTGTGTCGCCGCCGGGTTCCAGCGCACGGTCTGCACCTTCCCGCGTTCCCAACTCGCCCCCTCCTTCGGCTCCGTCACGCTGAACGGGCCGGCGCCACCGACCACCGTCACCGCCACGTCGTCGAAGGCGTAAAGCCCTCGCCCGTCGCGCGCCGTGAGGCGGAACGTCATGGTGCGCGCCGAGAGCGGCAGCGCCTCGGCCGTGTAGCAGCCCGGCGGCGAGAGCAGGCTCGCGAAGCGCGGGAACGTCCTGACGGGGTCGCCCGTGCCGGGGAACGAGCGGAAGAGCGGCCGGACTTTTTTGAAGTCGTTCGGGTCGTTCGGGTCGGGCGGGTCGGGCTCCGGCGCTCTGTCGAACTGCTCCCAGACGTAGGTCAAAGAATCGCCGTCGGGGTCGGAGCCGGCGGCGGCGCGGAGGGTGAAGGGCGTGCCCTTCGGGATGCGGCGGTCGGGCCCCGCGTCCACGCGCGGGGCGCGGTTGGAGGTCTGAATAAACTCGGCGCACTCGTCCGCGCTCTTGGGGCAGGCGCCGTGGCTGGGGGCGGAGAAGAAGCTGGTTATCTCCCTCAGGCTGATGGCGTGGAAGTAACCGTCGGGGCGCGGCTGAATGTTCTCGGCCCCGCAGAAGGGCGCGCCCGAGGCGGCGACGCCCGCGTAGGACATAAGGGTCGAGCCGCTGCCGGGCTCGTAGGCGGCGGCGGGGGCGCGCCCGAAGTTGGCCTCCGCGCAGTTCCCGGTCGTGCCGTTGAAGGAGTGGCTCGCGCCGAACTGGTGGGCCAGCTCGTGCGCGACGTAGTTCAGGTCGAAGGCGGCGCCCGTCGGGGTCGGCGCGCCCGAGCTGGCGTTGCCCTTGTTCTCGTCGCTGCACACGCACCCCTGCGCCGCGACCCCGCCGCCGCCCGTGGCGAAGAGGTGTCCGACGTCGTACTTGTCGGGGCCGAGGTGGTTGTGAAGGAACTTCTGATTCTCTTCTGAGCCGTCGCTTGAGCTCGTGTTCCCGTGCTCGTAAGGGTCGTGGTCGGCGTCGGTGAAGATAAGCTCGGTCTCTTCCTCTATGAGTTCGAGCCGCACGCTTAACTCGCGCTCGAAGATGCCGTTGACGCGGCTGACGGTGCCGTGGATGGCTTCGACCGCGTCTTCGACGAGGTCGGCGTCGGGCTGCTGCGGGTTGTTCGGCTTGTGAACCGCCGCCACGTACTCGCCCGTGGCCCCCACGGCGAGACTGAACTTGCGGACGCGCCCGCCGCGCTCGTCCGGGGGCGGCGCGGCCCCCGCCGTCCCGTCGTCGGGGACCTCGGGGGCGGGGGTCGCGAGCGCCGGCTTGGTGAAGCACTCGAACTGGCCGCCGGCCGGGCCGAGGCTCTCCCCGGCGAAGGGGACGTAGAGGTCGCCCGCGGGGTCTTCCGCCGGCTCGACGAAGTACGACCCGGCGGGGGTCAACACCATCGCGCGCAGCCCCGAAGGGGTGTACTCGACGCGCGCCGTCGCCGTCCTGTCGCTCAACCCCACGCCCTTGTACGACTTGAACTGCGGGAACCGCTCGGCCAGCCGGGGCGCCATGACGGGGGACTGCTCGACCTCGAAGAGCTGGTATGAGCCGTCCGGCGCCGGCAGACTGATGGTCACCTTCGGTCCGACCCCCTCGGTGAACTCCGACGGCGCCTGCGCCAGCGCCTCTCCCATCCGCCCTTCCTGTAACTGGTAGACGCCGGCGGGGGCCCGGAGGCTCAGAGACTCGGAGCCTGCCGCAAGCGTCGAACGGTCGTCGAGCCGCGTCCACATGTTGTCCGGCGAGTTGGACGTGCGCTCCTGGCCGGCCGTCGCCCCCCGCTGCGCAGCCGGCGCACAGGCGGCCAGCCCGACGGCGAGCACGGTGATGAAGAAGAGGGCCTTGTTTGGTGACAACTTTATTTTTCGCTAACAGCCCCTGTTCACGAACGATAAAGTTCTTCCCCGCACGTGTGCGGGGAAGAACTTAACCATCGGCAAACTTCATACTGTCCTGACGCCCGCTAGGTCTTCCCGGCAGGGGCCGGGATGCCGCGGGCTTCCGCGCGCTTGACCCAGCTCTTTGTCGTATCGTTGAAAAACATCTCGCGCCGCTTCGACTTGAACCCCTTGGGGTTGAAATAGCTATCGGTCCACTTGCTCGTCTCGTCGAGGAAGGCGTCCTTGGCCTGTTTGCCTTTGGCCTCGATCTCGTTAGCCACGTCGCGGAAATAGAAGTGGCGGAAGATGCGGTCGAACTCGGTGAGGTAGATGTCGGCGACGCGCGTGTCACCGCGTACGAGGAGCATGTTCTCGTCGTTCTGTAGGAGCGAGTTTGACGAGAAGTTCGCCGAGCCGGAGCAGACGAGCGGGTCGTCCGAGAGCGGGTCGATGAGCAGGAACTTGGTGTGGATGAAGAAGACGAACCCCTCGTTGGAGCGCCGGAAGTGCTCCTCCTTGAGGAACCACTTGTCGAGGTCGAACTCTTTAATGGGCCGGCGGGCCACGGGCTTGCCGTTCTTGAACGTGTACATCTCGCCGAGCGCCGCGCCGTAGGAGATGATGCAGTTGCGGTTCGCCTTCAGCGTGGCCTTCAGGTCGTCGGTCGGCGGCTTCTCCATCAGGATGAAGCGAAGGTGGTCGCAGTCCGCCGAGATTTGCGGGACGAGCTGTTTGGCGACGCCGAACGCGGCGGTGAACATCATCGGGCCGGACGCGTCCTCGACGCGGTCGCCGTACCAGTTGAGCATGTTGGCCTTCGAGCGCGGCGAGAAGACGCGCGCCAGAGACTTCTCGGGGATGAGGGCGGGAGGGTCGGGCGTGAGCTTCAGCACGGCGGCGCGCGCCGTCTCAAGGTCGGGGTCGGTCTTGAGCACCTCCCAGTAGGCGAGGAACTGCGCGGCGGTCTCGTCGTCGCCGATGAGGTGCCCGACGTTCGTCTGCCCGAGGAAGCCGGAGGGCGTGAAGTTCGTCGAGCCGGTCCAGACGTGCGTCGGCTTTTTCCCGCCGGCGAGTCTGATGATGAACTTGTTGTGCGGAATCTTCGTCTTGGTGCGCTTGTAGAGCACCTGCCTGTTCCTGAACTTCTGGGGCAAGCCGACCGCCGCGATCGTGGCCTCGTTCGCGCCGTCCGCGCCGCCCGCGCCCGTCGTGTCGTGGTAGACGAGGCGCACGTCCACGCCGCGCTTGAGCGCGTTTTTGAGGGCTTCGGCGACCGGCCGGTAGGTGAACTCGTAGGCGGCCACGCGCAGCCCGTCGCCCTTCGGCGTTTCGTCGATGTACCGGAGGCAGGCTTCGAGCAGGCCGCGCGACAGCCACTTCGTCCGCGGGTCGTTCGGGTCGGGGTTGTCCGCCGGCTGCGGGCCGGTGTTCCCGAACTCGCGCGCGAAAGCCTGACTGGCGATTGAGCCGCGGTTGAACCACACGCCGTGACCCTTGTCGAACTCCTTCTCGGTGCGCACCGTGAGGGAGATTCCCGGCGCGGGCGTGAGCGCGCCCGGCTTGCCGTACATCGGCACGACGCTGAACCTGTAGGGCGTGTCGGGCTTGGCCGTGTAGTCGCCCCAGAGGAAGCTCTGCACCGGGTGCTCCCACGTGCTGAATCGTATCTCCTTGCCCTCCGCGAGCAACGCCCTCGGGTCGGGGACGACCGACTTGAACACTTTCCCAGACCTCAGCCACTTCTCCCCGGCCTTCTTATCGCCTACGATCTCGCGCCTGAAGGCGAAGCCGAGCAACCCGTGGCGCCGCTCCTCGGCGCAGTCAATCGCGATCAGCACCGTGTGTGTCCCGGCAATCGCTATGGCTTTGAAATCCCCGGCGGTCTTGGTGACTCGCATCTCGTTATTCTCCTCCGTTGGCGTGCGTGCGTGATCGCGCTGGGGCGCGTTTTGTTCGGCTCTCAGACTTCCGTCGCCGCGACACGGTCTTCACCCCCTTCGTTGGCGGCCGTCAATCGAGTAGCGACGAGGCGAGGTAGTCGTCCTCCGTGGCGGGCGCGGGCGGCATGAAGTAGTAGCCGCCGCCGATGTTGGCCGCGCCGCCGATGCCGTAGATGGCGTCGATCCCCGCGCCCTTTGTCGGGAAGTCCGGGTTCATCTGCCACATGTGCACCGGCCACTCGTACTGCGCCGCGAGGTTGCGGACGAAGCTCAGGTGGTGCAGGCCGCGCACCTCCTCGCCGTCGGCGTCGAGGCCGTCGTTGAAGAAGTACGGCCGGCGCAGGAACCGGCGCGAGGTGTCCATGAGGCCGAACAGGTCTGGGCGGTCGCGGCGCGGGTTTATCTTCGGCGCGTGCGCGTGCGGGTTCGGCTTCGCCAGCCTCTCGCCGGTCAGGCGCTCGGTGCCGAAGACGGCCTCGCGCTCGCGCATCTTCAGCTTGAAGAAGCGCGCCGTGCGCCGTGCGATCTTGCGGTAGCCGAGATACGTGCCGCCCGTACACCAGGCCGGCTCGCCGTCGCCGTCGTGCACGTAGACGAAGTGGCGCATCGGGTAGTCGGGCGGGAGGTCGCGCGGGTTGGTCAGCCCGTCCTCGAAGCCGGACGGCTCGCGGTTGTCGGGGCGCGCGTAGCCGCGCTCGACGCTGCGGACGGCGATCTTCGGGTGGACTCCCCCGTAGTAGATTTTGCCGAAGACGTACTCGTTGACGTACGTGTCGTCGCTGGAGACGATGACGATGAGGTCGGTCGCGTGTTCGCGCGGGCGGAAGCCCGGTGCGTCGCCCTCGGTCGGCGGCATGACCTTTAGCCAAGCGGGCTTCTGCCCCGCGAGGCCGAAGCGGTCGTCGCCCTGCTCGGTCGTAAACAGCGTCGCGCCGAAGCCGACGGTGACGGTCACGCGGCGGCTCAGAATCGGCGGGTCGTAGGGACGTAGGTCTTCCTGTATCGGCTTCTTGAGCATCTGGTGGCGCGCGAACTTCGACAGTCTCACGAGCAACTCGCGCAACTCCGCGCGCGAGCCGGCGGCGGCGTCGGCCGTGATGACGTGGAGGTGGCGCTGGCGCTCAAGCTGTCCGGCGTACGACTTCTGGTAGAGGTCGGCGTCCACGCCGGCCGGCGGGGTCGCGTCCCACACGGGGTCTGTGATGCCGGGCTGGAACGGGCCGCCGTAACGGGGCAGCGGCGGTGACAGGTATTTTTTAACCATAAAGCGGCCTTCTCTTGTGCTGTTCCTGATGGTCCGGGAAGAGTGCCACGAAGAATTCCGTCCAGCCGCCCATGCGGACGCGGACGAGGTTGTACTTCTCCGGGTCTCGCTGCGCGGCGGCGAACGTCTCGGGGTCGCCGACGGTGAAGGTGCAGATCGAGCCGCTCTTGCCCTCGGCGAACTTGCTCAACGCCTTGACGAGGTCGGCGGCGGGGAAGTTCTCGGGCAGGTTGTAGTCGCACGGCGCGCCGTCGCCGAAACGCGCCATCACGGGGTTGGCGTAGCTGTCGAGGCCGGAGTCCAGCGCGTAGGCGCGCGAGTGTTTGGTCACGCCGTCGCTGCTGACGGTGGGGGGCAAATCCTGCGGCACGGGCGCGGGCGAGAGGTCGGAGCCTATCGGGCCGCTGGCGCGACGGCCGTCGGCCGAGGCCCCGTTGAACGAGCCGCTGAAGACGTACTGCTCGAAGGTGCCGACGCCCGGCGCGAGGTGCAGCGTGAAGGGCCGCCCCGGCGTCCCGTAGCGTTCGGCGAGGCGCGCGAAGTTCGCCTTGTGAATCTCGTGCCCGCGCGCCGCCTGTACGCAGTCGGCGAAGGTGTCGAGCAGCCACCAGGCCCAGCGGTCTACCGACTTGTCGCCGTTGCCGAACTTCGGCTGCGCGAGGCAGAGTCGGCGAATCTCGTCGATGCGCCCGCGGCCGAGGCTGGGGCCGAACGCGACGGTCTCCTCCCCCGCCACGTCGAGCAGCCTGTGCCCCCAGTCGGTCGCGAGGCACGTCGTCAGCTCGGTCAGCGTGAAGAGCCCCTGCTTAAAGACGAGCTCGGCGATGACGTGGAGCGAGTCGGCGGCGTTGCTGATGCCGACGAGGAGCGGCGAGAAGATGTGGTAGCGCGCGCCGCCCGCCGTCAGGTCGCGGCCCGACTCCACGCAGCCGGAGATCAGGGCGGAGAGCAGCGGCGAGGGGGCGACGTTCGCCTTGTTGCCGTAGAAGGTCGTCAGGTTGCGCAGGTAGCGGTGGCAGCCGAGCATCATGTGCGAGCGCAGGATGTCGAGGAACTCGTCCACGTCCGCGATCTCGCCCGCGGGCTTGCTGCGCCACGAGTCCTTCGTCCCGCGCAGGTTGGTCGGCCCCGCGCCGGCCAGCCCGGCCCCGCGGTTGAGCGTCTTCTCGATCACGTCGAGCGCGGAGACGAAGCCGAAGCTGAACTCGCTCTCGCCCGCGACCATCGTCTCGTAGCAGCCGTCGCAGGCGTAGTTGCGCGCCGCCTCGACGGGGATGGGCTCGCCGCTGTTCTGCGAGAGCGCGGGGACGATGATGTCGTCGTTGAGCAGCACGGGGTGCGCGCCGCCGCTGAGCAGGGCGCGCGCGGCCAGTTTGATGACGTCTTTGGGCGTGCCCTTGTGGACGCGCAGGTCGAGCGTCGGGCTGTTGAGCGGCAGCCTGCGCGCCGCGACCAGACAGAGCCGCGTGACCTCGTTGCACGCGTCCCTGGGCTTCGCGGCCGCGTTCGGCAGTTGCCCGCCGATCGTGATCTGCTGCATCCACTGGTTGAGCAGCCCGCCCTGATCGTAGTTCGACGAGCCGAAGAAGCCGGTCAGCACGCCGTCGGCCGCGGTGAACCTGTTCTCGGCGTGGCGGAAGTCGAGGATGACGCGCTCGTCGAGCTTGATCCAGAAGCACTCGATCAGTTCCTGCGCCTGCTCGGGCGTGAGCGTGCCTCCCTCGACTTCGCGGCGGTAGAACGGGTCGAGGAGCTGGTCGAGCCGCCCGATGGGCACGATCTCGACCGTCCAGTGGAGCGCGCAGTGGACGATGTAGATGGCTTGCAGCGCCTGGTGGAAGGTCTGGGCCGGCCCGCGCGGGGCCACGTCGAGGCAGGCGGCCACCTGTTCGAGGCTCACGCGGTTCGGGTCGGATTCTTGCAGGTGCCGGGCCAACTCGCGCGCCATCTCGGCGTAGCGCGCGGCGTAGTCGATGACGGCCTCGACCGAGAGCGCGACGGACTCGTAGAAGGCCGCCGCGTCTTCGCCCGTGCCCGGCTCGGCCGCGCGCGCGCGCGCGTCGGCGGCGATGCCCGACAGGCCCTTCTCAAGCAGCAGTCCGTGGTTCGGCACGATGTGCCCCATCGGCGAAAGCTCGTTGAGGAAGTCGAGCGCGCCGGAGAGTTCCTCCTCCTCGGTCAGGTAGCGCACGAACTCCTTGCCCTGACCGACGGAGAAGGGCGGGAGCGCCCCGACGATCAACTCGTCGGCCGCGATCTCGCTGCTCCCCGCGGTCTGCGCGACGGCCGGGTCGAGAATCAGCTCAAGCATGCGCCTTATCGCGAGCGCCTTGCGAACGGGGACGGGCTGGGCGGCGAGCCTCTTCCTTTCGGCGGCGGACAGGTCTTTGCGCCCGCGGAAGAGGTGGCCGACCTGCGCCTCGGTCAGCCACCCGGGGCGCGCCTTCCAGCGCTCGAACATCCTGAGCAGCAGGCGGCAGACGCGCGGCGACGGCAGGTCTTCGTCGCCCGGCTCCAGTGATTGCAGGTGACGCCAGTAGTCGATGTCGTTGTGATGCATGGTCGTCCTTAAGAAAGGTGCGGCTGGTTGGACGGGGGCGCGGGCTCGCCCGAGTGGAGCACCTGCGCGAGCAGGATGGCGTTGCCGTCCGGGTCGGAGAAGGAGACCAGTCGCACGTTCTCGTAGTTCTGTATCGGGCCGTTGAACTGCACCCCGCGACCTTCGAGTTGGGCGACGATCTGCTCAAGCGGCTGCCAGACCCTCAGTTCGATGTTGATGGCCCCGGCGGCGCCGGGCGGCGGCGTGGCGGGCGGCCGTGCCGGGTGCAGGCCGATGGTGAGGCCGTCGCCCGCGTCGATCTCGGCCCACTCGCCGCCCATGCGCGTCCGCAGCGGCAGCCCCAACGCCTCCGTGTAGAACGCGACGGCGCGGTCCATGTCGGAGATGTAGACGGAGGCATTCCCCCCGCGGATCGCGCTCGCGGGGGTCGCCGCGCCGGGTTGCCCAGGCTCGCCCGGTCGCGCGTCGTCGCGCAGCAGTCCCTCGCCCGTCGCGGCCGCGGTCACGGGGTGCGCCATCGGGAAGATTTCGAGCTTGACGAACTCGTCGTGGTTCGTGTTGATGACGAAGAACCGCTTGTCGGGATACTTCAGCTTACAGTCGCGCATCGCGGAGACGGCGAGGACGACGTTATTCGGGTCGTCGTCCGACATGCCGAAGCGGTGCGGCGGCGCCGAGCCGTGCTGCGCGAGGGCGCGGTCAACTGCGTCCTTGATGGCGAGCTTCTTGATGGAGGGAATCGTCATGGCCGGGTCGCCCGCGCCGAGACGGTCGCGCACGCCCTGATTAGTGACCGTGTAGATTCCGAGGATGGGCGGGACGCCGGGGAGGAATCCGCGCTCGACGAGGGCTTGAAGCCCGGCCTCGATGGTCGTCGGCTCGTGGCCTCGCGCCGTCACCATCGCGACGGGGCGCCGCGCGGTCGCGGCGTGGACGAGCAGAGGCCACGACGGCCCCCGCCACGGTGCCGAGTCGGCGGACGCGGCGAGCAGGTCTTTGACGAACGCCTGCTCCGCGGCCGGGAGGTCGGGCCGGTCTCTGAAGTCGCGGAAGGTTTCGGCCCGCGCCGCCCACGCCTGCCACTTGCCCGGCCGCCCCAACTCATTCTGGACGGCGGCGAACTCGCCCGAGCTGATGGCCTGCTCCTGCCGACTCTCGGCGTTCCAGAGGTACAGCTTTGTGGGGAGGAAGAGCAGATTGTCGTCGATGTCGAAAAAGTAGAAGCTCACACTGCCGTCTGAAGTCGGCATCACCTGACCTCCTTGCGTCGAGTCGAACGCGGCGGCGCGCCCGTCGGTAGTAAGGCGGGGCGGGGCGCCCGTCGGTTGAGTTGTTAAGAACGGACGCGCGTGCGCGAGTCGCTCAGGGCAGTATCGGCCCCGTGAAGTGCAGGCGTCGCGCGTAACGGCCGGGGCATACTACCCTCACGACCTGCCGAATGAAAGCCGGTTAAGACCAGGGATTAATCAGATTCGAGTTAAGAGCCGTTCGGGTCGGCGCAGGGCTGAGCGTTAAATTGAAATGAATTCGTGCCGCTTGAACGTGAGACCGACAAGTGCGTCTACCGGATGAGTGCCACCTTAGACAGGCAGGAAGGTTATGCCTAGAGCCCTCGGTTGTCAATAGAGACTTTATCCGGGAGCGTCTAAATAATAGCTATAAGTGACGCGTGGTGGCGAGGACACCTGCGTTCCCATAGCCGGCGTGGCTTGTAGCAGCGCACGAACAGGGCTGCGGCGGGATGAATGCAGAATCAGCGCGGGGGCTGGGATAAGAATTGTTCGGCGAGGCGCGTGTGCCGCATGGCCGATCTCCAGTTGGCCTGGACGGTGGCGCTGACCTGTTCGGCGTCGAGCCTCAGGACTTTCAGCGGATCGGGCTCGAAACCGTTCGATGCGGAAATCACCAGCCTCTTCGTTTGTCGCACCTTCCGAGACCAGGACAGCCCGTCCGCGTACGCTTGTCTCGCGCTGGACAGATGGTAGAAGGTCTGGCTGCGCGGCATCCAGGACAGAAGGGTCTCCGCGGCGTGCAGCGCGTCGGCGAACTCTCCGCCTGACCCGTCAAGGCCGGCCGCGGCCGCGTCGAATCGCTCCCCGCGGCCCGCGCCCGCCGCGGGGGAGGGGAGGCTTCCTCCGAGCGCCTGCAACGTCTCCGCGGCGCGCGCGGCGATGAGGAGGTCGTTCGCGCGCGCCGCGTTCATCTCGGCGAGCGCGCGCGCGGTCTCGGAGTCGGCCTCGCCCCTGTGATTTTTCAACACCGCCTCGGCCCAGCGCGCGTGCAGGCGCGACTTGGCGAGAAGCAATTGTCTGACCGTGCCGCCGCGCAGGCCGAGGCAGAGCGGCAAATAGATGTCCGGCCGTTCGACTCGACAGTCGGCCGTCGCCTCCCCCGCGACTATCCACGTGCGCCCCAGCTTTTCGGCTAAGAAGACCGCGGTGGAGAGGTCTGTGCTCAGGTCGCCCGCGCTCATCTCCGCGACCTTGACGAAGAGGTCGGGGTACAGCTTCGAGGCGAGTTTGCGGTACGCGCCGGCGTCGTCCGAGTCTGCCGCGTCGTACAGGAGCCGGAGCTTCGACAGAACCGTCTCGGCCTTCCGCGCGTCTCCGTCTCTAATCGCCTGCTCGCCGGCCGGCGCGGCGGCGGCGCTGTGGCAGGCGAACGTGAATGCGATGAGGAAGGTGGCACACCACGCCGCGCCGTGCGAGAACGGCGCGGGCAGGTGACGCCGATCGCCGACGAGGATGCCGTTAAGCGGCGACATCGTCGAACCTCCCCCCGACCACCTCGGTCGTCATCTCGTGCACGCGCGCGAGGTCGGCGCGGGTCAGGCGCAGGAGCGCGAGCCGCTCTGGTGTGAGCGCTTCGTGACCCGCCATCTCGCTCGAATCCTTCACGTCCGCGACGGCGTCCGCGACCTGTAGCAGAAGCGCGGCGGGGTCGTTGACGTGGTCGATGTCGTGGTGCGCCTGGATGGCGAAAGAGCGTGTGGCCGGAACGCCGCACGCGTCCAGAATCCACTGGCCGACCTGCGCGTGGTCAACGCCGAAGGCGGCGATCTCCTTCTCGACCGCGAAGGGGTGGCCGAGCCACGTAATGCTCTCGGCCTCCTCGGGGAAGAGCGAGCGCAGCAGCGCCTCGCCGAGGTCGTGCAGAAGCCCCGCGGTGTAAGCCTCGTCGGGGTTGTGCGCGCCCGTCTTCTCCGCCAGGAGCATCGCCGCGGCGGCGCAGCGGCGCGAGTGGCCGTGCAGCGCTTCCGCCTCGTGGCCGCGCTGTTTGTCCGCGCCATCCCGCGCGATGATGTCGCGTAGCGCGTCCGCGCCGAGCCGCGCGGACGCCTCGTACAGGCTCATCGTCGCCCCTTCGGCTCGCAGTCCCGCGTTGGCCGCCCGCAGGACGGCGGCGGCCAACGCAGGCTCGGTCTCGACCAACCTCAAGAGTTCCTCCATGGGGAGCAGCCGCAACGCGGCGGGGCGGCGAAACGAGAGGAAGTGAGAGCCGAAGTCGCCGCGCGCGATGTGGCCGCGTATCTGCGCCAGCGCCTCAAGCCCGCAGAACGCGGCCACGACCTCGGGGTCGAACTGCGAACCGGCCCCTTCCGTCAGGGCGCGGACCGCACGCTCGTGGTCGAGCGCGTCGCGGAAGGGGCGCGGGCTCGTCATCGCGTCGTAGGCGTCGGCGACGTGGATGATGCGCGAGGCGAGCGGTATCTGCTCTCCCGCGAGACCCTCGGGGTAGCCCGTCCCGTCGTAGTTCTCG
>DASVQX010000069.1:0-84710 GCA_036388915.1 Pyrinomonadaceae bacterium
CTGCCCGCCGAAGCGTGCCGCCGGCACGCTTCCGACTTTTCACTTCCCCTCAACCTTGAGAGTTAAAGTCTCTCCTTCTTCGCGCTGACGCGCTCAAGGCGGGCAGGATGCCCGCGCTCCCAGCGACTAGGTCCTTATTTCGTTCCGCAGGCCGATAAAGAAGACCGCGATAAAATAACCGTGCGTTAGCTTCTGTGCTTCGGCTTGGCGGGTAGCTTGGCGGGCAGGTCTAGCTTATCGTCCGCCAGAATCTCTAGCGGTATGTTCGCCAGTCGCGCGTAAGCCAGTAAAAGGTGTAAGGGCGGCTCGCGCTTACCCTGCTCGAAGTTGGAGATTTGCGCCGGGTAGAGCGGCGAATCATCGTAGTCGAGCCTTTCAACTATCCCCGTCTGACTCAACCCTAATGCCGTCCTAATCCGCAAGAGCTTTTCCCCTAGGCGCTTCGGGGCCGGTCGCCGCGCCATCAGGAGTCACCCCCTGACGACACTTTGCGCTTGCCGTTACTATCAACTGATAGTAGTATGTCCCTGCGTGACCTTATCGCCGTGAGTAGAGACCTCTCATGCTCAACGGCGATGCTCAACACTCCGTGTTTGAGGGTGAGCAGGCACGCATCCGACCCGTTGCCTTATTTTCAAAGACTAGAACGCGGAGGAGCATAGCACATGGCGATTTTAGTAGGCGATAAGCGCGGGCACGTCTAAGGGCAGGGACGGTGCCGCGCCCCCCGGCGACCACGCCGGGGCGAGAGGGGCCGCGTGCGCATGGGGGCAACGCACGCGGCCTCGCCATGTCCGGTTCTACGGCGGCGTGCGGATACACAAGGTTTGCGGGACGGGTACGGCGTCGGGGGCGCCCCGGCGGGTCTTTCAGGCCGACGCGGGCCAGGCGTAGGCGTTGCGCTTGACGGAGTCGTAGTTTTCGTCGAGGGCGGGTTCGAGCAGGAGGAGCGCGGCGATTCGCCTGACCATGTCGCGGACTTCGTTGACTTCGGCGGTCGAGAGGTCGCGGCCGAGCACGTCGCGCTCGCGGTAGCTGAGCCACTTCTTGACGACCTGATAGCCGCCGACGTGATAATCCCAGACGCGCGCCGGGACGTTGCGCCAGTAGCCCGCGTCGTTGAGGTACACGTCGAAGGTTTGCTCGCCGAGGCGTGCGAACGCCTCCGCCTCCGAAAGCCCGAGCGCCGCCGCGCCCTCGGCGACGGCCGCGCGCTCCTCCGGCGTGTAGTCGCGCTCCTCGGTGCGGCCCCTGCCGGGCATGACGCCCTTCGGCGTGGAGAATCCCCAGTTGGCGCGGAGCGCGTACTCGCCCTCGGAAGATTTCAACTGCCCGCCGCCCTTGCGCGCGGGCGTGCCGAGGACGCGCATCTCCGCACGGAGCGGGGAGGCGATGACGCCGCGCAGCAACGGCGAGTTGGTCGAAGCGTCCGCCGGGTCGTAGGCGAGCAGCGCCGCCACCGCGCGCCCGAGTTCGGCCGACCGCCGCAGCGCGTCAGCCTCCGCCGGCAGCGGCACGCGCGGCCAGTCGCCGCGTATCCCGTCGGCGTTCTCCGCCAGATACGCGGGCGAGTAACCGACCGCCAGCGCGTGCATCCACACCAACCCCGCCGTCTCCGCGTCAGCGTCCGGGTCGCCAAAGCCGAGCGCGGTAAGGTAAGCGCGCGCCCGCTGTGAGAGATTTGCATTGATAGTCGGTTGAGGTTCTTCACCGGAGAAGAAATCTTGCTGTTCCTCAATTTTGCGTTTCCGTTCGACCTGCCGAACACCTATGGGAAAGGCGACTGCATGTCCGCGCATTGAATCTCTGGCAAGTAATGTGGTTGTGAAAAGGAAGGGAACTCCTTCCGGTTTCGCCACACCTGAAGGGCGGCTGATTAAGAAAGCGTTACCCCTACTAACTTGCGGCCACAAATCGGGGCGAGGCTCTTTCCAGATTGGTCTAACAGGAGTGAAATAACACCACCTTGTATCTAGCGGCCGGAGGTGATACCTAACCAGCCTTTTCGGATTAAATACTTCAGCCTTGAGTAACTTACTCCTCGCTTGTTCTGCATCATATCTGGCGCTATTACGAGCCAATCCGGGAGTAATTTTCTTGAGAGCGTCGAATGGAATAGTTCCATCAAAAAAGGCTTCAAGTCGGCTCGCAAGTTTGAGTCTATCTATATCAATTAAATCAAACGCCCTATCTTCATCCATCCCCTGCAAAGGAGCGATGCCAGACAACTCTGATAATGTCGGCCATGAGAGGTATTGCGCCGCAACATGGGACGAGCGAAGCGAATAACGATTTAACTTCGTGGGAATGGGCCGCTCATATTGTTCGTTTATGTTAGTTGTATTGAGACTGTTAAGTAAATCAACGCGCTTTGTCACACCCCAAAATTCTCTGTAATGCACTGTGGGCGCTTCGTGGCGTTCAGCCTTCCGCACCATCAGCCCGATTGCCGTGCCGACTCGTATTCCTTCCTTGTTGTATTCCGTCGAGAATACGCTTGGGTCGGGCGCCCCTTCGGGCGTGCGCTTTCCCGTCTCGCGGCTGTCTCCGTTTAAAGAGTCGAACCACAACGCATCGAACTCATTCAGGAAACGTTCACGCATAATTACAAAGGAAGGGTCACTTAGATAAGAGAAATTGGAGATATAACAGACAACTCCTCTTCCTGTTCTTTCAGCTATGCGACGTTCAGCGAGACGAAAGAAGCGAACATACAATTCGTCCAAGTTGAACTTCTTAATGCCCCATCCGCCCATCGTCTCTGGGTCATTCAAACGGTATCGCTTATCCCTTTTCCTCAATTTGAGCTTTTTACTCAACCTCTTTGTCGGTTTCGGGTCAACGTAATAGACGCCCTTATAAATCTCTACTAGACCTTCTTCTTCTGCGGGGCTTGTACCGGCGAAAGCGTTATACGGTGGATTGCCAAGCACAACCAAAATTGGTTCCTTGAGCTTGACGCGGCTTGAACCCTTCCTCTCATCTTCTAACTCGGGCCAGTTAAGCGGCGAATTATCGCGTAGTTCCCAGCCAGTCAGCGCGTTCGTCAGGTACACCGCGACGCGCTCCGCCCCCGTCTCGCCCAGCGGCGCGTCGAGCGTCTGCAACAGCAGCCCCAGTTGCAGGTGTGCCACCACGAACGGCGCCGGCAGTATCTCGAACCCGAAGACGCGCTCTATCGCCGCCTGCTTCAACTTCTCACCTGTCGTCGCGCCCTCGCCGCGCTCCGCCAGCGTCCGCTCGATGCGCCGCAAGACCTCCACCAGATACGCCCCCGTCCCACAGCACGGGTCGAGCACGTAGACCTGCTCGTCCGCCAGCCCCTCCGCCACGCCCAGCTCCTCGCGCAGCACCGTGTCCACGCGCTCGACCATGTAGCGGACGATCTCCTGCGGCGTGTACCAGACGCCGAGCTGCTTGCGCAGCTCCGGGTCGAACTCTTGCAAAAACGGCTCGTAGAAATACTGTACCGCGTGCCCTTCCGTGAACCTTTGGACGAACGCCGCCGGGTCGGCGATGCGGTTGAGCACCCCCTCCGTCCAGTTCAAGACCTCGACCAGCCCCAGCGGCTCCAAACGTGACCGCATGAGCAACTGCTCGAACAGCGCGTTAATCATCGGCACGCGCAGCGTCCACGACGCCTCGCGCCAGCGGAAACGCTCGCCCCGCCGCCCCTCGCGCACCTGCTTCTGGCTCCACAAGACCCACGCCGAGAAGATGCCGTAGAAGAGCGTCTGCACCAGCGTCGAGTGGAAGAAGTGCTCACCCTTCTCCCCCTCGAACCGCATCCCCAGCGCCTCTTCCAGCGCGGAGCGGATGTCCCGCAACGCCGGCAAGTCCTTCCCCTTCTCGACCAGCACCTTCGCGTCGCGCGCGTACGAGGCGAGGAAGCGCGCCACGTCCTCCGGCTTCTCCAACGGCGCCGCGTGCAGCATCACGCGCCGCAGGTACTCCTCGAAACGCTCGGCGTGCTCGCCCGCCGTCTCGCGCGCGTGCTCGGCCGCCCGCCAGAACTCCGCCTCGTCGGCTGCGAGCGTGTAGCGTTCCAGAGGAACGTGCCGCCCCCCCTCGTCCACACCCATCAGGAGGAAGTCGCGGTAGTTCGTGACCAGCACCAGCCGATAACGCTCAAGGTACTTTCGCACCTGCTCCGACTCGGCCACCTTCTCCACGTCCGCGCCGACGCCCTTGACCTCGACGCAGCCGCGCTCGGGCGGCGTCGTCTCCGGCGTGGCCTCGCCGTCGCGGCGCAACTGCGTCGCCGTGTAGAGGCCGCCGTCCGGTATCCCCGCGCCCTGCCCGCGCGGCGTAATGACGTATCTGACTTTCGGCTTGAGCTTTTCGCCGACGGAGTCGAAGAGGTTCTTTAGCGCGCCGTAGAAGGAGGTCTCGTTGACGGCGGCCGGACGCTCCTGCCGCAACTCCCGGAGATATGTTTCGAGCAAGGTCATATCAGTCTCAATCGCAAAGACTACCGTATTTCGTTCGCCGTGCGCGAGAGCTCGCGCGGGTTATGTCTCTTCGGGGAGGCGGGGCTCGCTTTGGAGTTCGGGGTGTTTGGCGCGGACGTGGCGGTAGAAGGCGCGTATCTCGTCCATGTCCGCGCGGACGTTGCCGGTGGGGGTGACGTAGGGGCCGAGGCCGCACAGCTTTCGCTCGTAGTCGAGGAAGCCGAGGGCTATCGGCACGCCGCCCTCGGTGGCGATGCGGTAGAAGCCCGATTTCCAGAAGGGGACGCGCCGCCTCGTCCCCTCCGGCGCGACGCCGAGGATGAGTTCGTCGCCGGCCTTAAACCTTTCGGCCAACTGCGCGACCAGCGTCTGAGGCGAGCGCCTGTCCACGGGAATCCCGCCGAGCCTGCGAAAGAACCACCCCCACGGCGCGCCGAACAGCGTGTGCTTGCCGAGCCACGACACGCGCACGCCGAGGACGTACGCGGCGGCCAGCATGAACGGGAAGTCCCAGTTCGACGTGTGCGGTGCGGCGACGACGACGTACTTCCGGTGAGCCCGAACGTCGCCCTCCGCCCGCCGCCCGAACGCCCGGAGCCAGAGCCGCCCCGCCCAGTAAAGCGGCGACCGCCTCAAACCCTGTCTCCGCGCCGCGCCCATCGAGATTGTCACGCGTCAGAGGATTCTCTTGCCGTTAACTTCTACGGCGCTCTCGCGGTAGAAGACGTTGAGCCAGCGTCCGCCGCGCTTGGCCCAGCCGGACGTGACCGCCACCTCCGACTTTATCTCGCGCTCCTTCGTGGCGCCGTGCACCTTCGCGCGGTAGACGACGACGGCCGCCGCCTCGTTGAGCACGATCACTTTGAAGTCGCTCAGCGCGTAGTCCTTCACCTCGGTCTCAAGCACGTCCGCGAGGTAACGTTTCTTGTCCACCCCCTCGCCCGTGGGGTAGATGTCGTAATAGTCCTCGGCCGTCAGTTCGGCCAGCCCCTTCACGTCCTTATTCTTATACAACTCCCACGTCCGCTTCTCGTTCGAGACGAGCGTCTGCTCGACCGACGCGGCGCCCGCGCCGGCCGCGCCTGCTTGCGCCCCCGCGCCCGAAGGCGCGAGCACGATGTCGCCGATCTGCTGCGAGAGGTCGCCGAGGCGCGCGCCCTCCAGGTTGGACATCAGCACGACGGCGAGACCCTCGTCGGGCTGCATGTGCAGAAAGGTGCTGACGCGCTGCTGCCCGCCCGAGTGTCCGATGGCGCGTTGTCCGTTAGGGCGGACGCCGACGCCCCAGCCGAGGCCGTAGCTGGTCTCCTTGCCGTCCTTCAACTTCTGCCGCGCGTACATCATCTCCGCGGTCTCGCGCTTGAGAAGTTTGCCCGCCTGAAGCGCGGCGGCTAACTTCGCGAGGTCTTCCACGGTCGAGACGAAGCCGCCGCCCGGCACCTTGTAACTGTTGTCGGCCAGCGGCGAGTTCGTCAGCGCGCCCTTGTCCGTGATGCGGTACCCCTGCGCCCGCCCTTTGATGATGTCGGCGACGCTGTCAACGCGCAGGCGCTCCGCACCGGCGGGCCCCGAGACGTTCTCGCGGACGAAGTCTGCGAACGGCCGTCCCGACGCGCCCTCGACGACACACCCGAGGACGGAGTAGCCGTGGGTCGTGTAGCTGTACTTCGTGCCCGGCTCGAACAGGAGCGGGTCGTCCTTGAACATCGCAAGCCCCTCGGCGACGCTCGCGTAGAAGCGCGTGCTGTTGAACTCCTCGTCCGACTTGTAGTGGCGGATGCCGGAGAGGTGGCCGAGCAGTTGGCGCGTCGTCACCGGCCACTGCTTCTCGGGGAAGGCGGGGCAGTACTTCTGCACGGGCGCGTCGAGGTCGAGCCGCCCGCGCTCGAAGAGCTGCATGACGGCGACGGCCGTGACGGGCTTCGAGATGGAGCCGAGCCGGTAGACGGTCGAGGCGCGCGCCGGCACGTCGTTCTCGATGTCCTGCATCCCGAAGCCGGCTGCCCAACTCGGCCGCCCGCCCGCGACGACGGCCACGGACATCCCCGGTATCTTCTGCCTCGCCATCTCCGCCGCGACGAGCGCCTCGATCTGCTTTATCTTTTCGGCCGAAAGCGTCGGGGGCTGCCGTTGCGGCTGCTGCGCCGACGCGCGCGGCGCCGGGAAGAGAAGCAGCAGGCACAAGACGAGGGCCGCGCGCACGCGCGCGCTCGAAGACGTTGAAGCGTTCATTGCGGAAGGTTCTCCTCGCGCTGAAGTCTGTGCGAATTGTTTACGGAGAGGCAGACGCGCGGGCACGGCCGTTCGTTAACGGGGGCGCGCCCGCGTGCCGGCAGAGTGGCGGGGGCGCGCTCTACTGCTCGCAGAAGTTCCTGAAGCAGTGGACGACGCCCTCGTTGTACTGGTCGCCGCAACGCGTGTCGGTTTCGCCGTGGATGGCGATGCACTGCTCGTACCGTTGGGCGTTTCTGACCGTGCAGTCGTTACACTTATCGTTGATGTCGGCGGCCCTCACGGTGCGGGCCGGGTAAGGTTGAAACAGCACGAGCGCCAGCGCCACGAAGACTAGCGCGGCCGACAGCGATGACAAGAATCTTCTCATGTTCGGACTCCTTCGATTCAGGTTGGGGCGAGGCGGGAATTCCGGCGGGTGCGTTACTACAATACTTGCCGGGCCGAAGTCAACGACTTTCGCCCCGGCCGGGGCGCGCGAAGACTCACGGCTCACCGAGAAGTTCGCCGACGCTCAGCGCCAGCCCCTCGACGGTGTGCGACCGCGCCTCCGAGTCGCGCCCGAAGACTTCCGCGCGCTGGTACGCCCCGCCCGCCGGGTCTGAGTAAATCTCTACCTGTTCTTCAGGGATATTCACCAGCCACGCCTCGGCAATCCCGGCGTGCGCGTAGAGAGGAAGCTTGATCTTACGGTCGGCGATGAGTGTCGTGTCCGCGACTTCGACGACGAGCAGCACGTCCGCAGGCGTCGGGTGCGCATCTCGGTAGAAGTCGTCGCGCCAGTGAAGTAGTGAAATGTCCGGCTGCGGCTCCGAGAAATCATTAAGTCTGACCGGGTTCTGCACCCGTACCTGAAAGCTGCGCCCCAACAGATTTAAGACGTAAGTGATGAAAGTAACGCACGCGGCGTGGGGGCTGCCAATGGGCGACATTTCAAAAATCTCCCCTTCGATGAGTTCAAGGCGGGCATCCGGTGGAAAGATGCCCGCCTCGCCCATGCGCTCGTACTCGTCGGCAGTAATCCAGTGCTTTGCCAACTCGCGCGACATAAGACTCACTCCTCCTCTTCGGCCCTGATTCTTCCCTCGGCCCTCGCCTGTTCGACGATCTTGTGGGCGATCTGGTTGGGGACGGGGTCGTAGTGCGAGAACTCCATGTGGAAGGAGCCGCGCGCGGCGGTGATCGAGTTGAGCTTCGACTGGTAGTCGAGCATCTCGCTCATCGGCGCCTGCGCCTTGACGACCTGATTCTTGCCGCGCATCTCCATGCCCTGCACGCGGCCGCGGCGCGAGTTGAGGTCGCCCATGATGTCGCCCGCGCACTCGGTCGGCGCGACCACCTCGACGTTCATCACCGGCTCAAGGAGCGTCGGCTTCACCTTCTCGATGGCGTTGCGGAACGCCTTCCGCCCCGCCGCGCGGAAACTGTGCTCGTCCGAGTCCACCGTGTGGTACGAGCCGTCGATGAGCGTGGCCTTGAAGTCAACGAGCGGGTAGCCGGCGATGGCCCCCGTGGACGCGGCCTCGACGATGCCCTTCTCGATGGCCGGGCGGAACTGCTGCGGGACGGAGCCGCCGAAAATCTTGTCCTCGAAGACGAACCCGCCGCCGCGCGGCAGCGGCTCGAAGACGACCTTGCAGTCGCCGAACTGGCCGCGCCCGCCGGTCTGCTTCTTGTGGCGCCCCTGCACCTCGGCGCGCGCCGTGATCGTCTCCTTGTAGGGAACCTTCGGCGGGTGCAAGGCCACCTCGACATGGTAGCGGTTCCGCAGCTTCTCGACCACCGTCTCGATGTGGAGTTGGCCCGAGCCGGAGAGGATGAACTCCTTCGTCTGCGCGTCGCGCGTGAAGTGGAGCGAGAGGTCTTCTTCGAGAATCTTGTGGAGCGCGACCGAAATCTTCTCCTCGTCCTGCCGCGACTTCGGCTCGATGGCGAAGGAGATGGCGGCCTCCGGGTACTCGATGGGGTCGTAGACGACGGGGTCGTTCTTGTCCGAGAGCGTGTCGCCGGTCTGCGTCTCCTTGAGCTTGACGACGGCGATGATGTCGCCCGCGCTGGCCTCGTCGATCTTGTCGAGCTGCTTGCCCTGCATCGAGTGGAGCGCGCCCAGCCGCTCGGAGGCGCCGCGCGTCGTGTTCTGGACGGTGGCGTCCGACTTGACGCGCCCCGAGATGATCTTCATCACGTTGATGCGGCCGGCGAAGGGGTCGGCGATGGTGCGGAAGACGTAGGCCGAGAAAGGCTCCTCGGCGTGGTAGCCGCGCGCGACCTCGGCCGCGCCGTCGTCGAGGCTGGCCTTGCCCTTCTCGTTCTCGTGCGTGTCGGGCGCCGGGGCGTAGTCGAGGATGCCGTCGAGCAGCGGCTGCAAGCCCGCCAACGTCAGCGACGAGACGGCGAAGACCGGGCAGAGGCGCGAGCCGGCGATGGCGCGGCTGATGTTGGGGATGATGTCCGCCTCGTCGAGCGTGCCCGTCTCCATCCACTTCTCCATCAGGGAGTCGTCCGACTCGGCGATGACCTCGACCAGACGCTCGCGCTCGCGCTCGTAGACCTCGCGCCCCGTCTCGGGGATGGGAATCTCTTTGGCCTTACCCGACGCGTCGAACTCGTAAGCCTTCTGGTGGACGACATCGACGACGCCCTTGAAGTTCGCCTCCTGCCCGATGGGGAGCGTGAAGGGGACGATGGCGCGGCTGAAGGTGTGGCGCGCCGAGTCCAGGGCGGCGCCGAAGTCCGCCCGCTCCTTGTCCATCTTGGTGATGACCATCATGCGCGGCGTGATGAACTCGTTGGCGTAGCCCCAGGTCTTCTCCGTCCCGACCTCGACGCCCGAGACGGCGTCCACGACGACGAGCGCGCAGTCGGCGACCCGGAGCGCGGGGCGCGCGTGCGGGACGAAGGCCGAGAAGCCGGGCGTGTCGATGAGGTTGACCTTGTGCTCGCGCCACTCGCAGTGCGCGAGCTGGTTGTTGAGCGTGATCTTGCGCGCGATGGAGTCCTCGTCGTGGTCGGTGACGGTCGTGCCCTCGTCCACCTTGCCCCAGCGCGGGGTCGCGCCCGCGAGGTGGAGGAGCGAGCTGACGAGCTGCGTCTTGCCGGCGTGGCCGTGGCCGATGCAGGCGAGGTTGCGAATCTGGTTGGTTGGGTAAGCTTTCATGGCAACGGGTCGGACATCCTTTCGACAGGTCGGCGCGCGGGGTTCTTTACGGCGGAGACGGGGCCCCGCGGCGCCTCGGGATAGACGATTGCTATGCGGGATAGAACTGCAAAGGTCGAGTCGGTAATTTAAGCGACCGGGAGGCCGGATGGCAAGCGGGGCGGGGGCGCGGAAGTGGCGGGTAGAACCGTGTGAAATGGGGCAAAAGGTACAGCGCGAGCGGGCCGGCAACGCGTTTGCCAAACACCGAGCCGGGGCGTAAGCTCGGTTTCATCTGTCAGGCAAAACTCTCCCGCGGTCACAGGTTAAGTCTGGAGGAAACAAGGGATGAGGTTTGAAATTCGTACAGCGTCGAGGGCGATAAGCACGCTCGTCGTGCTCTTCGTGCTCGTCTTAGGCGCGAGCCTGGACACGTTGGCGCAGGGAAACAGTCGCCGGGGGCGCAGCCATAATCGGGGGCGGCACCTCGGCTGGGAGCGCGGCCGCCGGGTCGGGCAGCACCGACGCGACAACGACCGCTCGCGCAGGCGTCGCATCGTGCGCCGCGAACGGAGGCAAGACCGCCGCGAGAACCGGCGGGAGCGCCGCATCGGGCGCCGCTCTTCGTGGGACAATAACCGCGACTGGCAGAGGTCGCGTTTCGACCGCTCGAACTTCCGCACGCGCCGGTTCACGCAGCAGCGCGGCGGCCGCGGCCGTCACTGATTTTTCACCCGGCAAGACGGAGGCGGGAGCGGACTCACTTGTCTTTCCGCTCCCGCCTCTTCGTGCGTCCGGCGCGCGTGACGGACGCCGCCCTCTTAATCGCCCGACTCTTCAGAAGCACGGCGGCTGGGGGCCGTCCGTCGGACTGAGGATGATGGGGCAGCCGCCGAAGTCCAATTCTTCCTCTTTATCATCCCGCCCCGTGACGACCAGAATGACCGCCGCCAGCGCCGTCGCGATGCCGACGAATATCCCCGTCTTCTTCTTGCCGCTCAGGCTGTGACCCTGCGGCGCCGCCGGCTCGGGCGCCGAGCCGTGCCCGGCGCGGAGCGTCTGGCCGGCCCCGGCCGCGAGCGTGCGCCCGCCCGCGCGCATCTCGACGCGACCCGCCTGCACCGAGAGCGTCGTGCCGTCCTCCGAGACTTCGACTTGGAACAGCGCCGCGCCGGAGTTCGGGTCGGAGGCGACCGAGGCGTCGGCGGTCGTGAGCGAGGCCGCGACGCCCTGCGGGGCGTAGACGCGCGCCCCGCCCGTTTCGAGCGCGCCGCCGACCGTCTTGGCCGAGAAGTCGAGCCTGACGGTGGCGCCGCCCGAGAGTTCGAGGCGCGCGAGGTTGCCGAAGTTGAGCAGGGGTCGCGTGCGCTCGGCCGCGCTGACGGTGCTGCCCGTGAAGAAGGTCTGACCCGGCGCGGCGGGCGAGCCGTCGAGCGTGAGCCCGGCCGCCGCCGTGACCTGTCCCGTGGGCGCGGGCGGCGCCGTCGGGTTCGGCGTCGCGGCGGCGGCCGGCCCCGCGAGATTCAGCAGCGCCGCCGCCGCGAGGAGCGCGGCTGCGCGCCGTCCCACGCGCCCGCGCGTGAAAAGGCGTGCGAAAAGGGAAGCGACGTTACGGACGCCGCGGCGCGCGCCCGGCTCGAAGAGTCTGCCCATCTGTTCACCCTCACTTTCATTCGTTCTCGGCCGTTCGTTCCCGGCGGCCGCCCCGTCAACTTCTGCTCTCAAGTTAAATGACGCGCGGGCGCGCGCGAAACCCACGCGCGCGCGGGTAAATTTTCGCCGGCGCCCGCGCGCGGCAAACTAGCCGCCGGATTTTTCGTATTAACGTGTGATGAAGAGAAAAAAGAGTGAAGCCAACAGTGAAGCTTGGCAGGAAGTGTTGGAAGTCTCTAAAGGAGAATCAATGTCGAATAGCAAATACACGCTCGCGGGGCTGGCGGTGCTGGGCCTCCTGCTGCTCGTCGGCGCGGGCGTCGCCTTCGCCAACGTCAACTACACGCAGGAGGGCACGGTCAAGCTCGTCACCTACTTCGGGCGCATCGAGCGCGCCTACACGCCGGACGACGGCTGGTTCACCACGCTCGCGCCCGGCCGCGACGCCTACGAGGTCAACATCAAGTCGTTCACCGAGGCGGCGCCCGTCCGCGTGACGAGCAAGGACAACGCGGCGCTTCAGGTCGAAATCTCGGTCACGGCCTACACCGACCCGGTGCACGTCGCCGACTACGTCCGCAAGTACGGCTTCGACGAGGCGACGCGCCACACGCGCCGCAACGAGATTCTGCACGGGCTGATCCAGACCGAGGCGCGCAACGCCTTCTCCGAGTACGGCGCGTACGAGATTTACGCCAACCAGGAGAGCATCCAGAAGCGCATCTTGGAGGCGCTCAAGCCGCAACTCGCCAACCAGCTTCAGCTCACCACCGAGTCGGTGCAGATCGGCAACCCGGATTTTCTCGACGACCGCATCGAGGCGGCGGCCTCCGGCGTCGTCGCCAACGAGAAGCAGAAGCAGGCGGAGGAGGCGCGGCTCGAAGCCGCCAAGATCGCCGCGCAGACCAAGCAGATCGAGGCGACGACCTTCGCCAACCCGGCGCTGCTCGAAATCAAGAAGCTCGAGCTGCAACTTGAGATCGAGCGCGCGCGCGCCGACGGCATCCGCAGCCACCAGGGGCCGCTCACGATCATGTACGGCACGGGCGCGGGCGTGCAGGTGCAGGTGCCCGCCGGGAGGTGAAGATAGAAGAAGAGATTAGAGGATAGAGGATAGAGGATAGTAGTTGAGCCTTGCCGTCGGCCGCCCTCGATGAGAACGGGCGCGACGGCAAGGCTCTTTTTCTAACCTCTATCCTCTAACTTCTTATTTGCGGAGGAAGATGGTGTCGTAGACGGCGCGCTGGCGGTAGCCGGCCTTGAGGTAGAGGGCGCGCGCCGCGACGTTCAGCTCGTTGACGAGGAGGCAGACCGAGTCGGAGCGCCGGAGCAGAGCGCGCGTCAACTGCGAGAGGCAGTGCAGGCCGTGGCCGCCGCCGCGCCGCTCGGGCGCGACGTAGACGCCTTCGAGGTAGACCGCCTCCGGCGTCTCGGCGTAAACCTCGGCCTTGAAGACGAGCCGGCCGCCCTCCATCACCACCCACGTCCGGCCGCGCTCGATGCGCCCGAGGCAGCGCGCGCGGAACCCCTCGGGGTCTGACTCCAACGGGTGCACGCCGCTCTCCTCGAAGACCAGCCCGGCGTGCACGCTCACGACCTCTTCCAGTTCGTCCGTGGTCGCGGGGCGCAGTCCGGGGACGGCCTCGCGCGCCTCGACCGGCCAGCGCTGTTCGAGCAGAAGCTCGCGGCACAGCCGGCGCGGCTCCTGCCCGCCCTCGGCGTAGTGACTCCAGAAAAGCTCAATCGGCTCGGCCTCGCCGAGGATGATGTGCGCGCCCGCGTTTTGCTGCGCCAGATGAGCGAAGGCGGCGGCCGCGCGCGCGGTGCGCGCCTCGACGAGGATGGCGTGGCCGACGAGCGCGACGCCTTCGAGCCGCCCCGCCTCGTCGCGGCAGGCGTGGAACGAGCCGCGGTTGAGCGGACTGACAAGCCCGTTGTCGCGGATGAGGCCGGCCATGTTCACCGTGTGCAGCGGGCGCTCGGCGAGGAAAGCCAAAACTTCGGGCGCGTCGCCGGGCGACAGCGGGCGTGTGGCGCGCGGCGCGTGCGCCGTCGCGGCCGGTCTCTCGCAGGTTAGTAGCTGGGCCGGGGGTGCCATACTTGAACCTCGCACTTTGCGTCCGCGCCGCCGGGGCGCTCGCGCCGGGCGTCTGCGCCGCCGTCCTCTTACTTGCGCTTACCGCTGTTCGTCGTCGTCGTGGTCGTCGTGGTGTCCTGCACAACGACCATCGAGGCGGTAGCGTCGCCGCTGAAGACCACGCTCTGCGCCTGCGCGGAGAAGTCGTTGACCAGTGTCCCGTCGGTCATGAGCACGCCTTCGCCGAGCAGCGACCCGTCACCCAAAAGCACGCCGTCGCCGAGCATCGAGCCGTCGCCCAGGAGGACGCCGTCGCCGAGCATCGCGCCGGCGCCGAGGAACGGGATGCCCTGTCCGAGCGCGCCGCCGCCGCTCGTCAGGATGCTGTCGGCCATCAGCACGCCGCTCGACAGCATGGTCAGGTCGCCGAGCAGCACGCCCGCGCCGTCGATGGTGGCGTCGCCGAGCAGCACGCCCGTCCCGTAAACCTTCTGGTATTTCGTAATCAGGTCTGTGCCCGAGCAGGTCGTGTGGTCGAGCACGAGCCCCTTCGACCAGCCGAAGGTGTAGCCGGCGATGGTCGTCTGCGGCGCGGGCGCGGCCGTGCCGGACTTGAGCAGCGTCGTGCCGAGCGGCATCGTCACTTTCGCCACCGAGGGGTTCCAGTACTGCGGCAGGTCGGTGCGGACGAGCTTGGCGAGGCGGACGGCGCCCTCGACGTTGAGCTGGCCCGCGCCCTGCTCGAAGGCGTTGAAGCCGGCGAGCGGCTGCGCCGTGTACATCAGGATGGCCTTCACCATGTTCGGCGTCAGCCTCGGGTTGTGGCGCAGCAGGAGCGAGGCCGCGCCGGCGACGAGCGGGGCCGCCATCGAGGTCCCGTTCATCGTCATCATGTTCCGCTTCTTGTCGGCGCTGACGAAGGCGTTGAGGCCGGGGTTGTTGAGCAGCAGGCCGTTGGCGGCCGCCGCCGCCCAGATGACCTTGTTGCCGGGGGCGACGAGGTCGGGCTTGACGATGTTGTCGTAGTGGACGAGGCCGGCCAAGTCAGTCCAGCGGCCGCGCGTGGGCCCGCGCGAGCTGTAGCTGGTGACCGCGTCGTCGGCGCGCGAGTCGGTGCCGAAGGTGTTCGACGCGCCGACCGTCAGTGCCGACGGCTCGATGCCCGGCGAGTGAATCTGGCCGTAGACCTTCTGCCCGTCGGCGTTCTTGCCGTCGTTGCCGGCGGCGGCGACGACGACGATGCCGAGGTCGGTCATGCGGCGCACGGCGCGGCAGACGGGGTCGTTGCGGTAAGAGTCGATGGCCGGCATCCCCAAAGAGAGGTTGACGACGCGAATGTTGTAGGTGATGCGGTTGGCGATGACCCAGTCCATCGCCTGAAGCAGCTTCGAGACCGAGCCGCGCCCCTGCGAGTCGAGCACCTGGACGGAGACGATCTGCGCGTCGAAGGAAGCGCCCTTGTAGGCGCCGCCCGCGACGACCGCGCCGCCGGCCGCCGCCGAGGCGACGTGCGTCCCGTGCCCGTAGGCGTCGAGCTTGCCCGTCGGCCCCTCGGTCGTGAAGACGGAGTTGCCCCAGACGCGCGTGCCGCTGCCGTCGGCCTGTGCGAGTGACGTGTGGTAGAAGTCAACGCCCGAGTCGAGCACGGCGATGCCGACGCTGATGCGGTTGGTGGCCATGGCCGAGGTGTCCATGGCGCGCGCCGCGTCGGCGCCGGTCGTCAGCGAGACGTGGCCGAGGGCGTGCATCTCGCGGTCGGCCGAGACGTACTCGATGTCGTCGCGCGCCGCCAGCGCCTCGACCGCCGAGGCCGGCAGCTCGACGACGCGGGCGTCCAGATTCTCGTGGCGCTGCTTGACGCGCGCGCCGTGGGCGACGAGCGCGCCCTCCTGTTCGTCGTCCCATTCGCCCCTCGGCTGGACGATGGCCGTGACGCGCTCGCCGCCGCCCGCCTTGCGGACGTGCTCGCGCAGGTCGGCCGAGACCTTCGACGCGTGGCGGGGCGCGTCGCCCTGCCCGCGCCCGGAACGGCCGCCCGCCGCCGCCGCGCCCCCGAGCGGGAGCAGCAGCAACGCCGGAATCACCAGCCACGCTAAAAGACGTTTGAGTTTGAATCTCTCCATCAATCTTTTTCCCCGACGAGACGGTAAACCTCGAAGTGATGACACTATCTGTCGCCATCCCCTTTTCAACCCCCGTGCCGCGCCGGGCGCGGCGAAAAAGGCTGAAAATAAGGGGTATAGGCTGAGTCGGCTCACGTCGGCGCGGGCGCGCGTCGGTCACGTCAGGTCGGATTGAAAGGGTGGTCGGTCAAACTGGCGTGTCGGGTGGAGGGTGGCGGAAGCGTGTGGGGAGGGTGGGGAGATGGCCCCGAGGTTGGGTCGGAGCCCCGCGGACGTTGAAGCGGAGACTGAGTTTCCGCCGAGTCAGTGGGGGTGTTTAGGAAGCAGCCCGGCCCGCGCGGACCGGGACGACGCCGTCAGGTTCTAGCCGCGACACTCGATGCTCGACTCGGTGACGGTGCTGGTCGTCTGCCCGTTGGCGTTGATGGTGACGTGGAACACGAGCCGCAGGAAGAAGTTCGGGGCCGGCCCCTGCGAGATGAGCTTGACAGTCTGGATGACGGTCGCCTCGGACTGCGGGCCGTCGTTGTCGTTCAGCACCTCGTTCGTCGTCGTGCCGACGCGGTAGGGAAGCCCGCTCGGGGCGCCCACGCCGCTCACGTCCTGATAGTTGACGTGGGTCTTGAGGTGGAAGCCGCCGCTGGCGTCGATCGTCACGGTGTTGGTCACGTGCATGGTGCCCTGGAAGGTCACCAAGTCTCCGTTGCAGGTGTTGACCCGTGTGTCGGTGAATGGAATGTTCTCATTCGTCGTCGTGGCGGCCCGCGCGGAGGCGTACGTGCCGGCGAAGGCTATGAACAGAGCGGCGATCAGCACCGCGCACACGCGCGGCAGAAAGGTGGGCATAAATCTCACTGAATTCCTCCTAAAGGTCAGATTCTCGGGAGAGACTCTGCGCGCAAGATAGCCCGTCTATTTTGAGAACTTCTTGAGATAGTGAGCTATTTTCGTCAGGAAGGTTACGACGGCGTTCTTGCAAATTACTTGGTTAGGTTTTAGCGCGGGGCGGCTGCGGCTTGAGCGAGAGCGGCGCCGCCCCCTTCGCGTAGGAGACGTAGGCGCGGTAGGCGAGCAGGAGCGCGACGACCGCCGCGAAGGCGAGCGGCTTGCGCGTGTCGGACTTGACGAGCAGGTAGTAGTGGACGACGCCCGCGACGGCCGAGAGGTACGTGAGGCGGTGGAGCTTCTGCCAGCGCTTGCCGCCGAGCCGCTTAATCATGCGGTCGGTCGAGGTGACCGCGAGCGGCACCATCGAGGTGAGAGCCAGCACGCCGACGAGGATGAAGCGGCGGCGCGCCACGTCGTCGGCGATGGCGCGGAGGTCGAACGCCTTGTCGAACCAGAGGTAAGTGAGCAGGTGCAGCGAGCCGTAGAAGAAGGCGTAAAGCCCGACCATCCGGCGCAGCCGGACGAGCCACTGCCAGCCCGTCAACTTCCTCAGCGGCGTGACCGCCAGCGTGATGACGAGGAAGACGAGCGTGAGCGTCCCCGTCGTCCGCGTCAAAAAGTCCAAAGGGTTCGCCCCCAGCCGCCCGCCCCGCCAGTCCCACCCCAGCAGCATGAGCGGCACCAGCGCGTTGACGAACACCAGAAGCTTATAAAATTTAATGTCCTTCATCGAAGCCCGAAGGAGACCGCGGGGTCAGAAGTAGTACTTCAGATTCATCCCGTCGTAGAGGCCGGCGACCTCGTCGGCGTAGCCGTTGAAGGGGAGCGTCTTGCGCCGCCCCCACTCGTCGATGCGCTGTTCGGTGGCCTGGCTCCAGCGCGGGTGCGGCACCTCGGGGTTGACGTTGGAGAAGAAGCCGTACTCATCGGAGTTCGCGCGGTTCCAGGAGGTCGGCGGCATGCGCTCGGCGAGCGTGACGCGGACGACGGACTTGATGCTCTTGAAGCCGTACTTCCAAGGCACGACCAGCCGGACGGGCGCGCCGTTCTGCGGCAGCAGCGGCTCGCCGTAAATCCCGACGGCGAGCGTCGCCAGCGGGTGCAGCGCCTCGTCGAGCCGCAGGCCCTCGACGTAGGGCCAGTCGAGCCCGCTCTGGTACTCGCTCAGCTCGGGGATGTTGCGCTTCGGGTCGTTGGCCGTCTCGAAGGCGACGTACTTGGCGTTGCCTTGCGGCTCGGCCAGCTTAATCAACTCGCCGAGCGGGAAGCCGAGCCAAGGGATGACCATCGACCAGCCCTCGACGCAGCGGAAGCGGTAGACTCTGTCCTCGGGCGTGAAGAGGCGCGTCAGCTCGTCCACGTCGAAGACCTTCGGCCGGTTGACGAGGCCGTCCACCGCCACCGTCCAAGGGCGCGTCACGAGCGAGCGGGCGCGCCGCGCGGGGCTGTATTTGTCCGTGCCGAACTCGTAAAAGTTGTTAAAGGTCGTGATGTTCTGGTAGCTGGTTGCCTCCTCGCCGGGCAGCCCCCAGTTCTTCGGCGCGGACTGCGCGCCGGGGGCGACCTTGCCCGCCGGGTTGGCGACCTCGACCTCCGGCGCGAGCAGCCGCCGGTAGACGAGGCCGGTGGCGACCGTCGAGGCGGCGAGCGCCGCGCCGCGCAGGAAGTTGCGGCGGTTGAGGTAGACCCTCTTGTCCGTAATCTCGCTCGCCTTGATGTCGTCCGGCTTCTTTATCAGCATACGAACTCGCCCCGCCCGAAACTTCCGCCGCCCCGAGTTACAGGAGTTACGTGCGCGCCCCGCGCGGCGGATTGGCCGACGGCCGCCGCGGCGTGTGCGCGCGACGCTCAGTCGTAGAGCTTGAGCGAGCCGGCGGCCAGCACGCGCCGCGTCCCGCGCTCCTGCGCGAAGACGACCGCGCGCAGGCTCTCGCGCCTCCAGCCCTTCTCGACCATCACTCCGGTCTCGGCCCTGAACCCGCCGCTGCGCGTGTCGGGCAGGATGCCCAACTGCTTGATGACGCGCACGACGCCGACGTGCCCGAGCTTGCGCCCGGAGTTCTCGCCGCGCGACACGTTGGATGAGAGGCCGCTCTCGGTCACGGCGAGGAGCACATAGACCGAATCGCCCTCGGTCTGTTTGGGGAACCCGTCGATGCGTACGAAGATGTGCGCCATCTCGTCGGTTTGCGAGGGGCCGCGCGTGAGCAGCGCTTCGGACTTCGGCTCGCGCGCGGCGCGCGCCACGGCTTCGAGCGCCGCGTTCTCGTTGCCGCCGGCGAACTCCTTGACGCCGTCCACGATCATCTGCGGCGTGTAGACGCCGTCCTTACCATAAGCCGAGGCGTACTCGCCCTGACGCCGGCTGAACTCGCTCGAAGAGAAAGGGTCGGCCCAGCCGAGCTGGTTCCAGTAATCGACGTGCATCGCCAGCGGGATGACCTCCGCACCCTCGACCGGCTGCTCCTTGTCGAGCCGCGCGAGCACCGCGTCGGCCGGCGGGCAGCTCGAACAGCCCTCGGAGGTGAAGAGTTCGACGACGACCGGCGCGCGCCTCGTCGTCTTCTGGTCGGCGGCGACGCCCGCGTCCGAAGGCTTCTTCGGCTCCGCGCCCTTCCTCGCCCTCTGCGCGCTCAAAGCGGCGGCGGCGACCGCGGCCAGCGCCGCGACGACGAACACGATGGCGACAAACTTTCTCATTTCAAGCACCTCCGAAAGCGCCCGCGCGGGCGTGCGCCACGACCGTTTCAGACTTTGAACCGCGGGGACACGCGCGCGTTGCTCACAGCTTCTCTCCGCGCGGCGGCGGCGTCAACCCGCGGCGCCGACGGACGCGCGCGAGGCCAACCAACGGGGGCGGCGGGGCATCTTAAATGACGCGAAAAACCCGGGGCCGGCGATGCTATAGAAGTCTCGCGCGGCAGTTTGAATCGGGTCTTTCGGGGGCAATTATGATGAAGAAAATATCCACTATTATCGCAGCAATTCTGTTGGTCGGCGCCGCTCTTGTCGCGCCGTCCACTCACGTCAACGCTCAATCGAGGAAGGGGACTCAGGCGAGCGCGGGCGAGCGCGTCCGCGTGCCTTTGAACCTCGCCGTGCTCATTCAGGACGACCTCGTCTCCCGCGTCGGAAACGAACTGAGCGAGACGGCCGGCTTCATACGCTCGCTGCCGGCGGGCTCGCAGGTGATGGTCGGCTACGTCCGCTCGGGCTCCTTGCAGGTGCGCCAGCCGTTCACGTCCGACCTCGACGCGGCCGCGCGCGCTCTGCGCATCCCCGTCGGCTCGACCGCCGTGTCGCCCTACAACCCGTACCTACAGGTGCGCGACGCCATCCGGCAGTTCCCGGCGGGCGGCGAGAACCGCAACGCCGTGCTGCTCGTCTCGGACGGCCTCGACACCTCGCGCGGGTTCGACTTCTCGTCCTCGGTCGATTCCATCGACCTCAACCGCGCCGTGCGCGAGGCCAAGAGCCGCGGCGTCTCGGTCTACTCGTTCTACGCCCCCTCGGCGGGGCTGACGAGCCGCAACCGCCTCGCCGTCAGCTTCGGCCAGAGCGCGCTCAACCGCGTCTCGGACGAGACCGGCGGCCGCGCCTTCTTCCAGGGCAGCGACTTCGTCACCTTCAACGCCTACTTCGAGCGGTTGGCGAGGACGCTCAACGAGCAGGCCGGCCGCGCCTACTAAGTCGGAAGGCCGGGGCCGAAAGCAGTTCAGACAAGGGCGCCGCGCCGGGACGAATCAAGTCCCGGCGCGGCGCCCGACCGTTTGGCGAGGAAAAATTTTTTACAGCCCGAGCCGGGCAATGTTAAAGTGCACGGCGGCCGACGCGCGCCACCCTCGCGCCGTCCGCGCTCGTGCGCGCGCCGCCCACCTGCTCACGCCATGAAAGGACAACGCCCCGGCGAATACTGCCTGCTGCTCGAAGGCTCGTACCTCAACGTCTCCGAGGCCGAGCACGCGCTGCGCGACCCCTTTATCGAGGACTGGGTCGAGCAGACCGGACGCTTCCGCATCCACAACCTCAACGAGATGATGATCGTGCCCGGCGTCCCGCTCGGCCAACTCGGACTCGAAGAGGTGGACGACTGCCTCTTCCGCCTCTACAGCCTCGACCCCAAACACCCGCTCACCGAGCGCAAGGCCGAGGGCGTGGCCGACGCTCTCAGGCGTCAGGACATGTTCGAGGAGATTACGGTCGAGCCGCGCTGGCCGGAAGAGGACGGCGACGGGCCGCCGACCGACGGCGAGCCCGAGTAGAGTCCAACGCCGCGCGGGAGCTTTAGGATTCCCGCGCCCCCTCGCGCGCGTTTCTGCTGACGTTTCCGGGCGCGCACGACCACGCTCCTTGCCGTGCGCGCCCCCGGCGTGTATCTTTTGCGGCTGGCGGGGGTCTGTCTTTGTTTCCCGAACAAACTAAGACGAGCTTTCTGGGCGGGCGCGTCAGCGTCCTTTCCGGCGACATCACGCGTCAGGACGTTGACGCCGTCGTCAACGCCGCCAACTCGACGCTCTTGGGCGGCGGCGGCGTGGACGGCGCCATCCACCGCGCGGGCGGCCCTTCGATACTCGAAGAGTGTCGCGAGCTTCGCCGCACGCGTTACCCCGGCGGGCTGCCCGCGGGCGAGGCCGTGATGACGTCGGCGGGGCTTCTGCCCGCGCGTCACGTCATACACACGGTCGGGCCGATTTACGGCCGCGAGGGCGGGCGCGAGGCGGAGCTTCTGGCCGCGGCCTACCGCAACTCTCTGGCGCTGGCCGCGGCGCACGCGCTCGGGAGCGTGGCCTTCCCTTCGATCTCGACGGGGGCTTACAGCTACCCGCGCGAAGAGGCGGCGGCCGTCTCGTCGCGCGCCGTCGCCGGGTTCCTCAGTCAAGACGAAACGGTCAGGGAAGTCCGCCTCGTCTTCTTCTCGAAAGGCGACATGAACGTCTTTTTACGCAATCATCAATTCGACAGTTAACGAGCGAACCGCCCGCCGGCCGCGCCGCACTAAAGTTTTCGACGGCCGGCGGCAATTTTTTTGTCGGCGGCGACTCACGGAAACACTTTGGGAAATGGTTCAAATGATTAGAGGGGTCGAGCCTTTGAAGGAAGAGGCCGGGGAAGAGTTAGCGGAGCCTTCGACGCTCCCCGAGACGATTGCGGCGCTTGAGCGCCTGTCGCGCAACTACTGGTGGAGCTGGAACCCGGACGGCCACGCCGTCTTCCGCGACCTCGACCAGGAGGTGTGGGACTTGTGCGAGCACAACCCGCGCCGCCTGCTCAAGGAGGTGCCGCAGTACAGTATGATGAGGATGGCGACCGACCCCGTCTACGTCGAGCGCGTCGGGCGGGTCGCCGAAGGGTTCGACGCCTACATGGCCTCGGGCGCCGAGACGTGGGCCGCGCGTCAGGCGCGCGCCCTCACGCACGAGCACCCGGTCGCGTACTTCTGCGCGGAGTTCGGCGTGCACCACTCTTTGCCGCTCTACTCGGGCGGCTTGGGGATTCTCGCCGGCGACCACCTGAAGTCGGCGAGCGACCTCGGACTGCCGCTCGTCGCCGTCGGGCTGCTCTACCACCACGGCTACTTCCGCCAGCACCTCAGGCGCGACGGCTGGCAGGAGGAGGCTTACCAGCAGATCAGCGTCGGCGATTTGCCGATGCGCCTCGTCACCGGCAAAGACGGCCGGCCCGTCTGCATCGAGCTTTACGTGCGCGGCCGCAACGTGCGCGTGCAGGCGTGGCGCGTCGAGGTCGGGCGCGTGCCGCTCTACCTGCTCGACACCAACGTCGAGGGCAACAACGAGATCGACCGCCTCATCACCGGCCACCTCTACGGCGGCGACCGCGAGACGCGGTGCGTGCAGGAGATGGTCTTAGGGATAGGCGGCGTCCGGCTGCTCCGCCGGCTCGAAGTCGAGCCGCACGTCTTCCACCTGAACGAAGGCCACTCGGCCTTCCTCACGTTGGAGCTGACGCGCGAGCTGACCGAGTCGGGCGTCGGCTTCGCGGAGGCGGCCGCGCGCGTGCGCTCGCGCTGCGCGTTCACGACGCACACGCCCGTCGCCGCCGGCCACGACGAGTTCGTCGCCCCGCTCATCGAGAAGTGTTTCGGCGAAGGCTACTGGCGCGCGCTCGGGCTCTCGCGCGGGGAGTTCCTGAACCTCGGCCGCGTGACCGAGGGCGACGAGGAGGAGCTGTTCGGCCTGACGCCGCTCGCGCTCCGCATGTGCCGCTCGTCGAACGGCGTCAGCCGCAAGCACGGCGAGGTCTCGCGCGAGCTTTGGAACAAGATGTGGCCCGAGCGGAGAGTCGAGGACGTGCCTATTACCTCGGTGACGAACGGCGTGCACGCGCCGACGTGGGTCTCGCCGCTGCTGCGCTCGCTCTTCGAGGAGCGCGTCGGCTTAGGCTGGGCCGAGGTCTTGCACGACGCCGAGGCGTGGGCGGGCGCCGTCGCGCGCATCACGGACGAGGAGCTGTGGAAGGTGCGCCTGCTCCAGCGCAAGCGCCTCGTCGCGTTCGTGCGCGAGCGCGTCTACCAGTCGCGGCTGCGCCAGCACGGGCCGGGCTCGTACGCCGAGTCGGCGCTGGGGATGTTCGACCCCGGCGCGCTGACCATCGGCTTCGCGCGCCGCGTCGCGGCCTACAAACGCTGGGGGCTTATCCTCACCGACCCGGAACGCCTGCGCCGCCTGCTGCTCGACGCCGAGCGGCCCGTGCAACTCGTCTTCGCCGGCAAGGCGCACCCGCAGGATCAGGGCGCCAAGCTCATCCTCCAGCAGATCGAGCAGTGGAAGATGGACCCCGAGATCATGGGGCGCGCCGTCTTCATACAGGACTACGACCAGGAGATCGCGCGCCAGCTCGTCCAGTCGGTTGACGTGTGGATGAACGTCCCGCGCCGGCCGCTGGAGGCTTCGGGGACGAGCGGCGAGAAGGTGGCGATTAACGGCGGGCTGAATCTATCCGTGCTCGACGGCTGGTGGCTCGAAGGCTACGACAACCGCAACGGCTGGGCCGTGGGCGACGAGGCGTTCAGCGAGACGGTCGAGGAGATGGACAGGCGCGACGCCGAGTCGCTCTACAAAGTTTTGGAGTCGGAGGTCGTCGAGACCTTCTACGACCGCGACGAGCGCGGCGTGCCGCGCCGCTGGGTCGAGATGACGCGCCACGCCATCGAGACGCTCGCGCCCGCCTTCAACAGCGATCGCATGGTGCGCGACTACACGCTCCGCGTCTACCTCGGCGAATAAGCGAAAGGGTGAAGGCGGAGGGATGAAGGATGAAGGGGACGGCTGACTGCCTCCCTCTCATCCTTCATCCCTCCGCCTTCACCCTTTGTCCTTAGCAGTTGACGTAGCCGAGCGCCCAGAACACGATGATGAAGATCAGGATGGTCGAGATGCAGCCGCCGCCGAACTTCCACGCCGCCGCCCCCGCCAGAATCGTCCGTAAAGGTCCCTGCATATAGTTCCACTCCTCTCAGCGTCCGAAATGTGCGAGGGGATACGCAGAGGCTTCTACAGGGAAAGCTTTGTGAAAAGGGTGAGACTCTTTCACGTGAGTTTGTCGGCGGCCCGGCGCCTGGGGTCTGCTGACGGGTTCGCTCACGCCCCGATACTACAACAAGCGGGGGCGCGCCGGCCTGAGCAGCGCGAGAATTGTCAGCGATAGGAGACAGAGCGCGGCGAAGCCCGCGAAGGCGTCGCCGACGAGCGAGTAGAGCGTGACGACGCCGCGCGCGGGGACGCTGGCGGTCATCACGCGGTCGGCGGAGTCGAAGTGATTCATCGCCGCCAGCACCTCGCCGCGGTAGTCGGCCGCCAGCGACAGCCCGTTCAACGTCGGGCGGACGAGCGAGACGCCAAGCTCGACGGCGCGGAAGACCGACATGCGCGCGTGAAACGGCGTGATGGCGCGCCAGTCGTCGGCGTGCAGGATGAGCAGATCGGCCGGCGCCGCCCGACGCATGAAGCCGGGGAAGTCGCCGTCGTAACAGATGGCGGCGGCGAAGCGTCCTTCGGGCGCGGCGTAAACGGGCGCGGGCCGCCGGCCGCGCACCATGTACATCTCCTCGTAACCGGGCACGGGGTGCGCCTTCATGTATTCCCACGCCACGTCGCCCGCCGGCGTGAACATCACCGACTTGTTCTCGTAACGGCGGGAGCCTTCCTCGACGCGCGCGCCGTAGGCCACGCCGAAGTAGACGCCGTGCCGCCGCGCGAAGTCGCGCGCGCGTTCGAGCGTCGCCGCCTCGTCGCGCTTCCAGACCGCGAAGGAGTCCTCCGGCCAGAGAATCATCTTCGCGCCCGCCAGCGCCTCGCGCTCGCTCCGCTCGTAGAGGTAGTCCTGAATCGACGCGGCCAGCGCCTCTTCGTAGTTCTCGTTGTTCTGGTACTGCGGCGAGACCGACGCGACGCGCAGCGCCGGCCCGCCCGCGTGCGGGAGCGCGAGGCGCGCGCCGCCGTAGAGAAGCACGGTCCCGAGCACGGCGGCGAAAGTTAAGCCGGCGCGCACGCGCTCGGCCCGCGCACGCCCCGGCTCGGAGACGTACGCGGCGGTGGCCGCGCCCCAACCAATCAGGAAGGTCAGGCCCCACAGCCCCGTCAGCGACGCGAGCTGCATCAGCGCGAGGTTGCCGTACTGCGTGTAGGCGAGCGAGCCCCAACTCCCGTTCGGGCCGGCGACGTTGAAGAGGTACTCCATCGTGACGAGCGCCGACGGGAAGACGAGCGTCGCCTTCAGTCCGCCGAGCCTCGGCGCGAGCAGCCTGTGGGCAACGTAAGGGAGGAAACCGATGAAGGCGAGCACGGCGCCCGCGACTAGGAAGGGCGTCCACGGCAGACGCACGACGCCTCGCCACTGGAAGCACCACGCGGCGTAAAAGGCCACGAAGCCGAGAGCAAGCCCACGCCACGCCGGCCGCGCGCGCACGAAGCAGAGCAGCAGCGCCGGGGCGAGCCACGCGGCCACGGGCACGCTCGCCGCCCCGTTGGCGAAGGGCATGAGCGGCAGCGCCGCGAGCAGAAGCAGGTAGTGCCGGCGTGAAGTGGACGGCGCCGCCGCGCTTCGGCGCAAGGTCGGCGTCGCGGGGATTGTTTCTACTGTGTGTTGCTCGGCCGGGGAGACGGTCATTCGGGGTTTCTCCTGTCCGCGAAGCTTCGGGGTTCAGGGGGTTGTACGACGAAAGGCCGCCGGTCGGTTCACCGGCGGCCTTTCTCCGACTGACTCGGGCGGCGTTCAGGCGGCGTGCGCGGAACGCGGCGAGACTTCGTGGCGGACGGCGTTCTTGCCGTGGCGCTTGGCCGCGTACATCAGCTCGTCGGCCGCGCGCAGCATCTCGTCAACGCCCGCGGGCGGCTCGACCCACGTGATGAGTCCGGCGCTGAAGGTGACGGGCCAGCCCTTGCGCCGCGCGGCTTCCAGAAGCTCGCGGCGCACGCGGCGGAGCATCATCTCCGACGAGCGCTCGTCGGTCTCGGGCATCAGCACCGCGAACTCGTCGCCGCCGAGCCGCGCCACCACGTCCACGGCGCGGACGTTTTCGCGCAGGGTGTCGGCGACGAGCATCAACAGGCGGTCGCCCGCGCTGTGCCCGAGCCGGTCGTTGACGAGCTTGAAGTCGTCCACGTCGAGGAAGACGACGCTGAAGGTGTGGCCGTGTCGGCGCGCGCGGTTGACCTCGGCCTCGGCCGCCTCGGCGAACGAGCGGCCGTTGAAGGCGCCGGTCAGGTAGTCCGTGCGCGCCAGCTCACGCTCCTGCGCCAGCGAGCGGCGGAACGAGGCGACGAGGTGCGCGAGGATGGCGACCGAGCCGAGCCGCACGAACGCGTTCCAGTAGGCGATGAGCGGCGACGAGTAGTGCTCAGCCGTCATGTGCGCCACGGCGAACCAGGCCAGCCCGCTCGCCGCGCACGCGAGAAAGGCCGCGCCGCGACCCACGTACCAAGCCGCGACGAAGACCGGCACGACGTAGAAGATCAGCAGCGAGATGTCCGGCCCGTTCAGGTAGTCGAGCACGCCGAGCAGCGAGACGACGAGCAGCGTGGCGGTCACGACGAAGGGCCGGGAGCGACGTTCCAGGAATCTGTTCAGCCACATGGTTTTGGGGCGGACGCTTGCGACCGGCAAAGAGACTTTCGCGGGGAGCGTTGCGAGGAGAACCACGGGACTCCGAAGAGCCGCGCGCCGGGGGCGCGGCTGTCAATTTGATTAACAGAGTTGGCCATTGGTTGCCTCCGTACATTGAACGGCCGGCGGGTGGGGCAAGTTCCGTTATTACAGGCTCGTTTTAAACCCGGGCGACGCGGCAAGCGGGTCAGAACCGCCAGCGGTGGCGGGCGGTTGCGTCAAACTTCGGAGAGCCTTTGACGCGTAAGCCCGACCCGCCCGCCACCGCTGGCGGTTCTGACCTGTGCGCGTACCACTTAATGCTCGACGTTCACTCTTCTGTGCTAGACTTCAGCCCTCACAAATGAGGCGCGGGGCGCCGCTCGCTCTTGGAAACATTTCACGTCTCCCGCCGCAACGTCGCGGCGTAGATTGACCCCTGATGAAGCTCTGCCCCACTTGCAATAAGACCTACCCCGAAGAGCACACCTTCTGCCCCGTAGACGGCGAGGTCTTGCAGGAGTCGCCCGAGGCGTTCGTCGGCCGTGTCATCGACGGCAAGTACCGCGTCGAGGGCTTCATCGCGCAGGGCGGGATGGGCTCCGTCTACCGCGCGCGCCACATACTCTTAGGCGACGAGGTCGTCATCAAGACTCTGCGCTCCGAGATGCGCAACAACGCCGAGTGGCTCCGCCGCTTCCAGCGCGAGGGCAAGGCCGCGCGCGCCTTCCGCCACCCGAACTCGGTCACCGTCTATGACCTCTCCTCCGACAGCGGCGGCATGATCTACATGGTCATGGAGTACGTCGAGGGGCACACGCTCGACCGCGAGCTGAAGCGGCGCGGGCGCTTCACGCCCGAAGAGGCGCTCGAAGTTTTGGAGCCGGTGGCCGACGTGCTCGACGCGGCGCACGCGCGCGGCGTCGTCCACCGCGACCTCAAGCCCGAGAACATCATGCTCGGCTCGGACGGACGCGGCGGCACCGTTGTCAAGGTCTTAGACCTCGGCATCGCCAAGCTCACCGGCGCCGGCGACCTCCACTCGACGACCGTCAACACCTCGCTCACGATGGCCGGGCAGATACTCGGCACGCCCTACTACATGTCGCCCGAGCAGTGGGGCGAGATGCCGCGCGACGGCAAACCCGACGTTGACGGCCGCACCGACGTGTACTCTCTGGGCGTCATCTTCTTCGAGCTGGTCGCGGGCCGGAAGCCCTTAGGCGGGAGCACGCTCTCGGAGCTGCGTCGGCAGCACGTCGCGTCGCCGCTCCCGCTGTTGAGCGAGTCGGCGCCCGGCGTGCCCGAAGGGTTCGGCCGCGCGGTGGCGCGCGCGATGGCGAAGGATCGCGGCGACCGCCCCGCCGACGCCGGCTCGTTCGTGGACGAGCTTCGCGTCGCGCTCGGCCTTGCGCCGCGCCGAAGCGCGCGCGGGATACACACGATCCAAGCCGACTTCCCCACGACGCACGACGCGAGCCATCGCGAAGTGGGCGCGCCCGGCGCGGGAACGAGCGAGGCCGCGACCGCGCACCTCGCGCGCGACACCAGCGGCGCGCCGCGCGAAGGCGTGGGCGCCGACACCATCCTGAACGACGAGTCCGGCGCGGGGCGCGACACGGGCGCGGCGGGCGCCGGCCGCGCGACGAGCGGCGGCGCGCGGCGCGAAGGCACGCGTGAGACTGCGGCGGCCGCCGCCGGGACGCGTCACGACGCGAGTCAAGACGCACGCCGAGACACACAAAGCCACGAAGCTTCTCAACAGGGCGCGGGCGTGGCGTTGACGGCGCCGGAGCCGAAGCGTTCGCTCATGCCGCTCGCCGCGGGCGGGGCGCTCGCACTGCTGCTCGTCGCGTGCGTCGGCGGCTGGCTCGCGTGGAGGGGCCGGGGCGCCGACCCCGCGCCCGCCGCCGTGGCCGAAACGCCCGCGCCGCCGCCCGCCGAGCCGAAGGTCGAGGCGGCGAGTTACTGGTTCGAGTCTTTCGTCAGGAAGACCGACAGTCGGGGCACGCACGTCGCCGAGAAGGAGCCGACGCTCGACGCTGACACGTTCCTCAGGCTTTATTTCATCTCGCGCGGGCGCAACGGCTACCTCTACATCATCGGCCCCGGCAAGAAAGGCAACGCGCGGACGACGTTCCTCACCTTCAAGGGCGGTCCCTCTCTCCGCACAAACTCCATCGGCGCCGACACCGACTTTGCCTTCCCGAACGACGAGACGAAGATTCGCCTCCACGAGTCCGCCGGCACCGACGTGCTGGATTTCATCTTCTCGCCGACGCCGCTCGAATCGCCGTCGTTCCTGTCCGGGAAGAGCGGGCACGAGCTGACCGAAGAAGAGATTCGGGAGTGGGCCAAGTTCCGCGCGTCGTACGAGCAGGACGCGCCCGAGCTGGTCGTGAGGGGCGAGGGCGACGAGCGCCGGGTCGTCGTGCTCGCGCCCGAGGCGGCAACCAAATCGAAGAGACCGCTCATCTTTGAAGTTAAGGTCAAACGCAACCGCCGTCCCTGACGGAGACCCTCCCCGAAGGTCAGGCTCTCGCCTCGCGCAATCGAAAAGGAGGAACAGTATGCGCCTCAGAACCCCACTGCTGACTTTGGCGGCCCTCGCGCTCGCGGTCTGTGCCGCCGCGCGCGCGCAGGACGAGCCGCAGAATGACCAGCGGATCATCGACGACTTCGCCACCCAGCGCGGCATGAGCTTCACGAGTCCCGCCAAGCCGAAGCCGGCGAGGCCCACGCCCACGCCGGCCCGGCCCGGCGTGGCGAAGAACAGGAGGCCGGCCGCCGGCAAGCCCGCCGGAGGCGCTTCCGCCGGCAAGCCCGCGGCCGGCAAGGGCGGCGCGGCGTCGAAGTCCGACGGCGGCGTCGCCGAACCGCAGGCCGCGCCGCAGGCCGGGGGCGCTGACGGCGACGGCGCGAAGTTTTTGCAGGCGGGCGCGCGCCCGCTCGGGCTGGGCTACACGCTCTTCCTGAAGCAGGACGGCGTGCTGAGTTACGCCGACCCGTCGCAGGAGTTCCGCACCGGCGACAAGGTCGCCATCGCGTTCGAGTCGAACGCCGACGGCTACCTCTACATCTTCAACTCCTCGGGCGACGCGAAGACGCCCGACATGATCTTCCCCAGCGCGGCCCTCGACGACGGGGCCAACGCCCTCAGGGCGAGCACCTACGAGACCTTCCCGTCGGACGCGAACGACGGCTTCATCTTCACCAACCCGCCCGGCACCGAGCACCTCTTCGTCGTCTTCTCGCGCAAGCCGCTCGCGGGCGTGCTCACGGGGCCGGCGCTCGTCAAGTTCTGCCGGGGGAAGGGCAACGACTGCGCGTGGCCCGTCCCGGCCGCGCTGTGGACGCGCATCTTCGACGGCGCCAAGGGGCGACGCGCCATCAAGAACTCGCAGCTCGCGGCGGGCGAGCCGCCGGCCGACGCCCTCGCCACGGTTCAACGCGGGATACGCGTTGACAAGAGCGCCCCCAAGCCCGCGTTCCTGCGCGTCAACGACACGCCCGACGCCGACACCCTCGTCACCGAAATCGTACTCACGCACAAATGAAAGGATGAAGGATGAAGGAAAGGCGTCGAAGCCCCCCTTTCATCCTTCACCCTTCCGCCTTCATCCTTCGCTTTTCCCTCCGCCTCCTCGCGGCGGGCCGTGACTGCCGAACGGCCCCGGCGGATTTCAAAGGAGGTCAGACATGCGAATCTTCACGGGCTGTCTCGCGTCGGCTCTCGTCGCCGTGTCGGCGTTCGGGGGCGGCGCCTCCGCTCCGTCCGTCTCGCGCGCCGTCGCGCCCGCGCCGCGCGCGGCCGTGCCGGCGGGCGGCGCGAAGCAAGACCGCGAACAGGGTCGCGCCCTGCTCCACCGGGGCCGCGCCGCCGAGGCGCTCGTCCTGCTTGAGGGCGCGCTCAACGCTTTCCGGCAGTCGGGCGACAGGGCCGGGCAGGCTTCGACGCAAGACCTCATCGGCGAGCTTTACGAGCGGCAGGGGCGTGACGACCTCGCCGAGAGGCGCTACCAGGACGCGTACGACTTATACGCCGCTTCGGCGAAGCCGGCGAAGGACGGCAAGCAGCTCGCGCTCCCCGGCGTCGCTCAACCGCCGCTGCCCGGCGGCGGCAAGGCCCGCGAGGCGGGCGAGGCCGTCTCGACGGCCGCCAAGCTGTCGGCCGAGGAGCGCGGTTACAACGAGCGGCTCATGCTCGCCAAGGTCGCCAAGATGCGCGAACGCCTCGGCGACGTGGAGGGCGCGCGCGGGCTCTACGCGCAGTTAGCCGCCTCCGTCAAGCAGCCGAAGAAGCACAGTCTCATTCAAAAAGCGATGGAGGGGGCGATAACCACCGCCGCCGAGGCAGCCTCGGGCGGCGACGCGAGGGTGAGATTCGGCGTGCCGAGCGGCCTCGGCGCGCTGGCGGCCAAGAGCGAGTTCGACCGCTACCGGCAGGCCATCCTCTACGCCTCGCTCGAACTCGGGCTCGGGCGGATGGACTTCCGTGACCGGAAGCTCGACTCGGCGCAGAAGCATTTCGACGACGCGCTCGACGCCACGGAGGGCGACCTGCCGCTCGTGGGACGCCTCGGCCAGTCGCGCCGCTTCCGCGCCGCCGCGCGCGCGAGCCTCGGCGACGTGGCCTTCGAGAAGAAGAATTACAAGGAGGCCGTCAAGCTCTACAAGAAGGCCGAGGAGGGCGCGCGCGACGACAAGCGCCCCGACCTGACGTGGCCCGCGCAGCGCGGCACGGGGCGGAGCCTCTGGGCGCAGGCCGCGGCCGAGAAGGATCAGGCGAAGGCGCGGCAGATGCGCCTCGACGCGCTCGAAGCGTACCGGCAGGCGCTCGCCACCGTCGAGACTATCCGCCGCGGGAGCGTGCGCGCCGACGAGTCGCGGACGAGCTTCAACGCCACCACGGCCGCCGTCTTCGAGGAGGCCGCCGCCGCCTACGCCGAGATGGCGCTGCTGACGCAGACCGGCGACGCGAACTCCTCGGGCGCGACGGTCGAGGGGCCGGCGCTCGTCTACGCGGCGGACGCGCTCTCGGCGGTCGAGCGCGGACGCGCGCGCTCTCTGCTCGATTTGCTGAACGAGTCGGGCGCCGAGGTCGCGGGCGACGACGTGCCCGCCGAACTGCTTGAGAAGCGGCGCGCGAACCAGGCGGCGCAGGCCGAGATCGCCGCGCAGTTGACGGGCGTCAACCTCGGCGAGTCCGAGAAGCAGAAGAGGCCCAAAGAGCTTGAAGAGCAACTGGACGCGCTACAGGCGCAGCTCGACACCATCGAGAACGGCATCCGCACGACCAGCCCGCGCTACAAGACGCTGACCGGCGGCGCCCCGCTCCAGCTCGAAGAGATACGCGGGCGCGTGCTCGACGACGAGACGGCGCTCCTCGAATACAGCCTCGGCGACGAGCGCTCGTACCTCTTCGCGGTGACGCGCGCGGGCTTCGGCGTCTGGCGCCTGCCGGGGCGCGCGAAGGTCAGGGAACTGGTCGCCGACTTCCAACGGCGGCTCGTCCCTTCGTCCGTGCGCCGCTCGATCACAGACCTCGTCGCACAGGCCGTAGACCCGGAGCGCGGGCTCAGGTTCTCGCGCGCGAGGCCCGCAGTAGACCCGGCGGTCGTCAAGGCTTACGCCGAAGCCGCGCACGCACTCTACGCGGCGACGGTCGAGCTGGCCGCGCCGCTCTTCAAGGCGTGCCGGCTGCTCGTCGTCGCCGACGGCGCGCTCAACTACGTCCCCTTCCACGCGCTCGTCACCGCGCCCGCGCCCGAGGGCGCCGACTTCACGGCGCTCGAATACCTGCTCAACAAGAACGACACGGTCTTCGCGCCCTCGGCCTCGGTGCTGGCGGCCGTGCGGGAGCAGAGCGCGTCTTCGCCCGCGACTTCGGCGGCGGGCGGGATGCTCGTCGTCGCCGACCCGGTCTTCGACGCCGCGGACTCGCGCGCGGCCGTCGCGGGCGTCGCGGGACTCGCGCCGGGCATCGACAGCGCGGTCGCGGACGTGGCCGAGGGGTTGAAGGCCGCCGACATGCAGCCGGAGGCCGGCGAGCGCCGCCGCGCGCTGGTGCGGCTGGCGGGCACGGCCGACGAGGCCGAGCAGATTCGCGAGCTGGCCGCGGGCGCGGGGCGCAAGGCGGAGGTTCTGACGGGGATGCGCGCGAGCGAGTCGGAGCTTGCGTCGCTCGACCTGCGGCAGTATCAGGTGCTTCACTTCGCCACGCACGGCCTCTTGAACGCGGAGCGGCCGCAGTTCACGGGCGTCGTGCTCTCGCTCGTCGGGAACCGCGCGGGGACGGACGGCTTCCTGCGCGCCGACGAGGTCTACAGCCTGCGTCTGGGCTCGCCGCTCGTCATGCTCTCGGCCTGCGAGTCGGGGCTCGGGCGCGAGCGGCGCGGCGAGGGCGTGATGGGGCTGACGCGCGCCTTCATGTACGCGGGCGCGCCCACCGTCGGCGTCACCCTCTGGTCGGTCTCCGACCGCGCGACCGTAGACCTGATGGCGAGCTTCTACCGGAGCTTCCTCGGCGCACGTCCCGCCCCGGCCTCCGCCGCACTCAACTCGGCGCGCCGCGCGATGCTCGCGCGCAAAGAGACCAGCGCGCCCTACTACTGGGCGCCCTTCGTGCTGGTGGGGGACTGGAAGTAAGCCGAAAGTAGGCCGTGAGCCGTGAGCCTTAAACCGTGACGAGATAAAAAGCAGTTCTCACTTGTCACGGTTTAAGGCTCACGGCTCACGGCCTTTCTCCCCTTTACCTTTTGCCTTCCCCGCGCTGGACGGGCTAATATCCTTTCAAAGTTTTCCGACAAAATTCAGCCGTGCAGAGGGTGGAACGTGATGGAGACGAACTTCAACCCCGTGTCAGACGCCGCCGCGCTCGAAGAGTTGTTCGCGCGCTCGAACGAAGAGCCCGTGCTCCTGTTCAAACACAGCAACGCCTGCCCGATCAGCGCGCGCGCCCACAGGGAGATGGAGGCGGTCAAGACGCCCGTCTCCATCGTCGTCGTGCAGGAGAATCGGGACCTCTCGCGCGAGGTCGCGGAGCGCACCGGCGTCCGGCACGAGACGCCGCAGGCGTTCGTCATCCGCAACGGCCGCGTCGTCTGGAACGCCTCGCACTTCGACATCACCGCCGACGTGGTCGAGCAGGCCGTGCGGGAGAACGTCTAACGGATGAGCGAAGCCCCGAGGCGCGGGCCGGCCGTCGAGCCGCGCGAGATCATGCAGGAGTCCGACGCCGAGGTGCGCGTCGCGTGGGGCGACGGCCGCGAGTGCCGCTACCGGGCGCCGCTGCTGCGCCGGCTCTGCCCGTGCGCGCAGTGCGTCAACGAGTTCACCGGCGAGCGCGTGCTGAAGCCCGAAACGATTTCGGAAGAGCTGACGATTGAGGACCTGGGGCTTGTCGGCCGCTACGCGCTCACCTTCCGCTGGAGCGACGGCCACGAGACGGGCATCTACAGCTTCCGCTACCTGCGCGAGATTTGCGAGACGGCCCTTTGACTATGAAAAAAATTCTGGTCGTCGAGGACGACGAGGTCGAGCGCGAACTGGTGCGCCTGACGCTTGAGCGCGAGGGCTACCGCGTGGTCACGGCCGAGGACGGCGCGCGCGGGTTCGAGGTGGCGATGTCGGAGCGCCCCGACCTCATCATCACCGACGTTTCCATGCCCGGGGCCGACGGCGTCCAGCTCGTCCGCAGCGTGCGCGCGGCGCCCGAGATCGCGCCGACGCCCATCCTCGTCACCACCGGCTTCGGGACGGGCAGCGCGACCTACACGCTCACGCAGGGCGCCGACGCCTACGAGCCGAAGCCGCTCGACCCGGACGCTTTGCGCGAGAGCGTCCGCAGGCTTTTGGGCTGAAGCGCGCGCCGCGGAGTTTCAGGCAAGGGGGAGAAGGTTTTGACGGAGGCGGTCGGCTGGGTCAGCTCGGTCATACTCGTTCTGACCATCGGCAAACAGGTCTACAAGCAGTGGAGCGAGGGGTCGAGCGAGGGCGTCTCGAAGTGGCTCTTCGTGGGGCAGATTTCGGCGTCGCTCGGCTTCACGGTCTACAGTTGGCTCGTCTCGAACTGGGTCTTCGTCGTCACCAACGCCGTGATGCTCGTCAACGGGCTGCTCGGCCTGCTCATCGTGCTCCACCACCGGCGGCGCGAGCGGCGCGCGGGCGGCGGCGGGTGAACAACTTCGCGCCCGCATCTGCTATGATGTCGGCATGAACGAGAGAGACTTCTTCGACGAGAAACCTGAGGTCAAGCGCGCCAACTACTCCTGCCCGCACTGCCGCGAGCGCGCCGACTACGAGGTGCGCTGGCTCAGGCGCACCAAGAAGGCGCAGATGCCGCGCGGCATGAACGAGACGCAGAAGGCGCAGTTCTCGAAGGCGCGCGACTACATGGTGCGCGTTGACGACATGCTCACCTGCGCGCGCTGCCGCCGCCGCTTCGACATCCCCAACTTCCAGACCGTCGTCTTCATCTGAGCAGAGGAGGAGCACCACCCATGGACGAGTTAATCAAACAGGTCGTCGAACGCACCGGCATCAGCGAGTCGCAGGCGCAGACGGCCGTCGCCACCGTGCTCGGCTTCGTCAGGACGCGCCTGCCCGAGCCGCTCGCGGGCCAGCTCGACGGCCTCCTCGGCGGCGCGGCCGGCGCGGCGGGCGGCGTCGCCGGTGCGGCGGGCAACGTCGCGGGCGGCCTCGCCGGTTCGGCCGGCGACATCCTCGGCGGCCTCGGCGGCATGCTCGGCGGCAAGAAAGAGTAGGCTCGAACCGGAACGTCGGCGGGGTCTCTTTCCGTTGAGAGAAAGAGACCCCGCGATTCTTTAACGTGCCCGACTCGCGGGAGGGGGCGCCGATGAACTTCTTCAAGGGTCTGCTCGCCGCCGTCCTCTTCGCCCTCGCGACCGCCGCGACGCACGCACCGCAATCGCCCACGTCACTTGGCGTCCAGCGCAACCGCCCGCCGGCCGTTAAGCTCACGCTCGCCGCCGACAGCCTCATACTCGCGGGCGGGTGCTCTGAAGACGAGCGCCCGAATCCCATGTGTCCGGCGACTAGCCCAAAGGTTCGACTGTCGGCCGCCGCCTCCGACCCCGACGGCGACAGACTTCTCTACACGTACCTGACGACCGGCGGCACGTTGAGCGGAGACGGCCCCGACACCACGCTCGACGTGACGGGCGTCGCGCCGGGCGTCTACGCGGTCACGGTCGAAGTCAACGACGGCCGCGGCGGCAAAGCTTCCGACACGGCGAGCATCACGTTGGCGCGCTGTAGCTGCCCGGCGCCGGTGCCGTCGCCGCCGCAGTGCCCGACCGTCGTCGTGAGCTGCCCCGACGACACGCTTGACCCAAGCCGCCCCAAGACCTTCACGGCGGAAGTCTCGGGCGGCGACCCGAACGTGACGCCGACGTTCAAGTGGACGGTCTCGGGCGGCGCCATCAGCGACGGACAGGGTACTAATTCAATCACGGTTGACACGACCGGCGTCGCCAGTAGCACGACAACCACGGCCACGGTGGACGTGGGCGGCTACGACCGTTCCTGCCAGACCTCGGCCAGTTGCACGCGCAACATCGTCTGCCCGCTCCCCGCGCGGAAGATAGACGAGTACGGCCGCATCCCTTTCGGCGACGAGAAGGCGCGCCTTAACAACATGCGCGAAGAGTTGCAGAACGACCCGACGGCGCAAGGCTACCTCATCTGCTACGGCGGGAGACGGGGCCGGGCGGGCGAGGCGCGGCGCCTCTGCGAGCGCGCGCGGGATTATCTCGTCGCGACCCGCGGCATCGAAGGTTCGCGCGTCGTCACCGTTGAAGGCGGCCTCCGCGAAGAGCCGACGACCGAGTTCTGGATCGTCCCGTCGGGCGCCACACCCCCGACGCCCACCCCGACCGTCGGCCGGCGTTGAGGCGTTCCCAAATCCCGCCCGGCGCTTAGTCCTCACACCGCGTCGTAGCGTTTCAGTTTCCTGTAAAGGGTAGAGAGGTCGATGCCGAGGATGTTGGCGGCGCGCGCCTTGTCGTGGTTGACCTGTGCGAGCGTGTCGAGGATGTAGCGGCGCTCGATCTCGTCGAGCGTGGGGCGGAGGCCGTCGGGGTCGAGGACGGCCGGGTGCTCCCCGGCGGAGGCGCGGACGCGCGGCGGGAGGCTGTCGGCGTCTACCCGGTCGCCGCTCAGCGTGAAGGCGCGCTCGATGGCGTTCTGTAGCTCGCGGACGTTGCCGGGCCAGTTATAGTTGATGAGCGCGGTCATGGCGGCCGGCTCGACGGGCTTCTCGTCCTGCGCCTGCTCGCGCGCGGTGCGCTTGACGAAGTGGCGCGCGAGGAGCGGGATGTCCTCGCGCCGCTCGCGCAAGGGCGGCAGGTGCACCTCGATGACGTTGAGGCGGTAGAAGAGGTCTTCGCGGAATCGCCCCTCCGTGACTTCGCGTTCGAGGTCGCGGTTGGTGGCGCAGATGATGCGCGCGTCGAAGCGCGAGGGCGCGTTCGAGCCGAGCGGCGTCACCTCGTGCTCCTGCACGGCGCGCAGGAGCCGCACCTGTAGGGCCTGACTTATCTCCCCTATCTCGTCCAGAAAGACCGTGCCGCCCTCGGCCGAGCGGAAGAGGCCGGGGCGCGAGCTGGTCGCGCCGGTGAAGGCGCCTTTGGTGTGGCCGAAGAGTTCGGATTCGAGAAGCGTCTCGGGCAGCGCGCCGCAGTTGATGGCGACGAAGGGGCGGTCGGCGCGCGGGCTGTTGTGGTGGATGGCGCGCGCGACCAGCTCCTTGCCCGTGCCGCTCTCGCCGTAGACGAGGATGTTGGTGTTCGTCGCCGCCACCTTCTCGACGAGGCGGAAGACGCGCTGCAAAGACTCGGACGTGCCGATGATCTCGGAGAAGCTGTAGCGCCTGTCCAGCTCTCGCCGGAGCGCGCGGTTCTCGCGAAACAGCTCGCGCTGGCGGAGCGCGTTCTTGACCGACTGCAAGAGGTCTTCGTTGACGAAGGGCTTGGTGACGTAGTCGTAAGCCCCTTTACGCAGCGCGGCGACGGCCGAGTCAACGGACGAGTAGGCGGTCATCACGACGACGAGCGCCTCGGGGTCGATGTCCTTGACGCGGTCGAGCAGTTCGAGTCCGTCCATGCCGGCCATGCGGATGTCGGTAAGCGTGACCGACACGTCCTCGGCGCCGAACGTTTCCAGCGCCTCCTCCGCGCTCGCGACGGCCGCGACGCGGTAGCCCGCCTCTTCAAGCAGCCGCGAGATGATCGCGCGCATCAGGTCTTCGTCTTCCGCGACGAGGATGAGTGGCTGTGTGCTCATAAGTTCAAAGGACGAGGGATGAAGGATGAAGGACAAAGGGACGGCGAACTGCTTTCACTTCATCCTTCATCCCTCATGCTTCCATTCGGCGGCGAGCGCCGAGTAGGAGACGAGGTCTTTGAAGTGGTCGTGCACCCACTCGGCCTGGCGGTGCGTGCCCTCCTGCCGGAAGCCGAGGCGCTCGGGGATGCGGCGGCTGCGTTGGTTGTCCACGGCGCAGTAAATCTCGACGCGGTTCAGGCGCAGCTCTTTGAAGGCGTGCTCGACGAGCGCGCGGCACGAGCGCGTCATGACGCCGCGTCCCTGGTAGGCCGCGCCGAGCCAGTAGCCGATGTCGGTCTTGCGGTTCGACCAGTCGATGTTGTTGTAGCCGATGCTGCCGGCGACGCGCCCCGCGTAGAAGATGAGCGTGGCGAAGCCCTGATCTTCGGCGTACTGCCGCATCTGGCGCCGTATGAACTCGCGCGCGTCCTCGACCGAGTAGCGCTCGCTGGCCCAAGGCATCCACGGACGCAGGTGCGCGAGGTCGCGCCGCACGAGCGCCGTCAGTTCCTCGGCGAAGCGCTCGTCCACGGGTCGCAGCTCAAGGTCGTCGTCTATGCGTCGGCTGAACATCCAGGTCACTCCCCGCCCGCCGTGAAAGTCTGCACGGCCGCCGCCCCGTTCGCAAGCACTTTCGACGGCGACGGCGCGGCTGCTGCTGCCGTCGCCGACCCGTCGGCCGGGAGCGAGACGCGGACGGTCGTGCCGGACCCGCCGCCGTCTCCGCCCGACTCGACCTCGATGCGGCCGCCGTGCGCGGTGACGATGCCGTAGCAGACGGCCAGCCCGAGGCCCGTCCCGCGCCCCGCGCCCTTCGTCGTGAAGAACGGGTCGAAGACGCGCGGCAGGACTTCTCCGGGGATGCCGTGTCCGGTGTCTGCGACCTCGACCGAGACCTCGTTCGCCTGCGCGTCGTGCGAGAGACGAATGTTGAGATCGCCGCCGTCGGGCATCGCGTCGCGCGCGTTCAAAAGGAGGTTGAGGAAGACCTGCTGTAACTGGTCGGCGTCGGCCGGGACTTTGGGCGCGCGCGGGTCGAAGGCGGTCTCGACGCGGAGCCGCTTGAAGCCCTTGTCGAAGCCCGCGAGGCGTAAAGAGGACTCGACGACGCGCGCGAGGTCTAAGGGCGCGCGCTCGGGCGGTCGCTGGCGCGCGAAGTCCATCATGTCGCGCAAGACCTGCGAGATGCGCGCGATCTGCGTCGAGGCGAGCCTGAGCATCTCGCGCGTCTCGGCCTCGTTCTCGGGGGTGAGCGGTCGCGACTGGAGTATCTGGATGAGCGAGGAGATGGAGGCGAGCGGGTTGTTGACCTCGTGCGCCACCCCGGCGGCGAGCGAGCCGGCGGCCGCCAGCTTCTCCGTGCGGACGAGGTGCTCGTTGAGGGCGCGCAGGCGTTCGATGTCCTCGGCCATCTTGCGGCTCATCTCGTTGAAAGAGTCGGCGAGCAGTCCGACCTCGTCGTTGCTCTTGAGTTCGACCTGCGTGCCGTAGGCGCCGCCGGCCACGTCCACGGCCGCCTCCGTGAGGCGGCGCAGCGGGCGCGAGATGACGCGGATGACGAGCGCGACGAGCAGGAGGTTCGGGACGAGCGCGGTGATGACGCTGAAGACGAGGTAGCGCTTCCAGCCTTCGGCCGTGTGGTCGGCGAAGCTCCACCAGACGATGGGAATCTGGAAGAGCGCGAAGCTGAGAACGGCGACCGCCCCGATGGAGAAGGCGACCTTGTAGGCGATGGGGAAGAGCCGGAACTGGTCGAGCGCCGACTGGATGGAGAAGAGCTTGAAGTTCGTGATGGCGTAGGCGTAGATGACCGCGCCGATGAGGACGAAGACCGAGCCGACGGGCAAAAGCGTGTAGACGCCCGAGAGCGGGAGCACGATGTTGGCCGCCGTCTTCAGCGTCGCCGTCACGACCAGCGCCCACAGTATCGCGCCCAACTGCTTGCCCCAGAGGCTCCCGCGGTAGCGGCGCCACTTGCGCAGCAGCAGCCAGAAGCCGTAGCCGAACAGCCCGTAGATGTAGAGGCCGAAGGCGTAGGCGAGCGGCGTCAGTCGGATGCGGAAGTCGGCGCCGTCGAAGTCGATCCCGCTCCACATCATCCCGCCGAGCGCCGCCGGGACGAGGACGAGGCCGGGCGCGAACAGCACGGCCGCGCGCTTCACGGGCACCTCCGCGTTTTCGGGGAAGACCCACGCGAAGACGACGAAGGCGAGTTGGAGCAGCAGCGCCAGCGCAAAGCTCGTCCCCGCCCACCACGCCGCGAGCGTGCGCCCGCCGCCGAAGCCCCACATCAAAATGTCGTTGACCGTCCAGAGCGCGAGGCAGGCGATGAAGGCCGCGAACGTCTGGTGCCCGCGGCTGCGCGGCGCGGCCACGAAGACGTAGAAGCCGAGCAGCACGAGCGTGAAGAGCGAGAGCAGCAGCAGCGCGAGAAGCATTTGGGGAAGTAGACAGTAGTAGTCAGTAGCCAGTAGAAAAACCTTCGCCAGCCGCACCGTCCGCATGTCAGTGGCAACGCTCATTAAGGCGAAGCCTACTGTCTACTGTCTACTGTCTAATTGATCCACGGGCTTAGAATCATCGCCGCTATCGTCAGAGGGATGCCGAACGCGAGCGGCCAGACGTGGCGCTCCTCAATCATACCACCGTGCGAGAGGAGCCGGTGAAGCGCCGCGAAGACGGGGAAGGCCGCGAGCGCCACGGGGACGGCGACGAACACGCCGACGAACGCGCCGATGAGGAAGCCGACCGCGCCCCCGGCCGCGCCGGTGACGACGCCCCAGAAGAGGCCGTAGAGCAGCGAGACGAAGATGGACGCGGGCACGCCGTGCGCGCGCGGGTCGCCGAGCTTGCGCCCGAGGAACCCACCGAACTTGCGCCCGACGAGGCAGCAGACGGCGTTCATCAAGAGGAAGAGCAGCACCCACTGGAGGACGCCGGCCAGCGACGGCAGACCCTTCGACGTGTGGTCGCCGACCGCCGAGCCGACGATGCGCGAGAAGAGCGCGAAGGGCGGGAAGAGGCCGAGGAACGTGCCGAACCAGCGGTACGCCTCGTCGGTCGGGAGCGGCTGGAGCATCGAGAGCGTCCGGCGCTCCTCCACTTCGAGCGCGAGCCTGCGGCGCTCGGTCTCGGGCGCCAGCTCGAACTTGAGCCAGCTCAGCCGCCGTGCGACGTTGTCGTCTGCAACGCCGAGCTGGCAAACGCTGTAGGAACCGCCTGTGTCGTACATGGTTCTTCTCCTTCCGCGCCGGCGTCGCGGCCGGCAAGCCCCGGCTCCGCGTCGAGCAGGCGCGCCAACGCGTCGGCGGCCGCGCGGTCGCCGAGCAGCGCCGTCAACTCGGCGACGCGGGCGAGGGCGAGCCGAAGCGCCTCGGAAATCCGCGCGCGGTCGCCGGCGCGTAACTGTTGTGCGAGGTTAAGTGCGAGCCGCTCGGCCGCCGATTCGTGCGCGAGGTCGCGGACAACGCTGAGCGCCTGCGACAGCTCGGCGCCGGCGCGCTCGCGGTGCGCGACGAGGCGCGTGACGTTGCGCCGGTGGACGCAGCGGCCGGCCGTGAGCAAGTCGTCGCCCCCGCGCCCGGCGATGCGGCACAACTCCATCTCGCGCGCCGTGGGGCGCGCCTCCGGGCTGGCACCCTTCGCGGCGAGCGCGAGTCCCGCGTAACGCTCGACCGCCTCGCGCGCGGCGTAGAGCGTGAAGCGTTCCGACTCGTCTTTAACGGCGCCCGCGTCTTCGAGCGCGTCCTCGACGGCGCGCAGCGCGTTGACCGCCGCGCGCTTCACGCGCTCGACGCGCTGCTCGAAGGGGTCGCGTCCTTCAAACGTCCCGCCCCTCGCCCCACGACGCGAGACGCGCCCGACGAGACGCGGGAGCGAAGTGAAGGGCCACGCCAGCGCCGCGCCCACGCCCCTGAGTAGAGCCGTCGGCATGCGCGTGCCGCCCGCGTGTTCCGAGAGGAAGCGCGACACGCCGAAGGGCGCCGCCGCCGCGAGATAGATGATGAAGATGTCGCTCAGAATCATCACGCCCCACGGAAGGGCAACGCACATGCCAGCTTCGCGCGCGGCCTGCGCGAAGTAAGAAGGCGTTGAAAAGAGTCTCGAAAGGACGCGTGTGTGCGGGATTTTTGGCGGGCCGTCGGGGCCGGTCGCGTGTCGGAGGGTTCGCGGCGCGGGTCGCCGGTTTTGGCAAAGAGCGCGCGGCGGCGAGTCGGCTTGGCATTCTGCCAACCGGCGCGGGGCGTGTCGGCGCTGTTCGTAAAGAGGCCACGCGCACGCGCCGGCTGTCCGTTGCTGTTGCGGCCGAGCGTGTGAAACGGGGCGCGGCGGCGCTCAAATAGCTCGGGCAACACGAAGGCGCCGGCGCGCATCAGTTAAGTAGCTCCCACGGAACCTTCCCGCAAAATACCGCTCGGGCGTGGCCAAACCGGCCTGAGATGTCAAAGTTTTATTGCGACGGTCTCAAGACGAGCGGGCGTCGTCGTCGTTGGGGTAAAACCCGAAGGCTGTGGCCTTTGATTTGCTTTTTAGTTCCGCGCGAGCCGGGCGCGCAGGCGTTAACCGAACAAAAGGGAACTTTTGACCACGCCTGAACGTCTTATGTGAACAAGAACAAGGAAACGATAAACGGAATAATCATCATGCAGAAGAAAATCCCGATCAAAGTCATCAAGCGCGAAGAGCGGAATCGCCAGCAGCAGCAGCAGGCGTCCGAAGTCGCACCCGAACGCACGACCGCGAAGGAGGCCGCGCGCGACATGGTCGCGACCGTCTCGCAGTGGGTCAACGAGTTTCAGCAGAAGCGCCGCTCGGAGACCGCGCAGGCGATCAAGACGCTGTTCACCGACCCGACGCCGCAGACCAGCAAGGCTTAGACTCTCCAGACGCTCCCGCCTCTCCGCAAAGGCTCTCGCGACCGGGACGCGCTCAAGCCGGACTAAAGCTCGATAAGGACACGACGGCCGGGGCTGTTAACAGACAGCTCCCCGGCCGTCTCGCGTGCGCGCGCGTGGGCGTTGACACGCGGGCGCAGACGCGCATACATTCGCGGCAGACCAAGCCAAGCACCGGAGGGCTTCACGATGAAGAAGACCGGCAGAAAGCAGTCTGGCAAGCTTGACGCGCGCCCGCTGTTCGACTCGATCCGCAAGCCCGTGGCCCCGCCCGGACACCCGCTCTCGCGCGCCAAGCCCGAGGGGCGCGCGCACCCCGCCGAGCGCAAGGTCAAACACAAGCGGCGGCCGGGGGACGGCGACTGATGCCGGACGAGGCGGGCCGCGCCTTCCTCGCGGAGGCGCGCCGACACCTCTCGGAAGACTACCTGCCGAAGATCGAGCGCTGCCTCGGGCGCCTCACCGACGAGCAGGTCTGGTGGCGCGCGGGCGAGCACTCGAACAGCGTCGGCAACCTCCTTCTACACCTCGAAGGCAACCTGCGGCAGTGGGTCGTCTGCGGCGCGGGCGGGCGGGCGGACGCGCGCGAGCGTGACACGGAGTTCGCCGAGCGGCGACGGCTGCCGCGCGCACAACTCCTCGCAAACTTGCGCGCGGCGGTCGAAGAGGCCGCCGACGTGCTCGCGCGCTTAGACCCCGCGGCGCTCCTCGAAACGAGGCGCATTCAGGGGCTCGACGTGACGCTGCTGGCGGCCGTCTTCCACGCCGTCGAACACTTCTCGATGCACACGGGCCAAGTCATCCTCCTCACGAAGACGCTCGCGGGCGGCGACCTCGCCTTCTACGACTTCTCGGCCGGGGTGCCGCGCGGGACGTGGGGCGGGACGGGCGCGGAGGTTTAGCCGGCGTGCGGAATCAGAACCCGAGCTGATAAGTTGGGGCGGAAAACTTAATAGCGCGCGGGCGCATTTTTGACTTTCAAATCTCGCGCGTTCGTGGTTAATATGTCGGCGAGGCGAGCATTCCTTGATAGCCGGCCGGAGCCGCTCCCGCGGAGAGAAGTTCGTAAACGTCCGCGCCGCCGCCGTCATACAACATTCCCGAGGAGGCTTCTGTTAATGACCTATGTCGTTTGTGAACCGTGTGTGAACTGTCGCTACACGGACTGCGTGGTCGTCTGCCCGGTCGAGGCTTTCCACCTGGACGACAACGCGGTGTGGATCAACCCCGAGACCTGCATCGACTGCGACGCGTGCGTGCCCGAGTGCCCGGTCGAGGCCATCTTCGCCGAGGACAAAGTGCCGGACGAGTGGCAGCACTACACGCCCATCAACGCCGAGAAGTCGCTGAGCGGGCTGCCGATCATCAGCGAGAAGCTGGAACCGCTCTGTTAAGGAAGGGCGTGGAGGGGAAGCGCGCGCGACGCTGGGTGGGCGCGCTGGCCGGCCTCGCGGGTCTGACCGCGGGCGCCGTCGGGGCGGCGCTGCTGCTCAGGCGCAAGGCTCCGGCGGAGAAGGCGAAGTCGATCTACCCGGAGTACAACCGCGGCGACGGCGACCGCTGGGCGCGCCCCGGCATGGAGGTCACCTTCCGCGCCGAGTTGATGCCCGGCCGCGAGCGCTCCGAACGGACGTTCCGCGTTGACTCCATTCTGCCGAGCGGCCGCGTTACCCTCGAAGGCTTCACCGGCGACCACTCGGAGACAGAGTTCGAGCCTGCCCGTTAGGGCGGACTGAGGAAGTTAAAGCAGACGCCGCAAGTGGAAAGGCTCCGCACCCGTCGCGGAGCCTTTCCACTTGCGGCGTCTCTTTTTTCTGCGGCGCCTACCACTCGTACTCGCGCCCGGCCTCCATGGGGGAGAGGCGCGGGACGCCGAGGGCTTCCAGTTCCTCGACGAGTCGGAGCCGGTAGCTCGGCTTGAGGTGCATGGCGAGGATGTCCAAATCCTTGTGCGCGAGCTTGCGCAGCTCGCGGCCGAGCGCCGAGGGCGTGAGGTGGCCCGATGTCTCGGCGAGCTTCGAGAGCGAGTCGGGGAACGAAGACTCGATGAGCAGCGCGTCGAGACGCGGCTCGCGGTTGCAGACGCGCCAGAACTCTTCGGTCGCGGAGGTGTCGGAGCTGAAGGCGACGGTGCGCTCGCCGTCCGAGATGACCAGCCCGACGGTCGGGACGATGTGGTTGACCGCGACGGCGCGCAGCGTGAGGTGCGCGACGCGGAACGGCTCGCCCTCGCGGAAGGGGACGAACTCCATCACGCGCGTCCGCCCGTTGTCGAAGTCCTGGAAGGGCGGGTAGACCGTCCCGTTGAAAACGTCGCGCGCCAGAATCTCGCAGACCTCGCGCGTGGCGCGGACGCGCACCGGCTCTTCGAGCGAGCCGAAGAGGTCGTCAACGAAGATGGGGAGCGTCGCGACGTGATCCATGTGCGGGTGCGTGACGACCACGTCGCGCACCGAGGCGCGCTCCTCCTCGGAGATCCCGATGGCGATGCTCCCGGCGTCGATGCAGACGCGCCCGTCCACGACGAAGCAGCTCAGACGCTGCTCCGGCGAGGCGCGCCCGTTGGCGTCAATCGTGCTCGGCAGGAGTTTTATCTTCACGCGGTTCCCGGAAGGGTGAAGGGTGAAGGCGGAAGGATGAAGTTAAGACAGTTTGCACTTCATCCTTCCGCCTTCACCCTTCACCCTTTCTTTTCCAGTTCCAGACGCAGACGGTGAATCTGCTGCACGTAGTCGGCGTCGCGCCGCGCCGACTCGTCGTCGCGCGGGTGGACGCCGCGCGCGACGCGCGAGCGGTGGAAGGCGAGCTCGCTGGCCGCGCGGTTGAGGCGCGAGCGGGCGCGCCAGTGCGAGAGGCCGCCGTCGAGGAGCGCGCGGCAGGTCGAGCCAGTCCGTCCCGTCAAGGAGCAGATGCGCAGGTACTCGGCCTCCGAGAGCAGGCCGCGCGAGACCTCGGGACGCAGGTGCTCGCGCAGCACGCGACCCTCGCTTTTGAGCGAGAGGCCGATGACGAGCAGCATGCCGAAGAAGGTCGGCATCATCACGAGGAAGTAAGTCGCGAGCACGTACGCGCCGTCCTCGTTGAGCGCGGTCATGCGCGCCGAGGCGTTCCAGCCCGCGTGCAGCACGACGGCGGCGGCGAACCCGGCGGCCGGCGCGAGAACCTTCACCGAGCGCCTCACGGACTGCGCCGCCAGTCCCAGCCCGACGCCCGTCATCCCCGTAAAGAGCGGGTGCGCGAACGGCGAGAAAAGCCCGCGCACGATGAAGACGCCGATGGCGTTCTCCTCGGCCACGGCCGCGCCGTAGTACTTGATGTTCTCCGTCATCGCGAACCCGAGCCCGACCATCGCGGCGTAGACGACGCCGTCGGTCACGTTGTCGAACTCGTCGCGCTTCCAGAAGAAGAGCGCGAAGAGGACGAGCGCCTTGGCCGTCTCCTCGACGACGGGGGCCGAGACGACGAGGCCGTAGGTGTCGCCCATCGCGTCGCCGGCAATCAGCGTGACGAGCGCGACGCCGACCGAGTTGATGACGATGGCGAAGAAGGCCGCGATGAGCGCGCCCCAGAAGAAGGCCGCCGCCAGCAGCAGCGGCGGCTCCGGCTCGTAGCGGTCGAGCCAGAGGACGAGCGTGACGTAGACGGGGACGGGCATCGCGGCCGCGAAGAGTCCGGCGAGGAAGGGGACGGCGCCGGTCTCGTACCCGATCATCCAGAGCGTGATAAGCCCCGCGAGCAGCGCCGCCAGCACCGCCAGCGTGCCGAGCGCCCAGCGGAGCGCGCCGCGCCCGACGCCGCGCGTCTGCCGCGCGACCGGCACGCCGGGGTAGGGGGGGGCTGGGAACTGGTCCATAGGACTCGGGGCGGTCGCGGCGCGGCGCCTAGCCTTGCGAGTTCAGGTAGAGAAGGAGTATGACAAGGCCGGCGATGGCGAGCACGGCCACGAAACCGATGACGGCGAGCAGCACGGCGTTGCCGCCCTTCGGCGGGGGCGCGGCGGCGTCGCGCGCGGCGAGCGACTGGCGCTCGGCGGAAGGGCGGGGGCGCGTCGGCTGCGGCATCTGCTGGCCCGTCATCGTGGTCGCCATGTCCCAGCCCTCGTCGTCGCGCTCGGTGTCGGCGCCGCCCATCCCGACGACCGCGCCGCACTTCGCGCAGAACGCCTGATCGGCCGCCAGACCCGCGCCGCACTTCTGACAACGCGTCTCCATCTTCCTCAAAACCCCCTGGTCACTTCGGCGAATCGCCCCGGGCAAAAACGGAACGCAAGTATAAACGTACAGTCGCGCGACTTCCAGCCGAATTATTCGGGCGGCGGGGTGTGGATGGACGCTTCCGCGCGGAAGGACTATAATCCGGTCTTCGGCCGCCACCGGCGCCGGTCCCGTGACCGTCAACTTCCACTGTTAAAGTAGGCGCGGCCCGCGCCCCCTTTTCTAAACCGGAGACAGACATTTGCCCACCCGTCCAGCAGAGCAGGCGGCCGCTCAGCGCCGCGCGCGCGGTCAGGCGGCCGGCGCGCGCAGGCGCCCGCACCAGCACCCGCGCATGCCCTCGACGGCCGGCTACATGTTCGCGGCGGGCGGGCTTTCGCTCGCGCTCTTCTGGCTCATCTGGATGCTCTTGCGCTCGGACGGGGACGAGGCGCCGTGGATACCGGCGGGGCTCGCCGCCGGGTTCGTCATCCTCTGCGCGGCGGCCGCGCGCGAGGTCGTGATGCGGCGCGCGTGGGCGCGCTACACGCGCGAGATGGAACTGGTGATGGGCGCGGCCGACGCCGTGCGCCCGGCGCCGAGGGCGTCCGCGACCTCGAACAGTTGGCCGGGGATGCAGGCGCAGGTCGCGGCGCTGCGGAGTGTGCAACAGCGCCTCGCCGAGCTTGACTCGCCGAGCACGCCGCCCGAGTCGCACCTCGAAGCCTACAGGCTCTGCGAGCAGTACCTCGCCAGCTCGGACGAGACGCTGCGCTCGCCGGGCGGGGCGGCCGAGATGCGCGCCGCGGTGCGCACGGGTCAGGAGCGCGTGCGCGCGCTCCAGCGCAAGCACCTGCTCTCGTGGGCGCGCGGCGAGGCGACGCGCCTCACGCACGAGGCGCAGCGGCGCGTCCGCCACTCCGACAAGATCGAGACGGCGCAGCGCGCGCTCGAAGTCCTCGGCGAGGCGCTGCGCGTCTACCCCGGCGAGCAGGAATTGGTCGATTCGTCGGCGGCGCTCAGGAACTTCGTCGCGTCGGTCAAGGTCGGGCAGTGGGTCGAGATGGCCGAGCGCGCCGCCTTCCGGGGCAAGTACGCCCGCGCCGTGGCGCGCTACCGCGACGCGCTCTTCTACCTCTCGCGCGCCGACATGAGCGAGGACGCGCGCGACGAGGCCGCCGTCCGCATCCAGCGCGAGATCGAGATGCTGAGGGCGCGCGCGCGCACCTCCGACGCGGTCGCCGAGTTCGCGCGCGACGGCGAAGAGGACGACGAGGGCGGGGTGCCGGGTTGATCTCGCAACGCTGCCCCAAGTGCCGGAGTTCGCGCGTGCGGCGGGGCTACACCGACACGCCCCTCGTGCTCCGCCTGATTGGCGTTTACAACCTCTTGTGCGACAATTGCAACCTCCTTTTCAGGGGCTTCGCCGTGCCGGGCACGGTGCCCGCGCGGGGCACGCGCCGGCGACACCAGCACAGGCGGCCGGGCGGCGGCCGCGGCGAAGAGTGAGCCGGGGCGGGCAGCCCGCGCGGCGCGCCCGACATCTACATTCTCTGGTTTTCCCGAAGCGCCCCACTTCCACAGGAAGGTGTTTTAAATGAAAGTGAAAAGCGTTCTGTTCGCGCTCGCCCTCGGCTGTCTGGTCTCCGCGGCCTCGGCGCAGGAATCCGGTGGCACGTCCCCGCAGGTTCCGGTCGTCAACGCCGGCTCCTCCGGCGCCCCGTCGCTCGACTCGATGGGCATCAAGAAGTACCTGCTCGGCCCCGGCGACGTGCTCGACCTGCGCGTCTACAACGAGCCGCAGTTTAACGGCGCGCTCGTCGTGGACGACGAGGGTAACGTCGCCATCCCGTTCATCGAGGCGCCGATCCGCGCGCAGTGCCGCTCCGACCGCGAGATCAAGGTGGACGTGGTCAGGGCGCTCGCCAAGTTCCTCAACAAGCCGCAGGTCAGCCTCCGCGTGACCGAGGCGAAGAGCCGCCCGCCCGCGGTCGTCTTCGGCGCGGTGCGCTCGCCCTCGCGCGTCCAGATGCAGCGCCGCGTCAAGCTGCTCGACCTGCTCGCCACGAGCGGCGGCATCACCGAGGCCGCCGGCGGCGACATCCAGATTTTCCACACCGAGGCGCTGATGTGCCCCGAGGCGGAAGACCTACTCGTCGCCTCCGTCCCCGTGGACTCCTACAAGCCAACCGACCCGACGCAGGTGGGCTACGACATCTACAGCCTGCGCGAGCTGAAGGACGGCAAGGCCGAGGCCAACCCGGTCATCCGCCCCGGCGACATCGTCATCGTGCAGGAGGCGCAGCCCGTCTACATCATGGGCGCGGTGCGCTCGCCGCAGGGCATCTACCTCAAGAACAACATGCAGCTCAAGCAGGCCATCGCGATGGTCGGGGGCCTCGGCAAGGAGGCCAAGGCCAGCTCCATCGTCATCTGGCGCAGGAAGAAGGGGCAGACCGAGCCCGAGAAGATGATCGTCAACTACAACGACATCAAGAAGGAGAAGGCCAAGGACATCGAGCTCCAGCCCTACGACATCGTCGAGGTGCCGGACAACTCGGGCAGCCCGCTCAACACCATCAGGGGGATTCTGATGGGCACGCTGACCAGCTCCGTCTCGACCTTCGGGCAGACGGTCGTGCCGCGCGTCATCTACTGACGGCGCGCGCCTGAGTCGCGCGGTCCGGGGGAGGCCGGCCTTCGCGGGCGGCCTCCCCTTTCTCTTGCCGGCTCTCTTACCGGCCGGCGGCGGTTGGCCGCCCCGCGCGCGGCTGTGATAGATTATCGGTTTCCTGAGCGCACCTTATTTTTCGGGAGAGTCCCTAATGAGTAGAAACTACAGCCGCGCGGCGGCCGACACCGCGCGCAAGAAGCGCCGCCGCGCCTCGCTTCTGGTGAGCACCCTCGCCATCGCCATCGTCGTCATCCTCCTCCTCACGGAGCAGGTGGCGCTGCTCTACCTCATCGCCACGCTCGGCGTCGTCGCCCTCCTGCTCGTCGTCGCCTTCTCAGACCTCCAAGGCGTCCAGCAGGCGGCGGCCGTGCCCGCCGACGACTCGGCCGCCATCGGCGACCGCAGCGGCGGCGCGAGGGTGACGACCGCCGCCTATGCCGCGACCAACGCCCCCCGCCGGCCCAAGCGCCGCACGAAAAGGTAAAGACGGACGCGGGGCGCCGGACGGCCGGGACGGAGGCGGCGCGTCTCCCGTCCCGCCGCCCGGCGCCCGCGTCCGACGCTCGGCAAAAAGAGTTTGAAGTCGCGGCGCGCGCCCTGCTATGATTGCCCGCGCCGCGCGCGCGCGGCCTTCCCCACCTCAGAACTCTCTCCCCGCCGGTTGTTGACTCCCCATAACACAGACCTGTGAGTCGAAGTTGACTTGTGATGAATTTAGCCCTCGCGAACGCTTTCGGAGGGTTTTCGAGCCAGGGGGATTGAAATGAAAAGCAGACACGTCACGCGCTACGCGTTCGTCGTCCTATGCCTTCTCGCCGCGCTCGGCGGCTCGGCCCTGCTGCCGGCCGCCGGGTCGGGGCAGGTCAAGAACGCCGAGTTCGATCAGGAGATCGGCCGCGTGCTCAGCCGCTACGACAGGCTTGAGCTGGACCCGGCCTCGGTCGAGAGCGGCGTCCGCCGGACGGGCCGCCTCAGGCTCGAAACTTCCGCCGGGACGTTCGAGCTTCTGCTCGCGCCTCACGACGTGCGCGCCGACGATTACCGCGCCGTCGAAGTCCTCGAAGGGGGCGAGACGCGCGAGCTGCCGCGCGCGCCGTCGCGCACCTTCAAGGGCGAGCTGGCGGGGGCGGCGGGGAGTCAGGCGCGCTTCACCATCGACCGCGACACAGTCGAGGGGATGATCATCGCGGGCGGCGAGAAGTTCTTCGTCGAGTCGGCCGCGCGTTACTCCCGACAGGCGGCGCCGGGCGAGTTCCTCTTCTACCGCGAGTCGGACGTGGTCGGCGGCGACCCCGTCGCCTGCGCCGTCCAGACGCTCGCCGGGCGCGTCAACTCCAAGCTCGAAGCCTCGGCCGACGACGCGGGCCAGCCCGCCCTGCCGCCGCTCTCGCCGAAGCGGCAGGCCGACATCGCCACCGAGGCCGACTTCGAGTACTTCCAGGCCAACGGTAGCAGCTCGACCGCCGCCAACAACGAAATCCTGAGCATCATGAATCAGGTGGACGGCGTCTACCAGACGGAGACCGGCCTGACCTTCAAGGTCATCTCGCAGCGCGTCTGGACGACCGCCGCCGACCCCTACGACGCCCCCGGCCTGAGCGGGCTGCTCGATCAGGTGCGCGCCGTCTACGCCAACACGCCGCCTGCGGGCAGCGAGAGCCGCGACCTCGTGCACATGTGGACGGGGCGCGACCTCGACGGGTTCCAGACGGGGCTGGCCTACAGCGAAGTCACCTCGGGCGGCATCACGACCCGGGGCGTCGTCTGCCGCTTCCCGCAGTTCGCCGTCGGCGTGTCGGAGCGCCTGACGACCGCGCCGCAGAAGTACGTCGTCACGGCGCACGAGATCGGCCACAACTTCAGCGCGACCCACCCGGAAGACACCGGCCACGCCGAGTGCGCGCTGACCATCATGTCCGGCGTCGCGCAGTCGAACACGCTGTTCACCTTCTGCCAGTTCTCGCGCGACGAGATCACGGCCTACGCCAGCGCCAACGGCAACTGCCTCGCCGCGCTGACCACCAGCACGCCGTCCGTGCAATTCAGCGCGACCGACTACCCCGTCACCGAGGGGACGAGCAGCGTGCAGATCACCGTCACGCGCTCGGGCAGCGACGGCGCCTCGACCGTGCAGTACCTGACCTCGGACGGGTCGGCCAACGAGCGCTCGGACTACACGACGGCCATCGGCACGCTCCGCTTTAACGCCGGCGAGACGAGCAAGACCTTCAGCGTCTTCATCACCGACGACTCGTACGGCGAGGCGCCCGAGACCTTCCGGGTCCTGCTCTCGAACGCGACGAACGCGACGCTCGGCACCCCGAACGCGGCCAACGTCACCATCATCAGCAACGAGGCCGTGAACGGCCCGAACCCGGTCAAAGACCCGTCCTTCAACGCCGACTTCTTCGTCCGCCAGCACTACGTTGACTTCCTCAACCGCGAGCCCGACCCTTCGGGCCGCTCGTTCTGGGTCGGCCAGACGACCGGCTGCGGCAGCCCCGACCAGCTCGTCTGCCGCGTCAACGTCTCGGCCGCCTTCTTCCTCTCCATCGAATTTCAGGAGACCGGCTTCTACGCCATCCGCGTGCAGCGCGTCGCCTTCGGCCGGCGGTCTGACACGCCCTCGACGCGTGTGACCTACCGCGAGCTGGTTCGAGACCAGCGGCAGATAGGCGAGGGCGTCGTCGTCGGCCAGGCCGGTTACCAGCAGGTGCTCGAAGCCAACAAGAACGCCTACGCCGCGCAGGTCGCGGCCGGCGGCCAGTTCGCCGGGCGCTTCCCGCAGGCGACGGCCGACGCTTACGTGGACGCGCTCTACGCGTCGGCGGGCGTCGCGCCCTCAGCGGCCGAGCGGCAGGACGCGATCAACGTCTACAACGCGGCCGGCGGGGGCGCGGGCGGCCGCGCCGCGGCGCTGCGCCGTGTGGCCGACTCGAACTCGGTGCGGGCGGCCGAGCTGAACACGGCCTTCGTCCTGTTGCAGTATCACGGCTACCTGCGCCGCAACCCGACCGACGCGCCCAACACCGACGACTCCGGCTACCAGTTCTGGCTGGGCAAGCTCAACCAGTTCGGCGGCAACTACGTCGCGGCCGAGATGGTCAAGGCGTTCATCACCTCGTCCGAATACCAGCAGCGCTTCGGGCCCTGAGCCTGAAGGCAAAAACGCGGAGGGCGGGGGACTGAGCGCCGCACGGCTCAAAACCCCCGCCCCTGTCCTTTCGCACGACCTTCTAAAAATTCGACTTGGAATCGCGGGGTGCGCGCTGCTATCATCCCCAGGCCGCGCGCGCGGCCTTCGCCCCACACGCGAAGAGGCATCTCCCCGCCGGTCGAGTTTCCCCCGACCCGCCACCCGTCCGCCAAGGGATGTATTCAATGCGTCTGACCGCCACGCTCCTCGTCCTGGCCGCGCTGGTTCTCTCGCCGGCCGCGGGCGCGCGCGCCTACACGCTCCAGTACACGAACACGTCGGCGGCGACGCAGGTTCGGTGGCCGGCGGCGACCATCACGGTCGCGCTCTCGACCTCGCTCAACAACCCGCCCTCGTACGTCCACGCCACCGGCGCCGAGGTCGTCCTCGCCGCGCGCCGCGCTCTCTCGCGCTGGGCGCTGGCCGCCAACCTCCAGTTCAACGTCATCCAGAATGACCCCCGCCAGGACGCGGCGGACGACGGCGTGAGCCTCATCACCGTCGCCGACACGCCCGCCAACCGCGGGCTGTTTACGACCGGCATCCAGCCCGGACGCACGCGCGTCGATTCGGACTCGGCGGGCAACATCACCGAGGCCGACCTCGCCGTCAACCCGCTCGTGACGCGCTTCGACTCCTTCGGCAGCCAGGTCGCCAGCTTCTTCTCGACCGACGGGGCGGACGGCAGCTACGACCTCGAATCGACCTTCGTCCACGAGATCGGCCACCTGCTCGGGCTCGAACACTCGGGCGTCGTCGCCTCTTCGATGCAGCCGCAGCAGGGGACGAACGGCACCTACAACCTCCCGAACCTCACGACGCGCACGCTCTCGACCGACGACGTGGCGGGCGTCCGCTCCGTCTACGGGCCGCGCTCCGGCCTGGGGAGCATCGCGGGGCGCGTCGGCTACGGCTCGGCGACGGGGACGGCCGCCTTCGGCGCGCACGTCTTCGCCGAGGACGTGGCCACGGGGCGTCTCTTCGCCGCGAACGTCGCCAACGCGGCGGGGAACTACCGCATCGACAACGTGCCGCCCGGCCAGTACCGCGTCGTCGTCGAGCCGCTCGACGACCCGGTCGTCGCCTCGCAGATCGGCTCGAACGGCGGCGGCTACCCCGGCACGACGCTCAGCAACATGCCGCCCTTCGTGACGACCGAGGCCGGGACGGTCGCGGTCGCGGCGGACGGAACCGCGACGCTCAACGTCGGGGTGACGGTGGGCGGGGCTGCCATCGACGCGAGATTCATCGGCACGGCCGCCAGCTTCCAGCTCTCGACGGTCGCCGTGCCCGTCGTGCCCGGCCAGCCCGCGACCATCCTCGTCGGCGGCGACAACCTGAACGTGGTGCCGCCCGGCGGCACGACCGGCGTCGGCGTCAGCGTCAACTCGCCCTACATCGCCGTGTCGAACGTCCAGCAGTTCAACGGCTTCGGCATCCCCGTCATCAGCTTCGACATCACGCCGAGCGTCCTGACGCCGCCGGGCGAGTACAGCGTCCGCGTGGCCTCCACGTCGGGGCAGGTGACGTACGTCGCGGGCGGGCTGACGGTTGACCTGCCGAACGGCGTGCCCGGCGGGCAGAACCTCGCCGACAACTCGACCTTCTTCGTCGCGCAGCACTACCGCGACTTCCTCTCGCGCGAGCCGGACGCACAGGGGCTCGCCCACTGGGTGAACGAGATCGAGTCGTGCGGCGCGGACGCGGCCTGCCGCGAGGTGAGGCGGATTAACGTGTCGGCGGCCTTCTTCCTGTCGATTGAATTTCAGGAGACCGGCTACTTAGTCTACCGCTTCCACAAGGCGGCCTTCGGCGACCTGCCGGGCGCGCCGGTGCCCGTGCGCTTCCAGCAGTTCTTCCCCGACACGCAGGAGATAGGGCGCGGAATCATCGTCGGGCAGGGCGACTGGCGCGCGCAGCTCGAAGTCAACAAGCAGGCTTTCGCGCTCAGGTTCGTCCAGCGCGCCGAGTTCGTCGCGCGCCACCCGACGGCGCTGACGCCCGAGCAGTTCGTGGACGCGCTCTTCGCCAACGCCGGGGTCTCGCCGACGACGGGAGATCGGGCGCTGGCGGTCGCGGAGTTCGGCGCCGCGACCAACACGGCCGACGTGAACGCGCGCGCGCGCGCCCTGCGGCGCGTGGCCGAGAACGTCTTTCTGCTCGGGCAGGAGGTCAGACGCGCCTTTGTGCTGATGCAGTATTTCGGCTACCTGAGGAGGAACCCGAACGACCCGCCGGACGCCGGCTTCGCGGGCTACAACTTCTGGCTGGCGAAGCTCAACGAGTTCGACGGCAACTACATCAACGCCGAGATGATCCGGGCGTTCATCACGTCAATCGAGTACCGCAGGCGCTTCGGCGCTTAGCGGGCACGCGTCCCGAGTCACAAAGCCGAAGGGCGGAGTCGAGAGAAGTCTCGACTCCGCCCTTCACTTTTGTAACGGAGTGAGGGCGGGGAAGCTCGAAAGCAACCCCGCCCCTCCTTCGTCGCCCGCCAGACCGTCGCGTCGGGTCGGAGTCTCGCGGACGACTCGGGCGCCCCTCAGAGGCTCCTTGCGTCGTCGGCGAGGACGGCGTCACCCAGAAGGATGCCGTCGCCGAGGAGAATCCCGTCGCCGAGCAGGATGCCGTCGCCCAAGAGGATACCGTCGCCGAGCAAGATGCCGTCGCCAAGCAGAATCCCGTCCGTCAGGAAGATCCCGTCGCCGAGCAGAATCCCGTCGCCCAGGAGAATCCCGTCACCCAGAAGGATGCCGTCGCCCAGGAGGATTCCGTCCGTGAGGAAGATGCCGTCGCCGAGCAGGATGCCGTCGGTCAGGAATATCCCGTCGGTGAGGAAGATGCCGCTGCTGAGCGCCTGCTGGTTCGCGCGGGTGGTGCCGTCGCCAAGCAGAATCCCGTCCGTCAGGAAGATTCCGTCGCCGAGCAGAATCCCGTCGCCCAACAGAATCCCGTCGCCGAGCATGATGCCGTCGCCGAGGAGGATACCGTTGAGGAGGACGGGCTTCTGGTTGAAGAGCACGCCGTTGGCGTAGAGCACGCGGTTCGAGGTCTTGACCGTCTCGCCGCCGATCTGGTGGATGCCGCCGACGAGGACGCCGGAGCGGAGCACCTGCTGGCCGGCCTTGAGCTTGTCGGCGTTCGGGACGAAGGCGCGGGCGAGTTCGACCGCCGCCGCAGCGTTGACCTGCCCGACGCCCTGCGTCAGCACGTTCGCCGTCTTCGACGCGAAGAGCGAGTCGGGCAGCGCGTTGGCCGTCCGCATCAGCGACGCCTTGACGAGCGCGGGCGTCAGCGAGCGGTTGGCTTCGAGCATCAGAGCGACCGTGCCGGCCACGACCGGCGCGGAGAACGAGGTGCCGTAGTAAGTGTAGTAGGCGTTCTGGAGCGCGCCGGCGCCGGCGGGCTGCGCCACGCGGTCGGGGCGCTGGGCGGCGGTGTTCGGGTTCTCCTGCGACATCGCGGCGACGACGCCGCGGCCGGGCGCGACCAACTCGGGCTTGACGAGGTGGTCGAACGCCGTCGGGCCCTTCGAGGAGAACTGCGCCATCCGGTCGTCGGAGCGGGCGACGGTGCCGTTGGTGTCGGAGGCGCCGACGGTGATCGCGTAGGGGCTGTTGCCGGGGCTGTCGATGGCGCCGAAGAGCGGCTGGTAGATGGGCTCGCCGTTGGCCTTGTGGCCGACGATCTCTTCGGTGCGGCCGCGGTTGCCGGCCGCCGCGACGACGACGATGCCGGAGAGCACCGCGCGCTCGACCGCCTTGCAGAGCGCGTCGGTGTGGTAGGACTCGCGGACGGGGGCGCCCAAGCTAAGGTTCATCACGCGGATGTTGTAGCGCTTCTGGTTGAGGATGGCCCAGTTGATGGCGCCGAGAACCGAGCTGGTCGTGCCGACGCCGTGGTCGTCGAGCACGCGGAGGTCGAGGAGGCTCGCCTCGGGGGCGATGCCGGCGAAGCTCGCGCCGTAGCCCTTCGAGGCCGCGCCGTTGCCGGCCGCGACGCTCGCCACGCCCGTGCCGTGGCCTTCGCGGTCTTCGCCGTCGCCGAGCAGGATGCCGTCGCCGAGCAGAATCCCGTCGGTGAGGAAGATGCCCTTCTTCGTGACGGCGGTGCCGCCGCCGGTGAAGTCAACGGCCGCCGCGACGCGCGACTTGCCGTTCTTCTGGAAGTCGGGGTGCGAGGCGCTGATGCCGCTGTCGATGATGGCGATGCCGACGCCCTTGCCGGTGACGCCGGGCGCGTTCTGGATGCCGGCCTGCGCGAGCGCCGCGCCGGTCGATTCGCGGGTCACGGCCATCGCGCCGGCGACCATGCGGTCGGGCGAGACGTAGGCCACGTCTTCGCGCGCGGCGAGCGAGGCGAGGGCGGCGCGGGGGACGGCCGCCGTCATCACGTCGAACGCCTCGAAGGCGCGACCCTTCGAGCCGCCCTTGGAGGCGACCGCGTCGGCGTGCGCGGCGGAGGGGCGACCTTTGGTCTGGATGAGGACGCGGACGACTTCGTCGGCGGGGCCGGCCGCCTCAAACTCGGGGGCGAGTTTGGAGGCGCGCCGGGGGGCGCTCTTCTGCTTGGGGGAAGCCGCGGCGGAGGCCGCGAGCGGGGAGACGTAAACGCTGACGAGCGCGAGGAGGATTGTTAAAGCTGAAATTCGACGTAACATTGTGGTCTTCCTTCTTGGGCTCCCTCACGCCTGCCCGCGTGAATCTGGGGGATGGGAGCCGCCCTTCAATCTAAAGAACTCGGGATCGTTGACAGGTTTCGCGCCCGGCGTGAGAGCCGGACTGTAGAGTTCAAGGCCGCTTCACTCACGAAACCTGTCAACGATCTGACCCGCTCTAATTCAATAGACGTGCCACCAAAACACGGCACCCACCTGCCCCGCCCGAAAGACCCTAACCGCTGAGTTTCAAACAACTTACCCCTCGCCCTGCCCGCCCTCGCTCTCCCCGCCCGCCGACCCCCAATCTGGATACCTCGTATCCAACATTTGCAACAAAACTTGGATTCCCTCCATTTCCCAAGAAAAACCACCCAAACCCCACCTGACTACCACGTATACACTGACTACCAAGTATCCAGCCCCGCGGCTTTGCCTAACAAAACCGCTTAACCGGCCTTCTGTTGGGCAGGAAATTGTTCTGTTGGGCAAACTTCGCTAATCTCACAAGCAAGCATAAAATGATTTTTCTTGACGCCGATGCTTACATCGGCTAGTATCCGTGTGCAAGCAGGAACGTCAATGGAGGTGCAAGCATGGATGAGGAAGTAGGGGAAATGCTCGAAAATGGGACCGGACCCGAGATCGTTAAAGACGAAAGTAAGGCTAGAGGCGGTAGGGCGCGCGCGGCCTCACTGTCGCCCGAGGAACGAAAGGAAATCGCCCGAAAGGCGGCGGCGGCAAGGTGGGAAGCGTCCGTCCCTAAAGCTGAATACACGGGGACCGTGAAGATTGCCGACGTGGAAATCCCCTGCGCCGTGGTCGAAATTGACGGCGAAATGGTCCGCTTAGTAGTTCAACGCGAAGTTGTCAACCTACTCACGGGCAGCAAAAAGGGTATCTTGGACCGCTACTTACAGCCGAAGAATTTACAGGATTTCGTTCCTGAGAAATTCAAGAATAAGAGCTTGGACCAAGCCACGTATGTTGTTGAGATGAATGGCCGGCGGGCGTTCGGCTACAACGGCGAAGACATCGTTGATATTTGCAGAATGTACCTCGAAGCCCGGAAGAAGGGCGTACTGCTCCCGAGTCAAATCCAACTCGCGGACCGGGCGGAAATAATCGTCACGTCACTAGCCAAACTCGGCATTACTGCGCTAATTGACGAAGCGACGGGCTACCAGCAGGTCCGTGCAAGGGATGCCCTACAAGCATACCTTGATAAAGTAATCAGGAAAGAACTCGCCGCGTGGGTTAAAAGGTTCCCCGACGAGTTTTACGAGCAGATGTACCGGCTGAAAAACTGGCAGTGGTCCGGAGGCTCGTCACGTCGGCCTCAAGTGGCCGCTAAGTACACGGCGAATATTGTCTACGCGCGGCTTGGACCCGGCGTTTTAGATGAACTTCAGCGGGTGAATCCCAAGCTTCCCACGGGGCGCAGAAGGAATAAGCATCACCAGTGGCTTACTGACGAAGTGGGACATCCCCAACTCGCGCAGCATCTTTATGCCGTGATTGGGTTGATGCGACTCTCCGACACTTGGGACCAGTTTGTGCGGCTCTTGGACCGGGCTTACCCGAGGCAGGACTTAGACCAGTTGAGCCTGTTTAATTAGTGGTCCGGAGAAAAGAGCAGGGTTTATTTCTTGCCTTGCTCTTTTCTCGGCCTGTTCCAATAAGGGCTTTTGCACTTAGGACACACACGCGGCTCGTTCTCTATGTCGCGCGGTATCCATTTGTGTTCGCAACGCTCACACTGGTACTGGTAGACGGTGATTTTCTTCTTTGCCATGCCGGTACTGTATGGCTTTGCCTCATAACCCCTAGTTGCCCTAAAAGTGCTTAAGTCTGCCTGAAAAGTGAGAGGGGGCGGAGGGGCGCGGCCTAAGTGAAAGTGGCAGATATAGAAGCGGGCTCGATAGTGAGCAAACACTATCGAGCCCGCTTCGTATTTATGCCGGTGCTAGATCATTGAGGAGGGTATGAGCCGGCACAGACAGGCGGTGGACTAGCCTTACATTCATTCATGCAGGCCCTAAACTCCTCGGGCGACAGACCGGCGCAGCAGGTGGAGCAGTCGGCCCTTGCCGCCGGCAGGTAGAAGGCCCCCGCTAAAGCCGCCAGCATTAACAGAAGTTGCGCAACTTTCTTTCGCATCTTGTGACCTCTCTGGAAAGTGAGCCCGTTGAGATGGTGCAGGTACATGCTCGCGCCTGCGCTGAGTGAACACAGCTTACACCGTCATAAAGTCAGTTGTCTAAGAGAATGGTGGCACCTGAAATTGGAAAGTCGCTCGCCTCAAAACCTCTCAGCCTGCCTCAAAAAGCGTCGGATTGTTAAGCACTTTTTGAGGCAGACGAGAGACTTTTGGGGCAGTCGTCGGAAGGCGAGCTTAGTCTAAAAAGGGGTCTGAGAGGGTAAGCGGTTCGGGCCGGATTATTCCGGCGTCACTTCCTTCCCATCTTTTTTTGCGAAGCGGAACAGCGCCGGGATAAGTAGAACGTCACAGATAAGTACCACCATGCCGCCGCGCGTCATGTAACTCATTACTTCTAACTGTTCTGACATCAACCGACCGGCCTCGCCTATCTGCTCTGCGCGCAGGTAAGGAGTCGTTAAGCCGACGCCGTGCAAAACTCCCGCACTCCATGCGAGTTCGGCGACTACCGCCAAAAAGATTAAGGCCCGAAGTGGAAAGGATACTCGGCGGTATGCGTGAGGGTGTTTGAAAGCCAAAAAGATGAGGCCGGCAATCAAGGCGAGTGACGCGATGAGGATAGAGGTTTTCATGGGTGGCTGCTCCGCATTCTAAATCCGCGCGCAGGGAAAGCGGGGCGCAGCATATCACCGCGCCCCGCCTTATGAAAAGCCTTTCCTACGCCGCCACCTGCCAGAACTTAGGCTTTAAATTCAGTTCAAACATGCTCTGAATCGGCTTTGCCTAACGGAACGGTTTGAGACACGTTCTGTTGGGCAGGAATTTGTTTCGTCGGGCAAGCTTTCCGAGGCATCCATCCTCAGTGTCTCCCGCCTGAGATGCCTGCCGCAGACTCCTAACGAGGAGATCCCCTCGCCGCTTCTCTCTTTTTTAGCCGTTTGACACCCCAACCGTTCGGTAATATCTTTCATGCCCCCAGGACTCCTGTCGGCGACGGCTCGCCGGCCTCACATAAGGGCACGGACAGAGCATAACCAGTAGACGTCTGGTTAAGGAGGTGAGTCAGATGAAGAGAAGATTATCCGCATTGGCTTTTCTGGTGGTGTGTCTGGTCGCGCTGGGGTTCACACCCTCCGCGTCGTCTCCGAGAGCCGCGCCGGAATGTTACACGTCCGGCGGCTATATAGTGTGCTGCACCGCCGATGGCACTTGCTACATAGTGTACCGTAAAGATGTAGCCTGATATGGCTTCCGCGAAAGAGCCTGAATCGGCGAAGGGAGGGGCAAGACCAAAGTCTTGCCCCTCTTACTTTTTACGCACCCTTCGGGGAAAGCCATACGCCGATTCGTTGGGCAAGTTCACGTCCCGTTGGGCAAAACTCTTTCGTTAGGCAAAGCCTGGCAGAGCACCTCGCAAAGCGCCTCGTTGACCTGCGCCGGCTTAGGCTTACTCCGCGAGATGTAACCGGAGGGGAACGTGACGGGCGGCGGCAGATGATGAGTCTGCCGCCGCCCATGGGGTGTGGGTGGTTTGGGTTGTGAGGTTGGGTCGGGGGCGGTTAGGTTTTTTTCTTGGCGGTGGTGCGTTTGCGGTCGGAGGTGCGGGTGCCTCCGGCCGCTTCGTATTCGTTGCTGTCGGGGCCGTAGTGGGCCTCGACGGCGGCGAGCATGCGCCGGCTCTTGTCGCGCAGTCGCGCCTCGTCGGCGTCGAGGTCGTTTTGGAGGCGGTCGAGGTGCGAGCGGCGGCTGCGGGGTTGGTTTCGGTCGCTCGCGGGTAGGCGTCGGCGACTTCGACTCGAATTATCGGGGGTGCTTGCGTCGGGCGGGGAGTTTGGATGGGAGGTCTAGCTGGTCGTCGATCAGTGTGTCCACGCAGACGCCGGCCGCACGCGCGTATTGTAAGAGGATGAGGAGCGACGGCTCGCGCTCCCCGCGTTCGTAATCCGAAATCTTCTTGTAAGAGATCACGTCCTCAAGTTCTAAACGCCTGAGCATGTCGCTCTGAGACAGGTCGAGTCCGAGTCTAATCTGTAAAAGCTTTTCGGCGAGCCGCTCCGGCCGCTGTCGCGCCTTCGTACCCATCAGGAGTCACCTCCCGACGAGCGCGTGGCGATTTGCTGCTTGCCATATCCCCGATTTGGGGATAAGATGTCTTCGCGTAATCTTTTCGCCGTGAGTAGAGACCTCTCATGCTCAACGGCGATGCTCATCTCTCCGAGATTGAGGGTGAGCTTTCGCGGCGCATCCGACCCGTTGCCTTATTTTCAAAGACTAGAACGCGGGGAGAATAACACATGGCGATTTTAGTAGGCGATAAGCGCGGGCACGTCTGAGGGCAGGGACGGTGTCAGCGCCCCCGGCCTCACCGGACGGGGCGAGGGGTCGCACGCCTTAGGGCACGCGTGCGACCCCTCTGGCTTTTTATCGGTGGCGTTCGGAAGCGGCGCGCGGGAGGGTCAGGGTCTCTCGGCGGGACGGCGGCGCGCGCGGATGTGGTCGGTCTGGCGGCGCAGGTCGCGCTGGAATCGTTTGCGGTTGACGAAGTCGCGGCGGATGGTGACGGTCAGCAACACCCCGACCACGACTATGCTGAGGACGAAGACGATGATGGTGATGTCCAGCAAGCGGTTTTAGAACCCCCTCTACTCGGTGCCGCCGGGTCGGGAGCGGGCGGTGTCCTTCGGAGTCTCGCCAGCGATGCAGCCTACCACACTCACGCGCTGGCGCTGAGGTCGTGGCGGCCGAGTTTGAGATAGAGGCCGCGCCGCGTCAGCCCCAGTTCGCGCGCGGCGCGCGAGATGTTGCCGTTGTGCTTGCGCAGGGCCTCGCCGATCATCCGGCGCTCAAGCTCGGCCATCGCGTCGGCCAGCGTCAACCCCTGAGAGATGGCCTGCGTCGCGGCGGCGGCGGCCAGCCCCGAAGACGGCGCGCTCAGCGTCCCCGCCGCGTTCCCGACGGTCGCCGACGTGCGGCGCAATTCGGGCGAGAGGTGGTCGGGCGTGATCACCGTGCCGTCCTCCGCGCGCGCGACGATGCGCTGAATCTCGTTGGTGAGCTGGCGGACGTTGCCCGGCCAGTCGCCGACCATCAGGAGGTCGATCGTCTGCGGCGTGATCTGCACGTCGCGGCGGCCGAACTTCGCCGAGTAGTGGTTGACGTAGTAGCTGACGATGGTCGGTATCTCGGAGCGGCGCTCGCGCAGAGGGGGCACGCGCAGCCGTATGACGTTGAGCCGGTAGTAGAGGTCTTCGCGGAAGCGTCCGTCGGCGACCATCCCTTCGAGGTCCGTGTTGGTCGCGGTGATGATGCGCACGTCAACCTTCTGCGGGCGCTGCTCGCCGAGCGGCTGAATCTCGCCCTCCTGCAAGAACCTCAGAAGCTTCGGCTGCACGTCGAGCGGGAGGTCGCCGATCTCGTCGAGGAAGAGCGTGCCGGCGGCGGCCGAGCGGATGACGCCCGCCGAGTCCGAGACCGCGCCGGTGAAGGCGCCGCGCCTGTAGCCGAACAGGTAGCCTTCGGAAAGCTCCTTCGGCACCGCCGTGCAGTTGAACGGGATGAAGACCTTGCCGCGCCGCGACGAGAGCGCGTGGATGGCGCGCGCGACCAACTCCTTGCCCGTCCCCGACTCGCCCGTGATGAGCACGGTCACGTCCGACGAGCGAATCTTGTGCACCTCCTCGACGAGCCGCGTCATCGCCGGGCTGGAATGGATGAAGCCGGGCATGAGCGACGCGCCCGCGAGCGAGTCGGGCGCCTGCGGCCCCGCGCCGGTGCGCGCGCGCGCGCGCAGCGCGCACACGTCCATCCCCAACTCGACGACTTTCAAAAGCGGCTCGAACGGAGTCCCGCCGGGCAGCGCCGCCAGCGCGCGCGGCGCGACGAGGAGCGTGGCCGGCGGCGCGCTCGAAGGCCGGAGCGCGTAGAGGCGCGCGTCGAGGGTCGCGGCGTAACGCTCGCTCTCCTCCTCGCCGGAAGCGCGGTCGAGCGCGGCGGCGACCACGGCCGACTCCGACGCGTCGTAGCCGTGCGCGACGACGATTTTGGTGTGGCCGTCCTCGCCCGCCTCCGCGATGAGGATGCGCGCGTCGCGCGTCTCCTGATGCACGACCGCCGCCAGCTCCCTCAGCAGAAGCTCGCGCGAGGCGACCGCCTCGGCCAGACGCAGCGTGAGAAGCTGTGCGGGCGCGGGCGGCTCGACGCGCTGCTCCTCCGGGGCGTGGCTCTCAAGCTCGTCAACCGACTCTTCGGCGAGGGCGAGGTCATGCTTGGCGCCCAGTTCGGCGAAGGTGTGGACGGCGAGGCCGAGGTGTTCGCGCGCGCGCTCGGGCTGCGAGGCGGCGGTGTAGGCGCGCCCGAGCAGGTGGTGCGCGCGCGCCGTGCGGTAGCGGTCGCCGAGCATCTCCGAAATTGAGAGGCACCGGCCGAAGTGGTGGACGGCGAGCGGCGCGTCCTCGCGCGCCAGCGCCAGAAGCCCCTGCACCCTCTGCAACTCGCCCGAGATGGCGAGGTCGGAGGTCGTCGCCTCGGCCTGCGCGGAGACGCGCGCGAGTAGCTGCGCGCTGACTTCCGTCTCGCCGCTCAGCAGACGCGTCTCGGCGAGCAGCGTGCACGCGTCGCAGATGCCGCGGTGGTCGCCGATGGACTCGGCCAGCGTCAGCAGCCGCGTCCCCACGTCGAGCGCCTCGCCGGTCAGACCCAGGCGGATGTAGCAGCGCGTCAGCGTCCGCATGATCTGCGACAAGTTCCACTTCTTGCCGCTCTCGGCCGCGGTCTTGACCGCGCGTTCGAGGTACTCGCGCGCCTCGGCCAGGTCGCCGCGCAGCATCCGCAGCTCGCCGAGCGAGTCGAAGACGACCGCCGCCGACCCGGAGTGCTCGTCCAACTCCATGACGAGTTCGAGCGCGCGCTTCAACGCGGCCTGCGCGCGATCCCACTCGCCGGTCATCATCAGGTTGATGCCGAGGTTGTTGTAGGCGTTGACGGCGTTGTCCTTGTGCTCGGTGCGCTCGTTGTAGGCGACGGCCTTCTCAAGCGCGCGGATGCCCTCGTGCGGGCGTTGGAGCCACCAGTAGGCCGCCGCCGCGTTGGTGTAAATCTTACCCAACAGGAAGGGCGCGGGGCGGTCGCCGATGAGCTGGACGGCCTGCTCGAAGTTTTCGAGCGTTGACTCCCAGTGACCCTCGTGGCCGTCGGCCATCCCCAGCCCGAAGTAGCAGTCGGCCATGCCGCGCCAGTCGCCCCCGCGGCGGAAGTGTTCGAGCGCCTTGTTGTTGTGGTCGCGCGCGATGGAGTACTCGTTGATCGAGCGGTAGACGCGCGCCAGCGCCGTGTAGACGTTCCCCGTCCGCGCGTCCGAGCCGCCCTGCTCGGTCGCCGCGCGCAGCTCGGCCTGCAAGAGCGCGATGGCCTTCGGGTGGTCGCCCGTGTAGTTGTAGGAGAGACCGAGCTGGACGCGGACGTTGGCGAACGTCTCGGCGTCCAGCCCGCGCCCCGAGTCGGGCGCCTCGTACATCTGGACGGCTTCGAGCGCGTCGCGCGTGCGGCCCAAGGCCTGGAGCGCGACCGAGTGGAGGTAGCGCGCGCGCGCCGAGAGCACGGGGTCGCGCCGCGCCTGCGAGACGATCTGGCGCAGGTGCGACTCGGCGCTGCTCGGCAGCCCGCGGTCGAGCATCCCGCGCGTCTCTTCGAGCTGGCTTTCGAGCGGGAGCGCGGCCGCGCCCGTGCGGCGCGCGTCCGTGATGTTGACGACGGGCGAGCCTTGGGCGCCCTTAGGCGAGCGCCCGCCCCGCTCAGCGTCCCCTTGATGCAAGCGTGAAGTCATGCGGCCTACGTTGCCCGTTCCAGGCGAAGAGTCGTGTCGGCGCTCTTTGCAGTTGTTAGATTAGGCGGCTGGAAGAGGGGTGCCTCTGCTTTCCGATTCTGCACCCTTCAGAACAATGCCAAAGGCTTGTCGATTCCAGACTTTAGCATAACTCAGTAGACAGTATCCAGTAGTCAGTAGTCGGTAGCGCCCCGCGCCCCACGCTCGGCGATTTCCTCAAGCGTCCCGGAGGGTGGAGCCTGCCGACTAACTGTCTACCGGCTGCTGCCTACCGACTACTTCCCCGAGGGGCACGCGGTTTGACAGTGACGGTTTGGAGTTGTCAGGCGGGGGCCGGTTTGGTACAAATCAGGGCAGCAATCAGTCAGAGCGACAGGAGGCTTAGATGGCCGAGACGACCGCCGTCCGGCCTGCCGGGAAGAGGGAGATCGGCAGGCTCAAGCGCTGGCTGCTCAAGGGGCGGCTCGAAGAGATGGAGGGGCCGCACGAGCGCGAGGGGCAGCACCACCAGCACCCCTGGTGGATGGTGATGTGCCTGACGGGCGTGGACTACTTCTCGACGCTCGGCTATCAGCCGGGCATCGCCTTCATCGCGGCCGGCGCGCTCTCGCCCATCGCGACGCTCATCCTCGTTCTGCTCACGCTCTTCGGCGCGCTCCCGATGTACAACCGCGTCGCGGAGGCCAGCCCGCACGGCGACGGCTCGATCTCGATGCTGGAGAACCTTCTGTCGCGCTGGAAGGGGAAGCTCTTCGTCCTCGCGCTGCTCGGGTTTGCCGCCACCGGGTTCATCATCACCATCACGCTCTCGGCCGCCGACGCCACCGCGCACATCCTTGAAAACCCCTTCGTCAAAGCGAACCTGCCCTCGCTTGAGCACCCGATTACGCTCACCCTCATTCTGATCTCGCTGCTCGGCGGCGTCTTCCTCAAGGGGTTCAAGGAGGCCATCGGGCTGGCGGTCATCATCGTCATCGTCTACCTGCTGCTGAATATCGTGGTCATCGTCACGGGCTTCTACCACATTTACCTGAACCCGCAGGTGCTCGGCGCGTGGCGCGATGCGCTCTTCGCGCACCCGCAGGTGAAGGGGAGCGCCTTCATGATCGTGGTCATCGCGCTCTTCCTCTTCCCGAAGCTGGCGCTCGGGCTCTCGGGGTTCGAGACGGGCGTCGTGGTCATGCCGCTGGTCAAGGGCGAGCCCGGCGACACGCCCGAGAACCCGAAGGGGCGCATCCACAACACGCGCAAGCTCCTGCTCGGCGCGGCCGCCATCATGAGCGTCATGCTCATCCTCAGCAGCCTCGTCACGACGCTGCTCATCCCGGCCCATGAGTTCCGCCCCGGCGAGGAGGGCGTGCCGGGGAGCGAGCCGGGCGCCGCCAACGGCCGCGCGCTCGCCTACCTCGCGCACACGTACCTCGGCGACATCTTCGGGACGGTCTACGACCTGAGCACGATCACCATCCTCTGGTTCGCGGGGGCGTCGGCGCTCGCCGGCCTCCTGAACATCGTGCCGCGCTACCTGCCGCGCTACGGCATGGCGCCCGACTGGGCGAAGGCCACCCGCCCGCTCGTGCTCGTCTTCACGGCCATCGCCTTCGCCGTCACCGTCCTCTTCAAGGCGGACGTGGACGCGCAGGCGGGCGCGTACGCGACGGGCGTGCTCGTCCTGATGGGCTCGGCCGCGGTGGCCGTCTCGCTGGCGATGTGGCGGCGCGGCAGCTCGATGCGCTGGGCGTTCCTGCTCATCTCGCTCATCTTCCTCTACACGACCGTCGTCAACGTCCTCGAACAGCCCGAGGGCATCAAGATCGCCTCCTTCTTCATCGGCGCCATCGTCTTCACGTCGCTCATCTCAAGGGTCTGGCGGACGACCGAGCTGCGGGTCGAGCGCATCGAGCTCGACGACGTGGCGCGCAACTTCCTCGACGACCTCATCGAGCGCGGCTGCGAGATACGCATCGTCGCCAACCGCCGCGACACGGGCGACTCCGCCGAGTACAGCTTCAAGGAGCGCGAGAAGCGGCAGGACAACCACATCCCCACGCGCGACCCCGTCCTCTTCTTCGAGGTCACGCCCGGCGACGCCTCGGAGTTCGCGGGCGCGCTCAAGGTGCGCGGCTGCGAGGTGGACGGCTACAAGGTTCTGCGCGCCGAAAGCCCGGCGGTGCCCAACGCCATCGCGGCCTTCATGCTTCACCTCCGCGACCAGACGGGCAAGCTCCCGCACATCTACTTCGGGTGGAGCGAGGGCAACCCCCTGATGTACCTGCTCCGCTACATCGCCTTCGGCGAGGGCGACACGGCGCCGGTCACGCGCGAGATTCTGCGGCAGGTCGAGGACGACCCCGAGCGCCGGCCGGCCGTCCACGTCGGAGGCTGAGGGCGCGGACGCGGATTGCTCATCGCCCCGATGAAAAACTTTCACCGCCGCGGGCGCCCGATTCCGCCCGCGGTCGTTGCCGCCGGTCGGTTGCGGGCGTAAGATTCGGGCATTGAAAATTTGTCTGCCGAAGCCGCTCGCGGCGTGCCCTGACGGGGCGCGCGGGAAGGGCGGCGCGGGGGAACCAACTTCCCGCCCGAGCGGGAAAGGGGCGCATCGCGTGTGCGCGGCCCGAGTGGCCGCGCCGCCCGCGTAGAACACTTCCAAGTTCGAGCCCGTCAGCTAACCTCGCAGGCTGTTAATTTGGAAGGGCATCAACGCCGCGAACCCTGAGGGGGCGCGGGGCCTTTGTGCTCCGCGCCCCCTCTCTCTACGGCCGCTGGTGTCAGTTAAAAGAGGAGGGGTTGCGGTGGCGGATGCGGGCGTCGAGGCGTCGGGGGTGGGAAGCGAGGGCCGCTTTAAGAGGTGGCTCCTGCGCGGGCACGTCGAGGAGATGGAGGGGCCTTACGAGAGCGACGAGGAGCCTCACCACGAACATCCCTGGTGGAAGGTGATGTGCCTGACCGGGGTCGATTACTTCTCGACTTTAGGTTATCAGCCGGGCATCGCCTTCCTCGCCGCCGGGGCGCTCTCGCCCATCGCGACGCTCATCCTCGTCCTCCTGACGCTCTTCGGCGCGCTCCCCATCTACAACCGCGTCGCGGGCGAGAGTCCGCACGGCGAGGGTTCGATCTCGATGCTCGAACACCTCCTGTCACGCTGGAAGGGGAAGCTCTTCGTCCTCGTCCTCCTCGGCTTCGTCGCCACCGACTTCGTCATCACCATCACGCTCTCGGCCGCCGACGCCACCGCGCACGTCATCGAGAACCACTACGTCAAAGAGCACGCGGCCTTCCTCGACCACCGCATCGTCATCACGCTCGTCCTCATCGCGCTGCTCGGCGCGGTCTTCCTCAAGGGGTTCAAGGAGGCCATCGGGCTGGCGGTCGTGCTCGTCGGCGGCTACCTGCTGCTCAACGTCCTCGTCATCGGGCGGGGTCTCGTCGAGCTGTTCTTCGTCCACCCGGAGGCGCTGCCGCGCTGGTACACGGCGGTGCTCAACGCCGACGTGGGCGGGGCACAGGTCAACGGCAGGCTCTTCGTGGTGATCGGCATCTCGCTCCTGCTCTTCCCGAAGCTGGCGCTCGGGCTTTCGGGCTTCGAGACGGGCGTGGCCGTGATGCCGCTGGTCAAGGGCAACCCCGGCGACTCGCACGAGAACCCGCGCGGGCGCGTGCGCAACACGCGGAAGCTGCTGCTGACGGCCGCGCTCGTGATGAGCGTGCTGCTCATCACGAGCAGCCTCGTCACCTCGACGCTCATCCCGCCCGCCGAGTTCGCCGCGCCGCCGCCCGGCGAGCACGTCGGCGGCAAGGCTTACGGCCGCGCGCTGGCCTTCCTCGCCTACGGGTTCTTCGGCAACGGCTTCGGCACGCTCTACGACGTGAGCACCGTCGCCATCCTCTGGTTCGCGGGGGCGTCGGCGATGGCGGGGCTTTTGAACATCGTGCCGCGCTACCTGCCGCGCTACGGGATGGCGCCCGACTGGGCGCTGGCGCAGCGCCCGCTCGTGCTCATCTACACGCTCGTCGCCTTCGCCGTCACCGTCCTCTTCGACGCCGACGTGGAGAAGCAGGGCGGCGCCTACGCGACGGGCGTGCTCGTCCTGATGAGTTCGGCGGCGATAGCCGTCACGCTCTCCGTCTGGCGGCGCGGCAAGCGGTGGCTGCCGTTCCTCGCCATCGCGCTCGTCTTCCTCTACACGACCGCGCAGAACGTCCACGAGCGGCCCGAGGGCATCAAGATCGCCTCGCTCTTCATCGGCGCCATCATCTTCACCTCGTTCATGTCGAGGGTCTGGCGCACGACCGAGCTGCGGGTCGTGCGGGTCGAGTTCGACGACGTGGCGCGCGGCTTCATCGACGAGCTGATCGAGAAGGACAGCCAGATACGCATCGTCGCCAACCGCCGCGACACCGGCGACTCCGCCGAGTATCGCTTCAAGGAGCGCGAGAAGCGGCAGGACAACCACATCCCCACCCGCGACCCCGTCCTCTTCCTTGAGGTGACGCTGAGCGACGCCTCCGAGTTTTCCGGCGTGCTCCACGTGAGCGGCGCGGACGTGGAAGGCTACCGCGTGCTGCGGGCGGAAAGCCCGGCGGTGCCGAACGCCATCGCGGCCTTCCTGCTCCACCTCCGCGACACGACGGGCAAACTCCCGCACGCCTACTTCGGATGGAGCGAGGGCAACCCGCTCAAGTACCTCCTCAAGTACATCGCGTTCGGCGAGGGCGACACCGCGCCGACCACGCGCGAAGTGCTCCGCCAGGTCGAGCGCGACCCCGAACGCCGCCCCGCCATCCACGTCGGGGGATAAAGTGGTAGACGGTAGACAGAAGGCAGTAGATAAAACGAAGGCGGCGCGTCCCGGTCATCAGCCGGGCGCGCCGCCTGTCTTTTCTACTGACTACTGACTACTGTCTACTGCTTTTAGACACGGCTGTCGCGCCGCAGCGTGCGCGCCGTGTGGCGGGGCGCTGGAAGGGAAGACCGGCTGGGCGTGTATGCGGGCGGCGGGTTAGTCTTCGCCGCCGTCGGGTTGGCGGCCGCCGAGGAAGCATGAGCGGCAGTAGACGGGACGGCCCTGCGAGGGGTAGAAGGGGACGGTCGTCTGCTGCCCGCACTGCGCGCACTGCACCGAGACCTCTATCCGCTGGCGCACCCCGGTGGCCTGCGCGGCGGCGATGGCGGCGAGCCGCTCGTTCTTCGCCTGCTTGCACGGCTTGCAGCGCTTGGGCTCGTTTTTCAACCCCTTGTCGTGGAAGAAGAGCTGCTCGCCCCCCGTCCAGATGAAGTCCTGGCCGCAATCGACGCAAAGGATCGCGCGGTCGTCGAACTCCGTCTCAACCACCGCCCACTCTCCCTTGGCGTCGGCGGGAGAAATTTCTGCTGTTTGAACCTGTGACATTGTGGCCCATCCCTTGTGATTGAAACCCCCGTACGCGCCGCGCGGGAACGGCCGTCCGTTGGTCTGGAACGTTACGGGTGCTACGGGGGAACCGCGTTCGAGCGTAGCCCCGCGAGGGGGCGGCGGGCTTCGAGCGAGGGGTCAAAGTTGAACGCAGGAGCGCGGCCGAACCACACGGCCCTGGCACTCCTCGCCCGCCTGTGACTCAGCACGGTACATGTATCACAAATATGTGTCAAGGTCGAAAAGAAAGTTTCACCGGACGAAAGCGAAGGGCGGCCCTCTCAAAGAGGGCCGCCCTTCGGTCGGTACGCGCGGACTCGGAACGTCCGTTAGCGTTCAGAGTTACTTGCCTTTGACCTGCACGTTGCCGCCGCCGAGCGCGAGCAGAGCGGCGCTGGTGCCGACCTGACGCCAGACCGCGCCGCCGTTGTCCTGGATGGTGATGGCGAAGCCGTCCGCCTGTCGCGGGTCGAGCAGGTCGCCGTCGCGCGCGTCCACCGTGAAGGTGAAGTTGCCCCACGACTGCACGGTCGAGCCCGTCGCCGGGTCAACCTTCTGCACGTTGCAGCGCCCCTTGAAGGACGAGCGCGTCAGCGCCGAAGTCCCCGCCTCGCCGGCGAAGTTGAGGAAGCCGCCCTGCCACGCGTTGTTCTTCACCACGTAGGTGAAGCCGTCGGCGCCGCGGAAGACGTAGACGAAGTTGCCCTTCGGCGTCCCCTTCTCGTTGCGGACGGTGAAGCCGAAGTTCGACTTGCCGTTGGCGCTCCCCGCGTCGGCGACCCAGCCACCGCCGTTGACGCGCTGGTCGTTGGTGCCGACCGTGACGTTGACGGTGCCCATCCCGACGGGGCTCGCCGTCCAGTAGCCGTTCGCCGAGTCAACCTTGACCTTGACGACGTAGGTGTCGGCGCCCATGTTGTCCACGGTCGCCGGGAGCGTGTCGCCCGCCGAGTTCACCGCCACGCCGGAGACGACGCGGTCGGGCGTGTCGGTCATGTTGTTGGACTTGAACAGCTCGAAGGTGACGCGCGCCAGCGTGATGTCGCCCGCCGCGCCGTCCGCCTCCTGCGTCAGGTGCGCGCCGAGGCGGAAGGTCGCCGTCGTCACGCTCGGCCCGGCCGTCACGACCGCCGTGTCGCCGGTGTAGACGGTCTCGGCCGCCTCCTTGTTGACGACGAACTGCGCGTTCCCGTTCGCGTTGGCGCCGGACGGGTCGGTGACCTTGAAGCCGACGTTGTACGTGCCGGCGTTGGCCGCGACGATGCCGGTGACGGTCAGCGTGCCGGGCGCGTCGCTCACGGCCTGAAGGCCGGCCGGGAGCGCCGAGGTCTGCTCAAGCGTGAGCGAGGTGGTGGCGTCGTCAACGTCGGAGACCGAGACGTTGACGGGCGCGACCGCGTCGCTGTACTGGACGCTCTGCGACGCCGGGCTGACCGTGATGACCGGCGCGTCGTTGACGGGTTTGACCGTCATCTCGACGTTCGCGGTGCTCTGGCCGCCGTGCCCGTCGTCGATGGTGTAGCCGAACGAGTCGGCGCCGAAGTAGTTAGCGTTCGGGGCGTAGCGCACGGTCTTGTCGGGGTTGATCGAGACGACGCCGTTCGCGCCCTGCGTGACGGCGACGACCGAGAGCACGTCGCCGTCGGGGTCGCTGTCGTTGGCGAGCACGGCGATGTTGACGGGCGTGTCCTCGTCGGTCGTCGCGCTGTCGGTCGTCGCGACGGGCGCGGCGTCCTGCGTGATGTTGACGGTCCGGCCGGCGACCGTGAGCGTGCCGGTGCGCGCGGCGCCGGTCGCGTTGGGGGCGACCGTGAAGCCGACCGAGCCGGTGCCCGTGCCGGCGGCGCCGGAGTTGACGGTGATGAAGTCGCTGTTGCTCACCGCCGTCCAGTCGCACTGACCCGTGGCGGCGGCGCTCTTCGTCACGCTGACGGCGCCGTTGCTGCCGGGCGAGTAGAACGCCTGCGCGGCCGGCGTGACGTTGGCGCACGAGGCCGGGATGGTCACCTTGTAGGCGCCGCGCCCGTGCGTGAAGGCGAAGAGGCTGGTGACGCCGTTGTTGTTCTGCGCCGTCATCGACTCGACGACGACGTTGGCGAAGCCGGTCGTCTCGCGCGCCCAGTTCTGCCCGCCGTCGAGCGAGACGAAGACGCCGAGGTCGGTGCCGACGTAGAGCCGCTGGTTGTTGTTCGGGTCAACGACGACGACGTGCGCGGGGATGTCGGGCAGGGCGTTGGCGCCCGCGCCGTCGATGCTCGCCCAACTCTGTCCGCCGTTGGTGCTCTTGAAGACGTGGCCGACGCTGGTGCCCTGCGCGTTCGGCGCGCCGTTGAAGGAGGAGATCGTGGCGTAGACGGTCTGCTCGTTGGTCGGGTCGAAGGCGAGCCACGAGATGGTGCCGTTGCCGTTGCCGCGCGGGGTGAAGAAGAGGCCGCTCCAGACGGTCGTCGTGGTGGCGGTGGTGCCGGCGGTCGTGAACTTGAAGCCGCCGGAGGCCACGCCGACGATGACGCGGTTCGGGTTGGTGGGCGCGACGGCGATGGCCGTGATCGAGCCGCTCGTGACGGTCGTGCTCGTCGCGCGCGTCCAGGTGACGCCCGCGGCCGTCGCGGCGTTGGCGGCGTCGGTGCGCCAGACGTGGCGGCCGCCGATCCAGATGCGGTTGGGGTTGGTCGGGTCCATCACGAAGGTCGTGATGAAGGGGAAGACGTCGGTCGTGATGGTGCCCGAGGCGATCGACGAGAAGCTGCCGCCGTTGTTGGTCGAGCGGCGGATGGAGAGGCCGGTCGTCTCGGCGAAGATGGTGTTGGAGTTCGCCGGGTTGACGGCGACGTAGCCGCCGTCGCCGCCGAGCAGGCGCGACCAGGCGTTCGACCCGGCGGCGTCGGTGCCGCGGGTGGTGCCGTTGTCCTGCGTCCCGCCGAAGTAGCTGGCGCCGTTCGGGTAGGGCAGGCCGTGGTAGAACTGCGTCACGGCGTAGCCGTTGTTGAGCGCCGTCCAGTTGACCGAGCCGGCCGTGACGCCGGTGCAGACGGCCGTGACCGTCGTGCCGACCGCGCCGTTGGTGTTGTCGGTGCGGAAGATGCCGCCGTCGTTGCCGGCGAAGAGCGTGCGGTTGGTCACGCCGTTGTACTGCGGGTGGAAGACGAGCACGTGGTTGTCGGCGTGGACGTAGCGCGGGCTGGTGACGGCGTTCGCCCAGTAGGAGGCGACGCCCCAGTTCTGGCCGCCGTCGTCCGAGCGGAAGATGTCGGTGCCGGCCGCCCAGACGATTTCGGGGTTGGTCGGGTCAACCGCCAGCACGTTGTCGTACCAGCCCTGATTGACCATCGCCTGCGAGGCGGCGCCGACGCACTCCGAGTAGGCGAAGATCGGGTTCGAGAGCATCAGCGTGTTGAGCTTGGTCGGGTTGTCCCAGCGCACGCGCGAAGTCCAGGAGCCGGCGTCGCCGTTCGAGTTGGAGCGGAAGACGCCGAGCAGCCCGTTGTGGTAGGCGGGGGACGCGGCGGGCGCGGCCGGGACGTCGTACATCGCGGCCATCGCGTAGACGACCGACTGGTTCGACGGCGCGAGCGCGAGCGAGGTGCGGCCCATCGTCGGCTCGGAGTAAACGTCAGTCCACGCGCCCGCGCCGCCGGCGTCGGTGTTGCGCCAGATGTGCGCCGCGTTGGTGCGGCCGACCGCCGCGAAGACGTAGTCGGTCGGCGTGTCGGTGCGGATGACCAGGTCCATCGCGCCGTTCGGGCCGTTGGCGTTGTTCGAGACGATGGCGACCGTCCACGTCGCGCCGCCGTCGAGGCTGCGCCAGACGCCCGTGCGGGTCGCGGCGTAGACGTGCTGCGGGCTGGCGGGGCTGACGACGATGTCGTGGACGTAGTAGAAGTCGGCGCTGTTGGCCGTCGCGGCGAGGCGCGTCCAGTGCGCGCCCGCGTCCGTCGTCTTGAAGACGCCGGCGCCGCGCACGCCGTCGGCGTTGAAGAAGCCCTCGCCCGTGCCGGCGTAGATGGTCGAGGTGTTCGACGGGTCGAAGGCGAGGCAGGTGACCGCGATGTTGGGGAGGAAGTCGTCGAGCGGCAGCCACGCGGCGCCGCCGTTGGCCGTCTTCCAGATGCCGCCGGCCACCGCCGCCGCGTACATCACCTGCGGGTTCGAGGGGTCGATGAGGATCGAGCGCGTGCGGCCGCCGATGTTGCCGGGCCCGAGCGCCTGCCACGTGCCGAGCGCGCCGCTCGTCGAGGCGCTGCCGTCGCCCACGCCGCCGCCGCCCGTCGAGTTGGGGAACTCGCCGTCAACGCCCGAGGGGTCGCCGTCAACGTCGCCGTGAATGACGCCGTCGCCGTCAACGTCGCCCGCCTCCTCCTGCGAGGGGGCGAGCCTGTTCTTGGCCGACGAGTAGCGCTTCATCTTCTTGACCTTCTTGAGCGCGTCGAAGTAGCGCTCGGTCGGGAGGTGCTTCTCGCCCTTCGGCAGACGCTTCTTGACGTACCACTCGGCGGCCTCGCCGGGCTGGTCGTAGCGCTCGCCCTCCTCCTCGCCCTCGCCGCCGAGGACGGCCGCGAGGTGCGGGTAGCGCTTGACGATGGCGGCGCGCTCGGCGCGCTCACGCGCACGCTCGCGGGCCGACCCGCGGCGCGACCCGCGCTCGCGTTCGCGCTCGGACTCGCGCTCGGCGCGGCGCTCCTTCTTCGCGCCCGCGGCGCGGCGGCCGGCGCCCTTCTTGGCGGGGCGCGCCAGCACGGGGGAACTGACGCAGAGCATCAGCAGCAGGCTCAACAGAGCCAGGGGGAGTCTCTTCCCGATACGTCTCATCATCGATCCTTTCAGGTTAAATCCCTCGCGGGGGTGGGCGTGAAAAAAAGGCGGAAGAAAAAAACGCTTCCCGCCATTCAAGACAGGAAGCGGTAGCGCGTCACCGAAACGTTGAGGCTGAAGCCGCCGCGCGGCTCCGGCTCGGCGCTGAGGACGACGCCGCGCAGCGCGACCAGCGCGCGGCACAGGCGGATGACCACGAACAGGCGGTGGCCGGCGGCGGTCGCGTGCGGCAGACGCAGCGTGAAGTCTCCGGCGCTCAACTCGTCGAGCGCGGCCTCGCCGCGGAAGCGCGCGCCGCGCTCGTCCACGCCGCGCACGCGCGCGGGGAAGGGGCCGTGGATGCGCGGCGCGGCGCGCTCGGGGGGGCGGCTGGGGGCGGCCGTCGGGGGAAGCTGTTCGTTTGAGTTCAAGTCGGAGGTCTTTCTCGGGTCTCGCTGGCGTCTCAAGCGTGGCGAATATACGCGAAGGACGCGGGGCGCACATCTGAGCTTTGTCACAATCCGCGGGTACACACCTCCCTATTTTCGGGCGGCGCGGAGGTACAAATGTACTCGCGGGCGGTTCCGTCCTTTATTCAGCGGACGGGTTTGACGAGGCCGTGGCGGTAGGCGTAGACGAGGAGGCCCAAACGGCCGCCCTGTATTTCGAGCTTGTCGTAGATGCGCGTGAGGCTGTTGCGCACGGTTGACTCGGCGATGTGCATCCGCGCGGCGATCTGGCGGTTGTCGAGGCCGTCGCCGATGCAGACGATCATCTCGCGCTCGGTCGGGGTGAGCGAGGCGATCTTGGCGGCCTCGGGGTCTTCGGCGCGCGTGCGCTGGCGTTCGAGCAGGCGGCGCGCCGCGCCCGGCTCGAACCAGCACTCGCCGGTGCGGTGCACTTTTTCGATGGCGCTCAACAATTCGGTCGCGCCGCGCTCCTTGAGGACGACGCCGCGCGCGCCGAGCGCCATCGCCTCGTCGCGCTTCTCGACCTCGCGCACGCCCGTCAGCACGATGATGCTCGTCGAGGGGCCGGCCGCTTCGAGCAGTTCGGGAATCATCCGCAGGCCGCTGTCTTCGCCGAGGTCGAGGTCGAGCACGACCACGTCGGGGCGCTCGCTGCGCGCAAGCCCGAGCGCTTCGGAGCGCGTCGCCGCGTCGCCGACGACCGTCATCTCGGGGCGCGTCGCGATCAGGTCGCGCAAGCCCTCGCGGATGATGGCGTGGTCGTCCACGAGCAGGACGCGGATGGGCTTATCGTCTTCGGTCGCGGTCGTCATCTTTTACAGGAGGGCTAGAGCGGAATCCGCACGCGGACGGCCGTCAGCCCGCGGCCGTTACCGTCGCCGTCGCCGTCGCGCTCGACGCCGACGCGGGCGCGCCCGCCGAGCGCCTCCGCGCGCTCCGTAATCGAGCGCGGCGCGAAGGGCTCGGCGGCGGCGCCGTCGTTCTCGATCGAGAGCAGGAGGTCGCGCCCGTCCCCCTCAAGCCTCACGACGCAGCGCGTCGCCTCGGTGTGCTTCCAGACGTTGCGCAGGCCCTCGTGCACCATCTGAATCAGCTCGGCGGCGAGCCGGTCGGTGACGCGGACGCCGCCCCGCATGTCGAGTTGCACATCAATACCATAGTTCTCCTGAAATTGCTCGGTGTAGCGTTTGAGCGCCGCCGCGAGGTCGTCGCGCCCCGCCGAGCCGTCCTTCAGTCCGCCGACGTAGCGCCGCAAGCCCGTGACCTCGCTCGCCGTCACCTCGAAGAGGTGCTCGATGTCGGGGCGCACGTCCGAGGCGCCCGCGTCGAGCTTGTGGCGGATGGCCGCCAGCTTGTACTGAAGCCCGATGTAGGGCTGGATGACGCTGTCGTGCAGGTCGCGCGCGATGCGCAGCCGCTCCTGCTCGGCCGCCTTCGACGCGAGCCGGTCGAGCAGCCGCACGTTGCTGAGGACGGGCATGACGTGCTCGACGACCTGCGCGAGGAAGTCTAAGTCGGAAGGCTCGAACGTGCCGCGCCGCCCCGTCAGGAACAGGCGGCCGGCGGCGCGGCCGCGGTGGAGCAGCGGGAGCGTGACGAAGGCGCGCGCGTCGAGCATGACCGACAGCGCCTCGCACTCGGCCAGTCCCCGTTCGTCGCGCACGCCGCGCGCAAGGTCGAAGGCGTAGTAGCACGCCTCGGCGGGCTGCCACGGCCGCGTCTTCACGTTGTAGACGGCCGCCAACGTCTCGGGGAGCGCGAGGAACTGTCGCGCCAGTTCGGCCGGGATGCGCTCGGCGCTCGCCTCGCCGCCGCCGCGCTCGACGCGGCTGAGCTGGTAGTCGGCCTCGTCGCGCACGCCGCCGAGCAGAACGAGGCAGGCGTCGGCGTCGTAGAAGGCGCGGACGCGCTTCATCATCGAGGCGACCGTGTGCCCGACGCCGAAGCGCGGGTTCGAGAGCGTGTTGACCTCCTTGAGGAGCGCGAGCCGCCGCTTGAGCCGAATCTCGGCGCCGCCCCAGTAGGCCGTCATGTAGCCGAGCACGACGAGGTAGGTGGGGCGCAGCAGGAAGCGGTTCAGCTCGAAGGCCGGCTCGGGCGGCGCGCTCAGGTAGCCGACCAGCGTGAAGAGCGCCGCCGAGACGAGCGTCACGCGCAGGCCCGAAGCGAAGCCGCGCCGGAACGAAGCCTCCAGAATCGAGAAGAAGAAGAAGAAGAAGAAGACGCTGTTGGTGCCGCTGCTCAGGGAGACGAGGACGAGGTAGCAGGCCACGTCGGCCCACGGCACCCAGCCGCCCGGCTGCCACGCGCCGCGCCGCAGGGCGAGCGCGTAGAGCGCGGCGCTGTAGAGCGTGTAGAGGACGAGCGCCGCGTAGGTCTCGCGGACGAGTCGGTTCGGCTCGGCCGGGTCGAGGTAGACGATGACGAGCGCCGAGACGGCCAGCACCAGCCGCATCAGGCAGACCATCCGGTCGTCCACCTGCGCCGACGGCGCGCGCAGTCCCGCGGCGGGGCCGTCCTCGCTGATCGCCTGTGGAGTCACACGTCTCCTTATAAGTGACGAGGTTATATCTAACTCGGCGGGGGACGCCTGATGAGTGTTGGGTGCAAGACGCGCGCATTATAACAGCGCGCCGAATAACGGCGCGCCGAAATTTCAGACGAAGCCGCCCGCGCCTCGGCGCCTTACCTTGACAGCCCCGGCGGCGCGTGACAGCATCGCGGCGCACTTTTCGTCTTACACAAAAAAGAACACGGAACGGAGAGTTGGCACAGGCCATGAAGGTGCTTGTCATCGGCTCAGGCGGGCGCGAGCACGCGCTCTGTCGCACGCTCGGGCGGGGCGGCGGCTCTGGCGGGCCGGCGCCCCGAATCTTCTGCGCGCCCGGCAACGCCGGCATCGCCGACTCGGCCGAGTGCGTCCCCGTCGGCGCGACGGACGTGTCGGCGCTCGCCGACTTCGCCGAGCGCGAGGGCGTCGAGTTGACCATCCCCGGCGGCGAGTCTTCGCTCGCCGCGGGTCTCGCCGACGAGTTCGAGCGGCGCGGCCTCGCCGTCGCCGGCCCCAGGCGCGAGGCCGCGCGTCTCGAATCGAGCAAAGCCTTCGCCAAAGACTTCATGCTGCGGCACGGCGTCCCGACCGCGCGCCACCGCGTCGCCTCTTCGTCGGCCGAGGCGCGCGAGATTCTGCGCGGCGGCGAGTTCGGTGATGAGGACGCGGCGGTCGTCGTCAAGGCCGACGGTCTCGCGGCCGGCAAGGGCGTCGTCGTCGCGCGCAGCCGCGAGGAGGCCGAGCGGGCGGTCGTCGAGATGATGGAGGGCGGGCGCGTCGGCGGCGAGGCGGCGAGCCGCGTTGTCATCGAGGAGGCGCTCGCGGGGCGCGAGGCTTCGCTGCTGCTGTGGACGGACGGGCGCGACTACCGCCTGATGCCGCCCGCGCGCGACCACAAGCGCGTCGGCGAGGGCGACGCCGGCCCGAACACCGGCGGCATGGGCGCCGTCACCTCTTCGGACGTGCTGGACGAGGCGACGCTCGCGTGGTGCGTCCGCGAGGTCGTCGAGCCGACGCTCGAAGGCGCGCGCGCCGACGGCCTCGACTTTCGCGGCGTGCTCTTCGTCGGGCTGATGCTCACGCCCGACGGCCCGCGCGTGCTCGAATACAACGTCCGCTTCGGCGACCCCGAGACGCAGGCGATCCTCGTCCGGCTGCGCTCCGACCTCTCGGAGATTTTCGGCGCGGTCGCGCGCGGCGGCCTCGGCGGCGTCCGCGTCGAGTGGGGCGTCGAGCCTTCGGCCTGCGTCGTGCTCGCCGCGCGCGGCTACCCCGAGCGCCCGGAGACGGGCGGGCGTATTTCGGGGCTTGAGGATGCCGCGCGCGTCCCCGGCGTCGAAATCTTCCACGCCGGCACGGCGCGCGCGGCCGACGGCTCGCTCGTCACGGCGGGCGGCCGCGTCCTCGGCGTCACCGCCACCGGCCGGACGCTCGACGAGGCGCTCGCGCGCTGCTACGACTCGGCCGCGCGCGTCCGCTGGGACGGCCTCCACTACCGCCGCGACATCGGGCGGTTTCGTTAGGCGGCAGCCGTCGCTCTGGCGAGCGGCGCGGGAGTCCTGTTATACTCGCGTCCGAGAGAGGTTTGAGGCGTCCGAGAGGGAAGAGAACCCGGCGGCGCGGGCTTACGTACAATACTCGCGGCCCCGTCGTCGGCTTAAAGTTTCGGGGTCGAAAGATTTGCGATCACACCCCGCGGCGGCGGCCGCCGGGGCCCGGAGGGCTTGAAGAAGATGGGAGTGTGGGCCAGGCTGAAGCGCAGCATGCGCGCGATGTTCGGCGGCATCGTCGAGAAGACCGAAGACCCCGAGCTGATCCTCCAGCAGACCATCCGCGACATGCGCGACCGCGTGCCGGACTTGAACAACTCGGTCGCGCAGGTGATGGCCACCGAGCGGCTGCTCGCGAAGAACAAGGAGCGGCTGGAAACGCAGGTCGTTGACCTCGACTCGAAGATCAAGGCCGCCATCAAGATGAACCGCGACGACATCGCGACGGCCTACATCGGACAGCTCCAGCAGGCGCAGCTCGACCTCTCGAAGACCGGCCAGCAACTCGACCACGCCTCGCGCGCATCCGAGCAGGCGAAGAAGGCCCTCGACAACTACATCCTCCAGATGAAGCGGCGCACCGCGGAGGCGATGCAGCTCGTCAACCAGTCGAAGCAGGCCAAGCTGCAGGAGCAGCTCGCGCAGACGATGTCCTCGTTCCAGTTGGGCGACGACGCCTCGACCTTCGACGAGATGCGCGACAAGATCGACCGCCGCGCCGCGACCGCCGAGGCCAAGCTCCAACTGGGCACCTCGGGCGTGGACACGCAGATGCAGGAGATCGAGCGCGAGGCGATGGACATGCAGTTGCACGACAAGCTGGCCGAGTACAAGCGCGGCATGGGGCTTTTGGGCGAGGGGCAGAAGAGGGCGCCCGCGCTCGGCGCCGGGTCGGGCGAGTCGAACTCCTGAAGCGTCGGTCTAAGGCGCATGGCGTGGCGGAAGAAGTAAGAGGTTTATGGCGGAGAAGAAGCTCAGTCTCGAATACCTGAAAGAGGCGGTGATGGAGCCCGCCAACTTCTGGGGCATGGCCGGCTTCGCCGTGGCCGCGGCGTACACGTGGTCGCCCATCCCCTTAGCGGCGGCGCTCGTGGCCGAGGGCGCGTACCTGGCGACCGTCCCGGCCAGCACGATCTACCGGCGTCTGGTGGACGGCCGCAACCGCAAGCGCCTCGTCGAGCTTCGCGGCAAGCAGCGCGAGCGCCTCATCGAGAGCTTCGATCCGCGCGAGCGCGAGGCCGTGCTCTACCTGAAGTGGCTCAAGAACAAGATTTTCGACAACTACGTCAAGTTCACCGGCGCGAAGGATTTGCCCCTAAACATCCGCAGCCTGGAGCAGCGCTGGGAGGACTTCGTAGACCTCCTCGACGTTTACCGCCGGCGAAAGCACCACCTGCGCTCGGTCAACCGGCAGGCCGTCCAGAACCAGCTCGCGCAGGCCGAGCGCTCGGTCGAGGGCGCGCCCGACGACCGCGCGCGGCGCATCCAGCAGGCCAACGTCGAGATACTCAGGAGGCGGCTGGCGCAGTTCTCCGAGCTTGAGCGCTCGGTCAAGCTCGTCGAGGGGCAGCTCCAGTCAATCGAGAACTTCTTCGGACTCGTCAACGACCAGGTGGTCACGCTCCCGACGCCGGAGCGCGTCTCGTCTCTCGACTTCGAGCAGCTCTCCGACTCGATCCAGATGACCAAGCAGATGCTCGAAGAGACCTCGGACGTGATGGGCGTGCTCGACAACCACAACCGCGAGATCGGCAACCTCGACCTGCTCCCCTCCTCGGGGACGACCTCGGTCAAGTAGGCCGGCGGCCGGGCGCGCGCGGCACCCCGCCGGGTTCGCCCGCCCGCCGCGTTACTCCCCGCAAACCCCTGACGCCGCCCCGCCGGCGGCCCGCTCTCACAGGAGACTTGAAAATGTCTAAGCTCCGCCTCCCGCCGCGCCTCCTAATCGTTTCACTACTGACGCTGTTCGCGGCCGCCACCGACGCGCACGCGCAAGCGGTCAATCCGGGCTCGCGCGACAACGTACCGGGTTCCGCCGTCCGCTCCGACCCGCGTGCGAGCGTAAGGGAGAGCGGTTACCCGAGGTCGAAGGACGAGCTGTTTGACCCGGCTCGCAACCAGCAGAGGCAGGCGAAGCGCCTGGCCGGCTCGGCGATCAGCGACGGCCGCAAGGCGCTCAGGGAAGACCCGCCGGACTACCTGAAGGCGAAGCAGTTGTTCGCCTACGCCGCACGGCTCAACCCGGAAGACGAGCGCGCCTACGTCGGCCTCGGCGACGTAAACACGGCGATGCGCCGCTTCCCCGAGGCCGCCGCCGCCTACGCCAAGGCCGTCGAGATCAACGAGAAGTCGGGCGAGGCGCACTACGGACTCGGCGTGATGTACCACGCGCAGGGCCGGAAGGACGCTGCGCAGGACGAGTTGCAGGTGCTGCGCTCGCTCAAGAAGAAAGATCTCGCCGCCAAGCTCGAAGCGCTGCTGGCGGGCTGACCGAACCGCGCTCGCGCGAAGAAGCCCGGCGGGTCTGGCTTGAGAGCCGACCCCGCCGGGCTTCCTTTCGTTAACACCCCCCGGCCGCCGCGCACCACTAGTCGTCCGCGCCGTCCCTGCTCCGCGCGACCATCTCGGCGAGCGACGCCTCGTCGATGCGGTAGGTCTCGTTGCAGAAGTGGCAGGTGAGCGACGCGCCCTTGTCCTCGCGCAGCATCGACTCCAACTCCGCGCCGTCTATCGAAGAGACGAGCGACGCCGCGCGCTCGTACGAGCAGGTGCAACTGAAGCCGACCTCGCGCTCTTCGAGCACCTCGAACGGAACCTCGCCGAGCGCCGCGCGCAGGAGGTCGGCGGGGCGCGCGCCCTCGCGGATGAGCGCCGTCGTGTGCGGCGCCCGGCTCACGGTGGACTCGATGGCCGCGACCGTCGCGGCGTCAGCGCCGGGCATCACCTGAATCATCAGCCCGCCCGCCGCCGCGACGTATATCTCGCCCGACTCGCGCGCGCGCACCAGCACGCCCAGCATCACCGCCGACGGAATCTGTTCGGACTTGGCGAGGTAGTAGGCGAAGTCCTCGCCGATCTCGCCCGAGACGATGGGCACCGCGCCGCGGTACGGCTCGTGGTAGAGGCCGATGTCGAAGCCCGACTCGTAGGTGACGTAGAACATGCCGCCGCCGACGACCGCGCTCACGTCGAACTTGCCCTGCGCGTTGAGCGGCGCGTCGGCCGCCGGCTCGCGGACGTAGCCGCGCACCCGCCCCCGCGCGTTCGCCTCGGCCGTGATGCCGCGGACGGGGCCGTCGCACTCGACCTGCACGGTCAGGCGGTCGAACTCCTTATGCCCCGCGCCCAAAAGCAGCACGCCCGTCAGCGTCCGCCCCAGCGCCGCCGTGACCGTGCCCGAAGTCCCGTGGCGGCGCGCGGCCTCGGCCACCGTATTTGTTGTCACGGCCGACATGCAACGTATGAGCCCGTCGGCGGCGGTCGCGCGCACGAGCGAGTCCTGGTGGCCGTCCTGCGTCTCGTTCAAAGCCATAAATCCCTCTTGTCCCGTAGTCAAAAATCCCGAAGGGGTTAGATGAAAAACCGCCCCCGCATACTGCCTCCGGCGCCGCCCGCCTGGGGAGTCCGGCGGCCTCGCCAAACCCCCCGCTTCCGGGGAGAAAAGTTGGCGGCCGCACCCTCATGTAAAACCTCAAAGACCCCGCCCTATTGTGAGCAGTCAAAAAGACTAACCCAATATATTGTGCTATACTCTTGACAAGCAAATTCGCCGGGTGTATTCTTCGCGCCGTTTGGAACGAGCCGGTTCCGGGTGCCGGAAGGGGCAGCCAGTCCCCACGGCACGGGGACCTTTTCGCCTCCCGGCCAGACCAACCGCGAAGTACCCGAGCCACTATCAAGAGACGGCGCGCAGTGAGCGCCGCAATTTTTTCGACCGCCGGAGAAGAACGTGCCTCGCGCCCCCCACGAGCGCGGGAAAGGCAAGAAGAGAAGAGATGAGCACCGTTATCGAGCCGAACGCATCACAGGGGAGCCCCAACGCCTTTGAGATCACGGGCGCCGCGCCCGCCGCCGCCGAAGTGATCGGCCTCAACGCCCGCCGCGTCATCGCCAAGCGCTACAGCCTGAAGGACACGAAGGGCGAGCCCATCGAGGAGTGGCCGGACATCGTCCGCCGCGTCGTCGGCCACGTCGCGCAGGCCGAAGGCGACCTCGTCCGCCGCGACGAGTTCTACCAGACGATGGCCGGCATCATGCTCCGCCGCGAGTTCGTGCCGAACACGCCGTGCCTCGTCAACGCGGGCAAGCCCTCGGGGCAGCTCGCCGCCTGCTTCGTCCTCGACGTGCC
>DASVQX010000070.1:0-20145 GCA_036388915.1 Pyrinomonadaceae bacterium
CGGCTCATCGCTTCATTGAAGCGATGAGCCGGCGGGCCGGCTGACGAATTACTCAATCGACCCGGCCCCTCGCCCGTCTTCTTCCTTCCGAGCCGCCCGCCCAATCTATGAGCCGAAGCCCGCTCGTCCTGCTCGTCACGCACAGCGGCGACCACTTCACCGTCGAGCGCGTCGCGGAGGCGCTCGCGCGGCGCGGAGCGCGCCCCCTGCGTTTCGACACGGACCTTTTCCCCACCGAAGTTCGATTGTCGGCGGCGCTCGGCGACGGCGGCGCGGAGAACGTCCTCGCGTCGGGCGGGGTCGAGGCGGAGGCGTCGGAGGTGCGCGCCGTCTGGGCGCGGAGGGTCTGGCCGCCGCGCCTGAGCGACGGCTTAGACGAACGCTTCCGCGCCGCCTGCACGCGCGAGACGGCCGCCGCGCTCGAAGGCTTCTTCGACGGCCTCGCCGGCGCGCGCTGGGTCAACGACCCGCGGAGCGAGCGCGCCGCCGAGAACAAACTTCTCCAGCTCCGCGCCGCGCGCGAGTGCGGGCTGGACATCCCGCCGACGCTTTTGACGAACGACGCCGGACGCGCGCGCGCCTTCTACGAGGCGGAGGGCGGCCGCGTCGTCGCCAAGCTGCTGCGCCCGCTCTCGGTCTCGATGGGGGACGCGCCCTTCTTCGTCTACACGAGCGAGGTCAAGGAGTCGGACATCGAGGCGCTCGACTCGCTGCGCCACTGCCCCGTGGTCTTCCAGCGGCGGATAGAGAAGCGGCGCGAGCTGCGCGTGGCCTACGTCGCGGGACGCCTCTTCGCGGGCGCGCTCGACGCGAGCGGCTCGGCGCGCGGGCGCACCGACTGGCGGCTCGCCGAGCCGGGCGAATGCTCTTGGGCACGCGCGACGCTCAAGCCTTCGCTAACTGCGCGCATCAAAAAACTGATGCGGCGGCTCGGCCTCGCCTACGGCGCGATTGATTTGATCGAGACGCCCGAAGGCCGCCACGTCTTCCTCGAAGTCAACCCCGGAGGCGAGTGGGGCATGCTCGAACACGACCTCGGCCTCCCCATCTCGGAGGCGCTCGCCGACGCCCTGCTCGACGACAAATAATGACGATGCCTACCACGACCGTTCTCATCATCACGCACAGCGGCGACAACGAGAGCGTCGAGTCGGTGGCGCGCGCCGTGGCCGAGCGCGGCGGACGCGCCGTGCGGCTCGACACGGATCGCTTCCCTTCGGAGGTGCGGCTGGCGGCGAGCTACGGCGGCGACAGAGCCGTGCGCGTGACCTTTGCGGCGGGCGAGGGCGAGTTCGATTTAAGTGAAGTCGGCGCCGTCTGGCACAGGCGTCTGAGCGTGGCCGCGCGCGTGCCGCGCGAGATGGACGCGCAGTTGCGCGCCGCCTCGGTCGGCGAGTCGCGCGCCGCGCTGCTCGGCGTCCTCGCCGGCCTCACCGCCTTCCGCATCGACCCGGAGACGGCCATCCGTCGCGCCGAGCAGAAGCCCTTACAGCTTCGCGTCGCGCGCGAACTGGGGCTGGAAGTGCCGCCGACGCTCGTCACCAACGACCCGGCGGCGGTGCGCGACTTCTACGCCGCGTGCGGCGGGCGGCTGGTCACCAAGATGCTCTCGTCCTTCGCCGTCTACGACCGCGAGGGGCGCGAGAGCGTCGTCTTCACCAACCCCGTCGGCCCCGAAGACCTAGAAGACCTGACGGGGCTGAGCCTCTGCCCGATGACCTTTCAGGAGCGGGTCGAGAAACGGCTTGAGCTGCGTGCGACCGTCGTCGGGCGCCGGGTCTTCACCGCGTCGATAGACTCGCAGGCGTCGGCGCGCGCCGCGCACGACTGGCGCCGCGACGGCGCCGCGCTCGCCGGCGGGTGGCGGCCTTACACTTTGCCGCCGGAGGCCGAGCGGCCTCTGTTCGCGCTGATGGACTACTTCGGCCTCAACTACGGCGCGGCCGACTTCATCCTCACGCCCGACGGCCGGCACGTCTTCCTCGAACTGAACCCGTCGGGCGAGTTCTTCTGGCTCGACGGGCCGGAGCTGCCCATCTCAAGCGCGCTCGCCGACGTACTCCTCGGCCTCGCGCCCAGACGGGAATAGACAGACGATTCAGCGCGAGTAGACTTCGGCGGCCGGGACGCCGTCGATGAAGACTTGGTGCTCTGGCTCGAACGAGGCGCGGACGCGCCCCATCTCGTCGCGGTTCTCGAAGTAGGTGCGGCCGCGCTGGAGGATGACGTAGACGGGGCCGGGTTCGGCGGTCGGGTCGAAGCTCGGGTCTGAGATGACCCGTGAGCGAAGGTCTTCGCGGCCGTAGCGCGCGAGGTAGTAGCGGACGACGCCGGGCGTCTCGTGCGCGATGACGGCGCCGCGCGGCGCGGTCTCGGCGACGCGCTCGATGGCCTCGCGCAGGCCGGCGTCGTAGAGTTCGTCGTGCGGGAAGTAGTAGCCGGCCGCGCGCGGCGCGAGCGCGTTCGTGTAGAGCGAGTAGTAAGGCGCCGAAGCGAGCGCCGAGTAGGCCGGCGCGCCGACGAAGAGCGCCAGCGCGCACGCCCACGCCGCCGACGAAGAGCGCACGCCGACTCTCTGACTCAGGAGCCCGCCGAGACGCCGCGCCAAGTCCGCCACGCCGACCGCCGCCGTCATGTAGACGAACGGCATCAAGCTCAAAGTGTAGCGCAGCCACTTCGCGCCCATCAGCGAGTAGGGCACGACCCAGAAGAAGAGCATGAAGAGGAGGAAGGCCGCGCCCGGCTCGCGCCTCCGCCGCCAGAGCGCCGCGAGCCCGGCCGCCAAAGCGAAGAGGACGGGCGCGGGCGTCTTCGTCCACAGGTAGAGCAGGTAGAAGTAGACGGGCGTCGCGCCGAACGGCCCCTTCGAGACGACGTTGTAATAGAGCGTCTCGCCCATCAGGTAGCCGTGGTGCGTCAACAACTGCTCGCTCGAATAGGCCGAGAGATAGCCCCACGTCCGCGGCATCACAACGGCCGGGTTGGCGGCGAGGAACGTGGCGAAGACGACGACGTAGAAGAGCGCCGGCGTGTTCCCGCGCGGCTCGCCCGGCCGGCGCTGGCGGACGTGAAAGAGGTAGTGGTAGAGCATGTTCAGCCCGAAGTAGTGCGGGAAGTACTTCGACGCGAACATCAGGCCCCACGCGACGCCGCTCGAGACGTAGTTCCGCTTTTTCAGCTTCGGCTCGAACCCGCTCGCCTGCTTCGCGCGGACGTAGAAGTAGAGCGCGAAGAGCATGAAGAAGACGAGCAGCGTGTCCTCCTTCGCCACGCGGTTGAAGGTGACGGCGCCGACGCCCGTCGCCCACAGCGCGGCGGCCGTCAGGCCCGTGCGGCGGCCGAAGAAGACGGCCGTCAAAAGGAAGACGGGGAAGACCGTGAGCGAGCCGAAGAGGACGTTGGGGAGGCGTATCGCCGTCTCGTCGCTGACGGCTTTGAGGACGAAGGGGTCGGCGCCGGGCGGGATGCGCGCGTTCCAGGCGTGCGCGGCACCCACGGAGATGAAGATGAGCGCCTTCATCAACATCGGGTGCTCGGCGTTCTCGGTAATGTCGCCGCGCGCGTAGGCGTGCACGGCTTCGAGCTTGTTGACCTCGTCCTCGGCCAGCCCCGCCCGCGAGAGCCCCCACGCGCGAAGCCCGAAGCCCACGGCCGCCAGCGCGAGCAGCGCCGCGAGGGCGTACCGCCCCGCCGCCCCGCCGGAATCAGCCTGGAACAGTCGTGACAAGCCAAGCCCTCTGATCGGTAAACTCTACGACTCGGGGACGGCGTCCTCGGCGCGCGCCTTCTCGCCGAGCGCGGCGGCGCGCGCACGCTCGGCCTCCTCGGCCACGCCGCGCAAACTCAGCCCGCGCGCGACCAGCAGCACGACGCCCGCCGCCATCCAGAAGACCATCCGCGCCTTGCGGACGATGGCGAGCGTGACGCCCGCCGCCATCCCGAAGGCGAGCACGCGCGCGAGGTGTCCCGTCCCCAACTCGTCGATCCCGGCGCGCAGCGGGACGAACTTGAAGACGACCGTGATGACGCGGTTGACCGACTCGAAGAGGAAGGCCGAGAGCGCGGTCGGGCGCACGCCGCCGATGAGCCAGATGGTGATGTAGCCCTCGGCCACGCCGAGCGCGTGGAACGCCGCCTCGCACAGAACGAGGCCGGGGAAGCGCCGCTGGTTGCGACCGTAGAAGCCGTAGATGCGCTCCTCGAACGCCGCGACCCTTTCGAGCCGGCGCGCGAGCGCCTTGCGCCCCAAGCCGCGCTCGGCCGTCCAGCGCAGCGTCGCGCTCAAAAATCTCCACTCGCGCTTGAGCGCGTAGGCCGCGAACGCGACGAAGAGGCCCGCGCCCGCGACGATGCCGTAGCTCGAATACCTGAGCACCTTCGGCAGCGGGAACGCGGCCAGGAGCGCCGCCGCGCCGCAGAAGACGAAGAACGCGACCGAGAGCATGTAGAAGATGTTCTCGACGGCGATGGCCGAAAACGTCGCGGCGAAGGGGACGCCGCGCCGGCTCGCCATCGCGGCCTTCGTCGGCTCGCTGACGACGATGCCGAGCGGGACGACGTTGCCGGCCGCGTCGCCGATGAGGTACGCCTTGAACGCCTCCCAGAAGCCGAGCCGGTGCGGCTCCTCGAAGCAGAGCGTCCACGCCTCGACGCGCACGGCGAAGCGCAAGCCCGCGAGCAGGATGATGGCGACGAAGCCCCACCCGATCTTCGAGATGTTCGACCAGATTTCAGCCGGGCCCGCCCGCCAGATGAAGTAGGCGAAGAGCGCAAGCCCCACCAGCGCGAAGACCGCGCCCGCGGGCGCGAGCCTCGACGCGCCACCCTCTTTGACCTTCTCCACCATCGACTTTAAAACGCTACGGCGGCCGCGCCGCGAGCGGTTTCCCCCCTTCTCGGGCGGGCAACTGCACGATACGCCACAAACCTCCCCGCCACAAACGACCGCCCTCGGAGACGCTAACGAAAACCGTGCCACGCCGCGCCGTCAAAGTCGCCGCGCCGAAAGCGTGCCGGCGGACGGACGCGCACGCCGGGGGCGCGAGATTTTTGCTGCCGCTGAAAGGCGAATGCTGCGCCCGCGCGCGGACACGAACGCCGCGCGAATTTCTAAAAAAATCTTTTACTTTTCCCACCTGAGGCGCGTCTTATGTATAGTATTAGCGGCGGCGCGCGCGCGGGGCCGGCTAGGTTCGACGGGCACGCGCCTTGCCAAAGAATTGGCGCCGCCTCCGTGCAGGAGGGCGGCGGGTAGTTTCCAAGGCGTTTCGCCTACCCGACAGGACACCTCGCCCGGCTTTTATCCGGGTTTCAACACACCGAGCGTTCTCGCCCGTGCGTCCTCGCGGACACGCGCACGGGCGGCAAGTTTCAACAGGGAGTTTCCAGTTTGAGTAAGAGAAGTACCGTCCGCCTCACGCTGGCCTTTGTCGTGCTCGCGGTATCAGTCGCGGCGCTCGGCGCCGGCGCGCGCGCGTCGCGCGGCTCGCTGCCGGCCGCACCCGCCGCCCAAGGCACGCCGCAGACCTTCGTCCTCACCGACTTCGGCGCCGTGGGCGACGGCGTCGCCGACGACGGCCCCGCGCTCCAGGCCGCGCTCGACGCGCTGGCCGCCGCGGGCGGGGGCACGCTCCAGGTCCCCGCCGGCCGCTACGCCATCGCCACCCCGGTCACGAAAAACTTCGGCGGCCTCGCCTCGCCCGTGATCATCTCGGGCGTCCCCTCGACGACGGAGCCGGCGCCGCCCACGGCCGGCGGGCAGGAGCTGACGCGCGGGCTTGACCTGACCTCGGAGTTTCTGCCGCGCACGGGCGAGGCGGCGGCCGCCATCACGATCAGCGGGCTGAAAAGCCTCACCGTCCGCGAGCTGGCCTTCGTCGGCGAGCCCAACGTGACCGACGACGCGCTCGTCACGCTCCTGTTCGCCGACGTGGGCGAGGCCGTCGTCCGCCACTGCGAATTCTACGGGCTGGCGAGCATGAACGGCGCCATCATCCTGGCCCACCGCAGCGCGCTCAAGGTCGAGCGCAGCGTCTTCCTCGGCTGCATCACCAACAGCGGCACCTACTCCTCGGTCGTCCAGAACATCGAGTGGAAGGGCATCTCGTTCTCCGACACGATCTTCGCCGACTACGGGCAGCGCCCCGACCTGTTCGGCAAGACCGGGCTGGCCGCGCCATTCGCGTGGGTCAACATCGGCAACGCCGCCCCCGCCGATAACGAAAGCCCGCGCCGCGAGGCGTCCTTCACCCGAGTCTTCTTCGACGAGGGGGGACTGAGCGCCATCGCCTCTACGCCCGACTTCTTCGAGCCGCCCAGCGCGCCCATCGACCTCTTCTACGTCTCGATGCTGCGGATGAACGTCTCGAACCTCAACACCTCGGGGCTCTACCTGACCGAGTTGCGCGGCGTGCTCGTCGAGGACGGGCGCTTCGGCCTGGCCACGAGGACGGAGACGGCCGTCAACCTCGTCCACGCCGGCAGCGCCATCATCTCGCGCATCGCGTGCGCCGACGCCGTCTCGACGGTGCGGGCCGACGCGGCGACCGGGCGGCTCGTCGTCATCGACGCCGCCTGCCCCGTCATCGACTCGCAGGCGCCCTACACGCGCGTCTTCCAGGCGGCGACCGCGGACGACGACCCCGCCCGCTACGTCGCCTCGCGCTTCCAGACCGCGCTCGGCCGCGCCCCCGACCCGGCCGCACACTTCTACTGGGCCGACCGCATCCTGCGCTGCGACGCCGCCGCCGCCTGCGTCACGAACGTCCGCGCGGCGCTCGGCGCCTACCTCGCGACGAGCCCGCAGCCGACCTTCACGCTCGGGGGCCGCGCGACCGACGAGGTGGGCGCGCCCGTCGAGAACGCGCTCGTCACGCTCTCCGGCTCGCAGACGGTCGAGACGTTCACGGACGCCGACGGCCGCTACCACTTCAGCAACCTGCCGACGAGCGGCATCTACACGGTCGCCGCCGAGAAGCGGAACTACACCTTCGCGACCCCGCCGCAGACCGTCACCACCCCGGCGGGCGCGCGCACCGTGGACTTCAACGCGACGGCCAAGCGCAACCAGATCGGCGGCCGGCTCGCCGACGGCGCCGCGCGCGCCGTCGCGGGCGCGACCGTCACGCTCTCGGGCACGCGCTCGGTCACGACGACGACGGACGCCAACGGCTACTACACCTTCGCGGGGCTGCCGGCGGGCGGCGCCTACACCGTCACGCCCTCCAGCGCCCGCTACAGCTTCGCGCCCGCCTCGCAGACCGTCGCCGACCTTGAGGCGGACGAGTTCATCGCCTTCAGCGCGACGCCGCTCTTCTACACCATCAACGGGCAGGTGCTGGCCGCGTCCGGCGTCGCGATGAGCGGCGTCAGCGTCTCGCTCGGCGGGTCGAAGACCGCGACGGCCTCGACCAACTCGCAGGGCGTCTTCACCTTCTTCGACGTGCCGCGCGGCGGCAACTACACGGTCACGCCGGGCCCGACCGTCGGCTACACCTTCGGCCCCGCGTCGCGCAGCTTCACCAACCTCAACGCCGATCAGGGCGGCGTCTACACCGGCACGCCGACCAGCTACAGGCTGACCGGGCGCGTCACCTCCGGCGGCGCTGCGCTCTCGGGCGTCGCCATCAACGTCACCGGCGCGCAGGCCGCGACGGCGACGACCGACGCCGGCGGCAACTACACGCTGACGCTGCCCGCCCACGGCAGCTACACGGTCACGCCGTCGAGGCAGCACTACACGTTCGCGCCCGCGTCCACGACCGTCAACCCGCTCTCGTCCGACCGCGCGGCCGACTTCACGGCGACGCTCAACCGGCACAAGATTTCGGGGCGTGTCGCGCGCTCGAACGGGCAGGCGATGGCGGGCGTCGCCGTGGCGCTCTCCGGGTCGCAGACCGGGACGACGACCACCGACGCGAACGGCGACTACAGCTTCGCGAACCTCCCGGCCGGCGGCAACTACACCGTCACGCCGTCGAAGGCCGGCTACGCCTTCAACCCCGCGACGCGGACTTTCAACGACCTCGGCGCCGACCAGACCGCGCCCTTCGTCGTCACGCCCGCGAGCTTCAACATCACGGGGCGCGTCGCCTCGGGCGCCGCCGGCCTCTCCGGCGTCACGGTCACACTCTCTGGCGCGCGCAGCGCCACGACGACGACCGACGCCAGCGGCAACTACTCGCTGGCGGTCACGTCCGAGGGCGCGTACACGGTCACGCCGTCGAAGGCCAACTACACCTTCGCGCCCGCGTCGCAGACCTTTAACGACCCGCTCTCGAACAAGACTGCCGACTTCGCCGCGACGCTCAACCGCCACAAGATTTCGGGGCGCGTCGCCCGCTCGAACGGGCAGGCGATGGCGGGCGTCACCGTCACGCTCTCGGGCGCGCAGGCGGCGACGGCGACGACCGACGCGGGCGGCAACTACAGCTTCACGAACCTCGCCGCCGGCTCCGACTACACGGTCACGCCCTCGCGCGCCGGCTACGACTTCGCGCCGAAGTCGAAGTCCTTCGTAGCGCTCGGCGCCGACCAGACGGCCGACTTTGCCGTGACGCCGGGCACCTTCGCCATCGGCGGTCGCGTCACCTCGGCCGGCGCGGGCGTCGCGGGTGTGGCGGTCACGCTCTCAGGCTCGAAGACCGGGACGGCGACGACCGACGCGAACGGCGCTTACTCGTTCAGCGTCTCTTCCGAAGGCACGTACACCGTCACGCCGTCGAAGGTGAACTACACCTTCACGCCCGCGTCGCAGAGCTTCACGAACCCGACCGCCGACCGCGCGGCCGACTTCACGGTGGCGGTCAACCGCCACACGATCTCCGGGCGCGTGACGAAGTCGGGCGGCGTCGGCCTCGCCGGCGCGACCGTCACCCTCTCCGGCACGCAGACCGGGACGACGACGACCGACGCCAACGGCAACTACTCGCTCGCGAACCTTGCGGCGGGCGGCAACTACACGGTCACGCCGTCGAAGGCCAACTACACCTTCGCGCCCGCGCCGCAGACCTTTAACGACCTCGGCGCGAACCGCACGGCCGACTTCACGGCGACGCCGCAGAATCTGACGGTCGCCGGGCGCGTCACCGTCTCCGGCGGCGCCGGCCTCTCCGGCGTCACCGTCACGCTCTCGGGCGCGCGCAACGCCGCGACGACGACCGACGCCAACGGCGCCTACTCGTTCAGCGTGCCGGCCGACGCCGACTACACCGTCACGCCCTCGAAGAAGAGCTACAACTTCACGCCGGCCTCCGCCGCCTTCAAGGCGCTCGACGCGAACAAGACCGCCGACTTCGCGGCCGCGCTCAACCGCCACGCCGTCCGCGGCCGCGTCACCGACGCGAACAACTACCCGCTCGGCGGCGTCGCGGTCGCGCTCTCCGGCTCGAAGACCGGGACGGCGACGACCGACGCGAACGGCGACTTCTCGTTCCCGAACCTCGACGAGGGGGGCACGTACGCCGTGACGCCGTCGGCGCCGATGCTCGCCTTCACGCCCGCCTCGCAGACCTTCGCCGACCTCGCGGCGGACGCCTACGCGGGCTTCGTCGGCAACCTCGCCAGGTACAAGATCACCGGCCGCGTCACCGAGAAGGGGGCGGCGCTCGGCGGCGTGACCGTGACGATGGCCGGCACGCACCCGGCGCTCGGGCCGGTCGGCGCCGTCGTCACGACCGGCGCCGACGGCTCGTACTCGTTAGAGGCGCTCGCCGGCGGCGACTACGCGGTCACGCCCTCGAAGAAGAACTACTCGTTCGGCCCCGTTCAGGCGACCTTCAGGGCGCTCTCGTCCGACCGCGCGGCCGACTTCGCGGCGACGCCGCTGCCCACGTTCCGGTTCGACGCGGCCAGCTACTCGGTGCCCGAGGACGGCGGCATCTTCACCGCCACCGTCCTGCGCGTCGGCGACGCGTCGGCGGAGGTGACGGTCGTCTACCAGGCGCTCGGCGACACGGCGCGGCGCGGCGCGGACTTCCTCGCCTCCATCGGCCAACTCACCTTCGCGCCCGGCGAGACCTCGAAGACCTTCTCGATCTTCATCACGGACGACTCGTTCGTCGAGGATCAGGAGAGCTTCAAGCTCACGCTGGAGCCGGGCGAGGGCGCGTCCGCCGGCGGCGAGGTCGCGACGGCGCGCGTGACCATCACGGACAACGACGCCTCGCCCGCCATCGGCAACCCCATCGACGACGACGAGTTCTTCGTCCGCCAGCACTACCGCGACTTCTTCAGCCGCGAGCCGGACGCCTCCGGCCTCGCCTTCTGGACGGGCGAGATCAAGAAGTGCGGCTCGGACGCCGCGTGCCGCGAGGCGCGCCGCGTCAGCGTCTCCGCTGCCTTCTTCCTGTCGATTGAGTTTCAGGAGACGGGCTACCTCGTCTACCGACTCTACAAGACGGCCTACGCCCGCGCGCCCGAGCGGGTCGAGGAGTTCATGCTCGACGCGCGCGTGATGGGCGAGGGCGTCGTCGTGGGGCGCGCCGGCTGGCAGCAGGTGCTCGACGCGAACAAGGCTTCCTCGGCGCGCGCCTTCGTCGGCCGCGCCGAGTTCGAGGAACATTACCCGACGAGGTTGACGCCCGCGCAGTTCGTCGATTCGCTCTTCCAGAACGCGGGCGTCGCGCCCACGGCGGCCGAGCGGCAGGCGGCCATCGACGACTTCGCCGGGGCGCCGAACACCTCGGACGCCGACGCGCGCGCCGTCGCGCTGCGGCGCGTGGCCGAAAGCCCCGCGCTCGCTCGCGCCGAGACCAGCCGCGCCTTCGTCCTGATGCAGTACTTCGGCTACCTCAGACGCAACCCCGACGAGGCGCCGAACACGGACATGAGCGGCTACAACCACTGGCTCGGCAAGCTCCTTGAGTTCGGCGGCGACTACGAGCGCGCCGAGATGGTCAAGGCGTTCCTCTCCTCCACCGAATACCGCGGCCGCTTCGGGAACTGAAACCGGCATGCGGTAGACAGTAGTCAGCAGTCAGTAGAAGGAAAGGCGGCGCGCCCGGTTGACGACCGAGACGCGCCGCCTCTGTTTTCCTACCGACTACTGTCTAATGCCTACTGTCTACTCTGCCGGCTTGACACGGCCCGGCCCCGACGTTAGTGTGTCCCGTCCCAATCCGTTTACGAGGGCCTCACCAGCTTCGCGTAAACCACCCAAGAGCACCAAAGGCTGACGGAAGCAGGCCGGGGCTTTTTGCGCCCCGCGCCCGCGCCCGCCCGCCCCTTCACACTCGACAAGGAGAGCACATGAAGACGGAGAAGAACCCACCCGCGCGGCGCCCCGCCAGTCTCTGGCTGGCGACGCTGTCACTACTCCTGCTCGTACTCACGGGCACCCTACAGACGCGCGCGCAGGACGCGGCCGCGCCTGACAACTCACAGGAGCCGAAGATGTCCGACCTCCTGAGGATGCCCGGCAAGGTCATCGCCGAGAGCAACGCGGCCCGGGCCGCCGGCAGGTTCAAGGTCAAGAACTACCGCGTCGAAGAGTTGACGCTGCCGCGCCCCGTCGAGGTCTCGGTCGGCGGCAAGCGCGTCGAGGTGTCGCGCGCCTTCCGCGTGACCGTCACCGGCGGGCCGTTCCCCATCCGCGCGCTCCCGGCCGTCGTCTGGATCGGCGACGCGGCCGTCGGCTACGGCGTCGAGAGCGAAGACCTCGACGCGATCACCGCCGTCACCTTCGACGAGTCGCTGCTGCGCGACGGCGCGACCGTCTACCTCTCGTACGGAGACAAGGAGAACAAGTCGGAGCGCTCGGCGCTGCCGGAGAAGCTCGACCTCGGCGCGGGCAAAGGGGGTAACCAGTAATGCGTAAACTCACACACTCACTCTCACGCCCGCTCGCGTGCCTCGCTCTCCTCCTCGCCTGCGCCGCCGCCTCGAACGTGGGCGCGCAGACGCCCGACCCCGGCGCGGCCGGGCCCCTCGCCGTCACGCGCGAGGAGTACGACTACGGCGACCTCGCCTTCACCCCGGCGGGCTTCCCCTCTGCGGTCGAGCTGAAGGCTTCCGTCCACTACCCGACCGCGCTCTCGGGCGGGCCGTACCCGCTCGTCGTCTTCCTCCACGGCCGCCACTCGACCTGTTACGCCACCAAGTCCGGCCTCACTTCCCTGCGCTGGCCCTGCCGCTCGACCGAGAGCGTCATCCCGAGCTATCAGGGTTACGACTACGTCGCGCAGAACCTCGCCAGCAACGGCTACGTCGTCATCTCGGTGAGCGCCAACGGCATCAACGCCTACGACAACAACGTCACAGACCTCGGGATGCAGGCGCGCGCCGAGCTCATCCAGCGCCACCTCCAACAGTGGAGCACCTTCAACACGACGGGCGCGGCGCCGTTCGGCACCAAGTTCGTCGGCAAGGTCAACCTCCAGCGCGTCGGCACGATGGGCCACTCGCGCGGCGGCGAGGGCGTCGTCAAGCACTACGCCCATAACCTCTCGCTCGGCTCGCCCTACGGCGTGAAGGCCGTCTTCCCGCTCGCGCCGGTCAACTTCAACCGGACGGTCGCCAACAACGTCCCGCTCTCGGTCGTGCTGCCCTACTGCGACGGCGACGTGAACGACAATCAGGGCGTCCACTTCTACGACGACGCGCGCTACAACGTGGCGGGCGACGCCGCGCCGAAGCACACCATTCAGGTGATGGGCGGCAACCACAACTACTTCAACACGGTCTGGACGCCGGGCATGTTCCCCGCCGGGACGGCCGACGACTGGACGGCCTACACCTCGGGCGGGAGCAACGACCAGCAGTGCGGCACCGTCGCGGGCAACCACCGTCTGACGGCGGCCGGTCAGCGCGGCGTCGCGCTCGCCTACCTCTCGGCGGTGATGCGCGCCTACGTCGGCGGCGAGACGCAGTTCCTCCCCTACCTGACGGGCGAGGCCGCGCCGCCGCCCTCGGCGCAGACGACGGAGATTCACGTCTCCTACCACGCGCCCGACACGGCCGCGACGCGGCGCGACTTGAACCGCCTGCTCACCTCGACCAACCTGACGACGAACACGCTCGGCGGCGCCTCGACGCAGACCGGCCTGACGCCGCACGACCTCTGCGGCGGTCCTTCGCCACAGCCGCAGCACTGCCTGCCCACGACGCAGGCGACCACGCGGCAGCCGCACACCGTCCCGAGCGCGCGCGCGACGACCCTGCGCGGCCTGAGTCAACTCCGCACGGGCTGGTCGGCGATAACCGCGACCTACACGAACAACCTGCCGACGGGCGCGACCAACGTGAGCGGCTTCCGCTGGCTCACCTTCCGCGTGAGCGTGAACTTCGCGGACACGCGCAACCCGGCGGGCATCCCGCAGAATTTCCGCGTGGTGCTGACCGACGGCGCGGGCGCGACCTCGGCCGTGACCGTCAGCAGCTACTCGGACGTGCTCTTCTACCCGCCCGGCTCGGTCGGGCCGGTGCCGAAGGTTCTCTTGAACACCGCGCGCATCCCCGTCAACGCCTTCTCGGGCGTGAACCTCTCGGACATCCGCTCCGTCCAGTTCAAGTTCGACCAGAGTCCCTCGGGCGCGCTCCTCATCTCCGACGTCTCCTTCGCGTCGCCGCCGGTGCCGTAAGCCGCCGGGTACGTTAACCACCGCAGAGACACAAAGACGCAGCTAATTGGCTTTAGCTGCGTCTTTGTGTCTCTGCGGTTATAGCTCTCAGTCAGGCGTCGCGCTCGGCGACCAACACGACCGAGTCGCGGAAGGCGCCGCGCTTCCAGTAGCGGCGCGGGAGGCGCGCGACCTCGCGGTAGCCGGCGCGTTCGAGCATCCTGAGCGAGGCCGTGTTCTCGGCGAAGACCTCGGAGATGAGCATCCGCAGCCCGAGCGCCTCGAAGGCGTAGCGCGTCCGCAGGCGCGTGGCCTCGGAGCCGTAGCCTAAGCCCCGCGCCTCGGGCGGGCCGATGATGGTGCCCGTCTTGGCGACGCCGTGGCGGTAGCTGATCTCGTGCAGCCCGCAGAGTCCGACGTGCTCGCCCGCGAGCGTCTCGACGGCGAAGAGGATGTCAGAAGGGTGCGGCCCCGAGTGGACGCACATCTTATCGAAGAACTCGTCCTCGGCCACGCGCGTCAGCGGCATGTCGCCCGAGAGGATCGTCTCGGTCATGTCGGGGTCGTTCATCCACAACTGCACGTTGGCCGAGTGCCGCCCCTTGTCGAGCGGCACCAGTCGCACCTTCTCGCCCTCCCAACCGTAAGCCATCACTTCATCCTTCCGCCTTCATCCTTCATCCTTTGCCTTTCACCCCGCCGCCTCGACGCGGTCGCGGCCGGACTGTTTGGCGTGGTAGAGGGCTTCGTCGGCGCGGGCGATCATGTCGTTGCCCGACTCCGAGTCGCGCAGCTCGGCGACGCCGACCGAGAGCGTGAGCGGGAAGGTGCGCGCGCCGTCGCCGAAGAGGCTCGCCGAGAACGCGCGGCGTATCTTCTCGGCGAGCGAGCGCGCCCCCTCGGCCGCCGTCTCGGGCGCGAGCACGATGAACTCCTCGCCGCCGTAGCGGCAGACCACGTCCGAGCCGCGCACCGACTCGGTCAGAGAGCGCGCCGCCTGCGCCAGCGCCGCGTCGCCCGCCGCGTGGCCGTAGGTGTCGTTGACCGCCTTGAAGAAGTCTATGTCGAGCAGGAGGCACGAGAGCGGGCGCGAGTAGCGGCGCGCCTCCGACAGCTCGCGCTGGAGCGCGCGGTGCAGGCCGTAGCGGTTGAGCAGCCCCGTCAGCGCGTCGGTCATCGACATCTCGCTGGCGGCCTCGGCCGAGCGGCGCAACTCCTCGGCGCGCTGGCGCAGGCGGTCGCGCTCGCGCTTCATGCGGATGGCGACGCGCACGCGCGCCAGCAGCTCCTCGACGCGGTAGGGCTTCGAGACGTAGTCGTTCGCGCCGAGCGCGAGCGCGCTGACCTTCGTGTCCGTGTCGTCGAGCGCGGAGAGGAAGATGACGGGGATGTCGCGCGTCGCGGGGTCTTCCTTGAGCAGGCGGCACGCTTGCAGGCCGTCGAGCACGGGCATCATCACGTCGAGGATGATGAGGTCGGGCAGCACGCGGCGCGCGGCCTCGACCGCCTGCCCGCCGTCCTCGGCCGTCTCGACGCGGTACTCCTCCCATTCGAGCCTGCGCTTGATGAGCGCGAGGTTGACCGGCTCGTCGTCGGCGACGAGGATGAGCGGCACCGCCGCCGCCTCGCCCGCCGCGGCCTGACCCGCCTCCCCGGCCTCGGACTCAGTTTCCATAAAGGATGCCACGCGAAGACTCCCGCGCGCGGTCGGGCGCGGCGCTTAAAAACAGACGGCTGAGGCTCGGGGCTGTCGTCCGGGGCTGAGAATAATAATAAAGGCTGGGGAGGCAAAAGGACAATCAGTTCCCGGCCCTCAACGGGGCGGCTGGCCGCGGTAATACTCGACGAGGGCGGCGAGCTGCGCCGCGTCCGGGGCGGAGAGACTTTTGAACTCGACGCCGACGCCCATCCGTTCGAGTCGGTAGCGCACCTCGCCCTGAAGCGTCCGCTCCTCGGGCAGCCAGAACTTGATGAAGACGGGGCTGCCCTCCGGCGCCGTCCGGTCGGTGCGGAGGAAGCAGCCGCCGACGCCGAGGTTGATGATGCGGTCGCGCAGCGGGCAGTCCTCCGTCCCGCCCCAGTAGACGTTGATGTCTACGGCCACCCGCTCGTGTCTGCGCTGCTCCTTGAAGGTCATGAGGAAAAAGTCCGCCGCTCTGCCGAGGTGGTGAAGCTTGTGAGGTCTCGACGAGGATAGACTCGCGGTCGCGCCGGCCGCAAGCCCGCGCGGCGAATTTCTCCGCGACGCAAACCGGCGGCTTTGTGATAAGCTTCCCGCCACCGGCGGAGTTCTTTGTTTTAAGTGCCAGAGATTCTAGCGCCCGCGTCAGCACCGGGGCGCGCCCACACAACGAGTAAGTTCCGGGTCGAGGGAGGACGGCGGACAGATGCGACGACGTGAGGGCGACGGCTGCCCCGTGTGGGGCGCTCTACAGGTCGTGGGCGACAAGTGGACGCTGCTGATCGTGCGCGACCTGGCGTCGGCGCCGAGGCGCACCACCGAACTGCTCGCGCGGCTCCAGCCCATCAGCAGCCGCACGCTGATGGATCGCCTGCGCGACATGGAGCACGACCGCCTCATCGAGCGGCGCGACCTCGGCGGCAGCCCGCCGCACGTCGAGTACGTGCTCACCGACCGCGGACGCCTGCTCACGCCCCTGCTCGACGCGCTGCGCGCCGCCGGCGAGGCGCTCGACTGCAACGCCTGCGACGACCGGCTCGGCCGCCACGACTCCTACTGCGACGCCTGCCCGCACGCCGGGCGCCACGCCTCGACGCCCCCGCCGCGCCGCGCCCCCAGCGACGACTCAATCGTGCTCCTTTAACTCAACCGATGGACGTTCGCGAGTACAACCGGCGCGCGTGGGACAGGCAGGCCGAGCGGGGTAACGAGTGGACTGTGCCGGTCGGGCCGGAGGTGATCGCCGAGGCGCGGCGCGGGCGCTGGTCGGTGCTGCTGACCGAGCAGAAGCCGACGCCGCGCGAGTGGTTCCCCGAAGAACTCGCGGGTCTCGAAGTGCTCTGCCTCGCCTCGGGCGGCGGGCAGCAGGGGCCGACGCTGGCGGCGGCCGGCGCGCGCGTGACGGTGCTCGACAACTCGCCCGCACAGCTCGCGTCCGACCGCTCGGTCGCCGAGCGCGAGGGGCTTGACATAAAAACCTTCGAGGGCGACATGCGCGACCTCTCGCGCTTCCCGGACGAGAGCTTCGACCTCGTCTTCCACCCCGTCTCGAACCTCTTCGTCCCCGACGTGCGCCCCGTCTGGCGCGAGGCGTTCCGCGTGCTGCGCCGCGGCGGCGTCCTGCTCGCGGGCTTCAATAACCCGGCGATCTACATCTTCGATTTAGAGGACGAGCGGCAGGCCCGGCTCGAAGTGAAGTACAGGCTTCCCTACTCGGACATCGAAAGTCTTAACGAAGAGGAGCGCGAAAGGCTGCTCGCCCCGGAACGGCCTTTGGAGTTCAGCCACACGCTCGAAGACCAGCTCGGCGGCCAGCTCGACGCGGGCTTCCACCTCACCGCGCTTTACGAAGACCGACACCGGGACTTGCGCCTCGCCGAGTTCACGCCGACCTACATCGCCACGCGCGCCGTCAAGCCTTAACGCGCCTGTGTTTTAAGGTCGGGGCACACGGAGGGACACCGTTGAAGGCTTTGAAGAATTTCGACCCGGCGGGCGCGCCCGCCGTCGCGCTCTACCTCTCGGCCTTCAAGCTCCTGCTGCACTTCCTGACCAACGGCCGTTACGGCTACTTCCGCGACGAGCTGTACTACCTCGCCTGCGCCGAGCACCTCGACTGGGGCTACGTCGATCAGGCGCCGCTCATCGCCTTCGTCGCGCGCGCGTCGCGCGTGCTGCTCGGCGACTCGCTGTTCGCCATCCGCTTCCTCCCGGCGGTCGCGGGCGCCGCGCTCGTCTTCGTCACGGGGATGCTGGTGCGAGAGTTGGGCGGCCGACGTTTCGCCGTCGTCCTCGCCTGCGCGTGCGTCATCGTCGCCCCGGCCTTCCTCGCGCTCCACACGCTTCTGACCATGAACGCCTTCGAGCCGCTCGTCTGGACGCTCGGCGCCTACCTCGTCGCGCGCGCGTTGAAGACGGGCGACGCGCGTCTCTGGCTCTGGTTCGGGCTGGTGATGGGGTTGGGGCTTGAGAACAAGCACTCGACGCTCGTCTTCGGCTTCGCCGTCGTCGCCGGGCTGCTCCTGACCCCGGCGCGAAAGTTCTTCCTCTCGAAGTGGTTCTGGGTCGGCGGGCTCGTGGCTCTCGTCGTCTTCCTGCCGAACATCCTCTGGCAAATCACGCACGGCTGGCCCACCGTCGAGGTGCTGCGCAACGCCGACAAGAATCAGAACCTCGCCGTCTCGCCGCTCGGCTTCTTCAAGGGGCAGTTGGAGCTGACGCACCCGCTGACCTTCCCCGTCTGGGCGGCGGGCCTCTGCTTCTACCTCTTCGCGCGCGCCGGGCGCCCGTACCGCGCGCTCGGGTGGGCCTACGTCGTGATGTTCGTGCTGATGGTGGCGCTGCGCGCAAAAATCTACTACCTGCTGCCAGTCTATCCCGTGCTGTTCGCGCCCGGCGCCGTGTGGTTCGAGAACTTCTTCGCGCGACTTCGAGAGCGCCGCCCGCTCTGGCGCCTGCTCAAGCCCGCGTCGGTCGCGCTGCTCGTCGCCGGGGGCGCTTTAACGGCGCCGCTGGCGCTGCCTGTGCTGCCCGTCGGGGCGCTCATACGCTACCAGCGCGCGCTCGGCCTCGAAGCGCCGCGCACAGAGAAGCTGCGCCTCGCCGAACTACCGCAGCACTACGCGGACATGCACGGCTGGGAGGAGATGACCGAGACGGTGGCGCGCGTCTACAACTCTCTGCCCGCGGACGAGCGCGCGCGCTGCGCCGTCTTCGCGCGCAACTACGGCGAGGCCGGCGCCATCGACTTCTTCGGCGCGCGCCACGGACTCCCGAAGGCCATCGGCAAGCACCAGAACTATTTCCTCTGGGGGCCGCGCGACTACACGGGCGAGTGCGTCATCACCGTCGGCGAGCGTGGGGCGGACGTGCAAAAGTCTTTCGACCAGAGCGAGCTGGCCGCGACCATCACGCACCCCTACGCCCTCCCGCACGAGAACAACCTGCCCGTCTACGTCTGCCGCAAACCCAAACGGCCGCTCAAAGAAATCTGGCCCGACGTGAAGTGCTACAGCTGTTGAGCATCACCACCCTGGCCCGGGACAAACGTTGTCTTGCCATGCCGTCTGTTTTATCCTGTGACCGTTTAAGGAGGTATTAAGGTGCTACGCGCGGGGGATAAAATCGGCCCGTACACGCTCGTCAGCAAGATAGGACGCGGCAGCTTCGGAGTCGTCTGGCTTGCCGAGCGGCGCGGGGCCATAACCACCACCAAGGTGGCGATAAAATTCCCGCTCGACGAAGACGTTGACTTGGACGCGGTCAAGCGCGAGGCCGACCTGTGGGTCGAAGCGTGCGGCCACCCGAACGTGCTGACGCTGTACGAAGCGGACATCTACGACGATCAGCCCGTGATCGTCAGCGAGTACGCCCCGGACGGCTCACTGACCAAATGGCTGGCGCGGCACGGCGGCAAAGCGCCCTCGCACGACGTGGCCGTGCAGATGACTTTCGGCATCCTTTCGGGGCTCGACCACCTTCACAAGAAGCGAATCATCCACCGCGACCTGAAGCCCGACAACGTTCTCCTACAGGGGGAGAATCCGCGCCTCGCGGATTTCGGAATCGCCCGCGTGCTCAAGACGAGCCAGAGCAGCATCATGGGCGGGACGTACGCCTACATGGCCCCGGAGGCGTTCAGGAACGAGCGCTCGGAGCAGGTTGACGTATGGGCCGCGGGCGTAATCTTTTACCAGATGCTCGCCGGGCGTCTGCCGTTCCCGCAGACCGACGCGGCCTCTCTGATGCACGCAATCCTAATTACGGAACCCGACCCGCTTCCGCACACCGTGCCCGAGGGTCTGCGCGCAGTTATAGCTGGCGCGCTCATGAAGAACACAGGTCAGCGCTACAAGACGGCGACAGAGATGCGCGCGAAGCTGAAGGAGGCGACGAATCCCCCCGCGCCCCGCGAGCCGAAGCCCGACGCCGCCGTGAGAGGCGGTGCGCCGCCTCTCACGACTGAACCCGCCGCGAGAACAGTTGGCCGGGAGGCTACCGTCATAAACGAGCCGCCCCCGGCGGGGTTCACGGTTGACGTTTCGGGCGGAGATTTCGCGCGTGAGGTGCTTGGGTCAGCGTACCCGGTTCTAGTTGTTTTTTGGGCTCAATGGTCTGCGCCGGACAGGATGTACATGCCAACCGTCCAGGCCGTGGCGGAGAAATACACCGGCAGGGTAAAGGTCGTGAGAATAAATGTTGATGAAATCCCCGATGTCGCGCAACGCTACGGCATAAAAGGCATCCCGACGACGATAGTTATAAATCGCGGGAAGGAAGAAGAACGCATTGTAGGCGCTACTAATAAAGAGGTCGTCTCGCGAATGCTGGACAAAGTATTATCCTGAGTCCGAGACGTTCGCCGTCAGAGAGAGAGAGGGCGGGGCGAGTCGGGTGACGACTCGCCCC